>JAEWIR010000046.1 GCA_023386965.1 Bacteroidota bacterium
AGGGTTTTCAACCGATGTAGCACAGCGTCTCAATCATCATCTTAATGGCCTGCATAAATTCACCTCTTCTGTACGTGACTGGAGAGTGGTTTATATAGCGCCATACCAAACAAAAAAAGAAGCTTTAATAGAGGAGAAACGAGTAAAAAGACTGAATAGAAATTCAATCTTAAAGTTAATTGCTGGTTAAAATATTCCCGTCAAGAATGACGGGAAGCAATAAGGATAGGTTGTAGTTAGCGTGGCTCTCAAACAGATCATTGGAAATCTTCTGAAGTTCCATTTGCCTCCTTGCCATGAAATTTACTTATGTGACCTCTCTCGAAATCTCAAGGTTCAGTTTGATAAGTTAGGTTCCACGAGCCACTTTTGCAGAAGATAAATGCTCAACGTATACTATCGTCCTCCATTTATCCGGTTGTAATTCCATGCTGCTACAAATGTACCTGCCGTTTCGGTGCGTAACCTTTGTTTACCCAGCGAAACCGCTGTGATGCCAGCGTCTGCCAGCAGCTTAATCTCTGCCGGACTGAAATCGCCCTCAGGTCCTATCATAAAGGTTATTCTGTCCATAATAGGAATCTGATGGAGTTCTCTTCTCTCAAAAGCAGAATCACAGTGTGCTACAAATGTTTCCCCGGGGGCCTGTTTCTGAATAAAATCTGAAAGCTTGGTTAGGTTGTTCACCTTTGGAAAGTGAAAACGAAGCGACTGTTTGGATGCGGCGATCACCTGCTTCTGTAATTTTTCGAAGTTCAAATTCCGCCGTTCCGTCTTTTCCGTCAGTAAGAATGTTATCTCGCTGATGCCCATTTCAGTGGCTTTTTCCACGAAAAATTCGATACGGTCTATATTTTTGGTTGGTGCAATCGCAATATGAAGGTTCAGGGAAAAGGGTAGAGCCGGCGGAAGGTATTTTACATTATCCAAAATAACTTTTTTACCCTCCAGGATCAGCTGGCCGTTTGCCGCATTTCCTTTTCCGTCAGTGACTGTAATTTCATCACCATCACGCATACGCAAAACCTTAAGGATGTGCTGCTGTTCATCTTCATCAATCTTAACTTCGGGGAAAATTTCGCCAAAAAATAATTTCATCACTGTATGAATTAATCCTTATTAGTGAAATCAGACACCAGATCATACCTGGCTGCGGCAGAAACGGAGAGGTCCGAAAATTCACCACGTTCAAATTTGAGTTTTGCTACCATGGCAATCATTGCGGCGTTATCTGTAGTATACTCAAATTTTGGTATATAAATATTCCAACCTAATCGTCGTCCTGTATCCTGCATTGCTTCTCTCAGTGCTGAGTTGGCTGAAACACCTCCTGCTATCGCAACTTCGGAAATTTTCAGTTCAGTAGCTGCCTTTGTAAGTTTCTGCATCAGGATGTCTACGATGCTTTTCTGAACTGACGCACAAAGATCATTTATGTTTTCGCTGATGAATTCCGGATTCTTCCTTACTTCTTTTTGGATAAAATAAAGCACAGAAGTTTTGATACCGCTAAAGGAGTAATCGTACTCCTGCATCTTCGGTTTGCTGAATTCATAGGCTGTAGAATTTCCGTCTTTGGCTAATCTGTCAATAATAGGACCCGCCGGATAATCCAGACCAAATATCTTTCCGATCTTGTCGAAGGCTTCACCTGCAGCATCGTCCGTAGTTTTACCGATGATCTGCATGTCAAAATAGTCCTTAACCAGTACAATCATTGTATGTCCACCGCTAACAGTAAGACATAGGAAAGGGAATTTCGGAGGCACAGGATTTGCATCGGCAATAAAATGCGCTAAAATGTGGGCCTGGAGGTGATTTACCTCAATTAAGGGTACATTCAGGCTCATAGCCAGAGACTTAGCAAATGAAGTTCCTACAAGTAGTGATCCCAACAGGCCGGGGCCGCGGGTGAAGCCTACAGCGTCAATATCATTTTGTTGTATATTTGCTCTGGTTAGGGACTGCTGTACTACTGGAATGATGTTTTGCTGATGCGCACGGGAAGCCAGTTCGGGGACAACCCCGCCGTATAAGTTGTGAATTTCCTGATTGGCTGCAATATTGGAGAGAATCTCATTACCTCTGATTACTGCGGCAGAAGTATCGTCACAGGACGACTCTATCCCTAAAATTATTGACTCGTTCATTACAATGGCAAATATAGAGAATAATAAAAACAGTAACGAGCAGCATTCAAATACTATTCCCGAAAAAATCGGTGAAAAAGTAGAGCAGGTAAAGGAGGTGGTCTCCGATGTAGTGCAGGATCCCGTGGGTTCAGCAGGCGCTATTGTAGAGCAGGCTGCAAAGGATGTAACCAGCGTTCGCTGGTGGGTGAGATTAATGCTCATTATTTTCTGGTTCAGCCTCTCGCTGGTCGTATTTGCACTGGTGGCAGTAAATTTACCTGTAACAAAACGCTGGGCAGCCAACCAGGCACTGCAGATCCTTAACCAGGATTTTAAGGCAGAGATGTCCACACGCGACGTCCATGTGGATTACTTTGGAGATGTAACCATTCGCGGCCTTACAATTAAAGACTATAAAGGACTTGAATTCATAAAAGTTCGTGAATTCCGTGCCAACTCCAACTGGATTGCTTTGGCCAGCAATGCTATCCGCGGCAGCAGTAACTCGCTCAGTTTTGATGCGCTGACATTGACCGAAGCGGATATAAAGGTAATTACCTATGAAGGCGACAGCATTTCCAACTTCATCAGGTATATCGGAAATTTTGATTCAGGAAAGAAAGCAGATCCCACCAAACCTCCTTTTCTGCTCAATTCCCGGGTAGAACTTGTGAATTCCAAGGTTTCCATCATCAACAGGAACAGCGATGGCGACAAAGGCCGGTGGTTGGTAGCCCAAAACCTAAACCTGCGTGCACCGAGTGTTCGTGTAAATGGTGGCGATGTTTTCGCTCAGGTTAATAATCTTAGCTTCAATACAAGCCGCTGGGGCAAGAAACATACTGTAGATACCTTTTCAGCGGATATTTCCCTTACCAAAGATTTTCTCTCACTGCGGGATCTTACCCTCCTTACAGACCACACCCTGTTGCAGGGCGATGTAAAATTCAATCTGAATAACGGATCGTGGGCAGATTTTACCAACCGGGTCCGTTGGGAAATGGTAATGAAGCAGGGTAGTCAGATCAGCGGCTATGACATCAGTTATTTTGTTACACAATGGGATAATTATAAGCCGGTAAACATCTCCGGATCGATGGCCGGACCTCTTAACAACTTCTACCTCAGTAACTTTGTTCTGGGGAACCCGGATGTCAGTATTCGTACCGGTACCATGAAACTCAGTAACTTACTGAACGGAAAGTTTGTAATTGAAACCAATGACCTGTCTACCGACTTTACCTATAAAGGTCTGAAAGCCATGCTGCCTACTTTTGTCTCCGAAAAGATGAAGAATTTTGCGGATGATTTCGGCAGGCTCAGATACCGTGGTGCTGCAAGGGTAATGCCCGAGCAGATTTATATACCCAGAGGCAATCTGATTACAGGTATTGGCAGGGCAAATATCCGTAATTTCTACCTGACCGATTACAGCACGGTTATGCCCAAATACCGTGGATATGCTGAGGTTTTTGATCTCAACACCTCTATAATCACCAAAAGTAAGCAGGTTGGACTCATCACAGGTAAATTTAATGTGGACGGGCAGAGTTTTGATGTGAATACCATGCGCATCCGCACGCAGTCCCAGATTGCCAGCATTGAAATTTTAGATAAAGTAATCAATAATGTCACTCTGGACGGGTTGCTGGACCACAGAACCTATAATGGACTTGTAAAGGTAAATGACGACCAGGCGCGTGGCACGGTGAAGGGGCTTATAGATTTCCGGACCTCGCGGATCCTGGCCGATATAAATGCAGATATTGGCTATCTGAACCTGAATTATTTTACCGGGGCCTCCGGCAGCCAGGTGATGAGCGGTCAGGTGAACGGCAATATAGCGATGACCAGTCTGAACGATATGAACCTGGATGCGGAGCTTACAAATTTGAATTTCGCCACTTCCACTCAAAAATTTAATATACCAAATGCAAAAGTACAGGCCTTTTTTGAGGACGGCAGCCGGGTTGTGGTAGTAGATGCACCGGGCGCTGTAAGCGGCAGGATTGCGGGGCGTTATAATTTGGGTGATCTTCCCGCAATGATAGAAAACGGCCTTAACAAAATCCTGGTTGGCCCGCCGCCACGCCGCATGTTCCGTGGGCAGAATTTTAATATGGAATTCAATATCCGCCAGAATCTGGTAAATTACTTTATGCCCGACCTGCGAATCCCGCGAGGAGCCTTTGTAAACGGTTCGTATAATGGGGATGCCAACAACCTGGTCCTGAATCTTGATGCGTCCGAACTGATGTATTACATGACGAAAAAGCAGGATATAACCGATGCAGACCGTGCGCTTGCGGCGGTAAACCCAGAGTACCGGATCACACAAAGCGACCTTGTAAAGCGGGACAGTGTTATGGTAAACAATCTAGTGGTTCGCATCAATACAGCCAATCTCGAAGAACAGATATTCGCCAAGGTGGACCGGGCTCAGTATGGTAATAATATTCTTAAGGATGTAAGCATAACGGGCCGAAATGAAAACAACCGGATACTTCATATTGCGACCAATTTTCAGCACGGCAGTCCGCAGGAAGAAATTAACGGAGAACTCAAGAGTTACAGCATTAATTTAAATCAGTCTACAAACACCCAGGGTGACTATATAGTACGGTTTGACCCTACTTCAGTCAATTTCAATAACGTAACATGGAGTATTGATACCAGTCCGCAACTTAATCATTCCATCACCTACCGTAAGGCAACAAAAGATTTCCTAATTGAGAATCTGCGTATTTTCTCGGACAGCAGCGAATTGCTTGTGAAAACAGCGACTTTCAAATCTGCTAAGGATTTCCATGCCGAGGCTGAAGTGAAAAACATGCAGATTGCCAAAATCCTGGAAATGCAGGCCGGTGGTAATTCGCTGGATATGCAGGGACTTGCAAACGGGAGCATCAATATCACAATGAACAGTAATAACCTGGAACCTCTGGTGGATTTGAGGGTTGATAACATTACTATGGACGGCGAGGATCTGGGTAATATCGTAATTAATGCTAAGAATTCAGCCACACCTAATGTGTTTGACATAGAAGCTCAGGTAATCTCCGCCGGAATCATCGGTGATAACAATCTGTTGGTAAGTGGCACGATTGACAATAACACGCCTTCACCTACACTGGACATCAAGGCCGATATGAATGACTTCGATCTAAAATTTGCCAATCAGTTTGTGAAAGGAATTTTTAGCAATATGCGCGGTTATGCCAATGGGGTACTTTCTGTGAACGGCACGATGAAGGACCTGGATTACAGTGGTGACATCGCAATGAGTAAATTCGGGCTTAAACTTGATTTTACAGGTGTCGATTACTCTTTTGAAGACACTGTAATTCCATTGTCACGGGGCCGCGCTATCCTTAATAATATTGGAGTTCGGGACGGCCGAAACAATTCCAGCGGTACAATTTCCGGTGCCATCTATTTTGAAACCCTGGCCTCTATGGCGGTCGAACTCATTATGAGGGCGGATAACCTGATGATGCTGAATACCACGCAAAGCGATTACGATTTGTTCTGGGGTAGGATCTACGGTCAGGGAGATCTCTATGTTTCCGGTCCCGTGAAGTCGCTGAGTATACAGACGCCGAATATGAGGGCCCTCAACAACAGTGTATTTACTTTTAACTCCAATTCCACCTCGAATGTTGAGGAATTTAAGATGCTGAGGTTTCTGAAGGAAGATGACAAAGGAGTGATTACCCTCGAAGATAAAAAACGGTCAGGCGCCAATATGAACATCGACTTTAACCTGGCTGTGGACAAAGGAACTACAGTGAATGTACTGGTAGGAGATGATATTGGGAACATCTCGGTGCGCGGAACATCCGACGAACTCAGGTTTGTGATGGCCCGAACCGGAAACATTGAAATGAACGGTTCTTATATCGTTGAAAACGGAACCTTCACCTCCAAAGCCGTCCTGAACCGTACCTTCCAGATTGTGCAGGGCAGCAGCATCCGCTGGGATGGCGATGCCTTAACTCCCGCGCTTGACATCACGGCCAACTATATGCGGACCGTTTCCAATACAGGCGATTATCTGGGAGTTGGTTCATTGCAGCCTGTAAATGTTCTGCTTCAAACCAGGATCACTCAAACCCTGAATAATCCCAAAATTGAACTGGGTGTCTCGGCTGTTGATGTTTCCAGCCAGATCCGCGAAACCCTGGCATCGAAAATGAATCAGGAGGATGAAAAGGTGATTCAGTTTGGGTCTGTATTATTGCTGAATCGCTTTAACACGACTGCAACCGGTCTGGACGTAGGAAACATTGCCGAGAATACAGGATACAACCTGCTTTTCCGACAGCTGGGTTCGGTACTGAACACCATCAGTAATGAATTTCAGATTGACCTCAATTATGTTCGCGGCGATGAGGCATCTAATACTGGAGACCGTGCCAATGCGGGAGTGAGTTTTGATCTGTCTCCACGTGTAAAGGTGAAAACGGGTCTCGGTATACCTTTGTCCAGAGGACCGGAGGGCACCGACACCGACCTTCTGTCTGGAGAAGGAACTGTAGAAATTGATGTAAGCAAGAAAAATGACGGCACACTGGTGCTTCGTGGCTACTCCAAACCAATGAATATCGGGATGGGAAGCGGTGGAAGTAACGGTGCAGCCAACCAAACCTACGGAGGTGGGGTAGTATGGAGTAAAAGTTTTAATACCATCTTTAAAAGAAAGCAGAAGGATAAAATACCCTCCACAGAAAAACCGTCAAATACCAAAGAATCAAAAATAAAAGATTCAATTGCTTTGTAATTATTAGGTTGAACATAAGGTCGCGTTAAATAATCGTTAATACATTCTATATATTGTGTTGTTTAATATTTTTTCGTAATTTTGCAAAAAATACAGCGATTTATTAATAAATACTCAATTAAATAAAATGAATTATCAGTTAGATGAGATAGACAAGAGAATTCTTGATTTTCTGGTGAAAAACACCCGTATGCCCTTTACCGAAATTGCTAAACAAATGGACGTTTCTGCCGGTACAATTCATGTTCGGGTTAAGAAAATGGAGGATGCCGGAATCATTCTTGGATCTTCACTTAGTATAGATTATGGCAAACTGGATTACCATTTCACTGCCTTTATCGGAATTCTTCTTACCAAATCCAACCGTACCCAGGAAGTACTGAAAGAATTGGCTACTATTCCAAACGTTGTGGAAGCCAGCGTAATTTCTGGAAAATATAATATTTTCTGTAAGATGCGTGCCAAGAATACCGAGGATGCCAAAAGAATCATTTATATGATTGATGACATCCAGGATGTAATGAGAACCGAAAGTATGATCTCCATGGAAGAGTATCTGAGCGACAAGAACAGACTTATTGATGCCGTAAGGATCTAAGTTATTAATTACCTTTACTGAAACCTGCGGATTGTTCGCAGGTTTCATTATTTTTGCACCTATGGAAAGGAATGAATTTGCCAATGAAAGCCCTAAAAAAGATTTAGGTTTTATCCTGTCACTGCTCGCGCTTTTACTTTTCACAATTATGGGTATTGGTGTAGATGTGGATCAGTACCTGCAGCAAGCTGAACTTAAAATTCCGGAGTGGTATTTTTATATTATTTTTTCTGTGGATTTGCTTATAATCCTGTCGCTTCTCCTCATCTATCTATACAGTAAAATTGGAGTGATCCTCTTTCCGCTGCTGGTGGCCGCGCATTTTTATGCACACATCTATTATCTGGATACATTTCTCTATACAGATGTCACTTCACTGTTCCTCTTTACAGGAATAGGTCTTCTTGCCTTTATTCCCAAATGGCAGTTCTTTAAATAACCTCACTGATGTTTTCCAAAGCGTGTGAATATGCGATTAAAGCTGCGATCTATGTTGCCAAGCAAAGTCTGCGGAACGAACTTGTCAACGTGAAGCAGGTAGCCGCATCCGTTGATGCACCCGTTGCCTTCACTGCCAAAATACTGCAGCGTATGAACCGGGAACAGATTCTGGAGTCCTCCCGCGGCAAGATGGGCGGTTTTGTTTTTGATGAGCAAAAGCAGAAATCCACTACCATTTACGATATCGTCATTCTTTTTGACGGTCCCGGAGTATTTACAGAATGTGGACTGGGACTGCACAGATGCTCAGCTCTTAATCCCTGTCCGGTTCATGATGACTTTAAGATAGTACGTGAAAAACTGCAGATCATGACTCAGAAATTTTCCTTCTTTGACCTCGCTGTGCGAACTGAAAGTGGGTTGGCCTGGCTACGCTGATTTTTTTTGTTTTTAAATAGGATAAAATAGTCCGAATTAAAAATTTGGTGTACCTTTGTCATATAATCTTAAAAAAAAAGTGATATGCTAACCCAGGAAAAAACAATAGGCGACTACGTAGCGGAAAATTTCAGGACTGCGGAAGTTTTTAAAAAGTATAACATAGATTTCTGTTGCAAAGGCGGCAGAACAATAGAGGAAGCCTGCGACAGAAAAAAAGTTAATCCCGAAGACATCTATCGGGAGTTGGAGGAAATTTCTAGTCAGAAATCTTCAGACATTGATTTTAACAGCTGGCCGCTGGACCTCCTGGCGGATTATGTGGAGAAAACCCACCACCGCTATGTTGATGAAAAAACGGCCATGCTTATTCCATATCTGGACAAATTATGTAAAGTCCACGGTGACCGTCACCCCGAACTGTTTGAGATTAATAGGCTTTTTGTAGAAAGTGCGAAAGATTTAGGTGCTCACATGAAAAAAGAAGAACTTATTCTTTTTCCCTTCATCAAAAAAATGGTTACAGCACAGCGTAGTGGAGAGCCTCTTGATAAGCCGCATTTCGGAACTGTAGAAAATCCGGTGGCTATGATGAAAGAGGAACACGAAGCCGAAGGCGACCGTTTTGTGAAAATCTCAGAACTGACCAATGGTTATCAGTTTCCGGAGGACGCCTGCGGAACCTATCAGGTAACATTTAAGATGTTGGAGGATTTCGAAAACGACCTTCACAGGCACATTCATCTGGAAAACAATATCATGTTCCCTAAGGCCATCGCGCTTGAGAAAACCTTATAGCCCTGGTACCGAATTCAGTCAGCCGAAAGCCGGTTTAATTTATAAACCGGCTTTCTTTTTTACCGGTTCAGGTTGGCACTGTATAAAATCCATTAGCCATTTGCAGCTACATACCGGTCATACGTATAAACGTTATAAGGCAGTATTTTTTTTGCGGTTTGAGTGGCAATGAAACAGCAAATGAGTACCGGTAAATAAAGCATGAAGCCGCCTGGCAGTAAACTGCATATCAGAACACTGGATGTAAGCGGAGCAAACAGCGCGGCGGAGAGCATTGATGCAGCGCCAATCAGCGCAAAATTTACCGGGATAAGATGCATCCCAAAATAGGTATTGCCTACTAAGGCAAAGCATAAACCGAGGAAAGCGCCCGCAACGATACTTGGGGCAAAAACACCGCCGTCACCACCTGCGCCCAGGGTGAGCGCTGCAGCCAAAGGTTTCAGTAAGGCCAGCGTCAGTATAAGAAACAATGTTTTGCTGCTGCCGTCCAGCGGAACCTCCAGCAACCCGCGCAGACCGTGGTAACTGTCACCATATAAAGCAGGGAACAGGAAGATGAGCAGCCCGACGGCTACAGCACCCAGATTAACGCGGATAAAGTTGTTGGTAATCCCTCCGAAAAATGTTTTCATCCGCGTAACCAGCCATGTGAAATAAACTGAAAGCAGACCTCCCGAAATACTCAAAAGCATAAAAAAGGGTAGTGCAGCGTAGGTCCAGTTGGTCACCGGCGTACTCAGTATGGTCTGATCATCAAAAAGCCGGATGAAGACCAAGCTGGTCAATGCCGCCACTGCGCAGGAAATAACGAGTGAAGGACGTATCTTACGGGCAATAACCTCCATGGCAAACAGGAATCCGGCCAGCGGGCTTGCAAACAATACGGCCACGCCGGCTGCCACGCCTGCGCAAATAAGTTCGCGCTTGTACATCCTGGCGGAAAACTCCTTCTTATAACCATAATTCCCAACGGTGGCCGCTGCCACTACAGTGGAAACCTCAATGCCGGTGGACCCACCGGTAATAACCGTAAGGAAACCATTCAAAAAGTGGGACGGAATCTTAAATAACGGTAAGTGTTCCTTCCGCTGATCCAGTGTTTTATATATTTCGGTGATGCCTTTATTTTTCCTGTTCTGAAAAAGATATTTCCGTAAAAAGTAAATCATTGTAATTCCTACCGATGGCAGTAATATGTATACTGCCGAATAGATGCCTGCAGCAGTAAAAATCTGATGTTGGAGGAACTCGGTAAGATGTTTCAGGCCAAAGGCCAGTACCGCACTTGCCAATGCGGCTGCCATTGAAGCCAAAATAAGCCTGAAATAATGCTGCTTTACAATTTTCTTTCTTTCCAAAGGAGTATATAAGCTGAAGTTGAGAAGATAACGGACCGTTAACTGTCCATCGTTGGCGCAAATTTAGGAAACTTTCAGGGAACAATTTTTAGGGCAGAAAGTCCGTGGAGTGGAGCCGATGTCGCGGATTTTATCATCCGTGCTTTCTTATGCTTAAATATTTTAATCTATGCTCAGTGAAATCTGTGCGCTTAAAATATAAGTAGTGTTAACCACAGCGTCCACGGAGGTTTTCTCTGGGTGTAAGGAGAAGAGGTTCTGTACTTCAATTTTGCATATATCTAACAAATGAGATATAACATCTGAAATCTTGATATTTTTAACCGCAAAGGGTGCAAAGGTTTTCACAATGTGCACGGAGAAGAGGCTCTATATTTAATTTTGAATAAATCTAAAATTAAAAATCTGAATTGACGGTTCCCTTCTTATTATCATATCAAGAAAACAGCCTCTTTGTCACTCCGCAGGAATCTCAAGAGTCCGGATGACTTTTGTATAACTACTGATCTTCGGTTGACAATCCGCGACATGGGAGCAAGCGGGCTTTCGTCCTTTGAGTCGGAAGTACCGATGGTAATCTTTCCCAATATTGATGGGAAACAACGAAGCGATCCTTAACTAAGGATAGCGCGGTAAACTGCCCGGATCCTGGCAGAGAAGCTCGGGAATTTTTGAATTGTGTTTAAAACAGCGCCACCTGCAGAAAGCCACCAATATTGTTTTGTCTATGTTTTAAAGGGCCGTAATATTCCAGGTTGGCACCTGCACCGAAAGTGAATTCTTTGTAGGTAAAGCCCACGCGGCTGCGAATATAACTTCTGGTATGCAAATCTGCAGTCATGTCATGAACATAAGTTCCCTGTAGCCTTGTATACAAACTCCATTTATCACTGAGTGCCGGTTTGTATTCAACAATTCCCAAACCTTCGATATTTGCATTCCTGCTCACATCCATTCTTGGCATGGCGATTACAAGCCATTCGGGATTTGCATAAGTGTAAATTAAAGCCGCTGAGGGTCGGATCCCACCGGGAGTGCTCTGAAATCCCGCACCTGCTTTAAGTCCTTTATAGAGGTCAACCGTAGCTTTTCCCATAATCATCAAATCGCCCAGCTGATCATTACCCCAGTTGGAATTAAAATCAGTCACACCAAAAAAGCCAATTTGAGGAACGCTCCTTAATTTTTTGTCCAGCGTCATCTGGAAAGATACACCGCGGCTTCCGGGCATTGCTTCCACATTTACGGGAGGATTTTGTATTGGCTCTGGTGTAGCTTCCTGCGCTGAGAGGTTCACTGTAAAGAACAGGGCAAAAGCAGCAAGCGGGAATTTTAATGAGTTTTTAAATCTGTCAGTCATCATATTAGTTTTAATTCTGTGACTGACGAAATTATCTTAATTGAAAGTGGAATTATAGGATGTTTAAGGTGAATGGTAGGATTTTTATGAAAATTTCCAAACAGCCGGTAAATTTAATTGCTCGTCAACAATACTCTTTTCACCTGCTTATAAGAGTAACCTAAATTCTCTATTTTATCTTTATGGGCAATACTTTCAATAGAATTTATTTTTTTGTTTTTCAGTAGTTGACTGAATTTTTCATAACCGATCTCCTGTCCATTTAATAAGATTACAGTTTGTTCATACTGTTTTTTAACAGAATTGTTTAACTGAAGCCGGTTTTTATGATATTGGTAAGGCTGATTGTTATCTACAATTGGTCCTGTATTATCTAATTTATAAGTGTTTTTAGCTGTATTGCAGGAAATCAAAAGTACCGCTAAAATGAATAAATAATTTTTCATCGATATGTGGTGTAAGTTTATTTTTCGAAATAACTATTGTAAAGATAAAAAAAACACGCCCGAAGACGTGTTTAAAAGTGTATTTCAGAAAAAGTTATCTCGCTATAATTCTTTTTACTGCAGCTATTACGGCATCAGCATCAATTTCGTATTTCTTCATCAGTTCTGCAGGAGTTGCAGATTCACCAAAAGTATCGTTCACCGCCACAAATTCCTGTATGGTTGGTCTTTTTCTGGCCAGCATTCCGGCTACGGATTCGCCTAAACCTCCAAGATAGTTATGTTCTTCAGCAGTTACAATCCTTCCGGTTTTTTCTACGGATTTCAGGATGATTTCTTCATCTAATGGTTTAATGGTGTGGATGTTAATCACCTCACAGGAAATTCCTTCCTTTTCAAGCTGATCTGCCGCCACCAGTGATTCCCAAACCAAGTGTCCGGTAGCTACAATGGTAACATCAGTACCTTCCTGCAGCATAATTCCTTTGCCAATTTCAAACGGCATGTCTTCAGGAATGAAAACAGGCACCACAGGACGTCCGAACCTAAGGTACACAGGACCTTCAAAATCGGCGATAGCCAGAGTGGCCGCTTTGGTCTGATTATAATCGCAGGTGTTGATTACAGTCATTCCCGGAAGCATTTTCATCATTCCAATGTCTTCCAAAACCTGATGTGTAGCACCATCCTCACCCAGCGTAAGTCCGGCGTGGGATGCACAGATCTTTACATTCTTACCGGAGTAGGCAATGGACTGACGGATTTGGTCGTACACACGCGACGTTGAAAAGTTAGCGAAGGTTCCGGTGAAAGGAATTTTGCCGTTAATGGTAAGTCCGGCAGCGATGCCCATCATATTGGCCTCGGCAATTCCTACCTGTATGAAACGTTCCGGCGCTTTTTCGATGAATTTCTCCATCTTAAGCGAGCCGATAAGGTCTGCACAAAGCGCTACGACATTGGGGTTAGTATCCGCAAGTTCGGCCAGTCCGGCGCCGAAACCGCTTCTTGTATCTTTATTATCTAAAACTTGGTATTTCATGACTTAATTTTTGCAATCAGCTTTTTGCATTAGGCTTCTTGCGGGTTTGTGGTTAGAATTGAGTGTGTTAAATCGGCCAAAAGCGAGTTGCTGAAAGCCAAAAGCGATTTAGTAATCGGCAGGACCTTCCAGGTAAAGCTGTTTGAAGGCCGTATCCAGCTGCTCATCGTTTGGCGCTTTGCCATGCCATGCGTGGGTGCCCATCATATAATCAACCCCAAAGCCCATTTCGGTATGCAGAATTATAGCTACCGGTTTTCCATTTCCTGTTTCCTGTTTCGCACGCTCCAGGATCGAAATCACTGTCTCCAGGTCGTTTCCGTTTTTCTCATTCAGCACTTTCCAGCCAAAAGCCTCCAGTTTTGCATGTAGATCTCCCAGACTTAAGACATCATCGGTATCACCGTCAATCTGCCTGTTGTTATAGTCAATGGTTGCAATTAAATTATCTACTTTATTGTGAGCAGCAAACATCAGAGCTTCCCAAATCTGTCCTTCCTGCAGTTCGCCGTCGCCGTGCAGGGTATACACAAGTGAACCGTCGCCGTCCATCTTCTTAGCCAGTGCCGCGCCTACGGCCACAGATAATCCCTGACCCAGTGAACCCGAAGCGATCCTAACACCCGGCAAATTGTCGTGAGTGGTTGGGTGACCCTGTAATCTGGTGTTCAGCTTTCTGAATGTACCCAGTTCTGCAACAGGAAAAAAACCAAATCTTGCCAGTGTAGAGTAGAATACGGGTGATATGTGTCCGTTGGAAAGGAAGAACAGATCCTCACCTTTACCTTCCATTGTAAACGGCAGTTTGTAGTTCATCACCTTACCGTAAAGCGCGGTGAAGTACTCTGTACAGCCTAAACTTCCGCCGGGATGGCCGGAATTAACGGCGTGCACCATCCTCAAAATGTCTCTTCTGATTTGTGTTGTAAGAGATTTCAGCTCTTCAATACTTTTACTCATTATATCGATTTATTTGCGTGCAAATTTACAAATAATTGACGGCTTGGTGAAACTAAAAAATCCTGCCTTAAAAAGCAGGATCTCAAATTGTTACTCCACAACCCTCAGGTGGGTGCCGCGGTCGCGGATAAGCCACAGCCCGATGAAGGTAAGCAGGCCATTGATCATTATAAGTTCCACGCCAATCCTGTAATCACTGTTTTGTGTCACCAGATAGTTAATCAGGTAAGTGAGCACCGGCGCCAGCAAAGTAACCGCGATTATGCTGTATTTTTTAGTAATCCGGAACCTGGTCAGGATACCAAAGGCAAACAGACCCAGCAGCGGACCGTAGGTATATCCGGCCACTTCCATAATAAGGTATACGATAGATTTATCGTTGATGGCTTTAAAAATCATGATGAGTGCAAAGAAAACCACGGTAAAAATAAGATGGATCTTCATCCGAAGTCTTTTCTTTTGCTTCTCGGTTTTCGTTTGGTCTTCGTTGATGTTCAGCAAATCCACACAGTAGGAACTCGTAACGGCTGTAAGTGCACCGTCCGCCGACGGAAACAGAGCCGAGATCAATCCGATAATAAATATAACGGCAATGAAAAGCGGAAAATATCCCTGTAAGGACAGTGCCGGGAAGAGGTCGTCGCCCATGATATTGTTAATGTTTCCGGTAGCTGCATCCGGGAACCCGAATACATTGGTGATGTTCTGCTTACCGTTTACAACATCAACCACCTGACTGTACACCGCGCCGTTCTCCATGGCAAAAAGGTAAAGCAAACCACCCAGGAACAGAAAAGCCAGATTCACGATCAGCAGCGTGCCGGCAAAGGTGAGCATATTCTTTTTGGAATTCTTCAGGTTGTCCACAGAAATGTTTTTCTGCATCATTTCCTGGTCAAGCCCCGTCATCGCAATGGTAATGAACATTCCGCCCAGAACCGTTTTCAGGAAAAAAGTCTTGGAGTTGATATCTGTATTGATGAGGTGCGTGTAATCCTTATCGGCAAGTATCGTATAGGCCTCACCATAGGACAGGTTCAGATTGGAAAGGATGAAGATGATACAGGCCACCAGGCTCAGGATCATAAAAGAGGTCTGTAAGGTATCTGTAATGACAATGGTTTTCACACCACCTTCAAACGTGTACAAAAGGACCATAAGTAAAATAACACCGGCCGTCACCCAAAAAGGTACGCCCAGCGCCTGAAGCAGGAAAATCTGCAGCACGTTTACCACGAGGTACAGGCGGGCTGTGGCGCCAATGGAGCGCGAAATGATAAAGAATAGGGAGCCAATCTTATGCGCCTCCACGTTAAACCGGCGGCCCAGGTAGGTGTAAATCGAAGTCAGATTCATCCTATAATAAAGTGGAAGCAGCACAAAAGCCACTATAAAATATCCCAGGAAAAAACCAATGACCATCATATAGTACTCAAAGCCGCCAAAAGGATATTCACCGGCCGTCATTTTCCCTACCGTACCGGGTACCGATATAAAGGTGACACCACTCAGGCTGGTGCCGATCATTCCGAAGGCCACCAGCCACCATTTACTTTTCTTGTTCCCGATGAAAAACGACTGGTTATCGGCATTACGGCTGGTCAGATAGGCGATGACGAGCAGACCGATAAAATAGGCAAATACAAACAGAATTAGTATTGTGGCGGAATTCATTAATTACATTTTAGTGTCGCAAATATAGTTTTTTGTGACTATTCGGAGCACAATTGGGTCGGGAAAGAAGGTTGTAGAATTATTTGGGCGCCTTTTCCGGCTTTCACTACTCGCTTTGCGGGGCAAAAAAATTCATTTTTTGCCCCGCAAGAGCTCAGACAGGCCGTTCAATCCGGGGCGCAGCGACTACACATAAAAAAACCTCTCAACAAAAACTGATGGGAGGTTTTTAGGTGTATACCTGATTTTTAAAGAACATCCTGAATTTCTTTATTCTTCTGGAATGTCGCCTTGGCATACGTGCAAAGCGGAATCACTTTTTTACCGTTTTCACGTGCATATTCCGCGCCCGCAAATACAAGTTTTTTTGCAAGACCCTGCCCGTTGTAGGCTTCATCTACCTCGGTATGGTCAATGATAAACTTATCATCACCGGCGCCCGTGTAAGTCATGCTGCCGGCTTTCCTGCCGTCTACATAAAGGTTGAATGCACCTTTTTGTCCGTCTTTTTCGTGTTTAATTTCAGTCATATCTTTTATTTTGTTTAGTGTTTATTTGGTGTTTTGAGGATCTATCTCGAAAGTCTTGACTTAAGTACTGCTTCCGGCAGCGGCACATAATCCTCAGTATCACCCGGTACCAAAGGGAATGCCTCATGGTTTTGAAAATGCCAGTTCTGCGTGGCCTTTTCAATAAGCTCCTTATCAGAACTGACGAAATTCCAGAAAATATAACGCTCTTCAGGAAAAGGCTCGCCGCCAAAAAGATAAACGGTTGCATTATCGCTCATTTCAAATTCGCAGAGTTTCGCATCTTTGGCGATAAGCAGTTGCTTCCCACCGAAAACCTGGCCGTCCACTGTTACTGTTCCTTCCAGGACATACATGGCCACTTCGCCAAAAAGTTCACCTCCAATATTCACTTTCTGAACTCCTGTGCTGTTAATTTCAAGAAAGAAAAGAGGCGAGTGAACAGGTACAGGTGATTTTCTGCCCGAAAGTTCACCTGCAATAAGTTTATACCGCAAGCCTCCGTCCGTCCAGCCAGGAACATCAGCCGCTTCGGTATGATGAAAACTCGGTTCACCTTCTTCCAGATCTTTTGGAAGCCCCACCCAAATCTGGAATCCGTGAAGATGTTTTTCAGTGTTTCTCAGGTATTCAGGAGTCCTTTCAGAATGTACTACACCTTTCCCCGCTGTCATCCAGTTTACCGCTCCCGGCTGTATCTCCAAGTCGTTTCCGAGACTGTCTTTATGCTGTATGGCTCCTTCCAGCAGATAGGTAAGCGTAGAAAGTCCGATATGTGGGTGCGGTGCGACATCAAGATTCTGGTAATCCTTCAGTGCCGCGGGACCCATATGGTCTATAAATACAAAGGGTCCGACCGCTCTTTTCTCGCGGAAAGGCAGTAGGCGGCCCACCAGAAAATTGCCGATATCTGCGGCTTTTTCTTCAATGATTAATCCAAGGTTAGACATGGTGAAATGTTTTAATAGTGGAACTCTGAGTTATACCAATTCTGGAAGACTCAGACACGAATTTAGCAAAAATAGATCAGATGTTTTAAAGGACCCCCAGTCGGCGCTTAACTTCCGGTATCACCTGAGTAGCATAAAGTTCAATGGACTTCATGGTAAGCTCATGCGGCACGAAGCCCAGGCTGGCATGACCCAGGAAACGTGTAAATCCAAAAAGTTGATGTTCGTATACGATCTTGTCCACCACCTGCCCCACGCTGCCAACCAGCAATGAACCTTCCGGTGAACGCATGAATTCAAACTGCTGACGGGTCATCGGCTGCCACCCACGGCTTCTGCCTACACGGTCCATCATCTGCGCATAGTAAGGATAGTATTCATTAGCGACTTTTTCACCGTCTTCACCAATGAACATATGGTTGTTAATGCCTATTTGTAGGTCTTCGGACTTCACACCATTTTCCAGAGCAGTTTTTTTATAAAGGTTTATAAATGGAGTAAACTGTTGTGGCATACCGCCAATGATGGCCAGCATGAGCGGCAAATGCAGTTTTGCAGCCCGGATTGCTGAGGCTGGTGTTCCGCCGGCTGCCAGCCAAACGGGAATTTCACCCTCAACTGCACGCGGATAAACTCCCAGATTGTTTATGGAAGCACGGTGCTGTCCGGACCAGTTTACGATTTCTGATTTGTTAATTTCCAACAGAAGATCCAGTTTTTCTTCAAAAAGTTCGTTATAATGATCCAGGTCATAGCCAAAAAGAGGGAAGGACTCAATAAAAGAACCGCGACCGGCCATAATTTCAGCCCGGCCGCCTGAGATAGCGTCTACGGTGGCAAACTGCTGGTAAACTCGCACAGGATCTTCGGAACTCAGAACGGTAACTGCAGAGGTGAGTTTTATATTTTTGGTAATGGCGGCCGCTGCAGCCAGCACTGTTGTTGGTGACGATACAGCGTAATCCGGACGGTGATGCTCGCCTACTCCGTATATTTCTATTCCAAGTTCATCTGCCAGTTTTATTTCCTCCAGCAGATCCTTAATTCTCTGCTGCGCATTGAGGCCTGTGTTTGCAGCAGTTTCAGGTGCGGCATCGGCGAAGGTCATCAGACCGAATTCTATCTTTTTACTCATTGATGTCGGATTTAATGTTCATACAAATATATCCTTCCTTTACTGCCTGTACATTGACTTAAGTTAAGAAGCTGCAGCCCGGTGTCTTAAGCAGCTTTTGTTATTATTGGGCGGACCGCATGTTTTCGCCATCGCGGTAGTGAAGCCGGCGGAAGACAAAACCTGAAAATATGGTCAGTATACCCACCACGATAAAGGTGTATCGGAAAGCCAGATGGGGATTCCCGTGCATCAATGCAGCGTTACCTTCAAAAATCTTAAGTACGATAAGCCCGAAAGCAATACCGAAACCGATGGCCAGCTGTTGGTTTACTGCCAGCAGTGAGTTTCCGCTGCTTGTATGGCTGTTTCGCAGGTCGGCCAGGGAAATGGTATTCATGGAGGTGAACTGTATGGAATTGAAAAAGCCGAGGATGGCTATGATAGGCAGAAACCACCAGATGGACGTGTTAATATTTGGTAGAGCCATACAGCAAATCAGGAATCCGATAATGAAAGTATTGATCATGAGTGTTTTTCTATAGCCGAATCTGTTCAGAATCTTAATAACAGACGATTTTCCAAACATGGCTGTCAGTGCCATGGGTGCTACAATCCAGCCCGATATCACTGCGCTTTGGCCGTAGGCGATCTGTATCATGAGTGGCAGGAGCAGCGGCACTGAACTGATGCCCAGGCGTGTGGCCAGATTTCCCAAAACGCCTACTCTGAAGGTGCGGACCTGAAACAGATTTAACGGAAAAATCGGATCGGTAGTCTTGCTTGCATGTCGGTAATAGTAGTAGATCATCAGGAATCCAAGTACAAAAATAAGCAGCACAGGAGTGGTACGCGTGCTTGTTCCGAAAAGTTCAAGAGCCACTGAAAGAAGCAGCGAGGCGGAAGCGAAAATAAGGAAGCCTTTCAAATCAAAACTGATTTCAGCCGATTTATAGTCGGGCATGTATTTCAGGCTCAGGAAAATGCCGGTTAATCCTATAGGTATATTAATGAGGAATATCCAGTGCCATGAGAGATAATCTACCATATATCCACCTACAAGAGGACCCAGTACCGGACCGATTAAGGCCGGAACAATGGCATAATTAAGTGCCGGCAAAAGTTCATTCCTGTCATAAGTTTTAATCAGCGCCAGACGGCCTACCGGAGTCATGAGACTGCCTCCAATTCCCTGTACAACGCGTGAAACTACAAGTTGAGTGAGGTTTTGAGATGCTGCGCAAAACAGAGATCCCAGGCTGAATACAATAATGGAAAATATAAATATCTTCTTTGTGCCGAATTTATCTGCCAAAAAACCACTCACGGGCATGAACAGTGCCAGTGTGAGTACGTAGCTTATGATGGTATTCTGCATATCCAGCGGCGATTCGCGCAGATCTGCGGCAATGGAAGGTAAAGAGGTGTTCAGGATCGTGGAGTCCAGCATCTGCATGAAAATTGCCGTCGCAAGGATGAAGGGTAGAATTCTTTTAGTTGGGGTATCGAAAGTCTTTGTGGAATTGGGCATCAACAGGTGTTATCAAAAAATGAACCTAAAAAATGGAGGGTAATTTAAAATCCTTTAAAGCGATACAAAAAAACCTGCCGGATCAGGCAGGTTTCATTTTAATATTTCTTGTCTCTGTGTTCCACGTCAGTCCACGGACCGCCATCTTTTTTATATCTCACAAAAATATAATCCTCAAAATCAAGAGTTTTGTAAACAATGTTGTCATTTCCTACCTGAAAGGCAGTGATGTAATAATAGTCGGCATCGCTCTTCACTTTCTTGTCGCCCATTTTAGCACTTTCGGGAACAAAGTTTGGGAATGAATAATTAGGCAGGATGCTCTTCAGTTCAGTGTAAAACACTTCATTTTTCTTAGGGTCAGGTACAATATCCACAATCTTATAATCATCTTCATCGATCCACATATAGTAAATTTTCTGCTCCTGTGTTTTCTGATTGTCAGATGTGAATGAATATAGCTTCTTAGGAAGCATGGTAACTACACTTTCAGGCTTAACGACTGAGAAATATTTCTCATTTTGAGGATCTACGTAAGTACGCAGGTTAAGCGCCATCACCGGATTAGTCCAGTCTTTGTTCTTGAAATACTGGTCCAGTGAAAGTTCGGCATCTTCCCTGTACTTCCTGTTTTCTTTAGTAAGGGTTTTTGTAGGGATTTGAGGCATAATTTCTTTTACAAAAGAATAAAGTACCCGAGGCTTAATTTCTTTTAGATGGGGGTAAGCCTGTAATTCCTCAACCTTTGTAAGCCAGAAATATTGCTGGTAGAAATCTTCTTTATCCTTGGATTTTACATTTTTGTATGAAACGCCCAGTTTTTTTGAATTCATTACGGACTCAAACTTATTTTGTGCAAAGTTTAAGTTAAAAGCCAGCAATGCAGTAAAAAGTAGAATTAAGTTTCTTCTCATTTTTTTGAATTGTTAAGTATTTTCCAAATATAGTTAATTATTGGATAATCTTTGGGCGCATTTGTTAAAATTCAAATTTAATATTTTGCCATTATTCAGATTTGCTGAACAAAACATGCACATTATCAGTGTTTTAATGTCCTTATTTTTTTAAGCCACTAAAATGGATTTGTTAATACGACTCCTCATGCACATTTACAGCGCGGCCACTTGGGTCACTTAAGTTTTTAAAGGCTTCATCCCACTCCAAAGCAATGGGCGTTGAACAGGCTACAGAAGGTACAGACGGAACTGTAGCGGCAGCAGTTTCACTCGGGAAGTGTTCCTCAAAAATGGTTCTGTAGCGGTACTCTTCCTTATTTTGCGGAGTATTAAGCGGAAATCTGAATTTTGCATTGACCATCATCTCATCAGAAACTTCGTTTTCGGCTGCCTCTTTAAGCGAATCGATCCAGGAATATCCTACGCCGTCTGAGAACTGCTCTTTCTGCCGCCACGCAATGCTGTCCGGCAGCAAATCTTCAAAAGCTTTCCGAAGTATGTATTTTTCCATCCGGCCATTTGCCAGACTGATCATCTTGTCGGCGGGGTTCACAGTCATCGCCACATCCATAAACTCTTTGTCCAGAAACGGAACCCTACCTTCAATGCCCCAGCTCATAAGCGCTTTGTTGGCCCGAAGACAGTCGTAAAGGTGCAGTTTACTTAATTTTCTTACGGTTTCGTCATGGAATTCCTTTGCATTGGGTGCTTTATGGAAGTAAAGATATCCACCAAAAAGTTCGTCGCTGCCTTCACCGGAAAGTACCATTTTAATTCCCATGGATTTAATTACCCTGGCCAGAAGGTACATAGGCGTAGATGCTCTTACAGTTGTAACGTCATAGGTTTCCAGATGATAGATAACATCGCGGATTGCATCCAGACCTTCCTGTACAGTAAAATGGACTTCATGATGTATGGAACCAATATGATCTGCGGCTTTTTGTGCTGCAACAAGGTCGGGCGAGCCTTGCAGACCTACAGCAAAACTGTGCAGGCGCGGATACCAGGCTTCCTCCTGATCACCGCTTTCAATACGGTTGCGGGCGTACTTGGCTGTTACGGCAGCAATAATAGACGAGTCCAGACCACCGCTTAACAAAACCCCATAGGGAACATCACTCATGAGCTGGCGGTGCACCGCGGCTTCCAAGCCTTGCCGGATTTTACTGATGTCCGTTTGATTCTCTTTAACACTGTCGTAGTCCTCCCAGCCACGGCTGTACCATTTTTGCATTTCAAAACCTTCGGCACTGAACAGATAGTGGCCCGGCAGAAATACCTCAATCGATTTGCAGACTCCTTCCAGGGCTTTCAGTTCAGAGGCTACAAAATAATTTCCGTTACGGTCCCAACCCTGATAAAGCGGGCAAATACCCATATGGTCACGACCAACCAGATAAACTCCTGTTTCGGAATCATAAAGGGCGAAGGCAAATATGCCGTTCAGTTTTTCCAGAAAATCCTTCCCATGCCTGCGGTAGAGAGCCAGAATTACTTCGCAGTCCGATTGCGTAAGGAATTCATAGTCCGGAAACTCAGCACGTAGCTCGCGGTGATTATATATTTCCCCGTTTACTGCCAACACTACTTTTCCGTCTTTGGTAAAAAGGGGTTGTTTTCCGGAGGTGGGATCTACGATGGCCAGCCTTTCGTGGGAGAAGATCACCCGCTCATCCTGGAAAATGCCGCTCCAGTCGGGACCGCGGTGGCGAACTTTTCGGGACATCTGAAGGATTTGGGGCCTTAATGTTTCTGTTTTCTGTTTTGCATCAAGCAAGCAAACGATTCCACACATAATAAAAAGTTATTTGGTTAGTAGTTATATTTAATACAAACTTATCAATATACTTAATATTACCAAATAAAAATCATTATTTATGAAATAAATAGACTGTTTAAATGAAATTGTGTGTAAAAAATTAATTTGATAAGGTTTTCATAATGTCCCCGCGAAAAATTTTTCACAAAAAAAACAGCCCGAAAGCTGTTTAATAATTTAATTAGTCTGGTTTTCAGGGGTTACGTGCCATAAGCGCCATGTAAAATCCGTCGAAACCATCACTGGGCATCACTTTCTCTTCTTTTATAAGTTTGAATTCCGGATTGTTCTTCAGGAAAATTTCTACCTGCTCGTTGTTCTCACTTGGTAAAATGGAACAGGTGGCATACAGCATCTTTCCGCCTTTCTTCAGCATTTTTGAGTAGTCCTGAAGGATTTGCTGCTGTTCCTGCTTAATACGGTCTATAAAATCCTGGTCAATTTTCCACTTGGAGTCCGGGTTCCTTTTCAGTACGCCGAGTCCGGAGCAGGGTGCATCGATAAGCAGGCGGTCTGCTTTTTCGTGCAGACGCTTGATTACTTTATTATCTTCAATAAACCTTGTCTCAATATTGTGAGCACCGGCCCGCTTTGCCCGGCGTTTCAATTCGGCCAGTTTCCATTCATAAATATCCAGAGCGATAATCTGACCTTTATTTTTCATCAAAGCGGCCAGATGCAGTGTTTTACCACCTGCTCCGGCACAGGCATCAACAACGCGCATACCTTCCTGAACATCAAGCAGTTCACCAATTTTCTGCGAAGAAGCATCCTGAACTTCAAAAAGTCCGTCTTTGAAGGCGGAGGTAAGGAAAACATTTTTCTTTTCCTCCAGCTGAACGGCGTCCGGATAGTTGCGTATCTGGAAGCTTTCCACATCTTCATCCTTGAGGTCGGAAACAAGTTCTTTCGCTGTCGTTTTCAATGTGTTAGCCCGTAAAATAGTGGGTGCCTGTTCATTCAGTGCGTTCATTTCACGCTCCCAACCGCTGCCCAGCTCCTTCTCCAGCGTACCGGCCAGCCATTCCGGGATGGAATGTTCAATTGCCTTGTTCGGAACGGTGTTTTTCTTCAGCTTGGTAAGGATATCGGCTGTCTTGATACCGTCAAATTCCTCAAATTTTTTATAATGGGTCTTGCTCCAAAGACAGTACGCAAGTATCAGTTTGTAAACATTGTTCGGCTTTACGCCCTCTCCCATATAGTATTCCAGGCGTTTTTTCCAGCGGATAATGTCATAGAAAATCTGCGAAACGACTTTGCGGTCTTCACTGCCCCATTTTTTATGAGCTTTAAGAAGTCTTTCAATTACCTTGTCGGCATATTTTCTTTCCTGAAAGAAGGTTTCCTGTAATGCATCGTGGATACCAATCAGTAAGTTGCGGTGTATGAGTTCCATAAAGTGGTATTTGCCTTAGAAGTTGATAAGGCTTTGCAAAATTAGTGATAATTTGAAGAATGTACAGAAGATGGGGTGATGAGGTAGTATGGAGGTGTGATGATTTGCTGATGTAATGATGTGTGAATGCGCGGATGTGATGATGTCTCCAACCGCATTAGCATTATGCTTAGGAAATTTCAGTTAGTTTGCAGCGGAATAATTAGATTATATTTACTTCTCTTTCTAGCTCAATACCAAATTTCTCTTTCACCGAATCAATGATCATAGCAGAAAAATCAAAAATTTCCTGTCCAGATGCCTTGCCGGTTTTATTGACAATCACCAGGGCCTGCAAATCATGACAGGCCACATTGCCAATTTGTTTTCCTTTCCAGCCACACTGCTCTATCAACCAGCCGGCCGGCACTTTTATCAGGTCGCCAGCAGGATAAGACGGTAAATCCGGGTAGAGTTGCTGTAACTTAGCAAAGTGTTCTGCGGTTATAACCGGATTTTTAAAAAAACTGCCGGCATTTCCAAGTACTGCAGGATCGGGCAATTTACTTTTGCGGATACTGATGACAGCAGCAGCGATGTCCTGAACAGTAGGATTGAGTGTTCCCATTTTTTCAAGTTCCGACTGAATGGCTCCGTATCCGGCCTTGATGACATGGTTTCTTCTGCTTAGTTTAAAAGTGACTTCCAGGATAACGTATTTTCCTTTGCCTTCCTGCTTGAATATAGAATCGCGGTATCCAAACCTGCATTTTTCATGGTTGAATTCCTCAGTTGCCAGGGTCTCAAGGTCTAAAACAAGGCAACTTACAAAAGTATCTTTGATTTCCGTGCCGTAAGCACCGATGTTCTGCATAGGAGAAGTTCCTACGTTGCCGGGAATCAGCGACAGGTTTTCCAAGCCACCATAATCTTTCTGAAGGCAGTATTCAACAAGGGAATGCCAGTTTTCTCCAGCCCGGGCTTTAACCAGGACCTTATCTTCACTGAGAATAATTTCTTCTATACCCTTAAAGTTAATCTGTATGGCAATACCTTCAAAATCTTTTGTGAAAAGCACATTGGAACCGCCACCGAGCATAAGTGTTGGCAGATTACTGCTTTTCGCAAAATCCAATGCAGCTATTAAATCCTGCAGGGTAGCAACCACTGCGAAGTATCGTGCGGAAACATCGACCCCAAAAGTGTTGTGTTCTTTTAGGGAATGATTTTCAAATAAGATCATACTGTTGGGGAAGTAAATGGCGGTACCTAAAGGCTGAATTCCTCCCGGTATTTTTGAAGTGCATCGTTCAGGAGCTCTACACTGCGGCGTAAATCTTCTTCTTTCAGTACGTAGGCAATACGAACCTGTTTTTTGCCCAGTTCCGGATCACTGTAGAAACCACCTGCGGGTGCAACCATTACGGTTTCGTTGTTACTGGAATAATGTTCCAGCAACCACTGAGCGAATTTTTCTGAATCATCCACAGGAAGTTCGGCCACACAGTAAAATGCCCCTTTGGGCTTCGGGCAGATTACACCCGGGATTCCGTTCAATAAATCCACAAGGACGTTTCTCCTGTGGGTATATTCACTGCGGACCTGCATGATATAAGCAGCATCATCTCTATGTGCGGCGGTAGCCGCGATCTGACCCAAAAGAACAGGCGAAAGCCTGGCCTGAGCAAACAGCATGGCTGCATCGTGGATAGTTTTGGAACGGGTGATCATGCAGCCGATCCGGGCGCCACACATGGAATAACGCTTGGACTCGGAATCGATGATGATACAGTTTTCAGCTAATTCAGGAAAATCGAACATTGAGATTTGCTGCTTGCCGTCATAAACATATTCGCGATAAACTTCATCAGAAATAATAACGATGTCATGCTTCAGCGCAATATCTGCCAGTTGCTGCAACTCTTCGCGGGTATACAGGTAGCCGGTAGGGTTGCCGGGGTTGCAGATGATGATTGCACGTGTCTTTGGAGTAATCTTCTTTTCAAATTCCTCAATTGGAGGAAGTGCAAATCCGGTATCAATGGTGGATGGGATAGCTACCACCTTAATGTTGAAAGTGCTGGTGAAACCGTTATAATTGGCGTAATACGGTTCGGGAATAATTACCTCATCGCCATCGTCGCAAAGTGTGGACAGGGCAAAGTTTAAAGCCTCGGAGCCACCGTTAGTCACAATAAAATTATCTGTGGTTAGGTCTGTAAATCCTAAAGAATGATAATAATCCTTAAGCGCTGTCCGGTACTCCAGATTGCCTTCAGACAGGGCGTATTCCAGGACCTTAAGGTCAATATTTTTCAGTGCGTCTATTGCACTTTGGGGGGTGTCAATATCCGGCTGACCAATATTGAGGTGATATACCTTTATTCCTTTCTGCTTGGCCAGCAGGGCGTAAGGAACGAGTTTTCTAACTGGTGAAGCGGGCATTTCCGCAGCTCTGGTGGATATCTTAGGCATTGATTCAGATTTTTTACAAAAGTAGGAAATTTTCCGCTCCCCCGCTTTGGCAGCCGGCGCATTAAATGGGTGAAACTGCAGTTTGCAAGTTTGAATTTAATAATTTTGCAGGGTGAAGAAAATTTTACTGCTGTCGGATACCCATTCATATATAGATCAGCGTATCCTGGATTATGCCGGTGAAGCCGATGAGGTATGGCACTGCGGAGACTTTGGCAGTTTGGATGTACTAACAGCACTGGAGGGCCTGAAGCCGCTGCGGGGCGTATACGGTAATATAGACGGAGAACCAATCCGAAAATGTGTTCCGGAAGTAAAACGGTTTAACTGTGAGGGCGTTGAAGTGATGATGATTCACATTGGAGGTTATCCCGGAAAGTATTCGCCGCTGGCGAAAAAAGAAATCAGTATTAAGACTCCCAAACTTTTTATTTCCGGGCATTCGCATATATTGAAAGCCATGTTTGACAGGCAAAATCAGCTTCTTCACCTTAACCCCGGCGCATGCGGCACGCAAGGCTGGCATAAAATGCGTACGATGATGCGATTTGAGGTGTGCAGCGGAACTATAGATAAACTGGAAATCATTGAACTCGGACCAAAATGAAAATAGGTGACCATGTTTCCGTGCTGGACGACGATCTGGCAGGCACAATAACTTCAGTACATGGCGAAACTGTGGTTTTCCGGGACACGCACGGATTTACTCATCAGTACCTGAAAAGTCAGCTGGTTCTGCAGAATCCTTCTATCTATGAAGATTTAAAAGTGGAATTAAAAAAGGAAATGCCAAAGAAATCATCAAAAAAACATAATAAGAAACCCCTGATACTGGATCTGCATTTTGACAACATTGTGAAAGATACATCACGCTACAGCAGCTTTGAAAGATTGTTTATGCAAAGGGAAAAACTGATTGAAACACTGGATTTCTGCCGCAAAAACCATCTGAAAAACCTTGAGGTCATACACGGAATAGGTGACGGCGTACTACAGCAAATGGTGCATGATGTGCTGAGCGCACAGACAGGACTGGAATATTACAATAATGCCATCCTCCATCATGAGTCCGGCTCCGTGACGGTAAAATTTGACTGAATTACTCCAGGGGAATCAAACTGAATTTTGATGCCACAAACACACTTCCTGTTATTTCTCCCGAAACTTTGGCTTTCCTGACTTTATTGCAGAACCCATCGGCTGCGTGAGCATCGCCATCGTCATTGATTCCGGTACCGGCAACTGTGTATACCTTGCCGTCTATCTTAACTGATAGCACACAGCCTTTATCGGTTTTCTGTTTGAACTGACACATTCCGCATGATGCGGGCACTATGCGGTCCTGAATTTTTTTCTGAGCAAATACAAGTGAACTAAGAAATAACAGTAATATGAACGCAGCCTTTTTCATCGTTAAATGTTTATTTACCAGATGCTAAGTTAACAAATATCCTGTAATAAAACAGGCCTCACTTCCGAAGCCGGGAATTATTTAATAAATTTGTCCACTTCAAGATGGAAAAATTAAATTTACTTTTCACCCGCGACGGGCTTTTCTACCAGATTCTCCGTAACAAAAGCGTCCTTTCTGAATCGTCTTTCTTCGTGAATGAGGAAATGCCGCAAGTTTCCATCAGTGAAAAACTGGCGGAAATTTTAGAGAGGAAGTACGCTTCTGTCACTGTACTTTCGGCACTTAATCACTTTTCGCTGATGCCGGAAGGATTTGACCGCCATGATCTTGGGCTGGACCTTATTTCATATAATTCACCCGTAGAGAAGGAGGCGGAGGAGTTGATGCTGAGCGTAAACAAAAAGTTTAAAGTGCAGTTCTACTATACTTTTCCCAAAGATTTGTACACGCAGATCAAGCAGACCCATATACCGGCACAGTTTAATTTTTCCGGAGAGAAGTTCCTGAATACGCTCACCCCGAAGGGCGGCAAGGAAATTCATATCAACCTTTACAACAATCAGTGTGAATTTTTTGCGCTGGAAAGCCGAAAGGTGATTCTTTATAATAACCTCGATGTGAACTCTGAAGTGGATTTTCTTTACTTTATCATGTTTAGCCTAAGTAAGATTGGTTTCGGTCTGGGCGAGACGCGGTTCTTTGTTTACGGGGAAACATCGGAAAACGAAACCTTTATATCCGAACTTCAGAAATTTGTAAGGAACCTGAAGATCGTGTTTGATAACCTTCCAAAACGCAGATTTCTGGTTAATTCCTAATGCGCTGCGGATCCTAAAAAACGAAATATGTTCAGAATCATAGCGGGAAAGTGGAAAGCCAAGAGGATCTCGGCACCCAAAAATTTTGATGTCCGGCCCACCACGGATTTTGCCAAGGAAGCTCTTTTCAGCATGCTTGAAAACCGTTTTGACCTGTCCTACGTGTCCGCACTCGATCTTTTTGCAGGTATAGGTTCCATTTCCCTGGAGTTGGCCTCACGTGGATGCCAGGATGTGACGGCTGTGGAAATGAATGCAAAGCATGCCGGATTTATTAACAGTACAGCGGCAGAACTGGAAATGCAGCTCCAGATTAATGTACAGCGGGGAGATTCCTTCGACTGGCTGAAAAAAAACCGCAACCGGAAGCAGTATGACCTGATCTTTGCGGACCCGCCATTCAATATGGACGAGAGGAAGTATTCGGAATTAATTTCCCTGGTACTGAACAACAATTATCTGAAGGAAAACGGCGTCTTCGTGCTGGAGCATCCCGCAAAGAATGTTCCCGTTCATGAGAATATCACAGACACCAGAAAGTACGGAAATTTAAGTTTTTCCTTTATTACCCCCAACCCGCCGGTATCCGGTCAGATGGATTCGGGTTCGTAGAAGAAGATCAGTTTTTTATCGGCAGCCTCAAAATCCAGCCAGGAACTGCAGTTCACCTCAAAACCGGCTACGCCACATGTAGGAAAGAGAAATACATCTTCCGTCATGGTATTGGCAAAGTTGGAGATGCCATTGTTATGTGAAAATAAAGCCACAGAGCCCACCTCATTGTCAAGGTCGTAGAGTACGGACATAATATTCCTCTCCGAGGGCTGGTACAGTTTTTCGTCTGTCAGGAATTCTTTACAGTAGGTTTCGCCAAAAATTTCGCAGGTACTTTTTGCCCGCAAGGCCGGACTTGTAATTAACTGCTCAATATCAATAGCCTTACTTTTAAGGTAATGGGCCATCTTTTGGGCATCTGTATGACCGCGGGTAGCCAGCGGACGGTTAAAATCGTCGGTGTTTTCAGGCCAGTCGCTTTTTGCATGCCGAACAAGTATCAGTTTTTTCATTTAATGTGTTGATTTGGAGTACTAAAATTATAAATAATTTTTCATAATACATTTTGTATACTTAAATTGGACCGCCCTGAACCACATAAAATTAGTAAATTTGCGCCCATGGGACAGATCATGGGAATTGATTACGGAAAGAAAAGAGTAGGCGTTGCTGTAACTGATGATATGCAGATTATTGCAAGCGGTCTGGAGACTGTGGAAAATGCCAGGCTTTTTGACTTCCTGAATAATTATTTCCAGACCTACAAGGTGGATGCGATAGTAGTGGGACTTCCTACCAATCTGCAGGGAGAACCTTCCGAGGTGGAAAAAGATATCCTGGCTTTCATTAAAGTCTTTGAAGCGAAATTTCCCGGAATTCCTGTTAATCGCATGGATGAGCGCTTCACCTCTAAACTTGCCTCGCTTTATATTTCACAAAGTGGTAAAAGCAAGAAAAAAAGAGAGGATAAGGCCTTGATCGACAAAGTGAGTGCCACCATTATTTTACAGAATTATTTACAACAGATACAGAAATGATATTACCCATCCGTTCATTTGGAGATCCGGTCCTAAGAAAAAAAGGGCAGGATATTGATAAAGATTACCCCAATCTTAAGGAATTGATTGAGAATATGTATGAGACCATGTACAGTGCACACGGTATTGGTCTGGCTGCTCCGCAGATCGGGTTGGATATCCGTCTTTTCTGCGTAGATGTACGTCCACTGGCGGAAGATGAGGATTATGCAGATATTGCTGAGGAGCTGAAGAACTTCAGAAAAGTATTCATCAATGCCAGAATTCTGGAAGAAAGCGGACCAGAATGGAAGTTCAATGAAGGATGCCTTTCCATCCCGGATGTACGCGAAGATGTGAAGCGGCAGGAAACCATCCTTATCGAATATTTTGACGAGAATTTTGTAAAGCATACCGAAACTTTTTCCGATATTCGTGCCCGGGTTATCCAGCACGAATATGATCATATTGAGGGTATTCTCTTCACGGACCATCTTTCTTCACTCAAGAAAAAACTGGTAAAGGGCAAGTTGTCCAGGATCATGCAGGGAGATGTAAATGTAGACTATAAGATGAGGTTTCCTAAGTAGGGCACCCACCTCTTTAATAAAGTATTAATGTCAATAGGTTGCGTAACCGCACGTAACTAAATTTTAAATAAAGACTATGGAGTTAGAGAAAATTATTTCAATTTCCGGAAAACCGGGACTTTTTAAGCTGGTTTCACAACTGAAGAACGGCTTTATAATTGAGGATGTAAGTACCAAGAAGAAAGTAAGCATTGGTAACTCCAGCCAGGTAAGTCTGCTGGACAATATTGCTATGTTTACCACGGACAGGGAAGTTCCGCTTTTTGAGGTTTTTGAAAATATTGCCACATCCAACGGCTATGCCGAAACCCTTTCACATAAGTCCGGTGAGGCTGAACTCAGAACGTTTATGCAAACAGCCCTTCCGGATTATGATAAGGACAGAGTCTACGTTTCCGATATCAAGAAGCTGGCACAGTGGTACAACATTCTTCATAAAGCAGGCTTTATCCATCAGGACAGCTTCAAAAGGTCCGAAGAAACCGGAACTGAGGCTAATGAAGAAAAAGTAGAGCTGAAACCTGCTGAAAAGAAAGCTGCAACAGCAAAGGCCGAAAAGCCAAGTGGTCCAAAGGTAAAGGCCTCTACGTCAGCAGCTAAATCTGCCCCTAAAAGTACACACAGAAAACAGGGATAATTCAATTTCCGTCTGCATAAAAAAACCGGTGCCGAAATTCAGCAACGTTTTTTTATTGAATAAGTAAAATATTATCGTAAGATCCCAGGCCATTCAGGAAATCTTTAATTCCCATTCTTTTTTTACCTTCCAACTGTACTTCCGCCGGCAAATACCAACCTTCACCCGTCATAATCTTAAAGTTCTTTCGGTCCACATACAGATTAGCCGCTGGTTCCTGGCTGTCGGTGCTTTCTGTGCTGCCGGAAAAGATCTTAAAGGTCTTTTCTTCTCCGCCAATCTTCAGTTTCGTAAATGCGCAGGGGTAGGGAGAAAGTCCGCGGATAAAATTATGTACGGTCTGCGCGTCCTGTTGCCAGTTGATACGTGTATCTTCTTTGAAAATTTTGAACGCATTTTTAACTTCTTTTTTTTCCTGCTGAGGTTGCTCTGTCAGGTTTCCTTCAGCTAGTCGGTCCATAGTCTGCACCACTAATTGAGCTCCTTCTTCCATCAAACGGTCATGCAGCGAACCGGCATTGTCCTCCGGGTTTATTTCCACCTCATGTTGCAGCAATATGTTGCCCTCGTCTATCTTTTCGTTGATGAAAAATGTTGTAATACCGGTTTTTGTTTCACCGTTGATAATGGCATAATTGATGGGAGCTGCACCCCGGTAATCCGGCAATAATGAGGCATGCAGATTGAAAGTGCCCAGTCTGGGCAGTTCAAAAAGGACCTTTGGCATCATCCGGAATGCCACCACTACGAAAACATCGGCGTCCAGTTTTCTCATCTGATCCAGAAACTCACTGTCCCGCAGTTTTTCGGGTTGAAAGACAGGAAACTGCTGTTGAGCAGCATATTTTTTTACGGCTGATTCGGTTATTTTCTGTCCGCGTCCACTAGCTTTATCAGGCACGGTAACAACGCCCACGATCTTGTGCGAAGATTCATGGATGGCCTTAAGGCTGGCAGCTGCGAATTCAGGTGTCCCGAAAAAGACGGCTCTTAATGATTTCATGATTTAGTAAAAAGTATAATTAAAAATTAATGTTGGGCCAATGCATAGGTACGGAAATTAAGCATCTTTACCTTTCCGGCATCAAGCAGAAGAATCAGTTGTTCCAGGATTTTTTCCTTTTCATAGAAATTAAGCTGAATGGCGATCTCATCTGCTGTACATGCCTGACGGCCGAGCACCGTTAAAATTTCGTCGGTTACAGATTTTGGTGAATGTCCTTTACGGGATTCGCACACTACACATTTTCCGCAGTTTACAGGTTTTTTTTCACCGAAATAGGAAAGGATCATACGCATTTTGCAATGTTCCCTGTTCCGCACATAAAACTTCATCTCCTCCCATTTCTGAAGTTTGTTTTTTTGAATCTGATAAAACAGCTGCCAGTATTTTGAGGCAAGAACCCGGTCATTCCGGTGCTGAAGGAATTTGATGCTGGCTAGTGCCCCGTCTATATATTCCAGATGACCGCCGGCCTGCAGTTCGCGTATGCGCTCCTTAAGAAGCAGGGGATCAACTCCCATCTTCGAACTTAAATTAGCTTCACTGAACATCACTTTTCGGGCAGAGATTCCGGCCAGATTACGCAGCAGTAATTCCAGGAAATAGGCATCTTTTTTTGGAAGCTGGTCTATTTCGTCCGGCAACAGTTTCAGTTCCAGCGAGGACAGACTTTTATGACTGTTTACATAGATAAGTTCCTGATTATGCATAAAATTAAGGATGTTCCTGATTTTCCCTGTAGATGATTTGGTTAATCTGCGTAAGGTATCGATATGAAGCTGAAATGTTTTCTCAGGAAGGTCATTATCCGCAATTTGGAAAAGGGAATACAGGTAAGTAACAATTACCTGAAACTCCCTTTTGTCCGGAGTCTGATACTTAATAAGCTGGTCGAACGCATCAAATTCCTGCTCGTTCCATAAAAGAAAAGCATAACTTTCCAAGCCGTCCCGGCCGGCTCTTCCAATTTCCTGGAAATAGTTTTCCAGGCTTGCGGGACAGGAGTAATGAATAACGAAGCGCACATTGTCCTTGTCTATTCCCATCCCAAAAGCGTTGGTGGACACCAAGACCTGATCACGTGACTGAAGCCAGTGCTGCTGCCTGAGGCGTTTTTCTTTCAGGCTCAGACCTGCATGATAGTAATCTACGTGCGTGATGTTCTTACTTCTCAGGAAGCGGGTCAGTTCCTCTGCCTCCCGCCGGGTGCGGGTGTAAATAAGGCCTGCATTTTTTGTAAAACGAAGAAGATCGTAGATTCTTTGATATTTGTCAGCAATCTTATCGGTGTAGATTTTAATGTTTTCCCGACGGAAGCTTTTCCTGTAGATGGAAGCGTTTTTCAACTCCAGTCTGTCTGTAATTTCTTTAAGGACCTTTGGCGTTGCTGTTGCGGTAAGTGCCAGGCAGGCGAGTCCCGGGTAGGCGGCACGAAATGAACGGATGTTCTGATAACTGGGTCTGAAATCCTGACCCCACTCGGAGATACAGTGTGCTTCATCCACCGCGATGAAGGACAGTTCAATATCGCGGATGTTTTCCAGAAAAACCGGATTGTTCAGTCTTTCCGGTGAAACGTAGAGGAGTTTCGTGATATTGTCCCGACAGCGGCTGAAAATAATTTCGCTCTGAAAATCTTCGAGTTCGGAAGAAAGGTACTCCGCTTCGATTCCGTTGCTTTTCAGTTGGTTTACCTGGTCCCTCATGAGTGCCAGCAGGGGAGAGATGACCAGGCAGGTGCCCTGCAGAAGCAGTGCGGGCAGTTGATAGCAGACTGATTTACCGCCTCCGGTTGGGAGCAGCGCCACAACGTCGTGTCCGGACAGAACCTCATTAATAACCTCCTCCTGCTGTTCGCGGAATTCAGTGTGACCCCAAAAGTGTTTTAAGGTCTCCAGCTTAAGATTCTGAAAGTCACCCGTGGATATCATGCTGTAAAAATAAGGATTCTAATCCGTAATCATAAAAAAAAGCCACGCATTGCGTGGCTTCAAAAAAATTTGGTCAGGTTATTTCGCTTCGAAATAAACACGCCTGTTAGCTCTGTTTTTCCATTCAGGACATTTAGTAGCCGGATCACATTCCGGGTATTTCAAATCCTTTTCTCCACGGCCTACAGCTTCAAGCTTTCCGCTGCTCACACCGTTTTGTACCAGGTAATTCTTAACCGTGTTTGCTCTTCTTTGAGATAGATTTTGGTTATAAGCATCACTGGCTCTTGTATCTGTACCACCTACTACTCTGTAAGATCCCTGAGTGGAGTTAATATAGTTAATAGCGTTATTAAGGATTGGCGTATTGGAAGGAAGAATTCTGTCTGAGTTCAGGTCGAATTCAATACCTTCAAGGGTTCTTGTATCATCAGTGATTATTCCACCGTTTGAAGGCCCTGACGTTGGACAGCCGTCATTTTCAACAGGTCCGGGAACCGTCACACACTTGTCGTAAAGGTCAATTACACCATCCAGGTCTGTATCAAGCGCTACACCTGCACCGTCAACTCTTGCACCTGCAGGAGTATCAAGCTGTCTGTCCCAATCATCACAAACACCGTCGTTATCATTATCACCTGCTTTACAAACCTCAATATCCTGGTTTTTCTCAGAAAGAACGTCAAGTTTGTAGTAGATTTCCTGCAGAGGATCATGCCACATCAGGTGTGATTCGTGCTTACCAATATTATAGGTAAGACCTAAAGTCGCGTTGAAGAAATTATCGGATTTGTCAGATGGTTGTACAATACCATCAAACTCGTCGTCTCCTGTATAAACATACATTAATCTTGCTTCAGCATCCAGTCTGTTATTCAGCCTGTATTTCAAACCGGTACCACCCTGGAACATCCATGAGCCAAGTGTGAAAGGCTCAACTTCGCCAGTCATACGCTGACCATTTGCGTCTTCAACATAAGCTCTGTATGCTAAACTACCTAAACCGGCATAAGCATGCAGTGCCCATCTGTAGGGTGACTTATTATCAACTCTTCTAAGAAGGTTAGATAGGTTAACATCACCTAAAAGTGACAGAGCATCATATTGAGTACGACCTCCCATTGGTGCCGCAGCAGTCGCATCAGCATTTTTGGTGTTGAACCAGCCCTGTCTGCTTTCTCCTCGGTCATATTGCAGTTTCAAACCAAATGCATGAGTGATCGCCTTATCAATACTCAGATAGGCAGAATAGCCCCAGGTGTTTTTAGGTTTGTTGTCTCCAAATTTAATAGATGTTAGTTCGGCAGTCTGCAATAACGGTACCCCGACACCGGCAGAAATAGCCCAGTCGTTAAATCTTTTGGAATCCTGTGTGAAAGGATAGACATTAGCAGATCCTGATGAATACGTATTTGGGTATTCGTTGCTCATTACTGCGATGGAATCCTGCGCAGACGCGGCAAATGGTAAAGCCAGCGACAATGCAAGTACAGCGGTAGTTACTTTCATAATTTATTATTTTAATGTTAATAATTGATTTCTAATTTACAGCCCTTGAAACCCTTATTGAAGTACAGACGAAATCCCCTAATCATCTAACTTCGGTTCCTGCAAGGACTGACTGCTACGTAAATCTGCAATAAGTTCTTTTGAAAATACCCGCTCATTTAAATGTCTGCGATGCGGAATTTCCAGTAGAGCTGATATAAAACCCAGACCGTTAAAAGTAACGATGTCTATGTCTATTATTCTGTTCGTGTACATCCTGGAGGTACCGCTGTCGGTTTCCCGTCCCATACTCTTTTCAATACCTTTTAATTCCTTAAGCAGCTTTACAGGTGAAAGAGCGGTACAGACCTCTACTGCAATATTACAAAATAATTGGTCAGATTTAAACTCTACAGGTTCAGTTTTAAGAACCTTACTTTTACGTTTTATTACGCAGCTACTCTTCTCTAGCAACTCTAATGCCATTTCCAGATTTTTCTCAGGAATTCCCCTGTTGCTGCCAAGTAACAAAATGACTTCGTTGTGCGACATATCGTTAAATTCTAAATTTATTATGAAAAGTTTTTTCAGAAGTGTACTTGCAAATATAGTCGCAATCCTGCTGATTGGTGGCGTGTTTACGGTGTTTTTTATCCTGATGATGGTGGTGAGTGCGGCTGCGGGTGACAAGAAGACCCAGGTAAAAAAGAATTCAGTGCTTACACTCGATATGAAGACCAATATCATCGACAGTCCTACGGAAGACCAGGAATCCATTTTCGAACTTAATAATCCGATGTCAAGTGTGCTGGTTTATGATGCGGTAAAGGCAATAAAAAAAGCAAAGGATGATCCGAAAATTGAAGGGATCAGTATAGAAACCGATTTTATCAGTGCCGGAATGACCCAGCTTGATGCTATCCGCGAGGCTTTACAGGACTTTCGGAAGTCCGGAAAGTTCGTCATGGCCTATGGAAATACAGTTTCGCAGCCGGCCTATTATCTTGGATCCGTAGCAGATCAATATTATCTGAACCCCTCCGGCGGCATTGAACTGAAAGGACTGGGCACCGAAGTGATGTATATGAAAAGTTTTGCCGAAAAGTATGGCATTGGACTGGAGATTATTCGGCACGGAAAATATAAGGCAGCGGTAGAACCTTATATGAGGGACGATATGTCTGAGGAAAACCGTGAACAGCTTAGTACACTGCTTGATGATATTTGGAGTAGCACCTCGGCAAAAATCGCAGCGTCGAGAAAAATTTCTCCCACACAGCTCGCAATGGTCACAGACAGCCTGTACGGTGTGATTCCTGAGCTGACCGTGAAGCACAGGCTGGCTGATAAGTTGCTGCAGAAATCGCAGTATGATGATTTATTAAAGTCAAAGCTTAAACTCAAGGAAAAAGATGATCTGAACAGAATCAGTCTGTCAAAGTATATCCGTTCTTATAAAGATGATGAAAAGTCGGATAAAGGTCAGATTGCTGTACTTTATGCATCGGGCGCAATTTATAACGGTGAGGGTGCTAAGGATATTTACGCACAGAATTTTGTAAAGGAAATAAAGAAACTCACTGAAGACAAAGATGTGAAAGCAGTTGTCCTTAGGGTGAACTCACCAGGAGGCAGCGCCAACGCATCCGACGAGATTCTCTTTGAACTCCAGCAACTGAAAAAGAAGAAACCTTTGGTGGTTTCCTTTGGTGATTATGCCGCTTCGGGTGGATATTATATAGCGATGGCTGCCGACCGGATATATTCGGAAGAAAATACGATTACAGGATCGATTGGAGTATTTGGAATGATTCCATACGCTAAAGATTTAGCAAACAGGAACGGAATTTATTCACAAGGCGTTGCAACCAATGCCAATTCAAATAATTTCTCCCTGATTAACGGTGTATCACCGGGTACGGTCAAGATCATGACCCGCAGTGTGGAAGGCACCTACAAAAGGTTCGTACACTTTGTGACCCAGAACCGTAAAAAATCCTTTGCCCAGATTGATGAAGTGGGCGGCGGACGTGTATGGTCTGGAACCCGCGCAAAACAGATTGGCCTTGTGGATGAACTGGGATCTTTAGATGATGCACTGGCCTTTGCAGCCAAAAAGGCGAATGTTAAAGATTACAGCGTTACCGCGTTCCCTAAGAAGCGTTCGCAGCTGGAGCAGTTCTTTGAAGGATTGAACCAGGAAGAAATCTCAGCAAAATTCCTGAAAAGTAAGATTGGTAAAGAAAACTACCAGCTTTTCGAGCAGATTACGAATCCTAAATTGCAGTCCGGAATCATCATGGGAATGCCATATACGATAAAACTTCAGTAAAGCGGAGTTACCGGAAATAAAAATCCCTCACCTGAAAAGGTGGGGGATTCGTTTTGTTTTTAATAATTGATTATCCGCGTCTGGTAGCCATACCGTAAATCCAGAGAACAAGCAGTGCACCTACAACGGCAAGAACCATGCTTCCGAAATCGAAATCGTCTACTGTTCCCCAGCCAAACATTGTTCCGATCCAGCCTCCAACAAATGCGCCTACGATACCAAGAATGATTGTCATTAACCAACCCATGCCCTGATTACCCGGCATAATGAATTTTGCGATTGCACCTGCGATAAGACCAAAAATGATCCAAGTTAAAATACCCATAGTTTTAAAATTTTAATGTTAATAATTATTATTTGATTTTCTTAGTCTAAGCTAAAGTCAGACCTTTTTGAATCAGGATTTACTAATTATTGGAATGATATAAAAAAACACTAAAATTTTAAAAGTCTAAGCTCGCCGGAAAAAGGAGTCCACAAACTCGGCACCGTTAAAGAGTTGGAGGTCACTCATCTTTTCGCCTACACCAATATATTTTACAGGAATCTGAAACTGGTCAGAAATACCGATTACAACACCACCTTTGGCTGTGCCGTCCAGTTTTGTTACGGCCAGGGCACTAACCTCCGTGGCTGCGGTAAACTGCCGGGCCTGTTCAAAAGCGTTCTGGCCCGTAGAACCGTCCAGTACCAAAAGTATTTCGTGCGGGGCATCGGGTATCACTTTCTGCATCACCTTTTTGATCTTGGTGAGTTCGTTCATTAAATTAACCTTATTGTGAAGTCGGCCTGCCGTATCAATAATAATTACATCCGCACCCTGTGCTACGCCACTCTGCACCGTATCGAAGGCTACAGAAGCCGGATCCGATCCCATGCCCTGTTTTACAATGGGTACACCCACGCGTTCGCTCCAGATCACAAGTTGGTCTACTGCTGCCGCGCGGAAGGTATCGGCGGCACCAAGCACGACTTTCTTGCCTTCGGATTTAAACTGGTGTGCCAACTTGCCGATCGTTGTGGTTTTACCCACACCATTAACACCTACCACCATAATAACATACGGTTTTTTGCTGATGTCAATGTTCTGGGTGGCGGCATGCGGATTTTCCAGCAGTAATGCAGTGATCTCTTCCCTCAGGATTTTGTCCAGTTCGTCAGTTCCCACATATTTGTCACGGGCTACACGGCTTTCTATACGGTCTATGATCTTTACAGTAGTAGCCGCACCTACGTCGGAACGGATCAGGATTTCTTCCAGATCATCCAATACATCATCATCTACTTTGCTTTTACCAACTACTGCTTTGGATACCTTCTCAAAAAATCCCTGGCTGGACTTTTCCAGCCCCTGGTTCAGGGTTTCCTTTTCCTGTTTGTTGAATATTTTTTTAAACCAACTCATATATGAGATCTCAGATTACAGACAGAAACTGTCCGGTTAAATTGATGACTGCTGCTGCCAGCTAAATGCTTTGAATGCCGCGCAGGCTGCAGATACAAAGATAAATAAAAAAACTACCCAATAATTTGAGTAGTCTGATATCATTACGTTATAACGTCAATTATTTCTTCAGGAAAGCATCAACATCATCAGCGTTCATTACTTTTTCTTCAAAAATGTACGCTCCTGTTTTAGGAGATTTGTTCATCTTTACCACTTTCGCCATTTTTTTAGAGCTGGCGTCTTTCAGGGTTGCTACAACTTTCTTTGCCATTGTAATATATCTTTATAAAGATTACTTAATTTCTTTGTGAACGGTATACTTCTTCAAAACAGGATTGTACTTCTTAAGTTCCAGTCTTTCTGTAGTATTCTTTTTATTCTTGGTCGTAATGTATCTGCTCATTCCGGCCACTCCTGTTTCTTTATGCTCGGTGCATTCCAGGATTACCTGAACTCTGTTACCTTTTTTTGCCATGATTACTAATTATTTAATAAATCCGTTTCTTTTTCCTCTCTGAACTGCTTCCTCGATCCCAACTTTATTGATGATCCTCAATCCGTGAGCAGAAACCTTCAGTGTAATGTTCTCTTCTGTTTCCGGAATGTAAAATTTCTTTTCCAACAAATTAATTTCAAAACGACGCTTCGTTTTGTTGTTAGCGTGGGAAACGTTGTTACCAACCATTGCACGCTTTCCTGTTATTTGGCAAATTCTTGACATATCTCGATGTTCTTTTTTGACTTAATTATTTGAGGTTGCAAAACTATGAAGAAAATATTACTTAGGCAAATATTTGCAAATTAAATAACTGCAAATCATGACTTTTTCTTCTCATAGCTGTCTTTAACAGACTGAAGTTTCTTCAGGATGGGGTAAAAAAGAAGAAATCCGAGGGCAAAGATACAGATTCGTGACAGAAGATCGCCTGTTCTGGTATAAATTGTTTGACCTTCATAAAGTTTAATACTGGCGTGCAGAGTGGTTTGGTCACCGTAAAAAGTGTCGGCTTTAATATCTCCTCTCGCATTAATATGTGCAGAGATACCACTGTTTGCGGCACGCGCGATCTCGCGTCTGGTTTCAATGGCACGCAGTCTGGCATAGGCCAGCAGCTGTTTGTGCCCCTGGCTCACGCCCCACCAGCTGTCGTTGGTCATAATCGCTAGGAAATTTGCCCCCTTCTTTACGTATTCGGTAGTGAATTCCCCATAAATACTTTCGTAGCATATAATCGGCGCCAGCCTGCCTTTATTAAAACTGTTAATGAATACCTTACGTTCATCATCCACCCCAAGAGAGGCCACGGTTCCACCCAGGTTGAGCATCGCGTCACCTAATATGGGTTTCAGGACACCGATGTACGGAAATATTTCTACTCCGGGAACCAACTTGCCTTTATGATAAACCTGTGTTTTGCCGGCCGGAGCTACCTGTACTGCCGTATTATAGCTTTCAACCCATACACCCTGTCTGGTTTGATAGGCATTTTTAGGTACATTATCGCTGCCGGAATAAAAACGGTGTGAGGAAATTCCGGTGGCGAATACAGAGCCCGGTTTACCGGCTGTAAAACTTTTCAGGGAATTCAGCAAAGTGCTGTTTTCCAGACCCAGCTCCGAAATCGATCCGTATCCGGGCAATGCGGTTTCGGGCGCTATATAATAGTCAATTTTTCCACCAGATCCTTCATGCGCCAGAGTCAGCAGTTCATTCACGATCTGAAGGCTGTCTTTACTGTATTTCTCGGTATACGGGTCCAGGTCGGGCTGCAGCATCAATACGCTTACCTCTCCGGTAGGTTTTTCGCTGAAAGTACTGTACTGTATAAGCGACACCCCCATTGGAAGGAAAACGCCCGCACACAGCACCGATATATTTTTGATGAGTGCCTGCCTTTTGCGGCCCGCCTCCCAAATTCTAACTGTGTAGAACGCATACACGTTCACGAGCAGGATCCAAAAACTGCCACCGGTAGCGCCCAGGATGTCGTACCACTGGATAATCCGTGGATAGTCCGCAAAAGCATTGCCCAAATTAAGCCAGGGCCAGGTAAGTTCCCACTCCAGATGAAACTTTTCAAACGCCATCCAGAGTGCCACCAGGAAAGCCAGTCCCCAATAAGTTCCCTGTATGTTTTTATAACGGTGATAGAGCGTAAATACCGTTGTATAAAGCAGGGAATTGGCCAGAACAGGTACTACTACTGCAAAAGCCGAATTGGATCCGTCCGGATTTTTTGCTCCGTATAGCCAACCGGTGGTTACAATGTTCCAAATGAGGAAAGCAAGATAGGATAGCCCAAAAACGGCGGCCGTCTTGTATTTTATCTTAGAAAATTTCGCGATTTCGTGCTCCATGAGCAGCAGCGGTACCAGAGCGATTAAAATAAAAAAGGGAATGCCGTAGGTGGGCCAGGAAATACTGAGCAGCATCGCCGAGATCAGTGATAATATTACATATTTCATCATAAAAACTCCGGTTTAAACTTTCTGGTTTATCAGGCCCCAAATTTAAACTAATAAAACGATTCAGCTGTCCTGCGGAAACAGCCGTTTTAGATAAAAGCCGTATCTTTGGGCGTATAAAACAATACCATGAGTGACGTAATTATTTGCCCTAAATGTAAATCCGAATTTACCTACGAACAGGATAACCTTCAGGTATGTTCGCAATGCTTCCATGAGTGGGATCCGGCCGAGACCGATACGGAGAGCAAGGTGCTGGACATTAACGGTAATGAGCTGCATGACGGCGACAGCGTGGTAGTCATAAAGGACCTTCCTGTGAAAGGGGCTCCAAAACCTGTGAAAGCCGGAACAAAAGTGAAAAACATCAGATTGCGTCCCGATTCCGATCATAATATTGACTGTAAAATCGATGGTTTTGGATCCATGGCTTTAAAATCGGAATTCGTAAAGAAAGCCTGATTCACCAAAACTGCATCCATATGATATCTAGGAAGAGTAGTTATTCTATCCTGATTTAAGAGTAAATCTTTCAGGTAATCCTGCCTCAATAAAAAAATATGTTCAGAACATTCAGCACAGTTGCAAAGAAGAAATTTACCGTCGGAAAGTTTCTCATTATCCTGATGGTTATCGATGCCCTTCTTATTGTGGCTTTACTCATCCTCAGCCTTTTTCCACAGTTTTACCGTAAGAAGGACTATTTTCTGGAGAGTACCTTTACCCTGAATATGGTGCTGATCGGTATTTTTCTGCTCGCGGCTCTAAATTATGTACTGTTCAGCGCCAAAAACAAGGCGCGCCCAATTGGCACATTTGAGTTGCTGAATGACCGGATCATTGTGGACGACAAAGTAATTCCGGCGCATGAGGTGGAGCGGTTAAGGTTTATCGGAAATGATATCAAAGGTGACTTTAGGGGTTTCATATCTCGCGGAATCAGTAATCAGGTGGTGATTTCCCATAAGGACGGTACCGTTACTGAAGTGAATTTTGAGCAGACCTCTTCAAATAAACTTCTTGACAAAAAAGATGTTCTGGAGAGGTGGTATAATCAGGGGAAATTATCCGAGTCCAATTACCGGAATATCCTCCGGAACACCAATTATTACTAGGAAACGACTGTCTAACTGTTCTATTTATCCGTTTTCTTCATTTTTCGCCCTCAAGTAATTATAGTGATTGAGCAGAATGCGGATTTCATTGAATTCAAATTCACTGGGTAACGCTTTTTTCCAGTCGGTGAGGGTTTCATGAGTGTTTTCGCGGAATTCTTTCTCAAAAACAATAATCTTTTCCTTCGCAAATACGCGCTGCAGGTCCAGCAGTCCACGCTCGGCAAATTTGGCAAGGTGGCCATAAATAGTTTCAGTAACGAGTCCGCGCTCGCGGGCAATTTCAGGAATCGTCCTGCCGTCTTCAAAAAGCTGGAAGGTGAGTATATGAGAGGGCACCTTTGCAATTTTGGAGGTTACGGGAACATCATTGGTTTTGTCAAACAGTGAAACCTCAAGCAACTGAAGCGCTTTAAGACTGTTCAAGTAATCTTCCAGGTCATCCAGCAGCACCCGAAAATCTTCATTGTACTGCTTCAGGCCTTTCGTACCTTTATTCTCAGCGTAAAATTCCTTTAGAGGTGCAAATACTTTGGAATTAATCTGCGCGAAGAAAAAATTCACCGCACCTGCGGCCTTTGTTTCCACCTCTTTCCATTCCTCCTTTCCCGCGATGAAATGCTGTGCTTTCTGGTGAATGACCTTGTCAAACTTACGGAAGATGCTGCTGAGGTTTTCGCACTCGGGCTTAATGGATTCGTACAGGAACTTCACTTTGTCCCTGTCAATAAATTTGCTTGCTTTTGCGGAATGGTACCATGACTGAAGCGCTGCGCTTATCCAGATGCAGTCCAGACGGCTGGTGATTTTGTGGATGCTGTAATCATATTTCTCGGAGTTCAGGATTTCATCAAGCCGGTCATTGGCCTGTGTCTCATCCTGAAACTGAGCCACCCGGCGGTCTGTAATAATCACTTCCGGGGTAATCTTTGATTTCAGTACAATTCCTTCCAGGGTGCGGCATCTAGAAAGCGCCACATATACCTGTCCCGACGCAAAAGACTGTCCCGCATCAATGATTAGCCGGTCAAAGGTGAGACCCTGCGATTTATGTATGGTTACGGCCCATGCGAGGCGGATGGGATACTGGTTGAAACTGCCCAGTACTTCTTCCTTAATGGTTTTATCCGGTGCCAGGGAATATTTTTTCTGCTCCCAGGTTTCCTTTTTAAGCGTATAGGTATCTTCACTATCATCAATCTGAACCACTATTTCCTTTTCCCCTACCTCCAGGACTTCTGCCAGTTTACCATTGAAATATTTCCGTTCACCGCTGGCATCATTACGGATAAACATGACCTGACAGCCGGGTTTCAGCTCCAGTACCTCATCATTTGGGTACTGATTTTCGTTAAATGTACCCTCAATGTCGGCGGCATAGGTTCGGGACTTGCCCGGAAGCTCGGCAAGTCTCCTACGGTTAATTTCGTCGGCCATACGGTTATGCGAGGTCAGATAGACGTAAGGCTCCGCGCCCGGGTCGAAATCGGGCAAATACCTTTGGTTCAGAAGGTCAAAATCGATATCACCCGTCACGCCTTCGCGAATATCATTCAGGATTTCCAGAAAAGCCTCATCTGTCTGCCGGTAAACAGTGGTGAGTTCAATGGTGATCAGCGGAACTTCCTTGAGCGCCTGACTTTCAAAGAAGAAGGGAGAACTGTAATATCTCTTCAAGATATGTTCGTCACGGACGACGGGAGGCAACTGATAAAGGTCGCCAATGAAGAGCATCTGAACACCCCCAAACCGGCTGTCGTTCCGGCGTACAAAACGCAGCGAATGATCCATCATATCCAGTACATCGGCACGCAGCATGGACACCTCATCAATAATAATGAGTTCTATTTCCCTCAGCAGTTTCAGCTTTTCCTTCCTGTATTTGAAGTGGTGCATGAGATCTGCAATGTTCAGGGCAATGTTTCCGTCTATACGTTCATGCGTAGGCAGGAAGGTGCGGGGCGGCAGCCCAAACATGGAATGTATGGTTACTCCGCCGGCATTGATGGCGGCAATTCCCGTGGGAGCCAGAACGATATGTTTCTTGGAAGTGTTCTTTACGAACTCGCTTAAGAATGTTGTCTTACCGGTGCCGGCCTTTCCGGTAAGGAAAATGCTTCGGCTGGTATGTTCTGCGAGGTCAAAAAGCTGCTGGTTCATCAGGCAAAATTAGCAAAAATAAGGTCAAAACAGTTGGTGGTAGATTTTACATTACCCGCTTTTTTTGGCTAAATTTGGCCTTCATACACCATTGTCATGAAGAAAATTTTAGTGATTATCACCCTTATTGTAACTGCTGCTTCCTGTTCCACCAAAAAATCTGTGGCCGACCCAGAAACTTTACCTAAAGATTTTGCATTAAAGCCCGAGCGCGAGACGCAGGAAAGTGAAGAGGTTCTGGTACAGGAAAGGGAAAATATACGGGTGATAAAGGCTTCCATAGATTCGCTGAGCGCTGCCCGGAGTTGCAGTGGATCTGATGATTGGCGCATTTCTCCGCTGGGATCCAAACCCTGTGGCGGACCGGCAACCTATATTGCCTATCATAAGGAGGTTGAAACGGAAATATTGCCTAAAATACAGGAGTTTACACGGCGTCAGGCTGCGTATAACCGTCGCAGGAACCTTTTCTCGGATTGCAGGGTAGAGCCTCAGCCGGCGGGAGTCCGTTGCGAATCGGGTAAGGTGGCTTTGGTCTATAGTGACCCATCCGGTGCTTCTTTAAATTAAATCATGGAATCGTCCGGGGTCTTTTTATCCTTGTCGGACTCAGCCTCTACCATACATACGATTTGAGATTTTTTGTCCTCTGCAATCATCTGCGGGTTCCATTTCGCATGACGTGACGGTTTCACCGCCAGGCCTTTTTTCTGCGAATATACCTTGGTAAACTCGGCACCCAGGAAAATAAGCTGGCAGGTATAATTCACCCAAAGCATCAGCAGAATCACCGTACCGGCTGCACCGAAAGCTGAAGTAGGATTGAAGTTTTCAAAGTAATAAGTGATCAGATATTTTCCTACGGTAAACAGGAGGGTAGTGGTAAAGGCTCCTGTCCAAACGGATTTCCAGGGTAATTCCACATCAGGCAGTACTTTGAACATGAATCCGAAGAGCACCATTGTGATCATAAAGCCCACGCCAATATTTAACAGCTGCACGAGGAAATAGGTTTCCACGCTGAAATGGGCCACGATCCAGTCATTGGCCATACCGATGAACGAGGAAAGGAGCAGGGTGATGAGCAGCAGAAATGCGATAACAAGGATGAGTCCCAGTGAATTGGCGCGGTCCAGGATAAATTTTTGCCATGCTTTTTTGGGAGCCGCTTCCACATCCCATAATTTATTCAGGGATTTCTGAAGCTGAAAGAAAAGAGATGTAGCACCAAATACAAGAGTAGCCACACCAAAAGCTTTCATCCAGATGTTTTCTTTGTCGACCATGCCGCTCACCACCATTTCTTCAACCTGCTTGCCGACATTTTTCCCCATCATACTTCCTATAAACTGAGTAATCTCGCCGCGCACTGCTTCTGCGCCAAAAAAGATGCCTGCCACCCAGATAATGATGATGAGCAGACCCGGTACTGAAAAAATCGCGCTGTATGCCAAACTCGCGGCATCGGTTCCTAAATCCCGGGCACTCCAGTCCTTAAATGTGGCTACAATAATGCTCCACAATTCCTTTAGCTTTTTCATAGTTGAATTTGCCGAAACCGAATTCAATTTTAATGCCTTTCAGGACTGCAGATTTACCAGTTTATGCCTTCCATTCACTTCTTAGGATACCGTACCTGTTAACATCTTCAAAGATTTCCCGATGACGGTATTCCTGTTTCAGGAATCCTTCGTGCTTCATGCCAGCTTTTTGCAATACCTTTCCTGAGGCTGGATTGTGTGCGAAATGGGTAGCAAAAATCTTATTGAGCCCGATATTTTCAAAGCCAAACTGAATGACGGTTTTAAGAGCCTCGGTGGCATAACCGAAACCCTGGAAATCTTTGCCAATCCAATAGCCTACCTCAGCCTTCTGGTGCGCTGTCTCCGGATGCAGGCCAATCATCCCCATAAACTGTCCGGTGTGCTTATCTTTAACCGCAAAGCGGAAAGACGTGCGGTTTTCCCACCCGTCGTGGCAAACAGACAGCCAGCTCTCCGCATCGGCTGCGGAATAAGGCCATGGAATATTGAAGATATTCCGCGCGATATCTTCGGTTGAATTAATCTGCGCGGTAATGTCCTGCCCGTCAGTAATGTTTGGCGGCACCAGCCGCAGCCGGTCGGTAATAAGTTCGGGGGTTGGGCTCATGTAAACAGGCTTAAATAAAGTGATCCGGAGCTGATATGGAATCTATTCCGCATTTTCCTTATACCAGCCGGAGTATTTTACATAGTTGTTGGCGATGCGGTTTACTTCGCCTTCCAGCAGGTCGGATGAAATGTCCTTTATTTTCCTGGCGGGGATGCCGCCCCAAACTTCACCGGATTTAATATGGGTTCCCTGCGTTACAACGGATCCCGCTCCTACGATTGAATTACTTTCAACGGTGCAGTCGTCCATAACAATGGCTCCCATGCCGATCAGTACATTATCCTTAATATGGCAGCCATGAACAATGGCGTTGTGGCCAATGGAAACATTGTTACCAATGATCAGAGGGTATTTTTCGTAAGTACAGTGAAGCATGGCATTGTCCTGCACATTTACTTTGTCGCCCATTGTTATATAATGAACATCGCCACGGATTACGGCATTGTACCAAATGCTGCAGTCTTTTCCCATCGTCACATCTCCAATGATGGTTGCGGTTTCTGCCAGGAAGGAGTTGTCGCCAATTTGTGGACTCTTGCCCAAAAGTTCTTTTACTATCGCCATTATGAATTTTTCTTAATTGAAAGTTGGTTACAGCGGAATTGAAAATATCTAAATGCCGGATTCTGTAAGCCGTTTTATAATCTGTATTTTTGTACATTCAAATTTAAAGAATAAAATGAGACAAATAATTATAGAGCCAACCGAAAACCCAAAAGTGATGAAGTTTGTAGCCGACTACAACCTGATTCCGGGTTCTCTGGAACTGGACAGGTCTTCAGATATATCAGAAATTCCGCTGGCACAGGAACTTTTCAACTATCCCTTTGTAGACAGGATCTTTATCACAGCTAATTTTATCGCGGTGGCAAAACAGGACAGTGTAAAGTGGGAAATGGTGGCCGAAAGTCTTAAGAATGTGATTGAGGATGAATTGCTGGCCAATCCGCGCATCTACCTTCAGAAAAGAAAAGAGATGTACCAGATTTATGCTGAGATGACGCCCAACCCAAATGTAATGAAATTTGTATCGAGCCGACTGCTGCTGGATGGCTTTGTGGAAGTAAAAAACAGGGAGCAAGATTTAGACGTTCCACTGGCTAAAGCTGTTTTTGAGGAGTTTGATTTTGCCCGGGAAGTCTTCATCTCAGATAATTTTGTGGCAGTAACAAGAGACGAGTCGGTGCAGTGGCATGAAGTGATGGTCGCTGTTCGCGCTTTTATCGCCGAGTACCTTCAGAATGGTGGCGGCATCTCCAATATTACTGCGCAAAAACATGAAAGTCCGGTTGAAAATATCATCAACAGGGAATATACGGACAGCGAGCAGAAAATTTCTGACATCCTGAATGAATATGTAGCACCCGCAGTTGAAAACGACGGCGGTAAAATCTCACTGCTGGAGTATGATGCTTCTACCAAAACAGCAAAAATGTTGCTTCAGGGCGCATGCTCGGGATGTCCAAGCTCTACGGCAACACTGAAAGGCGGAATTGAAAACCTTCTGAAGCAGTTTGTTCCGGAACTTGTGGAGCAGGTGGAAGCCGTAAACGGTTAACTGCCCTTGTCCAACTCCTATTTTTTATGTACCTCCTGATTAAAATATTTTCAGAACCATCAGGAATTTAAGCTCTTCAAAAACATTAAAATTAAAAAATTGCAGGATATCAACAGTCAGGCGTCAGCAATGTCTACACGCAAAGGTATTTTACTTGTTAATCTGGGTTCTCCGAAATCTACTGAAGTACAGGATGTAAAAGAGTATCTTGATGAGTTTCTAATGGACGAAAAAGTAATCGACTACAGATGGTTTTTCCGGAGTTTGCTCGTGCAGGGAATCATCCTGCGCACGCGGCCGCCAAAGTCTGCTGAAGCCTATAAAACGGTCTGGACACCGGAAGGATCACCGCTGATTGTGATAACCAAACAGATTCAGACAAAATTACAGAAGCTTGTGGATGTGCCGGTGGAAATAGGTATGAGATATGCCGAACCCAGCATTGAGAACGGTATCCGCAGCCTTACTGAGCAGGGCGTTACCGATATTGTGCTGTTCCCGCTTTACCCACAGTATGCCATGAGTACTACGGAAACAGTTGTAGAAAAAGCCGAAGAGGTCCGGAAAAAGTTCTTCCCGGAAGTCAGAATCAATTATGTGCAGCCTTTCTATAACCGTGATATTTATATTGACTGTCTGGCTGAAAGCATCCGCGAAAAGCTGCCTGAAAATTATGATGCGCTGCAGTTTTCCTATCACGGTGTTCCGGAAAGGCATATCTATAAAACGGATCCTACCAAAACCTGCAACCTGAACGACTGCTGTTCACGCGATACCAATCCCAGTCATCAGTTCTGCTACAGGCATCAGTGCTTCAAAACTACGGAGTCAGTCATTGAAAGGCTAAATATCCCAAAGGAGAAAACTATTGTTACCTTTCAGTCCAGATTGGGCAACGATAAATGGATTGAGCCTTACACCGACGAAACTCTGGAAAACTTACCGAAGAAAGGGATTAAAAATCTCGCGATCGTGTGTCCCGCCTTTGTTTCGGACTGTCTGGAGACGCTGGAAGAAATTTCCGTGGAAGGCAAAGAGGAATTCATGCATGCCGGAGGCGAAAATTTCCACTATATTCCGTGTCTTAACGATGAAGACCGCTGGATTGAAGTAGTGAAGACCCTTTGCGAAGAGCGGCTGGAAGATTTTTTTCTGGTCTGAGCTAGCGAACCGGCGTTCTGAATTCGCCGTAACCTATAAGACCGTCATAGTTTCGGCCAAAAGGAGTGTAGTAAAGGTACGCCTGGTACAGGTTTTCGGTTTGCCAGAAATTACCGTTGATTTCGCCGAAGTTTAACTGTCCGCCGGGAGGCCTTGTGGCCAGGATGTAATTGTAGAAACCCTGTTTCAAATATATCCTGCCAACGTACATTCCTCTTCCTTCATCATATATCATCTGGTTTTCTTTCCCCGGTTTAAAATCGTTAAAAGCGCCCAGGACAAAGATGTCTTTATCCATTTTGTGCGATTCCAGGGTGAAATGTACCCAGGAATAATCGGCCTCATTGTCGGCATTCCGCTCAATACCCAAATCATTTCTGCGGAAATAGAAAGCGCCGTTTACATCAGGTTGATACTGATAGTTCTCCGGATAGGCCCATACGGGATGAAGATAAGTATAGTTGGTTCCGTCAATCTGCTCCGTGCCCGATACCATGTCTATTGCCTGATCAATTATTTTATTGTCGAAATAATAAAATTCCATGTTTCCGGGAAATGCAAGGTTCATCTGCTGGAACATTATGCGGTTACCCAAAGTTGTCGTAGGTCTCAGGTTATTAAGAGACATATTTATATTGTTGTTCTGTACCACCGAAAGACTTACGGAATTCAAATTCTGAAGCAGGGCCGGACCGCTGGCCTGCACTTCGACCCTCTGGTTGATCTGCGGGTTCCGGGCGTCGGTGGTTCGGCCTACCAATACACCTACTTCGGCCGCAGATTCAGTGACCGAGAATCTCTTTGTGAACACCGGCCTGCTGGCACTGTCGGTATAAACCACCAACTCGTAATTACCTGAGATCTTTGGCTTTATTTTTTCGTTTGGAATGGTAAGCGTGTAATTGGTATATTTCTGTAAAGTGTTGAATGAGTATCTGAAATCATCAATCAGCGCGTTCAGGCTACCCTGTGCATATTCCGTGAAAAAAAGGCCGTCGTCCTTCCAGTTCCGGTCCAGATGCCGGATTGTGTATCTGTACGCGGTGCTGGAATTGGAAAAATCGTCAAACTTCAGAATGAGTCTTTCATTAAAGCCAATTACAGGTGTTTCATCGTTGGTTTGGGGGTTGAAAAGCTGTATACTGCGGATGTCCTGTCCGAAAATAAAAACCGACAGAAACAGTAAGGTTATAGTTAATGGTTTCATCTCCACGAAGATAACGAAAATTACACCAACTGGTTAAGGGTGGTGCTGCACTCTTACAGATATTCGTATTTTTGCTTTTTATAAAACAAAGCAATGCTTCATATAAAATCTTTTGTCTTTAATCCTTTCTCAGAAAATACCTACATCATATATAATGACGAACGTCGGGCTTTTATTGTGGATCCCGGCAATTTCAGTGATGCGGAAACACAGCAACTTCAGAATTTTATCGCCGAAAATGGCTTAACCGTTCAGAATATTCTGCTGACCCATGCACATATCGACCATGTATTGGGTTTGCAGTGGGCTCACGATACCTATAAAGTTCCGGTGATACTGCACGAAATTGAGAAGGAGATTTTGGACCGCAATCCTATGGATGCCAACCGTTTCGGTTTCTTTTTCAAATCTTTCAGCGGCGAACTTAAATTCCTGAAAGAAAATGACATTATTTCACTTGGCGATGATAATCTGGATGTACTTCATGTTCCCGGACATTCGCCTGGAAGTGTTGCCTATTACAGTAAAGAAAGGGGTCTGACTCTTTCCGGCGATGTACTCTTTGAAGGCAGCATCGGTCGGACGGACTTATATAAGGGAAATCATGAACAGCTGATCGCAAGTGTCAGCGAAAAACTGTTTACCCTTCCCGACGATACCAAAGTATACAGCGGGCATGGTAATCCTACCACCATAGGTTTTGAAAAGCAGTATAATCCTTTTTTCAGATAAAGTAAACGCACCCAATCGGGTGCGTTCAGTTTTATTTCCATTTGATGTTACATCCCATACTGGGCCGCTGCATTTCTTCCTGAGGTGCTCCGGCAAGCAGATTTTCAAAAGCAACGATCAAATCCTCGCCGGTAACTTCCTTTTGGTTACCCGGCCGGCTGTCGTCCAGCTGCCCGCGGTAAACAAGATCCAGTTTTTCATCAAAAAAGAAAAAATCCGGGGTACAGGCTGCATCATAAGCTTTTGCAATGGCCTGGCTTTCATCGTACAGATATGGAAAGTCAAATTTTCTCTCCACCTGAAACTCGGCCATCTTCTCCGGAGCATCAGCGGGATACTTTTCAGCATCATTCGCATTGATCGCGATAAACTCAATTCCTTTATCATTGTAATCCTCGTACAGTTCCGCCAGTTTATCAATTACATGTAAAACGAAGGGACAGTGGTTGCACATAAAAATTACAAGAGTTCCTTTTTCACCTTTCAGTTCATCCAGCGACTGAAGTTCGTTGGAGTGTGAAGGGTTAGGAAGTTCAAAGAAGGGAGCCTTAGTGCCCAACTCAAGCATATTGGAAGGAGTGTTTGCCATTACTTTCAGTTTTTTGGTTTGATGTTGTGATTCAACAGCAAAGATAAGGATTCCTCCAGTGAATTTTCGTAGTTTACCCAATGTATATCCTCTTCTTTACGATACCAGGTCAGTTGTCTTTTGGCAAACCTGCGCGAATTTTTCCTGACCTCATCAAGTGCAAAATCAAGCGTCCATTCACCATCAAGATATCTGAAAAGCTCTGTATATCCCACGGTTTGCAGTGCGGTGAGGTCCCGGTACGGAAGAAGTGACTGAACCTCTGCCAGCAGCCCCTTCTCCATCATCGTCACGCGTTGGTTGATGCGCTCATAAATGATTTCACGCGGAGCCTCGATACCGATACGGATCATTTCAAAATCGCGCGGATCCGTTGGCTCCGCAATATTTTCAGTGTACGTTTTCCCCGTCTGCCAAATCACATCCAGCGCGCGCAGCAGCCGGCGGTGATTATCTCTGTCCACAATTTCAAAGTAAGCAGGGTCTTCTTTTTGAAGTAAGGCCTGTAATGCAGCAATTCCACCTTCTTTAAACAGGGCTTCCAGTTTTTTCTGATTCTTTTCATCGGCCTCCGGCAGACTGTTCAGTCCGTTAATGACGGCTTTTTCGTACATCATGCTGCCACCCACCAGCACCGCAACATCGTGCTTTCCGAAAAGTTCAGAAATCCGTTGAAGGGCGTCCCGCTCATACTGACCAATGGAATAATAATCCTTTACCGAGAGGTTTCCGATGAAATGATGAGGTACAGCAGCCAACTCTTCAGGCGAGGGCGCGGCCGTGCCAATGGGCATTTCACGAAAAAACTGCCGCGAGTCGCAAGAGATGATTTCGGTGCCGAAATATTTTGCAATATGGATGGCAAGCGTGGTTTTCCCAATTCCTGTAGTCCCAACGATGGAAATTAACTTTTTCACGCTGCAAATTTCCTTAATTTTTTTCAGAAATGCACATTCCCGAATTAGCCGCGCCGGGTCCGCAGTTTCCCTCAATAATCTTTATCTTTGTTACCTAATTACATTCTATGATTTTATCCATGACCGGCTTCGGCAGAAGCGAAGGGGTCTTAGAAGGCAGAAAAATTACAGTTGACATCAAATCGCTGAACAGTAAAGCTTTTGACCTTAATATCAAGATGCCACAGCGATACAAAGAAAAGGAGTTTGAAATCCGTAAGGTGTTGAACGACCGCATTATGCGTGGTAAAGTGGACTGTTACATCAACCTGGAGACTACCGCTGTGACCGGTGATACCAGCATTAATTCGGAACTTGTAAAATCATATATGGCTCAGCTAAAAGCGGTAGCCGCAGACGGTCCCGACTTTGAGTACCTTAAAATGGCCATCAGGATGCCGGACGCTACAACAGCAAAGAATGAGGAGGTCACCGAAAGGGAATGGCTCCTTATCAGTGAACTTGTGGACGAGGCATTAACGAAATTTGAAGAATTCCGAAAGACTGAAGGCGATATCCTGCACGAAGAGCTTAAACGGAATATTCATAATATAGAAACCTATCTTTCCATGGTGGTTCCTTATGAAGGAATCCGACTGGAAGCAGTGAAAGAGCGCTATCAAAACACGCTGAAAGAGTTCGGAAATATTGATGAGACAAGATTTTATCAGGAACTGGCCTATTATACCGAGAAACTGGATATTTCAGAAGAAAAGGTGCGCCTGATACAGCATCTGAAGTACTATACCGAAGTTATGAAGAACGAAAACCTTAACGGTAAAAAATTAGGTTTCATCTCTCAGGAAATAGGGCGCGAGATCAACACGCTGGGTTCCAAGGCAAACCATGCAGAGATCCAGAAGCTTGTGGTAATGATGAAGGATGATCTGGAGAAGATTAAAGAGCAAACCCTGAACGTTTTATAAAAATTCTTATCCCAAAAGATGCAAAAAGTGATTATTTTCTCGGCACCCTCCGGTAGTGGTAAAACCACCCTGGTGAAACACTGTCTGGAAACCTTCCCCCAACTGTCGTTTTCTGTTTCCTGCACTACACGCAGTCCGCGAGGGGAGGAGAAAAATGGTCTAGATTATCATTTCATCAGCCCAGACGAATTCCGTACAAGGATTGCTGAAAATGCTTTTGTGGAGTATGAGGAAGTGTACAAAGACAAATATTACGGTACCCTGAAATCTGAAGTGGAGCGCATTTGGGAAGAGAATAAGACGGTCATTTTTGATGTGGATGTTAAAGGCGGAATTGCCCTGAAAAAGTATTTTAATGATAAAGCCATCTCCATTTTCATAATGCCTCCGTCCATTGAAGAACTGGAGAGACGGTTGCACCTTCGCGCTACGGACGATGCTGAAACAATTGTAAACCGTGTGGCGAAAGCCAGTGAAGAAATGACCTATAAAAATCAGTTTGATGAGATTTTGGTTAATGATGATCTCCAGGTGGCCAAAGATGCTGTAGTAAAGGTGATTGGAAATTTCCTGGCTTCATGAAAATTGCCATCGTGGGTTGCGGTTGGGTTGGTGTAAGGCTTTCTGCTTATCTGAAGCAGAATGGGCATCATTTAATTGCTACTACAACCAGTCCCGAAAAAGTACAGCAACTGAAGACTGTCGCTTCCCAGGTTTATTTGTTTGACTTTACAAATACTGAGGAAATTCCGGCGTGTGAGACTCTGGATGCGGTGATTTTCAGTATGCCGGCAGCGAGCCCTAATTGGCATGCCGGCTTTAAGAAACTGGAGCTGGAAACAAATCATTCCGTTTTTTTCAGTTCTACAGGAATTTATCCGCAGCAGAATGGTGTTTTCACAGAGGAGAATAAGGAAGGTCTGAGAGCAGATCTTGTAAGCGCTGAAAGAACAGTGTCCGCAAAATATCCTCAAACGATTGTTCTTCGTTTGGGCGGAATTATGGGTGATGGACGGTCGCTGCAAAACTTTTACCGCAGCAAATCACCGCCTGATCCGGAAAAGTTGGCAAATCACATCCATTTTACGGACATTATTCTTGCTGTTGAAGCTGTTTTGAACAGTCCACCTGCCGGTGAAACATACAATCTGGTGGCTCCGGTACACCCAACAGTCGGGGAGATTCTGGACCTGGAAGTTCATAGAAGCGATGACTCAGCCGATGGAGTAAATGGCCGCATCATCAGCTCTCAGAAGTTCATTGACGATTTTAATTATACATTTAAACATCCTAATCCTAAATATTTTTAGCATGAGTACCGAATTTTTAGATAAAGCAAAGGCAAATCTCCCGGTCAGGGGATTTCTCAACATAGAAAATGTGGTCATTCCGCAAGGTGAAGCGTTGGTGCAGGCCATTATGGACCTTAAAAAAGAAAAGAATGCCGTCATCCTGGCGCATTATTATCAGCCACCCGCCATCCAGGACATTGCTGATTTTTTGGGTGATTCACTGCAACTGGCCAGACAGGCAAAGGATACCGATGCAGATATGATCGCCTTCTGTGGCGTGCATTTTATGGCTGAAGCTGCCAAAATCCTGAATCCCACCAAGAAAGTGGTGTTGCCGGATACCCAGGCAGGCTGTTCACTGGCAGACGGCTGTAGTGGTGAAGGTCTGCGGGCTATGCGTGCCAAATATCCTGATGCGCTTATTGCTACCTACATCAACTGTAACGCGGAGACCAAAGCAGAATCCGACATAATTGTAACAAGCTCAAATGCCGAAACCATTATCCGGTCCCTTCCGCAGGACAGGCCTATCATCTTTGCTCCGGATAAGAATCTGGGTGCGTGGTTAACCAAGAAGACCGGTCGCGATATGATTCTCTGGGACGGCAGCTGTATCGTTCATGAAGCTTTCTCCATGGAAAGGATTGCCTCACAACTTGCTCAGAACCCAGATGCAAAACTTATTGCCCACCCCGAAAGTGAATCTGCCGTTCTTGATCTGGCACATTTTATCGGTTCAACTTCGGCACTGCTTAATTATGTGGAAAAAGATGACAGTCAGAAATTTATCGTAGCTACTGAAGAAGGAATTCTGCATGAGATGAGAAAGCGTGCCCCGCACAAAGAGCTTATTCCTGCATTGGTTTTTGATGAAAGCTGCAACTGCTCCGAATGTTTTTATATGAAACGGAATACAATGGAAAAACTTTATCTGTGTATGAAGTATGAGTTACCTGAAATTCTGATTGATGAAGAGTTGCGCCTTAAGGCATTAAAACCTATTGAGGCCATGCTTGAAATGAGCAAGACGATAAAGTGATCTGATACCATGATTCAATGATTTGATGATGCGGTGATGAGTTCGTCTGTTCACAGCTGATCTCCGTGAATTATAGGATAACTATTTATAAAACAGAAGAAAGAGCATATGACCTCAAAAATACTGCTGGAAAACCTGAAGATCTACGCTTACCATGGTGTGCTTCCGGAGGAAACGCTTACCGGCACCTATTATTTGCTGGATGTGGAGTTGCATGCGGATCTCTGGAAGGCATCGGCAACCGACGATCTGGCTGACACCGTTAATTATGCGGAAATAAATTCTGTAATTCATGAGGAGATGAAAATCCCCTCAAAATTGCTGGAGCATGTAACTGCACGGATCATCAACAGACTTCAGGACGAATTTAACCAGCTAACATATATCCGCATAAAACTCACCAAAACTAATCCACCCATGCAGGGTGAAATGGACGGGGTGAGTGTGGAGCTGGCAAAAAGTTTCAGGTAACAAGCCATTTAAGACTGCAAAACTTAGTGATGCAGGGGGCTTACCCTATATTTTCTGAAATAATTTTTTTAAATTTAAATAAAACCCTATATTTGCACACCAAAATGGTTCTTTGGCCGAGTGGCTAGGCAGTGGTCTGCAACACCACGTACAGCGGTTCGAATCCGCTAGGAACCTCGAAACCAGCAGTTTTTTACTGCTGGTTTTTTTATTTTATGAACATTTAAAGTATTTAACATTCTGTTAACACTGCTTTGGTTTCACATTTGGCATACTTTTATCTGAAAATAGAAAGTTGCATTTAAAATTAAAGTTATGAAAAATATAATAGCAGCAGGTGCAGTGTCAATCATGATGCTTACCGCATGTCAAAAAGAGGATAAATTAGCCGAGAAATCTCTTGAGCAGCAGAAAATAGAATTTCAGCAGCGTCAGTTAGAGATTGAAAAGCAAAAACTGGCTATTGAGAAAGAAAGAATGGCGTACGAAACACAGAAAAAAGCTGACAGTGTTGCCCAGGTGCAACAGGCAAGACAGGCGTCGGTAGCTTCAGCCAAAACCAATGTAGTGCGTGAAACCAGAACTGTTTACGTGGATAATACTCCCCGTTACTCCAGCAATAGCGGATCATCTTCCGGTAATGCAGGTACCGTTCAGCAGGCTCCCCAAAGACAGGGAATGAGTCACACAGCCAAAGGTACGGTCGTAGGTGCTGTAACAGGTGCCGCAGCTGGTGCTTTGCTTAACAAGAAAAACAGAGGTGGTGGCGCCGTAGTTGGTGGTATCATTGGTGGTGCCAGTGGTTATGTAATCGGACGACAGGTTGATAAGAAGCAGGGACGTATCCCGCAATAATAAGAAGATTTTAAATACAGGGGCCGCATGCAGCGGTCCTTTTTTTATCCATTCCTCCGGACGGCCCTGTACTCATGCAGTCCGCATCCAACTTTTCCTTAACTTTGTACTATGTTCAATCTGGGGAATTTTTTAACGCTTTGCACCTTCGGTGAAAGTCACGGACCGGCATATGGCGGCATCATCACCAACTTTCCGGCGGGTGTGTCCGCTGATCTTGAAATGGTGCAGCATCAGTTGGACCGACGGAAACCCGGGCAGTCTAATATTGTCACCCAAAGAAAGGAAAGTGATAAGGTACAGTTTCTTTCCGGGATTTTTGATGGCCAAACCACAGGCACACCCATTGGATTTATCATTGAAAATCATAATCAGAAAAGCGGGGATTACGAGCATCTGGCCCATTCTTACAGGCCCAGCCATGCCGATTTCACTTATGACCGCAAGTTCGGGATCCGGGATCACCGCGGTGGCGGCAAATCCTCAGCACGTGAAACAGTAAACTGGGTCGTGGCTGGAAGTTTAGCACGCCAAATTCTGCCTGCTGAAGTTACAATTGAGGCTTATGTTTCTTCAGTTGGTGACATTTTTTGCGAAAAACCCTATCAGGACCTGGACCTGTCAAAAACAGATGAAAGTGATGTACGCTGTCCTGATCCCGTTACAGCTGAAAAAATGATCAGCCGGATAAAGGAAATAAAAAAAGAAGGCAATACGATTGGCGGAACCATTACCTGTGTTATCCGTAATATGCCTGCCGGCATAGGCGAACCTGTGTTTGGGAAACTACAGGCTGAAATTGCTAAGGCCATGCTGAACATCAATGCCGCAAAAGGTTTTGAATATGGAAGCGGATTTTGCGGCGCCCGAATGACCGGTAAAGAGCATAATGATCTTTTTAATGAAGATTTCAGTACTAAGACCAATCTTTCCGGTGGAATACAGGGTGGTATCTCAAATGGGATGGACATCTATTTCCGTGTGGCTTTCAAGCCAGTGGCTACCCTGTTGCGGAACCAGCAAAGTGTAGACCGACACGGGAATACTGTAACTGTAGAGGGAAGGGGACGTCATGATGCCTGTGTCTTACCGCGCGCCGTGCCTATCGTGGAAAACCTTGCCGCCTTTGTGCTGGCAGACCTTTATCTCATCAATAAACTCAGGAAGATTTAATTTTAGCAATTAATTGATAAACAGGAAGAAAATGGAAAAATACTGGCAAACCGCACTGTCTTTTGAAGAATATATGGACGAGGCCCGGCGCCGTGCTACCGAGACATCAGAAAAAGATGATTATTTTGAATATTATGAACTGGGGCTGCACCGCATGGAGCGCACACTCAAGACCTTTAAGCCTGATGCGGAATTGCTTGAGAACTTTAAGACTAAGCAGTTCAAAGGCCGGATTTTAATTATTTCTGAACCCTGGTGTGGCGACGCAAGTGCTACGGTACCGGCAGTTGCTGAATTTTTTGATGCAGCCGGCGTGCAGGTCAGGATTTTTCTGAGGGATTCCGACACTACACTGATCAATCAGTATTTAACAAATGGAACACAGTCTATTCCTAAGGTTCTCGTGCTGGATGAAGAGTTCAACGTAACTGCAGTCTGGGGCCCACGGCCACAATACGGCAACCAGTTGCTGGCTAAATTCAAGGCGGACGAAGAAGCTTATCCGCGTGAGCAGTTTTATAATGACCTGCAGGTGTATTATGCCAAAAACAGGGGTAAAGACGCTATTGAGGAAATACTTAAACTAATTTGAAAATGAGGTTTTTACGTAAGAATTTAATTTTTATAGTCCTCCTTTTAGCCGCGGGAATTGCAGTAGCCGTTCCCGGAGTACGACAGTACCTGCAGGAACAGTTTGTTCCGGTGGCTACGGTGCAGGAGGCTGTAACGGTAGATGACGCGGATTATGATGTGGTCCTGAAAGGTATTAATACAACAAGCACAAATCTTAAGAATTTTAAAGGAAAAAAATTGCTCTTCCTCAATTTTTGGGGTACCTGGTGCAAGCCCTGCCGCGAGGAGTGGCCTTCCATTCAGAAACTGTATGACAGCCGCAAGCACAACATGGATTTTGTGCTTATCGCAATGATGGATAAGGAAGAGGATGTGAGAAAATTTATGAAGGACAATAATTATACGGTTCCTGTTTACATTGCCGAAAGTCCCATTGACGGCAAGATCCTGCCTAAAGTTTTTCCTACCACTTTTGTTCTGGACGCAAACGGCCGAATTCTTCACAAGGAAACCGCCACTAAGGATTGGAACGCCGCGGAAGTACATTCATTTCTTGATAAGTTTACAAAGGCAGAGAAGTAATTTTATACTTTGTTAACAGGTATGCGATCAGCGTTGGCAGGCTAATTGTTTATTTCTTTTCTTAGAAAAATATAACACCAATAATGAAATATTCTAAAATTGAACTGGCTAAACAGGCCATTAAGCACAAAGGTTTCATAAAAAAGATTCCGGACATTATCCGGATGGTCAATTACTGGAGAAAAGGTATGTATCCCGTAAATGCAGTAGATATCATTCTGCCGCTTTTGGGCCTACTGTATGTTATTTCGCCAATTGATCTGCTGCCGGAAATCGCCATTCCTGTTTTGGGTGTGGCTGACGACCTGGCGGTTTTGTCGCTGGCCTTACCCAAATTACTGAAGGAAGTAGATAAATTCCTCCTTTGGGAAGCTGAGAAAATTGGAAATACAAGGAATATTTCTGATGCTGAAATAATAGACTAAAATCACAGCCCGCTACAGCGGGCTGTTGCATTTAAAGACTTTTCTACCTTTATTATTCTTCTGTACGTTTATATATCAATGGTTAGTCCAGTAAATTATTTATTTTTATAAAAAATTTACCATGAGAATTGAGTCTGTGAGTGTAGAAGATTACCTGAGCAAGGTGCCGGACGAGCGTAAGCCAGCAATGCAGAAACTTTATGAAACAGTGAAAGAAAATCTTCCGCCGGATTTTGAGGAGGCTGTAAGTTATGGTATGATGGGCTGGAATGTTCCGCTGTCGGTTTATCCGAACGGTTATCACTGTACACCCGGCGAGCCGCTTCCATTTCTGGGTATGGCTTCGCAAAAAAAATTCATTGCATTCTATCATATGGGAATCTATGCCAGTCCCGAACTGCACGACTGGTTTGTTGCCGAGTATCCAAAACACTGCAAACGAAAGTTGGACATGGGGAAATCGTGCATCCGCTTCAAGAAGCCGGAAGAAATTCCTTTTGAACTTATGGGACAACTGGTCCAGAAGATGACTGCGCAGGAGTGGATCAGTTTATATGAAGGTAATCTGAAGAAATAACAGGTTAGCAGGAAGTTTTCGGATTATCAAACATATCGGACTGGTCTTCAGAGGTGGTGTCCAGACATTTCAGGTCTTTCTCAACAAGAAGAAACAGGCCGCCTTCCTGTCCGTTTTCGGCATAGTCCTGTACCCCTATTTCCTCTGTATAGATCAGGGTACAAAGTTTGTCGTGCGGCAAATGTACAGTCATTTTACCCTCAGAAAAGCTGCAGTACATCCTGGGTGTATCGGTATTCTTCTGTAGTACGTAGGTAAAGATATTCCCGGGTGAAATTACTGTCGATTCTGAAACTTTACCTGTTTCTCTAAGTGCCTGAACGTCGCTTTTTGTGAGGCGTAAACGAACCCTGTTGCCTTTAATTCTAATTTTCATGAGATAAATATAACGATTAGTAAGTTAGGCGGTCAGCACCGCAGTAGATATTTGCGTTTCCATTTTTCAGAAATCCGATCAGGGTAATGCCAAATTTTTCTGAAGTTTCCACCGCCAGTGAACTGGGTGCGCCAATGGCGCAAATAACCTGAATTCCGGCCATAGCAGCCTTTTGTACGAGTTCAAAACTTGCCCGTCCGCTCAGGAGCAGGATATGCTGCTGCAAAAAAAACTCTTTCTCATTCCATTTCAGCAGTTCTGCGCCTATAAGTTTATCTAAAGCATTATGCCGGCCTACATCTTCGCGAAGCGTAATTAATTCTCCGTGAAAATCAAACAGCGCGGAAGCATGGATGCCACCGGTTGAATTGAACGTTTCCTGAGCCGTCCGCAGTTTTCCGTTTAGTTCAAATAAATGCCGGATGTCTAATTTTCCGTCATCGATCTGCGCAGGTGTTCTGCAAACCTGCATAATGGCCTCAATACTTTCTTTACCGCATACACCGCAGCTGCTGGTCGTATAAAAATTTCTTTTCACCTTCTGAAGATTATGTTCCAGGCCCGGATTCAGGTAAACAGTGGTCTGATTGTCACCGGTGTTTTTATAAGGTGGGTCGGCCAGGTCGTTGGCAGAAGAAATAATGCCCTCGGTAAACAGGAAGCCTATGGCCAGTTCGCCGTCATTGCCGGGGGTTCTCATCGTTACGGACAGGGGAGTGGTTATGCCGCCGGCGGTTACCGAAATCTCAAGCGGTTCCTCTACTGCAAGAATATCTTTTTTTGCGGTTACCGATGTCCCAAATTCACTGATTTTATAGATGGTCACTTCTTTTGTCATGTTTTTTTCTGTTTGTTACACATTTCTGAAATCAGGTTCCGATTTTAGTTGCCGGTATTCCTGCTCCGTATTGATGTTCAGCATAAAAGCAGCATCCGGAAGTTCCACTTTTTCTGTTTTAATCTCCCCGAGGATTTTATTTAATGAGTTTCCTCCGGCTGCGGCAAATTTTTTCAGTTTTGCAACAGCTGCGGGCTCCAGAATGGAAACCATTGGCTCAGTTTGACCGCTTACGCTGAAACAGACCGCTTCAGAGTGACCGTTACGGGCATTCCAAAGTTCTATCAGGTGCTCCGTTTTAAGCATTGGATAATCAACAGCTACAATAAAGCAGCCCTGATCAGAACCTTCCAGACAGCTAAGAATGCCGGTGAGGGGTCCTTTGCCATTGTATTTAAGTTGGTCTGAACACCAGAGAAAAGAGGCGTCACAGCACCATTTGTCCCGCTGATCCTCATTCACGGAAATCATTACTTTTTCACAAAAACTCCCCAACATCCGGTGTACCATTTTCCACTGAGGCAGGTCTGAATACTGCAGCAAAGCTTTATCCATTCCCATCCTTGTACTCCTACCGCCGCAAAGGACAATTCCTTTAAGTTCAGGCAGGAGCTGTCCTTTTAAACAGTTCTTGGGAAATATTTTAACTTTTTCTAAGCTGTATCTTCGGATGAATTCGTGGACAAGAGCGGGGCGTACTACGAAAAGCAGTTTGGTGTTATTAGGTTCATATTTTATATTTCCTGAAATAAACGTATGAAAGCCCTTTCTCTGCATCAGTTCCAACGGACCGACTTCGTCAATGATGAGCCATTCATAATCCTGTCGAAGCTGCTTGTACAAAACTTCATATGCCCAGTTGAATGCCGTTTGCGAAAACCTGAACCGGCCCACCTGAAGCGAGCCTTGCTGCGTTTCCAGCTGTTGTTTTTCACCGGTAGCAACATCCAGGAATTGGCGTTTGCCGTTAATGACTGGCGATAAGATTCCACCGGCATTAGGGTGGTCTGCCGCCCATTTGGTCAGCATTGTAGTTTTTCCTGAGCCTGTATGGCCGGAAAGTATATAAATATTCTCACAGAAAGCCATCAGTTAAATGTAGTGAATTTTCAGTCCTCGCCGAAAAGTGCGAGTGCCATCCAGGTAAGCAGGAAAATTTTCAGTTTCTTAAAATAAGAACTTTCACCCTCCGCATAATGATAGGCCATTCGGGCGTGGTTCCTGAAGGTAGGTACGTAAGCAAGCACAGCCTGAAGTTTACCCTGGTTTTTCTTTTTTGTGCTTTCCTTCCACCGGTTTAGAAAATAGGTAAAAAGTGGATTTATAATCATATAAATGAGGCCCAGTGCGGCAAATGTGCGCAGCAGCGAATAAACAGCCCTATTCACCGAGCCTGAAAATGCAAACACCATAACAATGAAAAAAAGTATGGACAACGTCCCAAGCAGTTTCATCTTTTGATTTTTGCGCCGTTTAGGAATTTCGGAAGCTGTTACTGTCACTGTTTGGTTTCTTAACTGTTCCGCTCTTTTGCGGATGGCATCCGGAAATGATATGGAATAAACTCCTGCGACGATGCCACCACAAAAATAGATCAGACAGTATACACCAACAATGAGTAGAGGAAGATGTTCCAGACCCTGGAGTCCAAACTGTTTTGCCAGCGAAGTGAAAAACTCCTGAAAAGCCTCCCACAGATTTTTCCCGAAAATCAGAACCAGCATCAGCAGTTTCTGCAGGGCGCTTTCCATTAACGCAATAATACCGTAAATTACAGAGGACAGGTAATTAACCCGGAAAAGCGAATAGATCAGGGCACCTGCCAAACCCTGAAAGAGCACTGCTACATAGGCTGTAAAAGGTGAATGCGGACTCACAATGGCTTTTATAAGGACGACCGTGAGGGTAGACTGCACAATGGTCCGAAACTTCCGGTCGGAATGCGAAGCCAAAAAGGTAACGATCATCACGGCAAAACTGCCCAGAATCAATCCGCTGAACGGAAGTTTTAACGCATGAAACAGGCCACCCACACCGCTTTCGCTTACTGCCCATAATGCAGTAAGACGAGTGACAAGATTTGAGGTCTGATGTTTCACTGTCATTGCCATTTACAAAAAATGCAGCCTGATGCTGCACTGATGAATTTATATTCTGATAATATCGGCACCGATTGCCCGCAGGCGACCGTCTATATTTTCGTATCCGCGGTCTATCTGTTCAATGTTCTGAATGATGGACTGTCCGCTGGCAGAAAGGGCTGCGATCAAAAGTGCATTACCTGCCCTGATATCGGGGGAAATCATGGTGGTACCGCGTAATGGTGATTCATGGTTCAGACCTACCACGGTAGCACGGTGTGGATCGCAAAGAATGATTTGCGCACCCATATCAATCAGCTTATCAACAAAGAACAGGCGGGATTCAAACATTTTCTGGTGCACCAGCACTGTACCGTGAGCCTGGGTAGCTACCACCAGAACGATGGACAGCAGGTCGGGTGTAAAGCCGGGCCAGGGTGCATCCGATACTGTAAGTATGGAACCGTCTATAAACTTCTGGATCTTATACTGCTCCTGAGCGGGAATGTAAATATCTTCACCTGACCTTTCCAGCTGGATTCCCAGTTTTCTGAAGGTGTTCGGGATGACACCGAGGTGGTCCCATTCAACATTTTTAATCGTGATTTCAGACTTCGTCATAGCGGCCAGTCCGATCCAAGAACCAATTTCCACCATATCGGGCAGCATGGTATGTTCGGTGCCCTTCAGATGAGAAACACCTTCAATGGTCAGCAAATTGGAGCCGATTCCGGAAATTTTGGCGCCCATTCTGTTGAGCATGTGGCAAAGCTGCTGAAGGTAAGGTTCGCAGGCAGCATTGTAAATTCTGGTAACACCTTTAGCAAGCACAGCGGCCATCACGATATTTGCTGTACCGGTTACGGAGGCTTCTTCCAGCAGGATGAATTTGCCGGTTAACTGTTTTGCTTTCAGGCAGTACCAGGCTTCCGCTTCATCATAACGGAATTCAGCTCCCAGTTCCACAAAACCCTGGAAATGGGTATCCAGACGACGGCGCCCTATCTTATCACCACCCGGGGTAGGCATATAGCCTTCACCAAACCTGGCCAGCATGGGCCCCAACAGCATAATGGAACCACGCAGTTTTGCACCGTCTTTTTTAAATTCTGCAGATTTTATATAGTCAAAATTGACACTGTCGGCCTTAAATGAATAGTCACCATGCGCATGCTTGGTAATCTTAACACCGAAGTCAGCCAGGATTTCAATCAGTCTGTTGACATCGTGAATATCAGGAATATTCTTAATTCTGACTTCATCCTCTGTAAGCAAAACGGCACACAGAATCTGTAGTGCCTCATTTTTTGCGCCCTGCGGAGTAATTTCGCCCTGCAACTGTTTTCCTCCCCGTATCTGAAATGTTCCGCTCATTATTTCCTTCTGTTTTGGTTTTGTTGGTTTCGGTGACGGTTAGGATTTTTAGAATTTTGAGTTGGCCCCTGGCCTTTTTGGTTTTTATTGCGGCTGGTACTGTGGTAAATCTTGCTTTTTTCCAGCGATTCCAGATTTGTGAGATCCAAACGGTCATCCGAAAGTTCCTTCAGGTGTCTGAAGATCACATCGTCCGTAACATGCTCCTTATTGTAGATGTTATAGGACTTTTTCATATTGTTGGCAATCACTTCAATCAAAGCTTCCTTTTCCTCACCTTCTTCCAGTTCAATGGCTTTGTCAATTAGTTGTAGAATGCTTTTGCCGTAGAATTTGAAATCGCCCTGAAGCTTTGGATATTCCATCCTCTTGGGTTTCTCTGCCAGCTGTTCACGCGTAGGTATAGGGTAGGGAGAGGTAACTTCCAGGTCATAATCTGCAAGTATGAAGAGGTGATCCCAAAGTTTGTGTTTATAATTCTCCTCATCGCGAAGCTGTGGGTTTCTCTGACCCATGAAATCTACGATAGCAACCGCCATTTCGTCCCGCTCCTCTCTCTTCTCAAGTTCCTTGCAGCGCTCCACGAGCTGCTGTATAATACGGCCGTATTCCGGCATATGAAGTTGTGTTCGGTCGGTGTTGTATTCCATAGCTGCAAATATAAGGTTTTGTTGGATGTCTAAATCCCAAGAAAAAGTTAAGAGATTATCTTCCTGCGCTGCTCCGGTGTGGGCAGCAGGCAGCTTTCGGTTGCCAGACGCTGTCTGTTGGCGGCGATACGGTCGTAGATGATATCCGTGAGCGATGCCGGAAGAAAATTCACCCGCGCCAGCATACCGTACGCGCCACCAAGTATTTTCGCAATTTCCAGTACCGCTTTGGATTTAATTAGATAAAAACCCTGAGGTTTCCAGAGATAGAGGGTGTTGAAATTCTGGGTTTCGAGACCTCTCTCTTTCAGGAATTTCTGCCCAAAATCGGATTGAAGTGAGGCAAACATAAAGTGGTCTTTCACATCACGCGCGAGGATCCACTGCACCCAAAAATTGCAGAAACCGCAGTCTCCGTCATAAAGAACGTAGTATTTTGTAGAATCAATATTTTCCATCGTTTATTTTACTTCTTCGGCCGGCAGACTGTGCTCCAAACGGATGTCTCCTTCCACCTTTTTGAAATACCTGATGATTTCACTGCGCTGGGCCTCAGTAAACTGCGCTTCGGGATGTCCCAGTTCGTAGGAGTCCAGCGGCATTTCTCCCGACTGAACCATTTCGGCTGTTTCAAAAAGCTTGTGCGCCTGGCGTTTCGGTTCGTAGGTGGCAAAAGTGGAAAAATTCAGCTCTTTGCGGCCTTCGTCGATATGGTCCTTCAAAAACCATGCGACAGGCTGAATATTGGTATACCAGGGGTATTTTGTTTCGTTGCTGTGGCAGTCATAACAGCCGTTCCTGATCAGCGTAGCGGTACTTTCCGGAGTATTCTTGATGGTCAGAAAGTCCATACCTTCATTCGTAGGCGGGTTTTCACGGTCGATGGGGAAGAACTGAATAATGATGAAGGCCATCAGCAGGACAACAAGTACTTTTTTCATAGGGGAATATTCTCAGGTGAATTTACGAATATTAACCTAAAAAACCGGATTTCCCGATTTAAACCTATCTTTGCAAAAATTTTTGGGCTTCAAAAGTTGAAGTAACCCATTAATAATTATATTATTAAATAAAATTTCATGAGCAATATAGTTGCAATCGTTGGGAGGCCCAACGTAGGAAAATCCACACTGTTTAACCGTTTACTTGAAAGAAGAGAGGCGATCGTTGATGCCACTTCCGGAGTTACGCGTGACCGTCATTACGGAAAGTCGGACTGGAACGGTGTAGAATTTACGGTTATCGACACAGGTGGTTACGAGGTAAATACAGAAGATGTCTTTCAGGAGGAAATCTCCAAGCAGGTACAGCTTGCTATTGACGAAGCTACGTCCATCATCTTCATGCTTAATGTAGATGAGGGGCTTACAGATACCGACCAGGAAATCTACGAAATGCTTCGCCGCTCCAACAAACCTATTTACATCACCGTAAATAAAGTAGATTCTGCCAAAGAAGAACTGGCGGCTACGGAATTTTATCAGTTGGGCATCGACAGATACTTCACCATGTCATCCGCCTCAGGTTCCGGAACCGGTGAATTGTTGGATGCCATTGTTTCCGAATTTCCAACAACCGATTATAAAGACCCATTTGAAGGTTTGCCCAAGATTACGATCGCGGGTCGACCAAACGTAGGAAAATCTACACTTACCAATGCCCTGCTTGATGTGGAGCGGAATATCGTTACCGATATCGCGGGTACCACCCGGGATTCTATCCAGACGCTTTATAATAAATTCGGCTACGAATTCGTACTGGTGGATACTGCCGGAATGAGACGTAAAGCGAAGGTGAAGGAAGACCTGGAATTTTACTCCGTTATGCGTTCCGTACGTTCCATTGAATATTCAGACGTTGTAATCATTATGGTGGATGCTACTTTAGGGTGGGAATCACAGGATATGAACATATTTGGTCTGGCACAAAAGAACCGTAAGGGGATTGTGATCGTGGTGAACAAATGGGATTTGGTAGAAGATAAAAGTACCAATACCACCCGCGACTTCGAAAATCAGATCAAGGAGCGCATCGGCCAGTTTACCGATATCCCGATTTTATTCGTAAGTGCACTTACGAAGCAGAGAATACTGAAAACAGTGGAAATGGCTATGGAGGTTTATGAGAACCGCGCCAAGAAAATCAAGACTTCAAAACTGAATGAGGTGATGCTCCCGGTTTTCGAACATACTCCGCCACCCGCTACAAAAGGTAAGTTTGTAAAGATTAAGTATTGTGTACAGCTACCCACGCCAAGTCCGCAGTTTGTATTTTTCTGCAACCTGCCGCAGTATGTAAAGGAGCCTTATAAACGTTTTGCTGAAAACCAGCTCCGTAAGCACTTTGGTTTTACAGGTGTTCCAATCGAAGTATATTTCCGTCAGAAGTAAACCACTGAGTCACGGAGATTCCACCGAGGACACAGGGTTATTTCCCTGTAATCTCTGTGAAGGCTCCGTGTCGCTGTGGTAAAATCCACTATCCTTTAAGAATTCTTTTTTATATTTTTGGTAAGCCCAAATTCATATTCCATGGTTACAGTTTTATCCAACCAGTTTTCCCTCGTCAATACCTGGATCAATGAGCTCCGCAACATCGAAGTTCAGAATGACCGACTGAAATTCCGCAGGAATATGGAGCGTATCGGAGAGATTGCTGCTTTTGAGATCAGCAAACATCTGGAGCAAAAGGAAATTGAAATTACCACGCCTCTGGATAAAATCAGGGTGAAGGAAATAGCCGTTCAGCCGGTGCTTACAACCATTTTGAGGGCTGGGGTACCTCTGTTTCAGGGAATCCTGAACTATCTGGACAAAGCGGACTGTGGTTTTGTAGCGGCTTACAGGAAGCATGACGCCAATGATTATTTTTCCATCAAACAGGATTATCTAACCTGTCCGAATATAGACGGCCGCCCGCTTATTGTGGCGGACCCTATGCTGGCAACCGGTGCAAGTCTTATTGAAGCCATCAAGGATCTGCTGAATCATGGCCGGCCTACCCAGCTGCATATTGTGGCAGCCATTGCTTCAGAACAGGGCCTGGAAACCATCCGTGCGGCATATCCCGACGCTTATATCTGGGTGGGTGTCGTTGATGAAAGTCTGACCTCGAAAGGATATATAAGCCCTGGTCTGGGCGATGCCGGTGACCTTTCCTATGGTGAAAAACTGCAGCGCTGAGTACTCTGTTCTTGCGTTACTCATCAACAGCCATTACCAGAACAGAGACCGTGTTATTGCCGGCTTTCAGGATTTCCCAGGCTACCGAGCTCATGGTGTTGCCGGTTGTAAAAACATCGTCAATAATCAGTACATGTCTGTTCTCAATTCTTTTCGCGACCGAAAATAAACCCTCTGTTTCCGTGCGGTGCGACTTGTCTTTTTTGGCCTGAGCTTTACGGTAATGGTTGCGTTTTACAAGTTGATGATCAAAGGCAATGCTGAAGTGTGCTGCCACGGTTTCGGTGAAGAGATGAAGCTGGTTATAGCCGCGCTCACGAAGTTTTCTGGGATGCAGCGGCACGCTAATCATCAGATCCGGTACCTCTTCAGCAAAATCAAGTCTTTCACAAGCCCATCCTGCAAGAACTTTACCTGCCATTTCGCGCTGGCCGTATTTCAGCTGATGCACGATTTTCCGGCTCAGGCTGTCTTCTTCAAACTGCATCAGTGCGCAGGCATGCCTCACGGGAAATAGAAGACTGCATCTTTCGGTAAGGAAATTGGGAGTTATAAAGTCATGGTGCGTGAACTTTATCTGATCCATGCAGATCCCGCACACCAGTTCCCTGGCATCGATGATTCGGTTGCAGTGCAGGCAGCGGTTCGGAAAAAGCAGGTCCAGAAGCATTATCAGATAATTTCACCATTAAAATTACAAAATATTAAGGTCCTGAGGCAGGAATGCGTTCAGTAAAGCCATGTCCTGTAACTTTCATTATCTTTGCCGCATGATTAGAATCACCAAGATATTTACGTTTGAAACTGCACATGTGCTCTATAACTACGACGGAAAATGCAGGAATATGCATGGTCATTCCTACAAACTTTTTGTGACGGTGAAGGGAAACCTGATCAATGATCTGGAGCATCCTAAAAACGGTATGGTGGTAGACTTTGGCGATATCAAGCAGGTTGTCAAGTCTGAAATAGTGGATCTTTGGGACCACGCAGTTTTGGTGAATGCTGCCTCGCCTCATAAAGCTTTGGGCCAGGACCTGGAACAGAAAGGTCATAAGGTGATATTCTGCGACTATCAGCCTACCTGCGAAAATATGCTGTACGAAATAGCAGCCAAGGTACAGGCCCGTCTGCCGGAAGGTGTAAGCCTTGCTTATCTTAAGCTCCATGAAACCGAAAATTCCTATGGCGAATGGTTTGCGGAAGATCAGAGCGAGTAAAGTAAAAATAGCCATGTAAATTATGCCATTTTAACAGTGATGAAAGATTAGAATGGTATGCGAACAACCTTTCTGGTCTAAGTGTGGTCATTGGGATTTTTACATTTTAAATAACCGTTTTTACGTTTTGAAAAGCTCATCTGTACGCTGCTGTCAGCTTTCTTAACCTTGTGAATTCTTTGTGCCTTTGTGGTTAAAGTGACTTTAAAAAATGAATAAAATAGATATTGTTCCGGGCAAAAAAATATACTTCGCCTCCGACCAGCATTTTGGTGCTCCCACCGCACGGCAAAGCAAACAGCGGGAAGAAAAGTTCATCCGCTGGCTGGATTCCGTGAAAGCGGACGCGCAGGCCGTCTTCCTCATGGGCGACCTGTTCGATTTCTGGCACGAGTGGAACCACGTGATCCCCAAAGGTTATGTGCGGGTCCTGGGAAAGTTGGCCGAACTTAAGGATTCAGGCATCGAGCTTTATATGTTTGTAGGCAACCACGATTTGTGGATGAAGAATTATTTTGAAGAGGAAATAGGCTGCACAGTTTTTTTTGATAAGCAATATTTCGTGATTAACGGCAATAACTTCCTCCTCGCACATGGCGATGGGCTGGGACCGGGCGACAAAGGCTACAAGAGGATGAAGAAGCTATTTACAAATCCTTTGGCGCAGTGGGCGTTCAAATGGCTGCATCCCGACATCGCCATGAAGGTGGCCATCTATTTTTCCACCAAAAACAAAATGATCTCCGGCGAGGAGGACAAGGAATTCCTGGGTGAGGATAGAGAGTTTCTGATTATTTATTCGAAGGAGAAGCTGAGGACGGAAAAGATAGATTACTTCGTGTACGGCCACCGGCATCTGCCCATGGTTCTGGACTTAAAAGTGAATGAGAACCATGCAAAATACATCAACTTAGGTGATTGGATTTCCTATTATACGTATGGCGTTTTCGAAAATGAATTTGAGTTGAATGTGTTTAACCACGGAGATACGGAGGTTTTCACGGAGAACACTGAGGAACCTGTATAAAACAACTTTGCAATGCACGAAAATGAAATTTCGCAAATAGTTTTCGATGCCGGTTTAAAGGTTCATAGGAATCTTGGTCCCGGATTGCTGGAATCTGCCTATGAGGAATGTCTTTACTATGAATTGTTGAAGACAGGGCTCTATATAGAAAAGCAAAAAGCAATGCCACTAATATATGAAGAGGTAAAATTGGAAGTAGGGTACAGGCTGGATTTTTTAATTGAAAGCAAAGTTGTTGTCGAAATCAAATCGGTAGAAACATTAAACGATGTTCACCTTGCGCAGGTTTTAACCTATCTAAAGCTAAGCAAATGTAAATTAGGTCTTCTGATTAATTTTAATATAAATTTATTTAAAAAGGGCTATAGACGAATTTTGAACGGTGATGTGGCACTCTAGTTTTTCCTTGCTCCGTAAAAACTGCCGGATCTCTTATATTAAGCTACACTAAATTCTCCGTGTTCTCCGTAAAAACCTCCGTATCTCCGTGGTTTAAAAAAATAAAGCTATTTTAAATTCTCTGTTTTCTCTGTAAAATCTCCGTAACGCTGTGGTTAAATAATGCAAAATATCTTCAACATAAAAACAGAATCCGAATTCCGGCAGGCCTGCCTGGAAACATTCCGCTATCAGTATAATCATGTGGATGTTTACCGCAAATTTGTCGGTTATCTGAACATTGACCCGAAAACGGTAGATGCGGTGGAAAAAATTCCTTTCCTGCCCATTGAAATGTTTAAAAATCATGTGGTCGCGGACAGGAGCTTGCCTGCAGAAAAATATTTCCAAAGTTCAGGTACCACCCAGCTGAACCGCTCCAAACATTATATTGCCGATTTTAGTCTTTACGAAGAGAGCATTTACCGCAGTTTCAGCACATTTATAGGCGCGCCGGAAGATTATGTTTTCCTGGGCCTGCTTCCCAATTACTCAGAAAATCCGGACTCGTCCCTGATTTATATGGTCGATTTCCTGATGAAGAAATCCGGCAAACCCGAAAACGGCTACTTCCTTTACAATCACGCGGAGTTATATGATCTCTTGCAACAACTTTCCAGTCAAAACAAAAAAGTAATCCTTTTTGGGGTCTCCTTCGCATTGTTGGATTACCTGGATTTCTGTAAAACCCGATCACAAAACAACTCAAATACTCAATTACTCAAACACTCAAATACACTTACGGTAATAGAAACCGGCGGGATGAAAGGCCGAAAGGAAGAAATGACCAAAGACGAGTTGCTCAGAATCCTTCAGAACGGATTCAGGACGGAAAAGATTTATTCCGAATATTCCATGACCGAACTTTTGTCACAGGCCTATTCAATGGGTGAAAATATCTACGAAACACCTTCCTGGATGCGGATTTTAGTACGGAATACTGAAGATCCTTTTTCCTATGTGGAGGCGGGCAGGACCGGTGCCCTCAACATCATCGACCTGGCCAACCGGCATTCCTGCAGCTTTATCGCTACGCAGGATCTGGGCAAAACCGTTAACCATTTTGATACGGCTTCATCAACTTCGTTTCTTCGCAATGACAAGTTTCAGGTATTGGGGCGCATAGACCATTCGGACATCCGCGGCTGCAGCTTATTGATTACATAATTTTAAATTTGCGCATGCTTAAAATAGAGGAACTTACCTATAACTTTATTTCTCAGTTTTATGATTTTGAGAAAGATTTGGTTCTGACCAATCATTTCCACTCCGATTGGGAGGCAGATATCCTTGTGGTAAATTCCGAAGGTTTCAGCCACGAATTTGAGATCAAATATTCGAAAAGTGATTTTAAGAATGATTTCAAAAAAAACTATCAGAACCCCAAAACAAAGGAAAAGTTCCTGAAACACGACAAGATTTCCTGCGGCGATTACATCTGCAATCAGTTCAGTTTCCTGCTGCCCATGGGACTCATTGACCCCGGTCAGGTGCCCGAACATTGCGGAGTCATCGAGTTTTACCACAATCCCGATAAATGGGAAACAACATTTAATGAGGTCCGGAAACCGCGGCAGGTACATCAGGAAAAATTTTGGAACCTTGTAGATAAAGACCTTATGCTGAAGATGATGGCGCGCAACCTCTACTATAAAAAGCTGGAGGTGAAAGGTAAGCTGGAGGAACTTATTCTGCCACCGGGCTTCCTGCAAAAGAAATAGTCAGCAGATCCCGGAAATGTAGCATTGGTTTTGATGTAAAGCAGGAGTAAAATCCTATCTTTACTTCTAAACAACTAAAAATGACGTCTAAAAAGTTTAAGATCATCCTTTGGTCCATGGGCATTCTGGCTGTAGTCTTTCTGGGCATTTTCCTGTACCAGCTCACGCAAAGTGATTCTGTAAACTCCGTCATGACCCTGCTGATGCTGCTGCTGGGGCTTATCCTGGGCGGCGTGATCGCATTTCTGGCTTCAAAAAAACTTACGGCGCAGCCACCCGTTATTACCGAAAGTTCGCACACCATTGCCGAAAGTATGCGCAAGGTCTTTAAGATTGTTTCTGCGGAGGGTCAGTTTCAGGAAATCTATAATTATGAGGAAACCACCAAACTGCTCAATTTCATCCCGTCCAAAAAGAAGGCGCTGGTGATTGTTCAGGCAAAGATTCTGGTAGGTTACGATTTTGAAAAGCTGAAGTGGGAAGTTGATGAGGGTACCCGTAAGGTTAGGCTGGTTGATTTTCCGGCGCCGGAAATCCTTTCTACCGAAACCGACTATAAGTATTATAATATGGAGGAGCAGTTTTTCAACCTCTTCAGCAAGGAAGATTTGGCGAAAATTCAGCAGAACAGCAAACAGCAGGTCATAGAGGCTGCAAAAAAATCGCACCTGCCGCAAGTGGCTGCGGAACAAATGCGCACGCTGATGACCGAACTGTTAAGCTCCAAAAATTTCCTGCTGGAGAATCCCGGCAGCATTACCGAAAAGAAGGACCAGTTGGCATTAAAAGACGGGTCGGGTGTCGGACGGGCTTAATTAAGATCTCTTAATTTAAACTGATATAGTAAAAGGCCTGCCAGATCCATTACTGAATACTTGTACCCTTATTTTTCCCCCGTAAAATAGTAATCCGAACAGTGCCGGGACGCGCTTTGCCAGGACTTTGCTGTCCTTGCGAGGCGAACGTACCGGCGAAAGTCGCGACGGATCACGAACCAATTTTAACTGCAGGATATGCGGTAATTCTTTAACTTATTTCCTTTTGTGAAAGGAGGTGTTGTTTTAATGATTTATTGAAAATATTTATGATTTTACCGATAATTCTTATAAAAACAGGGTTTGTTGTGAGGAACTTATTTGGTGGGTCGTGCAAAAGTTATTAGTTTTAAGAAATGTTTAAAAGTCAATTCTACACAAATAATCAGCGAATTATAGTAATGCAAGTATTTTGACAATAGCCAATTAGAACTAAACAATATGAAAAAACAACTTTACCTTTTACTCCTGAGTTCCTTAACCACCCTCGCTACTGCCCAAACCTACAGCTGGCAGTGGGCCAAATACGGTGGTGGAAACACGGGCTCATGGAGTTCAGGATTTAATTATCCGGATGATGAAAGCATTCGGGATATCGCGGTGGACAATCAGAACAATTATTACTACCTGGCTACGATGAACCCAACAAATCCAACTCTTAATGGTACTGCCGTCACAAATTATGGCAGGCAGGATCTGTTTCTGTTCTCTACGGATTGCCAGGGGAATGTACGCTGGACACAGAGTATCGGAGGTACTAATTCCGGCCAGAATGCGTGGAATATTGAGGTGGATAATAATGGCGGTCTTTATATTATAGGAACCTTTACCAGCACGGCCTATTCCAGTACGCCGTCGAATATACCACTTCATTTTGATCCTAATAATTCGATTCCGGTTATTACAGTTCCCAATACCGATTACACCACCACACACGCAGGATTTAAAACAAGCTACCTGCTAAAATATAATACGAATAATGGGAATCTGGTTTGGCAAAAACCGCTGCAAGGTGATGTTAACCATAATTTACGTATTTCTGACACTGCAATAATGTACATGGATTCATCCATGAACATCCATGCAGTCGTGGGATTTCTAGCAGGAACACACCTTGGCGGAATGGTAAATGTTCCATCCACTTATACTTCTGTGCCCCAGTATTACCTTATCAGATTTAATTATGACAACGGTCTAATGACGCCTTCTGCGCCTCTTCTGTTGCCATTGGATGGCAACATCGCCATAGGAATGTTCGAAGGAAAAGTAAGTCTATTATATGACGGAACTGCAGGAGTAAACCAGTACTATCTGGCCGGCAAAAGAATGCAGTATGGGAATTTCACTTATTCCGATTTCTCCTACGGTGGCACTCCATTTACAGAAGATGGCTATCTGCTGGCCTTTAACGGCACCACCGGAGCTGAAGTGTGGAGAAAAGAATTTACGATGTCTAATAACCCCGCTAACGTGCCGGATGATAACAGTGTCCTTGATGTTGTAAAGGATCCAAATACCTCAGATATTTATATAGCGGGCTACTATTATATTTACAATCAAAATGGTTCTGTAGTTTTTAACAACAGTGTTTCGTTCGGCAACTATACATTCCCATACGTATTCCAGGGCTACAACCCCTACGTCATGAAGCTCAATCCGGCAGGAACCGTACTTTGGGCAACCATTCCAAGTGCTATATCTGCAAATTCAATAGAAGGATACAAATTTATGAAAGGGCGTCTTACACTCAATAATAATGAAGTTGCCTTTGTAAAAGGGAGCCGCGGGGATACCTGGGGTTCATTTGCAATGCAGAGACCAGTAAATGACCAAGCCGACCCGCTACTTGTAAGGCTTAACACGGGTACCGGAGCAGTAATCGGAACGCATGAAGTGTTAAGTTCCTTTGGATCGCAGGATGAATTTACCGCCGTGTCGGTAGATAATGACGGTAACTATGTTTTAGGAGGGTTTATGCACGGTATTCTTTTCGAGGACCCTAATGACGGGATTCCCAGCATGAACGGCCTTACAGGCAGCGGCAAATCACAGTTCTTTGTGAGCAAGCTGGCCAAATCGGCCTGCAGCGCCATGGCTACCGCCGAAACTCCGCTACAGCAAACAGATGTAAGCTTCTACCCGAACCCGGTGCAGGAGATACTGCAAATAAGGACCAAAGAAAAACTCCTTTCTTATGAAGTCATCACCGCAGACGGCAGGCTGGTGACCCAAGGTAAATTTGCACGGACCTACACCGTTGATATGACCGGTATGACCACGGGAGTGTATTATGTGAAAGTACAGGGCGAAGGCTTTGCCACCACCGGTAAAGTGATTAAAAAATAATTTTTTATATATTAAATTGTTTCATCACTTTTTTCCTTGATGAAAAAAGTAACCAAAAAATCAAGACTTGGATCTTTTTGCTAAAAAAATAACTACGTACCTAAAAATTGCCTCAATAATTTATTTTTAATGGATTCGGCTAACCTCGCCGGAGGCGGGTTTCGTAAACTTGCGCGAATCCACGATAAGGTGAATAAGTTCGGCTGTGGTCGCGCTTCGAACAGAAGAATTTTCTTAACGGCACTCCGTTATTTTTTCTTAACGCAAAAATCTCCTAGGTCATTTTGGGGAATTATTTTGTTGATAGGAGATGCAACAATTTAATTTTCACTGGCTGCCCTTCTGGCAAACGCAGCAACCGGATAAATATGATGCGTGATTAAAAAATAAAGTTTCTTCATAAGGCCTTGCACATGGCGGTCAAGCGGCCGCCGCAGCATCAGGATTTTGGTAGATGTAATTCTTATAATTTTTGCAGTGAAATCTATAAAGTCAACATTGCATAAACCTCCTAAATTTGTAAACAGGTAATGAAGGTTAACCCGCTTGGCCGTCATTGCTCACTCAAATAAACATTAAAAAATAAACAGGTATGAAAGCCACCCAAATGCGGGTGGCTTTTATTTTGCCCGAAAACTGCTTCAAAATCACTACTTTTGCAGCCTGTAAACATCACCCTAAAATCCACCATCAGTTATGCTGTCAGTTCAGGGCCTCGGCCTTCACCATTCAGGAAATTATCTCTTCCGCGACGTCAACTTTACCATAAAGAAGGCCGATAAAATTGGCCTCGTAGGAAAGAACGGTGCCGGAAAATCGACGCTTCTGAAAATCCTTTCGGGCGAGATTAATTTCTTTGAAGGAAATGTAGTGCCGGATGGAAACATTACCATGGGTTTCCTGAAACAGGACCTGGAATTTGTAAAGGGCCGAACCGTTTGGGAAGAGACCAAACAGGCTTTCGAGCAGATTAATAAATGGAAAAATGAGCTGGAGGAGGTGAACGATCAGCTGGCCACACGTACTGACTATGAAAGCGATGCTTACCACGACCTCATCAACCGTATGACCGACCTTAACGATATCCTGCACCATCATGATGCCTATAACCTGGAGGGTGATATGGAAAAGGTCCTTTTGGGATTAGGTTTCCGCGCTGATGATTTCCACCGGCTGACCGATCATTTTTCCGGCGGCTGGCGAATGAGGATTGAACTTGCCAAGCTGCTGCTGCAGAACAATGACCTGCTGCTGCTGGATGAGCCTACCAACCACCTGGATATGGAATCAATTATCTGGCTGGAGAACTTCCTGAAAGATTACAGTGGTGCCATTGTGCTGGTGAGTCACGACAAACAGTTCATGACGTCCGTGTGTAACCGTACCTTCGATGTGAATAACAGAAAAGTGGATGATTATAAAGCCAATTATTCCAAGTATCTGGAACTTCGTAAGGAAAGACGTGAAAAGCTGGAGCAGGCCAAGAAAAATCAGGATGCCGAGATCAAGCAGATGGAAGACAACATCAACAAATTCCGTGCTTCTGCCACCAAAGCATCATTTGCCCAGTCACTCATCAAGAAACTCGATAAAATTGAGCGCATTGAGCTGGATAATGAAGATGTGTCCAAATTCAATATTCGTTTTGTGCAGTCTGTCATTCCGGGAAAAGTGGTTTTTGAGGCAGAAAATCTGGGCAAAGCCTATGGCCAGAAGCAGATTTTTGATAAGGTTGATTTCTTTGTGGAACGTGGCGACCGTATAGCGCTGCTCGGACAGAACGGACAGGGTAAAACCACGCTTGCCAAAATACTTTCCGGCGATATTAAAGATTATACCGGCTCCTGGAAACTGGGTCATAATGTGAACATAGGCTATTTTGCCCAAAATCAGGAAGAGGTTCTTACCCCCAATAAAACCGTACTTCAGGAAGCTGAAGATGCGGCCACCGAAGAAACCCGGCCACGGGTTCGTGACCTATTGGGAAGTTTCCTTTTTTCCGGCGAAGATGTTGACAAGAAAACGCAGGTGCTGTCCGGTGGCGAGCGTAACCGTCTTGCACTGTGTAAACTTCTGCTGAAGCCCTTCAACACACTCATTATGGATGAGCCTACCAACCACCTGGATATCCAGTCCAAAGAGATTATCAAGATCGCTTTGCAGAAGTTTGAAGGTACGCTGATCGTTATTTCCCACGACCGTGAGTTCCTGCAGGGATTGGCCGATAAGATTTTTGAATTCCGCGACGGCCGCATGAAGGAGTTTCTGGGTTCTGTGGATGAGTACCTGAGCTACCGCGAGAAGGAAAGTCTGCGCGAGATTTCCATGGAGAAAGCCAAGCTGGAGGTTAAGAATCAGGAAATGAAGTCCAAACCAGCCGCTGAACCTGAAGCTGTGGCTGTTCCGCAGCCTTCTAACGTGTTTGTTAGTAAGGAGCAGAAGCAGCTTCAGAACAAGCTTAAAAAGACCGAGGAAAAAATAGCCGATTACGAAAAGGAAATAAAAATGCTGGAGGAGATCTTCGCCAAAAGCAATCCCAATGAACAGGAACTTGCCAAGTATGAAGCCCTGAAGGCAGAGCTTCAGGAGAATCTGGACCTTTGGGAGGAGCTGGCACTTCAGATTGAAGAATAAATTGTTTATTTTTACCGTGTGAATTTATCAGGCACTAAAAAACGTATTCTGGCGGCACTTCTTGTCAGTGTCTATGTTTTTGTGGCCTTTTTCGCGGTTCATATGCACCGCCATAAAAGTGGTCTGGAGTTTCGGGCTTTTAAGTTTCAGAAGGCGCAGGACTCCGTCTCGGATGCTCATACACCGCTGGAATACGCGGACTGTCTGGCCTGCCATCTTCTGCATGACAGCAGTAACCTGGTGCCGCAGGAGTTCCAATACACTTTTTACAGTATTGAAGCCTTTCAGGAGCTTTCCCGGCAGGCTGTTTACATAATTCCTACCCGAAGCTCTGCAGTGATTACGCTGCGTGGTCCACCGTCTGTTTTCATTTAACCAAAGTAAAAGTATGACCGGATTCCCGTGGGAATCTGGGCATGCACCTGTCCTTCACTTACTTTAAAATTTTACAATGAAAACGACAGTCAATCTGTTGTTAATCTTCTTTGGATTAACACTCTATACCGCACAGACAGGTTTCCGTGTACAGGGAACTGTGTTCGACTTCCATGACAAAACTCCACTGGCAAACGCAAAAATAACCTTGGGCAAACAGACAGCGCAAACTGATGCGCAGGGCAAATTTATTTTTGAAACGGTTCCGGCCGGAGCCTACAGCCTTAATGTTTCGCATCCTGAATGCAACCCTTTTTCGGAGCAGATTACGGTAAACAAAAACCTGGACCTGACCATCAGTCTGGAGCATCACGCCGAAGTCATTGAAGAGATTGTTCTTCAGGGCGGGCACCGTTCCACAGGTTCACTTATCGTGCGCACCCTGGAAAAAGAGGATATAACCCGAAATTCCAGTGAAAATCTGGGGAATGTGTTAAGCCGCATCTCCGGCGTGGGTGCGCTGAAGACCGGAAATAATGTAAGTAAGCCTATTATTCACGGACTTTACGGCAGCCGCATTTCCATCCTGAACAATGGCGTGAAGATGGCCGAGCAGGAGTGGGGCGTAGAGCACGCACCCAATGTGGACATTAACGGTTTCGATCATATTGATGTGGTGAAAGGAGCTTCGGCACTTAAATATGGGAGCGATGCCATTGGCGGAGTCATTGTATTGCAGCCCGAAAACTTCAGACCCGCGGACACCCTCCGCGGACATCTGAACCTTTCCGGTATTTCCAACGGACGTGGTGCTGCATTTGATGCCGGCTTGGTAAAAACCTGGGAAAACGGTTGGTTTGCGGCTGCGAACGGCGGTTATAAAAAACTGGGCGACCTGGAAAGTCCGGATTTTCCTTTGTGGAATACGGGAATGGCGGCGAGTTCATTTAATTTCCGCGCAGGAAAAGAGGATTTTATGAAGGGTTTCAGCGTTAACTACGTTCTTACCGATCAGGAAGTAGGTATTTACAGAGGTTCTCATATCGGTAACCTTGAAGATTTTTACCGGGCGGTCAGTACCGGGGCACCTGTTTACCAGCGTGATTTCAGTTATGAGATAGACCATCCGAAACAGGCAATCCAGCATCATCTGGCAAAACTGTCCGCTTACAAAAGGTTCGAACACCTGGGTAAACTGTCTGCGGATTACAGTTTTCAGTATAACCACCGCAAGGAATTTGACATCCGCCGCGAAGCATTTTCTGACTTACCTTCACTGGACCTGGAACTGTTTACCAATCAGTTTAACCTGAATCAACTGTTGGAAAGGGAAAAGTGGAGTCTGGAAAACGGAATTGACCTGATGTACCAGTATAACTATTCAAGTGCTGAGACCATGGCGAAACGACTGGTGCCTAATTATCACAGATACTCAGCCGGGGTATATTCAGTAATGAAGTATAAAGCGTCTACCGCACTGAGGCTGGAAGCCGGTTTGCGTTACGACTATAACCGCTACAAGGTGAAAATGTGGTATGACCATCACGAGTGGGAAGACCGTTTTGAAGATCTTTATCCGCAGTTTTTCCAGTATGAAAGTGAAAGCGGACGGGTGTTCACGATACCGGTTTTGGATTTCCAAAACTTCTCTTATAACGCAGGTCTTGAATTTGGCAAAAGCAAAATGCTGAATATTAAGCTAAATTATGCTAAAGTAGCCCGTACGCCAAACATTGCGGAACTTTTTGCCAGCGGTCTGCACCATTCAGCTGCGGTAATTGAAGTGGGCGACATGAGTCTGGAAAATGAGACCGGGCACCAGGTGAATCTCAATATCAGTTCGGAACTGGATGTTCTGAATGGTTTGAAGTTTTCGGTCAATCCTTATTTGTTCATTTCCAACAACTTTATTAATCAGGTTCCCACAGGACTTCAGAATACCATTCGCGGCATTTTCCCGGTTTGGACTTATGAGCAGATAAAAGCCATAATGTATGGCGTAGACCTGGACCTGGAGCTGGGAATTACCAAAGATCTTCTTTACAAAGGGAGTTTCGCCTATGTGTACGGTGATGACAAAACCAACGCCCAACCATTGATCCTGATGCAGCCGGCTAATTTTACCAACAGTTTGGAATTCCGGAGAAAGGAATGGAATAACTTTTACCTCAGCGTATCCAACCAGACAGTTCTGGAGCAGAAAAGATTTCCTTTATACAACCCTGAAATTACGGTTCAGGAAGGTGGTATTGAAGTGACCCGCGAACTGGACCTTTCCACTCCGCCGGCGGCGTATTCGCTCTGGGGTATGCAGGCGGGCATTAATCTGCATAAAAATCTTTCTGCAGGACTTACTGTGACCAATCTTTTTGATGTGACCTACAGGGATTACCTGAACAGACTGCGTTATTTTTCGCCCGAAATGGGCCGCAATGTGATCCTGAATTTAAAGTTTAATTTTTAACCTTATCGGCAATGAAAAATTTACTCAATTCTATTTTACCCCTTCTTTTACTTTTATTTTTAGCCTCCTGTAGCCGCGCGGATGAGAATGATGATGTTTTCACGCAGGAGGAGATCTCGGCCATTGAGCTTACTGTGGTGGACGAGCTTAGCGGGACTTCCAATACTTACACTTATATCGCCAACTCTTCCTTCCAGCCTGAAATCTTACTGCAGGATGGCAGAAGCTATTTGGTTTCCGTGGCCTTCCGGAACGGGGGCGAAGATATTACCGAGGAAATTATAGACGAAAGGGATGAGCATTTTCTGATTTTTGGATTTACCGATACAGATATCACACTTACAAGGTTGGATGATGATTTGAGGACCGACGGCAATCGTCTTGGCGTGAAGAGCAGATGGCAGGTGAACAACTCTGTAACGGGTAACGCTCCAAAACTGAATCTGGCCCTGATCCATGATGCCGCTGATGTTTCTGAGGCTCAGACCGGCACTGCCTGGGGAAGTGTAACGGGAGGTGAGACAGATGCACTGGCCATTTTTGGTATTACCGACTGATTTTTAGCATTTTTTAGCATGGAAATGCCAAATCTTTATCAAATAAAATTCATACTTTTGCAACTCTAAAAATTTCGATATAACAATGAATGTAACAGCAAAAAACCACGATGAGGTTAGTGCTTTACTTACCGTAACGGTAGACAGAGCAGATTATAAAGACAAGGTAGAAAAACAACTTCACAACTACGCGAAAAATGCGCAGGTTCCGGGTTTCAGAAAAGGTAAAGTACCTATGAGCCTCGTGAAGAGACAGTATGAAGCTCCTATCGCCTTTGAAGAGATCAATAAGTTGGTTAACGACAGTCTGAACAATTACATCAACGAAAATAATTTGAAAATGGTGGGCCAGCCGGTTCCGCTTCCGGTAAACGATTTCGACCACACTGCCGAGCAGCTTTCAGTTGCTTTTGAAGTGGGGTACGAGCCGGAAATGACCATTGACCTTTCCAAATATGAAGCGCCACACTACAAAGTAGAGGCATCTGACAAGGAAATTACAAAGTCCATCGAAAACATGCAGAAGCGTTTCGCTGAGCAGGTTCCGCAGGACGAAATCACTGAGGACAGCTTTATCGCACTTGAAATCACTCAGGTGGTTGAAGAGGATGCTGAAGGTGCGCACAATCACCCACCAAAGAATGTAACCATCAATGCGGAAAGCAAGGAGGCATTTGAACTGGTGAAGTCCCTTAAAATGGATGGTTCCGTAAAAGTGTCCAAAGCAGATCTTACTGAAAAGGAAGAACTGGCCAAGCAGTTGGGCTACAGCAAAGCAGAAATCGAGCACCTGCACCACGATGAGGTAGAGGTGAAAGTAAAAGACTTCTACGGACTGAACAATCACGACCTGAACCAGGAGCTTTTTGACAAAGTATACGGTGAAGGAAATATTAAGTCTGAAGAAGAACTTAAAGAGAAGGTAAAGTCTGAGCTGGACGAATATTTCCAGCAGAATGCAGATATTCATTTCGTAAACAATATCCTGGAGCAGATCACGGAAAAAGAAGAGGTTCAGCTTCCTGAAACTTTCCTTACCAAGTGGTTGGTATTCAGTAATGAGAACATCAAAACTGAAGAGCAGGCGAAAGGAGTACTGGAAAATGAAAGAGCTGCCATCAAGCACCAGATCATTGAAGGTAAACTGATGAATGATAACGAGATTAAACTGGATTACGAAGATGTATTGGCTCAGGCTGAACAGTTGGTAAGAAACCAGTTGGCTATCTACGGAATTCACCACCTTCCGGACGAAGAGGTACAGAAGTACGCTGTAGAAATGCTGAAAGACCAGGAGCAGGTAAGGCAGATTTCCTCAGAAGTTGCCATGGCAAAACTGAAAGATGTGATCCTTGAGAAAGCGACAAAGACCGAAACCGTAATCTCTCACGATGAGTTTATGGAATTGGTGAAGCAGGGATAATTTCCTACTAAGCTTAAGATAAAAATCCGTCCGGCAGTTTACTGCCGGACGGATTTATTTTGTTAAAAATATCAGTTTGCTAAAAGCTGAAGTGCTGCAAATCCCTGTTCTCCACCAGATATTCCTCCAGTCTGCCCAGTTCTTTATTAGAGATAAAGATTTCCAGTGTGAGGGTGAGGCTCTCGCCGTCTTTCTCCAGGCCAATTTCGTTGGCTTCGCGCGCGATCTTTGCAATCTCGTTTACAATGCTGGATTTACCGGAGAATTTTTCAGATGATATCTTTAGTTTCAGGATTTTGCTGTGGTGCTGCGGCATCATGCGGCTGGTAAAGTATTTGGCCAGGTTGATCACAATCATGGCCGCCACCAAAAAGGTAAAGGCCATATAAATCTCACCAAAACCGATGGACATACCCACGGCAGCTGCAATCCAGATGACGCCCGCCGTGGTAAGACCATAAACATTGAAACCTTCCTTGAATATCACTCCTGCGCCCAGGAAGCCTATACCGCTCACGATGTAGGAAGCGATCCGCGTAGGGTCGCCTACGCCCGAAAGTTTGTAGGACAATATTGAAAATAGAGTAGAGCCCAGACAGATTACCGTAATGGTTTTCAATCCGGCAGATTTGTCCTTCATTTCCCGCTCAAAACCCAGGATCAGTCCCGCGGCTACGGAGAAAAGGGCTTTATATACATCAAGAAGTTCAAAATGTTCAGACATTGCTCCGTTTTAAGTTTAATTTTCAGCTGAATTCCTTCTTCCATTCTTCCGCAGCTTCAGACAGCGTAAGGTAGAAATCTTCCCCATACTTACGGATAAGCGGAGTTTTCAGGAATTTGTAAACGGGTACCTGCAATTCTTTGCCCAAAACGCATGCGTCGCTGCAAATTGGCCACTCATGGTAGTTCAGCGCTGTAAAAGTGGAGTATTCAGTTACACGGATGGGGTACAGATGGCAGGAAATAGGTTTCTGCCAAACCACCGCACCATCTTCATACGCTTTCTCAATACCACATTTGGTTATGCCTCTGTCGTCGAAGATCACGTAGGCACATTCAGCACCGTTTACCATCGGCGTCACATAATCGCCGTCGTGCGGGTCTATGGTCCAGGTACCCTGTTCCTCCAGCGCTTTTACGCCCTCAGGTCTCAGGTAGGGTTTTACTTTATCAAAAATATCTTCAAGGATTTTGGTCTCCTCCTTATCCAGCGGTGCACCCACATCGCCTTCTACGCAGCAGGCGCCTTTGCATTTGGTGAGGTTACAAACGAATTCCTCGGAAAAAATTTCCTCAGAAATCAATTTATCGTCAATCTGTATCATGTTCTAACTAAATTTATTGGTAGCCCGCTATCTTAAAGACAATCACGCATCCTATGATTACCCAGAGGCCCAGTTCTTTCTGCCACCCTCTTTTTGTGAAACGCAGAAAACGGCTTAATATGATGCTTGCCGGCAGGGCCAGCAGTAAAAGGTATTCATAGTGGTCGCCCATATACAGCACAACGGTGATGAGCTGCGCCGTGAAGAACAGCAGCATAAAGGAATACTTGAACTTGCTGATCGGGCTTTTCTTGTTGTAATGTATAAAATGATCGAATATGGCGTACGCCATCATCAGGATGACCGGCAGGAGGTACAGTAACTGTCCGTAATCACTGTGGAATTTAAAGGCGGTGAAGGGAAAGTACGCTTCGTTCCAGGAGTGGTTACCCAGGAAGTACATCACCGAAAAATAACTCAGGGCAATCAGGAAAACACCGTAAAACAAACGGAAAATATGAAGCCCAATCCGGTTGGAGGTTCCCATTATATGCAGCAGTGCAAATATAGCCATGGGCCAAGTGGCCGGCAGGAATATGAAATTTACAGCCAGTATCGCTCCTACAATAAGGTAGGACTTGCGCCGGAAATCATCATTTGTGCTGGTCATGATGAGTATTAGAAAGGAGTTGGTGAAAAGCGCTACAGCAATTCCGATATCCATGTTTCCGGGAAAGAAGGCAAAGACAAAAAAGGTGTACAGGAAGAGGGGCAGGTGAGTCTGGTAGGTGAGACCGATCGTGTTGAATCCGAAATAGCCCAATGCGATACCGGCTACGGTGATAAGCGTCGGTGCCAGCGATAAACTGTTGAGGCTAAAAACATTAAATGCAGTTACAGACAAAAGCAGGAAACCAATATAGACGGGGATTGAAAAAATATTGCTTTCTTTTGAAAGTAATCTGAACATTTTTCTTAAATTTGTGCAAAGTTAATCTAAAAAAGAAAATAATGACGTCTATATTCCTCTTCTTAAGCGATGTTTTCAAGTGGTCCTTCGGTTTTTTTGAAGCCTTCGGTTATGTATTGAACTGGATACTTTTCATCGTTGCATCAATCATTTTTATATACTGGTGCTGGGAACTTGTAGTTCCATTGGGAAATAACAAAGACAGGGATTACAAGACGCCATCCAAAGTGATCCGTCCTTATTACGATCCGGAAGTTTACAAGAAAGGTTAAATAAATTGATTATATATAAAAACCCGTTTTTCAAGGAAAAGCGGGTTTTTGTTTTTGTTGAATATTATATCCTGAGTTTATTTGTGACAGGGAATTACTAACACCGGTATGGGCGAACTTTTGGTTAGGTCCTTGGTGAGGCTGCCCACGAAGACATCGTAGATTCCGCTGCGTCCGTGCGAGCCCATTACAATGTAGGAGGCGTCTTTCTCAGCTGCATACTCCAGGATAATATCCCTTGCAATTCCCTGGCGAAGCAGGTGTTCGCATTCCACACCCTGAGACGTGATGAGCTGCTGCATGCGGTCCAGCTGTTTCAGTTCTTCATTAATTTCATTCTGTTCCACCTCCGGGAAATATTGGAAGCCCATGTCACCAATGGCAAAGCCAATATCAGATGGGGCTACATGAATCAGGAAAATTTTTCCGCGGTTTTCCTTTGCAAACTTTACTGCACCTGCAATAAGAACATCGGCTGTTTCTGTGAAATCGATTGGTAAAACAATATTAACCATAATGCTGAAATTTGTACCTTAAAGTTAAGAATTTTTCGCAGATAATGACAGTTATTCTTACTGAATTCTAAGGTCCATAACCCTCTTTCCCTCCAGAAAGGCTTCCAAAATGTCATTTTCGGCTACTTTTCCCACTCCTTTGGGTGTTCCTGTGAAAATCAGATCACCTTTCTTCAGTGTAAAATATTTGGAGACGAAGGCGATGATCTCTTCCGGTGAAAACAGCATCATGGATGTATTGCCCACCTGAACCTCACTTTTGTTTTTATGAAGTGAAAAATTCAGGTTTTTAAGGTCAAAATCTCCTTTTGGATAGAAGTTGGATAGAGCTGCAGCACCGTCGAAACCTTTGGCCAGTTCCCAGGGCAGGCCTTTCGCTTTCAGTTCACTCTGCAGGTCGCGGGCGGTGAAATCGATTCCCAGTCCAATTTCGTTAAAATAATCGCCGGCTCTTTCGACCTGGATATACTTACCAACTTTTGAGATCTTCAGAACAACCTCAAGTTCATAGTGTACATCATCGGAGAACTCCGGGATATAGAAATCCAGTCCTTTTTTCAGTACCGCCGAATCGGGTTTTATAAAAATAACAGGACTTTCGGGTACTTCATTGCCCAATTCTTTTGCGTGCTCAGCATAATTGCGGCCTATACAAATGATTTTCATAATGTTCGGTAAATTTTAAGCTTTGAATTCATGATCACAGTAGTAGCAGTGATAGATATTGCTTTTGGCTTTTAATGGTAATCCCAGGAACAGAAGGGAAATTCCGAAAAGTCCGCCGGGGTTTTCGTCGCGGTACAGGTGGTTGGAGCCGCACTTCGGACAAATAAGGTCAAATTCGGGATCAGGAATGGTGTGATCCACATCAAGACGGGTTTCTTCACCCTCCAGGAAGTTCTCCAGAATCTCAGCAGCCTTTTCGCGCTCGTCTTCAAAAACCTGAAGCTGTATGCCGCCCAGCGCCTGAGACAGCAGCCAGTCGGACTGAATGGTCTGCTCATTGGCAATGAAACTTTCAATACCATGATTGGCCAGGATCTGTTTGTCCCGGTTGGCTTCTATGCTGTTGCTGTAAAATTTGAATCTAACCAGTGATGGCATACCGCTAAAATTTGCTTCGGAGTTGGATGCCGGTCAACACTTTTTTGGTGTAAAGAGGGAAGTCCGCATTCTGTATCCAGCCGTAATAGCCCAGGGCTTTCTGGAAAACATCCTTCACCCGCTGACCTTTGTATTTCCCGAAGGTGAAAATTTCTTTCGCATCGTCATCAAAGGCGATGAATCCTGCCAGGTCCGCAAACCTTGAATGATGGGAAAACTCGCTGAGTCCGGCAATCTCGTTAGGCAGATCTTTATAATGGGCTACCTGTGCATCCAGTACCTCAAAAGTGGCCAGTACATCAGCCTCCGCCGAGTGTGCGTTAGTGAGTTCCTTGCGGCAGTAAAACTTATAGGCTGCTGTAAGGTTTCGTGGCTCCATTTTATGAAAGATGGTCTGGGCGTCCACCAGCTTGAATTTACTCAGGTCAAAATCAATACCGGCTCTCAGTAATTCTTCCGCCAGCAGGGGAACATCAAATCGGTTGGAGTTAAATCCGCCCAGGTCGCAACCCGTTATCATTTCCATTACTTTCGCAGAAATTTCCTCAAATTTCGGAGAATCCTTTACATCTTCATCACTGATTCCATGTACGGCTGTAGATTCTTTCGGGATGTACATGCCCGGATTTACAAGCCATGTACGGCTTTCACGTGAAGCATCGGGGTACACTTTCAGTATGCTGATCTCTACAATCCGGTCTTTCGCTACATTGGTTCCTGTAGTTTCAAGATCAAAAATACAGAGTGGTTTATATAGTTTTAAATTCATTGTTTGGGAGTTTGAGCTTATCTAAGCTGTTTCTGAAATATAAGTGATATCACCATATAATATACAACCGCCAGCGGAATGCCGACCGTGCCAAATATCGCAAGCAGCAGAATCCCGCCAATCAGCAATACGATCTTGGGGTAATTGTCTGCCGGTTTCATCGATTTAAACTTCATAGCAATCATCTTCAGCGGACTGACAAGTAGCCACGACGAAAGTGCGGTAAGGAGCAGAAGCAGCATTGGGTTTTCAAAAAGAAAGCTGAAGCTGCCATTTTCCATATTGGCATAGTAAAGTCCCAGGATCAGAACCGTGTTGGAGGGTGTGTTGAGACCTTTGAAATAATATTTCTGCTCGTCGTCGATATTGAAAATGGCCAAACGGAGGCATGAGAAAACGGTGATGAAAAAAGCCAGATACTTAATTTCGAAAGGCAGCATCAGACCCATAAAATCGTAACCAAAAGATTCCAGTGCTTTGTACATCACCACACCCGGCAGGAACCCGAAGCTCACCATATCCGCAAGACTGTCCAGCTGGCCACCCAAATTGGAGGCTGTCTTGGTGAGCCTGGCAAGGAAGCCGTCGAAAAAATCAAGGATAAGGCTGATGATGATGCATACAGCCGCATTACCGTAATTTCCGTCCAGCAACTGGATAACTCCTATGGAACCCGAAAAAAGATTTCCAAGCGTAAAAATGTTAGCGAGATTTGTTTTTAGAAAACCCATACCCGCAAAAATAAGCTTTTTATCCGGTTGCATCCTTTTATGCCCGCAATATGCGGTCTGTCAGGAATGTTAATTTAATGTAAATTTGCCGCTATGAAATTTTTCAGGGAATTTAGGTCCGGGGAAGTGCTGCTACTGGCTTACAGGCTTCTGCTCGTGTATTTCTTTTATCAGGTGGCTCGCCTGCTTTTTTGGTTTTATAACAAAGATCTCATTAAAGTAGACAGTTTTTATGATTATCTGAATATTGCGTACAGAGGTTTTGCTTTCGATACCACAGCTATTCTGTACGTGAATGCGCTGTTTATCCTGCTGAGCTTATTGCCGTTGGTCATCAATACTAAAGTTTACTATCAGAAAATGCTGTTCTGGGTATACTTTATTACCAATGGGATCGCTTACGGAATGAACTTCGGCGACTTCATTTATTACCGTTTCAGTCAGGCAAGGCTAACCACCGCGGCCATGCATGTGGCACAGCATGAAACCAACCTGATGAAGGTGTTTTTCGTCTCAGTACTTCAGAATCCTTTTGTGCTTGTATTATTTGCATTACTGATGGCACTTTGGGTTTGGCTGTACCGTAAAGTCCGGATTGAAGTGCGCAAACCTGTGAAGCTGATTCCCTATTTCCTGCTGTCGGTGATTGTGTTATGTCTCACGGCGGTTTTGGCAGTGGGTGGCATTCGGGGTGACTTCCGGCATTCCACGCGCCCCATTAATTTAGTGGATGCGAACAGGCATGTCAAAACTCCTGTTCAGGCCAATTTGGTGCTAAACAGTGTTTTTTCGTTCTTCCGGACGCTGGGCAGCAATAACTTTGAACTTGTTAAGTTTGTTGATGATGACTTTATTCAGCAAAATGTTCATCCTTATAAGCAGTATTCAAGGCAGGTAACCAACCCTCCCAATGTGGTGATCCTCATCGTTGAATCTTTTGGCAGGGAATATTCCGGAGCGTTTAATACTCATAAGAATATTAAGGACTTTGTATCCTACACTCCGTTCATAGACAGTCTGGCCGCGGAAAGTCTTATTTTTCCCAATTCCTATGCGAACGGACGTCAGTCTATCCATGGCATGAGCAGCATTCTCGCCGGCATCCCCAGTCTTACAGATGCTTTTACAAGTTCCCCGTATTCTAACCAGAAAATTCAGAGTATCGTTTCGGTGTGCAACGAACTGGGTTACGATACTTCCTTTTATCACGGTGCTCCCAATGGTTCCATGGGTTTCCAGGGTTTTGCCGGCATCCTGCGTTTCAAAGATTATTTTGGTAAGAACGAATACAATAATGATGCGGACTTCGACGGTATGTGGGCGATCTGGGATGAACCCTTTCTGCAGTATTTTGCCAATAACACGGGCAGGACGCAGCCGTTTATGGCAACAGTGTTCACGGCTTCCTCACATCATCCGTTCACTGTTCCAGAAAAATACAGGGATAAGTTCCGTCCCGGCACCGTAGAGATGCACATCCCGATGCAGTATACGGACATGGCGATACGCAAATATTTTGATACTGTGAAAAGTAAACCCTGGTTTAAGAATACCATCTTCGTCATAACCGGTGACCATCCGAATAAAGTTCATTATCCTGAGTATGAGAAAATAATGAACCGCTTTGCTGTACCTATCCTTTTTTACTCGCCCAATCCGGAGTATAAATTGAAAGGAGTAAATATGGAGCTGGCACAACAGATGGATATTTACCCAACTTTGGCCGATTTGATCGGATATAACAAAAAAATCCGGAGCTGGGGCAGGAGCCTTGTATCGGACCAGCAGTTCGAACCCTTTATTGTCAATTCCGATGCGGTGAACAACCAGATTATGACCAATGACTATATCTACAGGTTCAATGGCAGGGAAGTGGAGGGAATTTACAATGTTACTGACCTTAATTTGGAGCAGAATCTGAAAGGTAAGGTAACTAACAGTAAAACTGCCGCTGGTGAACTTTTGGTGAAGGCCTGGTATCAGGATTATATGGACCGTGTGATCAACCGGAAGCTGAACTGATGTTTTTATATGAACAGAATAATAAAAAAGTTGGAGCTTAACATTTTTTGATTATTTTTATCAAAAGATAACTTAATACAAAAAATACTTATAGAATATGAAAAAGTTTGCTCTCGCTTTCGCCGCCCTTTTTGTGGGTGTCCTTTCCTTCGCACAGATTGAAGGTAAATGGAAAACTATAGACGATGAAACCGGCAAAGCCAAGTCCATTGTCGAGATTACAAAGAATTCGAAAGGCCAGTACGTAGGTAAGATCGTGCAGCTATTGGCTAAACCCGAAAATAATACCTGTGTGAAATGTACCGACGACCGTAAGAACAAACCTCTAATTGGTCTCGAGATCATCCGCGGGCTGAACAAGGACGGGAATGAATTTACGGGTGGAACCATTACGGACCCTAAAAGTGGCAAGACTTATAAATGTACCATAAAAAGAGAAGGCGACAAACTTAATGTCCGTGGCTACGTAGGTTTTTCACTTATTGGCAGAACCCAGACATGGCATAAAGTAAACTGATCACTTGCAGCGATATAATAATCATACAGGGCCCGTGCCCTGTTTTTTTGTTTAATGATTCAATAAAAAATCAGTAATTTTGTGCTCTAATAAATTAAAGCAACTATGGCAGAATATACTTTCCGCGAAGTGATTGCGCAGGCAATGAGCGAGGAAATGCGTAAAGACGAATCCATTTTCCTGATGGGTGAAGAGGTGGCAGAATACAACGGAGCTTATAAAGCTTCCAAAGGTATGCTTGATGAGTTCGGTGCTAAGAGGGTAATCGATACGCCAATTGCAGAACTCGGTTTTACCGGTATTGCAGTTGGTGCCGCTATGAACGGTAACCGCCCTATCGTGGAATACATGACCTTCAACTTTGCCATGGTAGGTATTGATCAGATTATAAATAATGCAGCCAAGATACGCCAGATGAGTGGTGGCCAGTGGAACTGTCCTATCGTCTTCCGCGGACCAACTGCTTCGGCCGGCCAGCTTGGAGCTACGCACAGCCAGGCTTTTGAGTCATGGTACGCCAACTGTCCCGGACTGAAGGTAGTGGTGCCGTCCAACCCTTACGACGCCAAAGGTCTTCTGAAAACTGCGATCCAGGACAATGATCCTGTCATCTTCATGGAGTCAGAGCAGATGTACGGCGATAAGATGGAAATTCCTGAGGAAGAATATTATCTGCCCATCGGAAAAGCCGATATCAAGAGAGAGGGTAGCGACATCACCCTTGTGTCCTTCGGAAAAATTATGAAGCTGGCGATGCAGGCTGCCGAGGATATGGAAAAAGAAGGTGTTTCCGTAGAAGTGATTGACCTCAGAACTGTACGTCCGCTGGATTATGATACCGTACTGGAATCTGTGAAGAAAACCAACCGTCTTGTAATTTTGGAAGAAGCCTGGCCATTTGGTTCCGTAGCTACTGAAATTACTTATATGGTACAACAGAAAGCATTCGATTATCTGGATGCACCCATTAAAAGAATAACAACTCCGGATGCACCGGCCCCTTATTCTTCCGCACTTTTTGCAGAATGGTTCCCCAAACTGGAAACAGTGAAAGCCGAAATAAAAAAGGCCATGTACATCAAGGCATAAAATAGATAAAAACTCTCGAAAGGGAGTTTTTTCATTTATAAATAGTCATGAAAACAGGCGGTTAAATAGAATACCTTTGCCGATATTTTTTTTGAAATGGATGCATTAAACGGCGGTCATCATTTTGATCTTAAGAAACTCTCATTTATGGGAGTTTTAGTGTCTCTGGGAATTGTTTTTGGCGATATCGGTACCTCGCCCCTATATGTGATGAAGGCCATAGTGGGTGCCCGCGAAGATTCCGCCACGCTTCCTTTGGACGAATACATAGAAGGTGCACTTTCCTGCATCATCTGGACGCTGACTCTGCAAACGACGCTGAAATATGTGATTATTGCACTTAGAGCCGATAATAAGGGTGAAGGCGGCATCCTGGCGCTTTATTCGCTTGTTAAAAAGTTCCGCAAACGCTGGCTGTACCTGATTGCCATCATAGGCGGTGCTACACTTGTGGCCGACAGCGTAATTACACCTTCGCTCACGGTAATGTCGGCTATAGAGGGGCTTAAGATTTATAATCCCGAAACACCTGTGGTCCTTATCACTTGCGGAATCCTGCTTGTCATTTTTGTGGTGCAGCAATTCGGCACCAGTTTCATCGGTAAATTCTTTGGTCCGGTGATGGTGATCTGGTTTCTGGCACTGGGCATCTTTGGTTCGCTCCACATATCGGATCACATTGAAATATTCAAATCATTCAATCCTTATTACGCTTATCAGCTTATCACACACTCACCCAGTGCGATTATTATTTTGGGTGCCGTCTTTCTTTGTACTACGGGAGCTGAAGCACTTTATTCTGACCTTGGTCACTGTGGAATAAAGAACATCAGAGTAAGCTGGATCTTCGTAAAGCTGATGCTTATACTGAATTATCTGGGTCAGGGTGCCTGGCTGCTGGACAATATTGATACCGTACAGGCAAAAGGCCTCAATCCTTTTTTCGCCATCATGCCGGAATACCTTATCCTTCCGGGTGTGGTTCTGGCGTCAGCCGCTGCAATTATTGCAAGTCAGGCGGTGATTACAGGTTCCTTTACCATGTTTACCGAGGCCATGTCCATTAATTTCTGGCCTAACCAAAAGATTGATTATCCATCGGGTGTGAAAGGTCAAATGTATATTCCGCGCATTAACTGGGGTCTCTTACTCATGTGCATCATTGTGGTACTCTATTTCCAGGAGTCCGGAAAAATGGAAGCTGCTTACGGCCTTACCATCACCATAACCATGCTGATGACCACCGTGCTGCTGCTGTTCTGGCTGAAACGGAGACGCGTCCATCCCTTGCTGATGTTCCTTTTCGGCGGAACATATCTGTTCATTGAACTTGGTTTTTTCAGTGCGAATGTCATTAAATTTTTTGAAGGCGGCTGGCTCACCATAGTGCTGGGCGGGTTCATCGGCGTTTGCATGTATGCCTGGTACAATGGCCGGCGCATCAAGAACAACTTCATAAAATTTGTAAGTTTTGACAAATATGTGCCGATTATCAAGGAAATGAAACTGGATGAGACCATCCCGAAATATGCGACCAACCTGGCCTATCTGAGCCGTGCGAAACGCGAAAATGAGATAGAGGCCAAAATCATTTATTCCATCCTTCGCCGCCAGCCAAAACGTGCAGACCATTATTTTATCCTTAATATCGTAAATCAGGAAGATCCTTTCACTTTTAAATACTCGGTGGAGGAAATTGTAGCGGGCACCATTTACAGGGTGAACTTCATGCTGGGCTTCAAGGTGGACCGCAGGATTAATGACTATTTCGATGATGTGCTGAAAGACCTGATGGCAGAAGGGGTGATCCCCTCCCGAAGCAGTCATCCTTCACTGAGGGCACACAATATTCCGCCCGACCTCAAATATGTGATCATCGACAATACTTACATCAACGATACTTTACTTACGATCAAAGAAAAAATCACCCTCAATATCTACAACTTCGTAAAATATATTGGCAGCGACGATTTCAAGACCTGGGGAGTTTCCCCGCATAATGTGGTCGTAGAGTCGGCGCCACTCCTGGACCAGGATATTATCGTGAAGAAAATTCAGCAGGTAGAATTTAAAAGGTCTGAAGGCTGATGGTCTATGCTTCCACACTGTTTGTCAGAGTCAAAGAAAAAAGTGATAAATTTGCAGCAAACAGCAGCAATGGATTCCGTACAGAAAGAAAAGAATGTAGAACAGATCAAAGATGTACTTAGGCAGTACCTTCAGGAAAAGGGTTTCCGGAATACGCCGGAACGCTACACCATTCTGGAGGAAATCTATACTCTGGACCATCATTTCAATGTAGATGATCTGTATCTGCTGATGATGCAGAAGAAATATCACGTATCCAAAGCAACAATTTACAATACCATAGAGATTTTTCTGGATGCCGGACTCATACGCAAGCACCAGTTTGGCGAAAAAACCTTGAGCACTTCCTCCTACGAGAAATCCTATTTCGATAAGCAGCACGATCATTTGGTTATCTACAAGCGCGACTCTGATAAGGAGATTGCCGAAATCATTGAGTTCTGCGACCCACGGATTCAGGGAATCAAGCAGTCCATTGAGGAGGCATTTGGTGTAAATATTGATTCTCACTCGCTTTACTTCTACGGTACCAAAAAAGATTGATGAAGAAATATTTTGCGGTTTTCCTCTTTGCCTCTGTGCAGCTTCTGGCGCAAATTACCACCAGACCTACGGATCCTCTCGTAAAGGATCCCTTTTTCAGTCAGCAGCAGGCGCAGCAAAAGCAGGGGGAGAAGGTAAAGCTTGTTCACGCCGATTTTGTTAAAAAAGATCCTGCCAAATTTAACGGTAATACTTTCTTTGAAGGTAATGTACAGTTCGATCATCAGGGATCTGTTGTGACCTCCGATTTCGTGATCTGGTACGAAAAGGAGAATTTTGTAAAGGCAGTGGGCAATGTAAAGCTCCGCAATGCCGACGGTTCCGTAATTACCGCCCAGGAAATGGAATACGACGGCAATACCCAGCGCGGTATCGCCAGAAAGGATGTGGTCCTTACCGATCCAAAACAGACCATCCGTACAGAAACCCTGTATTATGACAGGATCTCCAATAAAGCCTATTTCAATACCGGCGGTACCATCACAGATGGTCAGGGAATTATGTATGCAAAATCGGCTACCTATAATATCGCTACCAAACTCATTGACTTTACAGGAAATGTAAAGATTGAAAACAACCAGTATATCGTGGACGGCACCAATATCGTGCAAAACCAGAACACCAATGTCGCCACTTTCAACGGTCCTACAACCATCATCAACAGGGATAACCCGTCCAACAGCGTTTACACGGAAAGCGGAACCTATAACCAAAATACAAAGGAAGTTTGGCTCAACAAAAACTCGACGATTTACTACAACAACAAAACCCTTGTCGGCGACAAAATGTACTACAACCAAATCACCGGTTTTGGCACGGCTACGGGCAATGTAACGCTTAACGACCCACAGGAACGCCGTTACATTAAAGGAGGTTACGGTGAGATTTACGAGAAAATTGATTCGGCCATGGTAACGGAAAAAGCTTACGCTGTGAAAATCCTGGAGAACGACTCCATCTACTTTTCAGCGAACCGTATCCTGGCGTATCAGAAAATGGACTCAACGAACATAAAGAAGAGTTTCCTGAGGGCCTACCGTCAGGCCCGGTTCTTTAAATCCAATATACAGTCGCGGTCCGATTCTTTAAGTTTCAATGAAACCGACGGCGTGCTGCACCTCATGGGCAGTCCCATCGCCTGGAGCGGAGCCAAACAGGTTTCGGGAGATAAAATTGAAGCCTATTTTGATACTGAAAATGAGTACATCGACTCCCTGAAGGTCATCGGGAATGCCTTTGCCATCAGCAAAGCCGATTCACTGAATCTTAAAGACGAATTCAACCAGGTAAAAGGTAAGCTCATGACCGTTTACTATAAAGAAAACCAGGTGAACCTAGCCAATGTCATCGGTAATGCGCAGGCCGTCACTTATGCCGACGATGAAAATGAGAAAACGCGGGAAACCGAACGGATCGGTGTGGCACTTTCGACCTGTGGCATCATTGAAGCCCTTTTTGAGGAGCGCAGGGTACAGATTATTTCCTGTAACATCGGTGCATTAACGGACATCTATCCCATGAGCAAGATCTCCAAAGAGATGAGGTTTCTGCAGGGCTTCAACTGGAATACCAAAGACCGGCTGCTGAAGTGGCAGGACATTTTCGTGGACACCCCCAATTACGAAGAGGTACAGTATACCGGGGACAACCCCTTCTTTGATGCGGCACAGGCCGAAATTGACCGTGCGCGTGCGGCAGAGGAAGCCAAAAAGCCGAAGCGTGTCCGCAGGTAAAGAGTCTTATCTTTGTTCTTTCCTCTTTCCTCTTTCTTCTTTCCTCTGGGAACGTACACTATTGCCTTTCTTCTTTGCTCTTATTTTTCAGGGCGCCTTTATCCGCCCTCCGTTCCCGCTTTTTTATTCCGCTTTGCTCAATAAAAAGAGCTCCACTCAGGTCGGGGCGCGGTTGACTCCTCAACAACATGTAAGGGTTCCGATCAGATAAAGCTAAATTAGATTTTTCTAACTGAAAACCTTGACAAGGTTGAAACCCTACTCACCCAAACGTTTTTCTTATTTTTGCACCATGCAAAACGATTTCTTTAAACACCAGGCACAGACCACCCAATTCGCCGCCGGCTTTGAAGTGGAAAAAGCTGAAGGAAGCTATATTTACGGCAAAGACGGCCGGAAATACCTGGATTTTGTAGCCGGAGTTTCTGCCAATACTCTTGGGCATTCACATCCCAAAATCATATCAGCTATAAAGGAGCAGGCGGATAAATACCTGCATGTGATGGTCTACGGCGAATATGCCCAGGAAATGCCCGTGCAACTGTGTAAACTACTGGCAGATGCAACGCCCGCTCCGCTGGAAGTCACTTACCTTGTGAACTCAGGTGCCGAAGCGATAGACGGTGCATTAAAACTGGCCAAAAGATATACCGGTAGGGAAGAGATTGTTTCCTTTCATAACGCTTACCACGGAAATACCCACGGCGCACTTTCTGTTTCAGGGAACGAATACCACAAGCGTGAATTCAGGCCGCTGCTTCCTTTGGTGGACTTCATCGAATTCAACAACGAAGAAGATCTGCAAAGCATTACGGACAAAACTGCCTGCGTAATCCTGGAAACCATCCAGGGGGCCGCCGGATTTCTGCTTCCTCAACCCGACTATTTGAAGAAATTGAAAGCCCGCTGCGAAGAGGTGGGCGCGCTTCTGATCCTTGACGAAATTCAGCCCGGCTTCGGCAGAACAGGAAAACTTTTTGCTTTCGAACATTACGGCATTGTGCCGGACATCCTGGTTATGGGCAAAGGCATGGGCGGTGGTGTACCGGTGGGCGCCTTCATGAGTTCACGCGAAATCATGGAAAGCCTTTCGCACTCGCCCAAACTGGGACATATTACAACCTTTGGCGGAAATCCGCTTATTGCCGCGGCCAGTCATGCCACATTAAATGAGGTTCTTGAGAGTGGTCTGATGGCTGAGGTGGCTGAAAAGGAAAAGCTATTCCGTGAACTGCTCGTACACCCAAAAATTAAAAATATCAATGGCAAAGGCCTGATGCTGGCCGTAAACCTGGGCGATCCCGAATTTACCCTACAGGTGGCAAAACGCTGCATGGAAAAGGGGCTTGTTGTATTCTGGCAGCTTTACCGAAATGAATATCTGAGGATTTCCCCACCCTTAACTTTAAGTTTTGATGAAATTCGGCTCGGTTGCCAAATAATTACCGACGTTTTAGATGAAGCGTAGAAAAATCATATCTATTCTGTTGCATGGTTGCGTTTTTAATTTATATATTGCGCAACAATAAAAAAAGAGAACAGTATGGCAAAGCAGAAAGTGCAGTACGAATATCCAATGCACTGTCTTTCAGAGATTTTATACGAATATCTTGCGAGTGCCGAAGGGCTTTCCGAGTGGTTTGCCGATGATGTAACTGAAAAGGGAGATGATTTCTTTTTTAGCTGGGGCGATGGCCCGGAAGAGAAGGCCACACTGATCCGTTATAAGCCTGAAAGTTTTGTTCGCTTCCGTTGGGAAGAAGATGAGGGCACAAAGAATTTCTTTGAAATGACAATTGTCATTGACGAGATTACTGAAGATCTGTCGCTCAATATCACTGATTTCTGTGATCCCGGCGACGAGGAGGAAAACAGACTTTATTGGGACAACCTTATCGAAAACCTGCAGATTAAACTGGGTGCAGCTTAAAAATATTTAAAATAACTGAAACACTATGGACGAGCGATCGTTCATTTGTTTTTTATAAAATATCCTGAAATGATCCAAAATACTCCAGCCGTTCCTTTAGGAGAAATGACCGTAAACCGTGCATTCCTGCATGGTGACGCGGTGAAGGTTACTTTTTTTGTGCGTAACGGACAGTTGATTATGGCCGAAGAATGCTATTTTTTTTTGATGGCCTCCATGCGCAAGATGCGGATGAATATACCGCTGAGTTACACCCTCGATTTTTTTCAGCATATCCTGTCCGAAAAGACAATGGAACTCGGAGTTCAGGATGCCTTCATCCACATGATGGTATACCGCGAAAGTGGATCGGAAAAACTTGACAAAGCACCCGTATCGTTCCATATCGGTGTTGAAGCCAATGGCGATGTCCTGCAACTTCGCGATTCAATAGAACTGGACCTCATTAAGGAAATAAGCGTAAACACCCATTTATTGAGCAACATAAGAGTTCACTGCCCAGAGAATATTTATGCGGAGATCTATGCCCGCGATAATGACCTGGACGATGTTATCCTTCTGAATCCGAATAAACGTATCGCCAGGACCGTGGCGGGGAACCTGCTCTTTCTGGAAGGTAATGCAATTAAAATTCCGAGGCAGTCTGAAGGAGCCTATATCTCTCCTCTTATGGAAAATCTGGTGACTTTCATCCATAAAAACAGTCTTGCCGAAATCCATGAGGAGGAACTTATCGCCTTTGAAAGTCAGAAATCTGAAGAAATACTTCTGGTTTCCGATGCGAAGGGCCTTTATCCGGTGCAGAAGATCAGGAATAAGACCTTTGCCCACTCCCGTTTTACTCAAATCATTGAGCAGTGGCAGAAATCGTTCCTCTAAAACCGTCTGAAATTGACAAACCCGTTAACCAACTTGAGTCAGTTAACGGGTTTTATTAATGTGTTACCGCTATAACGGCGGTTTTGTCTGTATATTGTATTCGGTTGGTAAAAATTTACTCGGCGGATTCTTTAATTCAGTGAGATATTCTGTGGTGCATTGGCCCAGATCAGGAATTCGCCGCCCAGGTTCTGCATGATTTTTTTCCAGAGATTATGGTCGTTGGACAGTGTGTAATCCAGGTCGTAGATATCCACTACCGTCCAGTATTTTCTCTGTATCTCGCCTTCCAGTTGCTTGGCTGCCCAGCCTGAGTAACCCGAAAATACTTTTACATTTTGTACGTCAAGAGTGTGGTTCAGGAGCTGCTCAATAATTGTTTCAGTATCTTCGGTCAGATAGTAATTCTCATTGATCTTTAGGTGAAAATCATTCACCGCCTCGCCCTTTACGATAAAGAAAGTCTTGTCATTCTCAACCGGGCCCCCTTCATATACATCCACATCAAAACCCAGAAGTCGCGCTACGCCGCGGCTCACATCCTCATTCTTCTTATTCAGAATAAGTCCGAAGGCTCCGTTTTCACTATGATCCACCATAAGCACCACCGACCTGGAAAAAATGTCGCCCGACACATCAGGTGTGGATATTAAAATTTTACCTTTGTAGGAATTCATCACATTTTCTTTTTGGAGCTATGCTTCAATCAAAAATAGAAAAAATAATGGAAAACTTACACGATAAAAGGAAAATTTACGACCAGGCTGAATTACTGGAAAGCCAGATCAGGGCAAACCCAATGGAGCAGTTCCGCGACTGGTTTGTGGATGCAGGCGCGCATCCAGCCATCTCCGAAGCCAACGCCATGTCCGTTTCCACGCTTGAGGAAGACGGTTGCCCGCGCACCCGTATGGTCCTGCTTAAATCCTATACCTGGGAAGGTTTTATTTTCTATACCAACTATAACAGCCGCAAGGGTAAGGCTATTGAGTCCGGTAAGCGTGCCTGCCTTCACTTTTTCTGGCCACCGCTGGAAAGACAGGTAATCATTAAGGCTGAACTGGAAAGACTGCCCGATAACCTTAGCGACGGCTATTTTGCTTCACGGCCACGCGGCAGTCAGCTGGGCGCTATTGTGTCTCCACAGAGTGAAATTATTCCGGACCGGGAATTTCTGGAGCAGAAACTCAGGAACTTGGAGCTGCATTTTGAGGGCATTGAAATCCCGCGACCTGAAAACTGGGGTGGATATATGGGCCGTCCCTATGAAATTGAATTCTGGCAGGGCAGACCCAACCGTTTGCACGACCGGATTCTCTACAGTCTGGAATCAGATTTCAGCTGGAGTATCAAAAGGCTTGCACCTTAATCATCTTACCTTATAAATACAAAAAACCTCACCGAAAAGTGAGGTTTTATTTATAGTAAATAATCTGAAATTATTTATTTCCGGAAACCGCAGTGGCAAGATCTGCACCAGCTTTAAACTTAGCTACTTTCTTCGCAGCGATATTGATAGGCTTTTTAGTTGCCGGGTTGATACCCTGTCTTGCAGCTCTTTCAGCTACAGAAAAAGTTCCGAATCCTACAAGGGAAACTTTACCGTCCTTTTGCTGTAAAGTGTTCATTACGTTGGACATAAAGGATTCTAATGCTGCTTTTGCTGCTACTTTGGTGATACCGGCATCGTTTGCCATTGCCTCAATTAATTCAGACTTGTTCATAATTTTAATATTAAATAGTTAGTAATCTACGTGGTTATATAAGCAAATATAATACAAAATTCAATATGCGCAAATTTTTAAGGATTAATTGAACAAAATTTTATAAAAATATGGCTATATATTAAAAAATGACAATTGAAGGCCGTACGGTTTATCAGCCCTTGCGCAAAATGGAATTCGTAGTATTCCCTTTATTTATCATGTTTTTTCCATTTTTGAGATTTTATATTGCAATTTATGAATTCGTAAATAATATTAATTTTTTGCCACATGAGGCTAAACATCGGTAAAAGTGAGGTTATATCGCTGGTTTCCACGCGCTGGAGCGGTGTTTACGGTGTTTTTGTCCTCAGTTATCGTATATTCATTTATGTTGATAATTATTAATAAATTTGCCGAATGCTTATTGAAGTTTTTAAATCCAAGATCCACCGTGTCCGGGTTACCGAATCTGATCTGAATTATATAGGAAGCATCACGATTGACGAAGATTTACTCGAGGCCTCCGGCATTATGGTGGGCGAAAGGGTATACATCGTGAATGTGAATAATGGTGAAAGGTTCGATACCTACGCCATAAAGGGAAAAAGGAAATCCGGCGAGGTGTGCCTAAACGGGCCGGCCGCAAGACGTGTGCAGCGGGGTGACATCATCATCATCATTGCCTATGCCCAAATGACGCCTGAGGAAGCGCGTGACTTCCAGCCTAAAATTGTGTTTCCGGACGAGAATACCAACCTTTTAACTTAATACTGTCCATTGGAAACATCTAACAAGAAAAATCCTGTGAAAATGATCCTGACCATTGCCCTATCGTTGGCAGTGGCTGTTTTTTTTATGTGGCTGGCATTTCGCGGTCTGAATTTCAGTGAGATTAAAGGCTATTTTGCCAAGGCCAATTATTTTTGGGTAGCCCTCGCTGCTGTTTTTGGTATCCTGGCTTATTGGTTCCGTGCCATCCGCTGGAATTTGCTGCTTGAACCCATGGGTTACCGGATTTCAAATTCCAACTCGCTCTGGACCATTTCTTTCGGCTACCTCATGAACCTCACTATCCCGCGCAGCGGCGAGTTGGCCAGATCTACCGCTCTATACGGCGTGGAGCAGGTTCCCGTAGACAAATCTTTCGGTACCATCATCCTGGAACGTATTGTAGACCTTATCTGTATGATGGGTTTCCTCCTGCTTACCCTTATTTTTAAATATGAAGCTATACTCGCATTTTTCAATTATGTAGTGCAGGGAAATGATGACGCGCCCGAAGCTTCCAATTTCTGGCTTTGGCTGATTTTGACGGTCGGCATTACGGCCGCGGTCTTATTCTTCATCTTGAGGTCCTCACTGGAGAAAATCTCAATCCTGGGGAAGATCTACAAGATTGTGGACGGCCTGTTGCAGGGCTTGACCTCAATTTTCCGTCTGAAGCAACCGTTTCGGTTCTTGATTTATTCATTTGCCATCTGGATATGCTATTTTCTGGCCGCATACCTGGTTTGTTTCTCACTTCCGGAAACCTCCGCATTTTCTGTCGCTGACGGATTTTTCATCATTGTAGTGGGTACTTTAGGCATGATGATACCGGCTTCTGGGGGTATCGGTGCCTTCCACTTTGCACTGAAGATCGGGATTGGAGCACTGTTTCTTTCAGAAGGAAGATCCTTTGAGGAGGGAGCCGCTGTAGGTCTGGCGTATGGCTTTATTTCCCATACCATGCAACTAGTCATTATGGCTGTCATGGGTTTCATTTCACTTCCGGTACTGGCCAAAAGCAGGAGTGAAGCCCTTCGTAAAAGAACTTTAAGCACCGCCGAAAGAACAACCTGATATTTGGTGAAAGATAAAAGATAAAAGAGACGGCGGCTGCCGTCTCTTCTTTATTATCCAAAAGCGCGCTTAAGTAAACTTTCCACCTTTGGTTCACTTCCGCGGAATTCTTTGTAGAGTTCCATGGGGTCCTTGGTACCGCCGGCTGACAGTAAACGGCGGTACCTGGCTGCGGTTTCAGGGTTGAAGATTCCGTTTTCTTTAAAATACTGAAATGCATCCGCATCCAGCACTTCGGCCCATTTGTAAGAATAGTATCCCGCCGAATATCCGCCCTGAAAGATATGCGAGAAACTTGGACTTGTTGCGGTATCCGGATTTGCGGGGTACAGATTGGTACCTTCGGTTTCATTGACCTCAAACGTCTTTACATCTCCAATCCTTTCAGCTGTGCTGTGATAGGCCATATCCAGTTTGCCCAGACCAATCTGCCTTAGCGTTTGGTATCCTTCCATAAAATTCTTGGAGTCAGAAATTTTCTGGATTTTATCATCCGGTAGCGTCTCACCCGTTTTATAATGTTTGGCGAAGCTTTTCAGAAAGTCTGGTTCGTAGCAGAAATTCTCCAGGAACTGTGAAGGGAGTTCTACAAAATCCCATTTCACATTGGTGCCGGATAAGTTGGGATAGGTGGTATCTGCCAAAACGCCGTGCAGCGCATGACCGAATTCGTGAAAAAGGGTCGTAACTTCCTGAAAGGTGAGTAAGCTTGGTGTATCTGCACTTGGTTTCGAGAAGTTGCAAACAACGGAAATATGTGGCCTGATGTTTTCACCGTTTTGTCTGTACTGATTTCTGAAACTGGTCATCCAGGCGCCGGCCCGTTTTCCTTTCCTTGGAAAATAATCGGTATAAAGCAGCGCCTTAAATTCGCTGTTTTCATATATCTCATAGGTTTTAACTTCCTCATGATACTTTTGGATTCCGTGGCTTTCCTTAAATTTCAGTCCAAAAAGTTTTTCAGCAAGTTGGAAAACCGCTTCCTCCACCTTTTCCAACTGGAAATAAGGTTTCAGTTCCTCATCATCAATATCGAATTTCTTTTTCCTGAGTTTTTCTGCATAAAAACTGTGGTCATAGCTATGCATTTGGTCTATGCCGTCGGCTTTTGCCAGTTCCTGCAGTTCCGCAATTTCTTTCTCAGCATAAGGTCTTGCCTTTTCCATAAGTTCATTCAGGAAATTGAGTACCTGGTCCGGTGATTTCGCCATCCTTTCTTCCAGTACAAATTCTGAATAGTTGGAATATCCCAGCAACTTTGCCTTCTCCTGTTTCAGGGCCACGATTTCGCGGATGAGTTCCTGATTGTCGAATTCATTATTGTTAAAGGATTTCTTTCCGTAAGCGCCAGCGAGTTCTTTTCTCAGGTCACGGTTTTCTGCATAGGTCATGGCGGGCAGATAGCTTGGGATGTGCAGCGTGATTACATAACCTTCCAGTTCCCTGCATTTTGCCTCTTCCCGATACTGTTCCAGGATGGCTTCCGGAATGCCCTTCAGCTCCTTTTCATCTGCAATGTGCTTGAAGTAGTTATTGGTTTCAGCCAGCACATTCTGCCCGAACTGCAGTGATTTCTTCGAAAGTTCGATGCTTATTTCTTTAAATCTTTCCTTGTCGGCACCGTTCAGCAAAGCGCCGCTGCGCACGAATCCTTTGTAAGTCTCGCTGAGGAGCATTTGTTGTTCTCCGTTGAGTTGATACTTCTCCTGTTCGTCATACACCTTTTTAATCTTTTCAAAAAGCACCTCATTCTGCGATATTCTGGCCGAATATTCAGTAAGCAGAGGTGAGACTTCCTGTGCGATTTTTTGTATTTCGTCATTGGTCTCTGCCGAATTCAGATTAAAGAAAATGCCGGAAACTACATCCAGTTGCTGTCCGGAATAGGACAGTGCTTCAATTACGTTTTCAAAAGTGGGTTCAGCTTCATTATTGACGATGGTATCAATTTCCTTTTCCGAAACCTTAATAAGTTCCCGGAAAGCAGGTAAGAAATGTTCTTCTTTTATTTCTGAAAAAGGCGCGGAGGAATGTATAGTTTGAAAGGGTTGTAACAAAGGGTTGTTCATTGTGAAATATAGGATTTATTCAGGTTTGAGCAGGTGTTCATCTGCTTTGTGAGGTAAAAATACTCAAAATATTAATTTTATCTTTGCGTAAACTTAACAACCATGAAAACTTTACTGAAAATCATCGTAGCCATAGTAGCTGTATTGCTAATCGCCATGTTTGCTGTTGGCAAGGATTATCACTTTGAAAAGTCGATAGTCATTAACGCTCCTGCCGAAAAAGTGTACCAAAATATCAGTTCGATGAAAGCTTTCAACCAATGGAATCCCTGGATGAAGCTGGATCCGAATATGAAAATTGATTATTCCGGGAACAGCGGACAGGTAGGTGATCAGTATTGCTGGAACGGAAACGATGATGCCGGCGCGGGTTGCCACATAATCACGGCTTTGGTGCCCAATCAGAAGCAGAGCACCAAAATGCTTTTTACCAGACCTTTTGAAAGTGATGCTACATCAAATATAATCCTGACTCCACAGGGCAATAGTACAAAAGTGACGTGGGATATGGATTGTGAGCTGGACTATCCGATGAACCTGATGTCTGTGTTTATGGACGGTCAGATGGATAAGTCCTACGGGGGAGGTCTTGCAGCCCTTAAGGCGCTCTCGGAAAAATAACCACCGGAATCCGAGATATGACTGTGGTCATAGTTTTTTCGGTATTGCGGCCTCTATTTTTGTAGTTCATATGTCACATCATTTGCTGCTCATTTTACATCTTTTAGGTGCCGCTGTATGGGTTGGAGGTCATCTCGTGCTCGCCCTCGGAATTCTACCGGAAGTCCTGAGGAAACGTGATCCCGAAATCCTGCTCTCATTTGAGAGGAAATACGAAAAAATAGGTATTCCCGCGCTGCTGCTTATGGTAATTACCGGCGTCTGGATGGCTTACCGGTTCGGGGTCGGAGTATCGCAATGGTTCCACTTCGATAATCCTGTAGAAACTGCTGTTTCCGTTAAGTTGATTTTGCTTTTCACCACCATACTCTTCGCTTTAAGCGCCAATATTTTTGTACTGCCCAAACTGAGTGCTCGTAACTTACCGCTAATGGCTTTCCATGTTATCAGTGTCACTGTCATAGGCATCCTTATGCTCATTGTAGGAAGCTTTTTCCGCTACGGTGGTCTTAGCGTTTAAAATAAAATTGCATATTTTTTGTTTAGAAAGCATTAGTTTTAACCTGCAACACTCAGTTGGAAGCAGGTTTCAGTATTGTTGTTTTATATGCAGAAGGCTCACTACAATAAAAATGATTTGCGGACGTATGTGCAGGAAATGCTTTCAGGTAAGGTAAAGACGCTGGAGTTTTACCTTAATTTCACGCTGGAAGCAAGCCGCGACATCAAAAAAACGAGTAAATACGACTCCATTCGGGAAGAAATACAGAGTGAGATTTACCATCTGGACCGTCAGATGGCCGCGCTTAAGAAAATGCAGCGTGAGATGCAGCGTGTCCTCAATAAAAAGACCGAGGCAGCTGTGGTGGGCTCACTGGTCATTACCAATAAGGCCAGGTTCTATATTTCCGTATCTCTTGGTGAATTCTTTTTTGAAGGTGACCGGTTTTACGCTATTTCCGAAAAAAGCCCAATGGCGCAGATCATGAAAGGTAAGAAAGCCGGTGATGAGTTTACGCTCAATAAGATCCATCAGCGGATAGAGGCTGTGCTTTAGCGTAAAGGGGACCTACAACTATTCTCATTTATTAGTCCGGTAAAAGTTCACTATTTTTGTCTGATGGATAAAAGTCAGATTTTAAAGGAAATCATCGAATCACGGAAGAGTACTTTTCCAAGGGATTATACTGGGGAACCGCTTTCACCTGAAGTGCTGCAGACCATACTGGGCTCCGCGCAGTTTGTCCCCAATCATAAAAGAACCAAACCCTGGCGTTTCCGGGTTTTTACAGGTGTACAAAAAGATGAACTTGGTGCCAGGCTTGCCGGAATTTACCGTGAGACCACACCAACTGCTGTCTTCCTTCAGAAAAAATACGAAGATATCCCTGCCAAGGCAAGTAAAGCCGGGGCCATAATCAGTATTTCTGTGGCATTCAGTGGGCTGGTGCCCGAGTGGGAAGAAATTGCCGCCGTAGCAATGGGGGTGCAGAATATGTATCTTACCTGCACCGCTGCTAATATAGGCTGTTACTGGAGTTCACCGGGCCTCATCAAATATCTGGACGGCTATTTGGGTCTCGCGGAGAACGAAAAATGCTATGGTCTTTTTTATTTGGGAGCGCTTGAACCGGCACAGGATTAAATTTGATATTTTTTTTTGACGCGTGAGGGTTCATATCCGCAAAATTGGTTATCTTTGCGCACTTAATATTTAACGGGACGAGTTCCCACAAAATCAAACTTTTATGTCAGTAAAAATCAGATTACAAAGACACGGTAAAAAAGGAAAGCCTTTTTTCCACATCGTAGTTGCCGATGCAAGAGCAAAAAGAGACGGTAGATTCATCGAGAAAATCGGTACTTACAACCCAATTACCAACCCAGCAACCATTGAACTTAATGTTGATGCTGCTGTACAGTGGTTAAACAATGGTGCTCAGCCAACGGATACTGCAAGAGCGATCCTTTCTTACAAAGGTGCACTTTACAAAAAACACCTTATGGGTGGTGTAGCAAAAGGTGCTTTTGACGAAGCTGAAGCAGAGAAGAGATTCGGTGCCTGGTTGGAAACTAAAGAAAAGCAGGTAAGCGGTAAAGCTGATGGTTTGGCTAAATCTAAGGCAGATGCAAAGAAAGAAGCTTTGGAAGCAGAAGCTAAAGTAAATCAGGCAAGAGTAGATGCAGCAGCGAAAGTTGAGGCAGATGCAAAAGCGGAAGCTGAGGCAAAACTTGCAGAGGAAAAAGCGGCAGCAGATGCGAAAGCAGCTGAAGAAAAAGCAGCCGAAGATGCTAAAAACGCTGAAGCAACAGAAGAAACTACTGAGAAATCAGTTGTTGAAAATGTAGCAGAAACAATTGGTGGTGCTGCGGCAGCAGTAGTTGGCGCTGTAGATTCTGTAAAGGAAACTGTAGCAAACGTTACTGAGAAAATTGCTGATGCAGTTGCTCCTAAGAAAGAAGACGGTGAAGCTGCAGACGAAGGGAAAGCTTAATCCACCTCACTGTATAAATTACGGAAGGCGCCTTTGTGGCGCCTTTTTTAATTAAAGAGTATATTTGCAAAGCTGCAGGCCAACCGTGGGTTCCTAACCCAGCGCCAAAGCTTATCCTAAAATATAAAGATGAAAAAAGAAGACTGTTATTACCTGGGAAAGGTTACCAGGACACACGGACTGGCCGGAAATGTAATACTGAAACTCGATACCGACCAGGCAGATCATTATAATAAACTGGACGGTGTTTTTGTAGAAGTAAACGGACTGCTGGTACCCTTTTTTGTGGAAAAGCAGCAATGGAGCCGCGATAACACCAAAATTGTATTTTTTAAAAACGCCAACCTTGCCATGGCAGAACAGCTGGTGAACAAGAACGTTTTTATGCCGCTCTCAACACTTCCGGAACTTACAGGAAACCAGTTTTACTATCACGAAGTACTGGGTTTTGAAATCCGTGATGAGCAGGGCAACTCCTGCGGAACCGTTAAGGAAGTCAACGACCAGATTGCCCAGCATTACTTTATTCTGGACCTGCAGGGCAAAGAGGTAATTATTCCGGTTATTAAGGACTGGATCGTGGAGGTAAACCGCGCTGATAAGGTGATTACCATGCAGCTGCCCGAAGGTCTGCTGGAGGTATATACCACCCCCGCGGTGAAAGATGAATGATGACTTTGCCGAAAACGCAGTAATCCTTCCCGGCTTCCCGCCTTAAACAAACAGACTCCTTCAGCCTGCAAAAATGAGCCAAAAGTGCTATCTTTGCTACAATTGACTAAGACCGCAATGAAAAGAATGATCATAAAAGAACTCCTCGGAGACTATAAAAAAATACTTCATCACGATATTACTGTCCAGGGCTGGGTTCGGGCCTTCCGCTCCAACCGCTTCATCGCGCTTAACGACGGATCTACAATGGCCAACCTTCAGGTAGTTGTGGATTTTGAAAATTTTGATAAAGACACTATAAGTAAAATCAGCGTCGCCTCTTCACTTAAAATTACCGGTGAAGTGGTGGAAAGCCAGGGAAGCGGTCAGGCCATTGAAATCATCGCCAAAAAAATTGTTATTTTAGGTGATAATTTTACTGAAGAGCGCGACAAGACCATCCTTCAGCCAAAAAAGCATTCACTGGAGGTGCTTCGGGAGCAAGCGCACCTTCGTTTCAGGACCAACCTGTTTTCAGCCGTATTCCGTGTGCGCAGTGCCGTGAGTTTCGCGATTCACGAATTTTATAACAAAAACCACTTCTTCTATATCAATACGCCGATCATTACCGGTGCTGATGCCGAGGGTGCGGGTGAGATGTTTGGTGTCACCAATTTCGACCTCAACAATATCCCAAGGAATGAGGAGGGGGAAATAGACTATACTGAAGATTTCTTCGGAAAGAAAACCAACCTTACCGTATCAGGTCAGCTTGAAGCGGAAACGGCAGCTATGGGATTAGGCAGGGTTTATACCTTTGGACCTACTTTCCGTGCCGAAAATTCCAATACGACGCGTCACCTTGCCGAATTCTGGATGGTGGAGCCCGAAGTGGCCTTCAACAACCTTGAAAATAATATTGACCTCGCAGAGGATTTCCTGAAATACGTCATCAGCTATGTTCTGAAGAACTGTGCCGAAGACCTTGAATTCCTGAACAGCCGTTTTGCTGAGGAACAAAAACAGAAGCCCGAAAAGGACCGTGCAAAAGAAGGGTTGATTGAAAAACTGGAAAACGTTATCAAAAAACGCTTTATGCGGGTTTCCTACACGGAGGCCATCGAAATCCTGATGAACTCTAAGGAAAACAAAAAAGGAAAATTTCAGTATCCCGTAGACCGCTGGGGCATTGACCTACAGAGCGAGCATGAGCGCTTCCTGGTAGAGAAGCACTTTGAAAGCCCGGTGGTTCTTTTTGATTATCCAAAGGAAATCAAAGCCTTCTATATGCGTCTGAATGATGACAATAAAACCGTGGCCGCGATGGATGTTCTTTTCCCAGGTATCGGTGAAATTATCGGTGGATCACAGAGAGAGGAAAGGCTGGATGTGCTGAAGCAGAAAATGCAGGATATGAATGTGGACGAGCATGAGCTTTGGTGGTATCTGGATACCCGTAAGTTTGGTTCCGTACCACATGCCGGTTTTGGTCTCGGTCTGGAACGACTGGTGCTCTTTGTAACGGGTATGACCAACATCCGCGATGTAATTCCATTCCCGCGAACCCCCAAGAATGCGGAGTTTTAACAGAATCTTGTAAGAATATAGAATTAATCTGTAATCGGTAAAATAATTCAATCCCTACTTTTGCTACGCACAAAATAATTTGCAGAAAAAAATATGCTGAAACAAAACCTTCAACTCAGACTCGGACAAAAACTTGCCCCACAACAGATACAGCTTATGAAGCTCATACAGCTGCATACGCTGGAGTTTGAGGAAGAACTGGAACGTGAACTCGAAGAGAATCCTGCCCTCGAAAGAAATGACGAGGACAAGGACGCTAAAGATGAGCCCGTAACCGAATATGAAGATGAAGGCAACAGCAGCATTGATACTGATTTTGATGTAAATGAGTATCTTTTTGATGATGAACCGAGTTATAAAACATCATCCAGCAACTATTCAGCAGATGATGAGGAGTTTGACAATGAAAGCCTGCTTACAGAAGGACAGTCGCTTTATGATTATCTCCTGGAGCAGATACGCCTCATTAACATTGAAAATGATGAGCTTAAGATTGCGGAGTACATCATTGGGAATTTGGATACCGACGGTTATCTTCGCCGCGAGCTGAAAGCCATTGTAGACGATCTTGCTTTTTCGCAGGGAATTTATACGACAAAGGAAAATGTAGAGGATATTCTGTATAACTATGTTCAGAAACTGGATCCACCGGGAGTGGGAGCCCGTAATCTTCAGGAATGCCTGCTTCTCCAGATTGAGAAAAAGGTGAGCGCTGACAAGGCTATTACTTTAGCGGCGAATATCCTTCGTAATCAGTTTGATGCCCTTACCAATAAGCATTACAACAAGATCATGCAGAAGTATGATGTGGATGAGGAGGACCTGAAGGATGCGCTGGACGAAATCTCCAGACTTTCACCAAGAGTGGGTGGGAATTTTGATACCCAAACCATCACCATCAACCAGGAAATCATTCCTGATTTCGTAATTCAGGTAAATGAGAATAAAAAAGGCGAACAGCCGGAGGTTGTACCTTTGCTTAACAGCAAGAACGCACCTTCATTACGGGTCTCCGATGAATATAAGGATATCCTTTCCACTTATTCACATGATAAAAACTCGCCGGAGCATAAGCAGGCCGCCCTTTTTATCAAACAGAAACTGGATGCCGCCAAATGGTATATAGATGCCATCAACCAGCGTCAGAATACCCTTCTGCAAACCATTACGGCCATCGTGAAACTTCAGAAGGAGTACTTTATAACAGGCGACGACAAGTCACTTAGACCTATGATCCTGAAGGATGTAGCAGATATCACCGGTTTTGATATATCAACAATATCCCGTGTGGTAAAAAGTAAATATGCTGACACGCCTAACGGCATCATCTACCTTAAAGACCTCTTTTCCGACAGTCTGACCAATGATGACGGTGAGGAAGTATCAACAAAGGAAATCAAGATGCATCTTATGGAGGCTATTGAGAAGGAAAACAAACGCAAACCTTATACGGATGACGCTCTTGTAGGTATCCTGAAAGAAAAAGGATATAATATTGCCCGCCGGACCATCGCAAAATACCGCGAACAGCTTAATATTCCGGTGGCCAGGCTTAGAAAAGAGCTTTAACCGCCCATAATAAAAAAATATCCGTCCAGTTGCGACGGATATTTTTTTGACTTTTTATTTAGGTTGATCCCGCTAATTCTGTTCGCTGCTGTTTTCAATGTCCTGCAGCTGGTTAAGATTACGGCCCAGTTTCTTCATAATAATACCATAAACAATCCTGTAGTAGAGCCAGATCAGGCCGACACTTATGAGTGTAGCAATACCGATACCCGTTAGAAAGCCGAGTAGGGTGGGCTGTTCAAGAGTGATTTCCTGTGCGGAAAGGGTGCGGAAAATAAAGATGGTAAGTATTCCTGTGAATAAGATCAGCAGTAAAATGTTCGCCAGGATGAAATGGTTTACAGTTCTGCGGAAAATCATAATCTGAAGTATGAACTTTTTTAAGTTGTCCTCCAGATTAATCCGGCGGTAGTTCTGATAAAATCTCACCACAAAAAAACCGGTGATCAGGAAACTAAGAGCTTTCAGGATATTATACAGCTGCCCAAATTCCTGCTGAAGTTCCGGTGTATTGTGCACGCCCAGTTTTTCCATCGCCGAGAGGAAACTGTTAGATTCTTCGGTTCGGAAAATGTAGAACACCGACAGTCCGGTAAAGAACAGGAATTCCACCACACTGATCCAGAGTATATATTTCACATAATTACGTGATTTATGGTTCAGCATCTCCAGGATCTCAGAGTTTCCGTATTTGGGACGGACTTCGTGTTCCTGCCAGGTTTTTTTAAAATCGTCTATATTAAAATCAGGCATGTTTCTCCATTAGTTCTTTTAATCGCTTCTTCAGCCGGTTCATCTTTACGCGTGCATTCACCTCAGAAATCCCCAGGTTTTCGGAAATATCGCGGTAAGGAAGATCATCCAGATACATCATTACAATGGCCCTTTCAACCTTAGGGAGCATTTTTATCACTTTGTACAGCAGGGCAATTTGCTGCTGTTTCTCTTCATCATCTTCAAGATAATCACTGTAGTGAAAATCCATCAGTTCATCGGTCTTGGGCGAGCGGGTTTTCTTGCGGAAGAGGGTAATTGCAGTATTCAGAGCCACCCTGTACATCCAGGTAGAAATCTTGCTCCCACCTTTGAATGTGTCGTAACTGCGCCACAGTTGTAACACAATTTCCTGAAACAGGTCTTCCTCATCTTCCAGTGAGTTGGTATATAGGCGCGAAATTTTGATAATCAGTCCCTGATTATCCTTTATCAGTTTCGCGAATTCCTGCTCTTTTGTGCCCACTGTATGATGTCTTTTTCTGCACACGAAGATAAAAATTTGAATCTAATCCTGTAATGCCCCCATCTGTTTTTTTGTGCAGCACCAGCGAGAGCAACGGTTTTAGGATTAGGCGGTTATTTGTATCTTTGCAGTCCACAAGAAGAGCAGCCTGTTGATTCCCGCTCAGGCGGGGGTAGGAAAGTCCGGACACCACGGGGCAGCAAAGCGGGTAACGCCCGCCGGTCGTGAGATCAGGACAAGTGCAACAGAAAGTATGTATATTAATTTATAGTGAAACCAGGTAAACTCTTTGCGGTGCAATGTTAAGTATATCATCAGTTAAGGGCGGCCCGTCCGTTGATGAGGGGTAAACAGCTAAAGTTTTGCAGCAATGTAAGACGCAGATAAATAACAGGCATTTTCGTTTCGGCGAATCTACAGAATCCGGCTTACCGCTTTTCTTGTGGTTTTAATTGTTTTTCGTATTTTTAATAAAAAAAATATGAAAACATTATTTATTTTCTTAAGAATGGGCTTTCTTGCCCTGATTAGTGGCAATGCAGCTGCCCAACAAAGCGTATTGGTTCTGAACAGCAGTACCGACACTGTTTATAAGCTCAATGCTGTAACCGGCGCTGTAGTAAACGCCAATTTTATCTCACTTCCCAGCGGAACTCCAAAAGGTATTGCTCAGGTGAACGACAAAATATGGATTGCGGATCAGATTGCCGATGATATCTATATTTACAATTTTGACGGCACTTTACAATCTACTTTACAGGGCGATGTGGTAGGCCCGGATAATATCCGGGGCCTGAATGTCGTGAACAATGAAGTTTGGGTTACCAATGCCGGAAGCGGGAACGGAGCTACTGCAAACTCCATACGCCGGCTGTCCTTCAATGGTGTGCCTCTTGGATATTATACCACCGTGAGCTCACCATTTGATGTATTGGATAACGGTACTGCCGCATTTGTCTCATCATTTGCAAATCCCTCCGAAATCCAGATTCTTGGGTATAACGGAACCGTGGCAGGCTCGCTTCTCCCCGGTCCGGTGCTGGCAAATATCGAGCAAATGAATTTCAATTCCGACGGTAATCTGGTGGTGGCTACATTTGCAAATCATGCCGCATCCGGCAATAACCGCGGAATCTATGTAATTAATCCTACTACCGGTGCTATCCTCAATTCCTGGCCTACGCCCGGCTCCAGCGGTAATGCAGGAGTGCTCCAACTCGGAAACGGCAACTATCTGTACTCCAATGGTGCCGGCCTCCATATCCTTGATCCTGCTACAGGAACGCACAGTTCTCTGTTCAGTACCGGAGCGTTCCAGTATATGGCAAAGATTAATGAGAGCCCACTGTCGGTACGTGAAACAGGAAAAGAAGATTTTAAAATTTATCCAAACCCTGTTAGTGATGTCCTGCATGTTTCGGCCGGACAAAAAATAGATTTAGTTAAAATTTTCAATGCGGAAGGCCGTTTAGTGAACAGCCTGAATCCGGAGGGAAACTCCTTGGAAATCCCGGTTATGGAAATGGCTCCCGGAATTTACTATATTGAAGTCCATTCCGGTAGTAAGTTGACGGGTTCAAAATTCATTAAAAAATAAACGGCAGTCAGGAAGCGGCGCATCATAATGGGCACTGCCGTAATTTTGCCGAGACTTTATCTTTATCAATTAAAGCAGAAATTTATTGTTTCTGCTTTTTTGTATTACCCACTTTCAAGCTGTTGTTTGGCCTGACTAAGGTCTTTGAGGTCATTATCTGAAAGTTTAGGAAACTCCAGGTTCATATCTTCCAGAGCATCGATAATAATCTGTATGGCTGCCACACGCGCAAACCATTTGTCATCGCCCGGAATGACGAACCATCGGGCATGTTTTTTTGAGGTTTCATTAATCGCTTCTTCATAAACCGTCATATAATCATCCCACAGTGCACGTTCGGGCAAGTCGCCCAGCGAAAACTTCCAGTTTTTTTCTTTTTCCTCAATACGGTCCAGAAACCTTTTTTTCTGTTCCTTTTTTGAAATGTTCAGAAAGATCTTTATGATGGTAGTGCCGTTATCTGCGAGATGTTTTTCAAAATTACGTATGCTTTCATAGCGGTTTTCCCAGAATTCATCATTAAATTCATCTGTTGATTTCCAGACTTTTTCGTTCAGATTGTATTCCGGATGGACTTTACACACCAGAACACTTTCATAATGACTCCGGTTAAAAATTCCAATCTTTCCTTTCGCTGGTAGAGCAATATAATGACGCCACAGGAAATCATGGGAATATTCCTTTTCGCTGGGTGTTTTAAAGCTGGTAACTTCACAGCCCTGAGGGTTAACCCCTCCGAATACATGTTCGATTAATGAATCTTTACCTGCAGCATCCATTGCCTGCAGCACAATCAGCAAAGACTTACTGCCATCGGCATACAGTTTTTCCTGCAGTTCGCGAAGTTTCACTTTCTCCTGCTCCAACAGTTGTATTCCATCCTCTTTAGTCAGTTCGCCTTTGTATTCCGTTTCCAGCTTGCTGAGGTCCACAGAATCCTTTACAAGAAAATGTTCACTGAAGTCTGATTTCATACCGCATTCAATTTAAATTAAAGGTAACAAAAAAACCGCTTCACGAAATGAAACGGTTTTATAAAAGAAATATTTTGGGGAATTAAGCAGTAGCTTTTTTGGTTTTTTTAACCATTTTCTTAGATTTTTTCAAAGCTGCATTCTTTTCAGCCTCAGCTTTTTTCAGTTCTGCTTCCGTAAGAGCTTTTGGTTCGGGAGCATTTGGATCAACATTAACTTTAATGTGGATCACAGATCTTTGGTTTTCGGGGTCATTGGAGAAAACTTCAATCAGTTTCTGAGTTGCACCCAGATTTTTAGTATCGTAGTGAACTTTAATCTGACCTGTTTTACCCGGAAGGATAGGATCTTTGCTGAAGTCAGGTGTTGTACAACCGCAGGATGGCTTTACACTTGAAATGATAAGAGGCTTGTCACCTGTATTCTTTACAGTAAAAACTCTGTTCCCGTCGGAACCTGGTTTTACGGTACCATAATCAAGCACAGTATTGTCAAAAGTAATCGTTTGAGCTGAAGCGAAAGCAACTGTTCCTAAGATTGCAAAACCTGCAAATAATTTTTTCATATTGATAATGTTTGATATGATTTTTGATTCAAATTAGGTAGCAAAGTTAAAAATAAATTTAAATAAACTTAGGAAATTTTTCTTTTGCCTATTTTTGCAGCATTAACGCCAAAACAAGCGAGCATAATGCAGATTTCAGAGAAATACAGTCCCCGGGAAACTGAGTCCAAATGGTACAGTTACTGGCTGGAGAATAATTATTTTCATTCCGAACCTAACGAAAAACCACCGTACACCGTTGTAATCCCGCCGCCCAATGTAACGGGGATCCTTCACATGGGACATATGCTGAACAACACCATCCAGGATGTTTTGGTGCGCCGCGCGCGCATGCAGGGCTTCAATGCCTGCTGGGTACCGGGTACGGACCATGCCTCCATCGCTACAGAAGCCAAGGTGGTGGCCAAACTGAAATCAGAAGGCATCAGCAAATCAGACCTTAGCCGGGAGGAATTCCTGAAACACGCCTGGGCCTGGACCGAGGAGTACGGCGGCACCATTCTGGAACAGCTTAAGAAACTGGGCTGCTCCTGCGACTGGGAAAGGACACGCTTTACCCTGGAACCCAAGATGTCCGAACAGGTAATAAAATCATTTGTAGACCTTTACAACAAGGGAATGATTTACCGCGGTTACCGTATGGTAAATTGGGATCCCGAGGCCAAGACCAATATCTCTGATGAGGAAGTTATCTTTAAAGAGCAGAACGGCAAACTGTACTACCTTAAATATAAGGTGGAAGGATCGGAAGAATACCTTTCTGTGGCTACCACGCGTCCCGAGACAATATTTGGCGATATGGCCGTGTGTGTAAACCCTGATGACGAACGTTATGCACACCTTAAAGGCAAAAATGTTATTGTTCCCATTGTAAACAGGGTAGTTCCTGTAATTGAAGATGATTATGTGGATATTGAATTCGGTACAGGGGCTCTCAAGATTACTCCCGCGCACGATATCAATGACTACGAGATTGGAAAGCGCCATAACCTGACCATCATAGATTCACTGGACGATGATGCGAACCTGAATTCGCACGGACAGCATTACTCCGGCAAAAACCGCTTTGAGGTCCGTAAACTTATCGCAAAGGAGCTGGAGGAGAAAGGATTGTTGCTGAAGGCCGAAGATTATGTAAATAAAGTGGGTACCTCCGAACGTACCGGTGCGGTAATTGAGCCTAAAGTCTCTGTACAGTGGTTCCTCAGGATGTCTGACCTTGCCCAGCCTGCGCTTGATGTGGTGATGGACGACAAGGTGAAGTTCCACCCGGAAAAATTCAAAAATACCTATAAATACTGGATGGAGAACATCCGCGACTGGAATATCTCCCGTCAGCTTTGGTGGGGGCAGCAAATCCCGGCTTTTTTCTATGGAAATGGCGAGGATGATTTTGTAGTTGCCGAGAATTTTGATGATGCACTCCAACTGGCAAAGTCGAAATCCGGAAACACTGATCTTAAGCCTTCTGACCTTCGCCAGGATGATGATGTACTTGATACGTGGTTCTCTGCCTGGCTTTGGCCAATGTCCGTATTCAACGGTTTGTTGGATACTGAAAATAAGGAGATTGACTACTATTATCCTACCTCCGACCTGGTAACCGGTCCGGACATTATATTCTTCTGGGTAGCCCGTATGATTATGGCTGGCCAGGAATACAGAGGTGAGGTGCCCTTCAAAAATGTTTATTTCACAGGGATCGTCCGGGACAAGCAACGGAGGAAAATGTCCAAATCTTTGGGTAACTCTCCGGACCCGATTGAACTGATTGAAAAGTATGGTGCCGATGGGGTGCGTGTCGGTATCCTGTTAAGTTCGGCGGCAGGAAATGATCTTCTTTTTGATGAGGAGCTCATGCTGCAGGGACGTAATTTCGCAACCAAGATCTGGAATGCCTACCGATTGATTCAGGGTTGGACCAAGGATGATACCATAAAGGCTTCGGCGGCCGATAAGCAAGCTATAGACTGGCTGGGTCATCAAATGGCAAAAACAGTCACTGAGATTGAAGATCAGTTTGCCAAGTTCCGGATTTCAGACGGTCTTCACCTTTTGTATAAGCTGATTTGGGATGATTTCTGCTCCTGGTATCTGGAGGCCATCAAGCCTGGTTTTGGCGAGTCGGTTTCGAACGAAGTCTATGAGCAGACGATTGTTTATTTCGAAAACCTGATGAAACTGCTTCATCCGTTCATGCCTTTCCTAACGGAAGAGTTGTGGCAGAATATTGCACCCCGAACTGCCGATGAGGCACTTGTAATCGCGCAGCAGCCTAAAATAACTAAGTTCAGTACTGAGATCCTTAACCAATTTGAAATTACCAGGGAGTTGGTAGCGGGCATACGCAACTACCGCCAGAGCAAAGGAATCTCACCACGCGAGGCAGCTGAGGTGTTTACCAATGCGGAATCCTTCCCTAATGCAGAGTTGATCGTTAAACTGGCCAATATCTCAGCCGTGCATTTTGCGTCCAAAACCGACGAGCCAAGCTTTACCTTCCTGGTAGGTGGTACTGAAGTTTCCATTCCACTGAGCGAGAGCCTGGACCTGGAAGAAGAGAAGCGCAAAACGGAAGAGGAAATAACTTACCTTCAGGGTTTCCTGAAATCTGTAGAGAAGAAGCTTTCCAATGAGAAATTTATGGCGGGTGCACCGCAGCAGGTGGTAGATAATGAGCTGAAAAAGCAGAAGGACGCACAGGAGAAGATTGTACTGCTCACAGGTAAACTAGAATCTTTATAAGTAAAATTTTCATGAAGCATATAGAAAATATCAGCCGGCTTTTTACAAAGGACTTTGTGGAAAATCCGCTCATTGAGTCCTTTGAGGTTGGTGATATTCACCTGCCCACGGGATATCTTGTGGCCTGCGACCCGGTAATCACCAGTGACATGCTTCCGTTTACAACCATTTTTCCGGTGGGTTCATTTCCTATACTTCTGCATAAAGAAAGGGAGAGTAACTGTGTGGCCTATGCGGAGATACGTTTCGGCACAGGGGAAATTACCTCGTGGGAAATGGCTACTACGGCGGGTCAGAACCTGAAGGACCTGAAGGGCGAGGAAATCTTTGGATATCCTGTGGAAAGCGGCATGGGCAGTTACATGGACCTGGAAACTCAGGACTGTCTCAATCATCTGGAGAAAACCCTTTATCACCGTAAAGGAGCGGATTTCATGGGAATTTACGAGGAGTTCTTTCATGACCATTTCTTCGACGAAAACGGAGCCATAGACCAGTATGCCTTCCTGAAACCCAATGAGCAGCGCGGCGGAACCGTCTTCGCTTTCGAAGCCGGCTACGGTGAAGGTTTTTACGCCAGCTATATAGGATTCGGCAGCAATAAACAACCTTTAAAGATCGTAACCGAATTCATAGAGATCACAGGTTAGCCCCGCGGCATGCCATTGGTTTAGAATGAGTACATTTGTTATTAAATCTGAATCATGAAGTTAAGTACGGACAGACCCAAAATAGTTGTAGTAGGCAGCTCGTCCCTGGACCTTGTACTGGTCACGGAACGTCACCCGGAACCCAGTGAAACGGTAATGGCCGCAAAGGCCGAACGTTTTTTCGGCGGCAAAGGTGCGAATCAGGCTGTGGGTACAGCCAGGCTGGGCGCCCAGGTAAGTTTTGTGAGTTGTATTGGGGCTGATGATGCCGGCAGAGAAGTATTCCGGAACCTAAAGGCCGAAGGAATCAATGTGGATCACGTAAACGTTACTTCGGAGGCGGATACGGGTACTGCTTTCGTAACCTCCGCAGACGGCCGGAATGCCATAGTTGTAGTTCCCGGCGCTAACCTGCACCTTTCTGTGGATCATATCCAGAAAGCCGAATCCCTGATCGAAACTGCAGACCTTGTACTTCTTCAGCTTGAAATTCCTATGGAAGCGGTAGAATTTACAGTGGAACTGGCTAAAAAATACAACACCAAAGTGTTGCTATATGCAGCGCCGGCAGTAAGGCTTCCCAAAATGGTGCAGGAATATGCTTCTTTCATCGTAGCTAAAAGCACGGATTTACCCATTGTTTTTGGAGATGATAATGTGGAAGATATCCTTAAACACAATCCCAACAAGCTTTTTGTTCGGGACAATACCAATGTGACCACTTACTACAGCGGTTCCGAGATGAAATATTACCGGAATGACCATCAGGATATGCAGTACAGAATTGGTATGGGCGATGCGTTTACCTCAGGTTTTGCCGTGGCCTACTGCCATGGAAATTCCATTGGCGACTGCGTCCGTTTCGGTACGGATGTCTCGCTGAAGGTAGCGATGAATGAAGGTTCCCAGGGAGGGCTGCCCTTACTGGAAGAATTGAATTCCGATATCGCGGGGTAATTTACCTTTGAAAATCAAATAGATCTTATAAAGACCTATGATTCCCATCTCAGTGAAAACCAGGGACGGCTTCAGTATTTCGGCTACACTGTTTACACCGGAATGCTGCAGTCAAAAAGTTCTGCTTATCAATTCGGCTACCGGCGTAAAACAGCAGGTTTATTATGCCTTTGCCGGCTACATGGCCTCACATGGATTTACCGTGATCAGCTACGATTACCGTGGCGTGGGTCAGTCTAAACCTGTCTCAATCCGGGGTTTTAGAGCCAATATGGGTGACTGGGGTTCGCTGGATTACAGTGCTCTGACCGGATTTATTGAAAACCGTTTTCCCGGATTCAGGAAATTTTGTCTGGGACATTCCGTGGGCGCACTGATTCTCGGCATGAATTCAGATTCCAGGCAGTTTGAAAAATTTGTATTTGTAGGGACCCAAAAAGCATTTGTCGGAAATCTGGGCTGGAAGACGGCTGCAGTAGGCTATCTTGGCTTTGCCTTTTTGCTTCCGGTGACAACGGCATTGTGGGGTTATTTTCCAGCACACCGTTTTGGCCTGGGTGAAAGTCTTCCCAAAGGATCTGCCCATGACTGGCGTACGCTGGTCATCAGCAGGAAATCGACCAATAAACTGCTGGAAAAGCATGCTGATAATATGGCACCCCATTTAAACCAGGAAGTGTTGGTGATTCGTGCTGAAGATGACACCTGGCTTACGGACCGGGCAGTCCGGAAACTGATGACTGAGACTTATCCGGGTATGAAACCTACTTACAGACTCTTACATACTTCCGAAAGTGACCGGGGTGAAATAGGGCATATTAATTTTTTCCGGAGTTATAACCGCAAACTGTGGCAAGTGGTGCCGGACTATCTGGAGCAAGACGAACATTTAAAATAATTGTCAGAAGTTAATGATGAATTCAAGAATTGAAAAAACCGTACAGTTTGTAAAGGAACAACTCAAGGGTGCGGAAGCCGGGCATGATTGGTTTCATGTGGAAAGGGTTTGGAAACTGGCCTTAACCATCGCCGCTACGGAAGTATGCGACCGCGAAGTTGTTGAATTAGCTGCACTTCTGCATGATATCGCGGATCCGAAGTTCCATGGTGGTGATGAGCAGATTGCGCTGACCATCGCCCGAAATCATCTGCAGAATATTGATGCAGATCCGGCTGCCACGGAATCTGTGCTTTTCATCATAAAGAATATGTCCTTCAAAAACAGCCTGAAACCTTCCGGTGATAGTCTTTCCGGTATGCGCGAAAAGAATGCTGCCTTTCGTGAACTTCAGGTGGTACAGGATGCAGACCGCCTGGACGCGATGGGAGCCATTGGCATCGCAAGGACCTTCAATTTCGGAGGGTTTAAAAATAATCTGCTGCACCATCCGGAGATGGCTCCGCGGATGAATATGACCAAGGAAGAATACAAGAAGAATGAGGGAACAACCATCAATCATTTTTATGAAAAACTTCTGCGGCTTAAGGACAGAATGAATACAGCCAAAGGAAAAGAACTCGCCGCCGGCAGACATGCTTTTATGGAAGTCTATCTGGAGCAGTTTCTGGCAGAGTGGGAGGGAAAGCGCTAAAGCCGGCCTGCACGGGCAATTTGCTTATATTTGCATCCGATGGAGAATTTTACTTTTATCATTTTTTTGCTGCTGTGTCTCGCATTGCCGCTTTCACTGATACGAAAGGGAAGATTTGCTGTGTCCGCCCGGATTGCGCGTATGCTCATTGTGCTGGCCGCGGTGGCCTATTTTACCGTGTGGTTTGTTAAACGAAGCAAATATCCGTTTGTAATGGATGCCATGGCGGTACAGATCATTAACAAATTACCGCAGGCACTGGATTTTTATGTGGTGCGTGTAAATGATGCAGAGGCGCCCGGTGAGCCTTACGACCTTAAACATGCAGGCCGTGTGCGTCCGGAGCATTACCAGCTTGAATATCTGAAAATGGACCACTCCAGTGAATTCTGGATTGCGGGGTATCTGGGTAAAAAGAATATGGTTTATTTCTCCCAACATGCCGTGCCTAACCCGGGCAGTGACCAGGTGGTTGAAATTCATAATTACATCAACCAGAGCCAGAAACTCAGCAAGACTGCCGGACTGCTTATTGATGCGCAGAAGATGAGGAACCACCAAAGCAGTATATACGTTACCTTAAGCTTACTCCTGATCTTTCTGAATGGGGTATTATTGTTCCGAAGGAATTAAAAAAAAATATCCTGAAGAAAAACTCCAGGATATTTTTGTGACATAGGTTAGCCTTTTTTCTCTTTCAGTGCTTCTTTATCCTTATCGCTGGGATTCCAAACTTTTACCTCCGCGTTTTTATCAATACCAGCCTTGATCTGCACGTTGATGCCGTCACTTGCTCCCAGTGTTACATACACTTTTTTGAAGCTGCCGTTGGCCTGTTTAACTTCTACAAAAGGAACATCTTTACCCCCTTTCTTCTCATACTGAATAAGCGCTTCATCCAGGAGCAGCGCATTTTTCTGTGAGCTCAGCACGATCTCTCCATTGGCCGAAAATCCCGCACGGATATATTCATTATTCGGATTGAAAACATCGCCTTCCACCGGGAATTTAATGGTACCGCTCTGGTCTTTACCTTTAGGTGCAATCATCGTTAGGCGGCCCGGGAATTTCTTATTCTGAAGCGCACCGATCACCACATTCATATTCATGCCTTCCTTCAGTTTTCCGGCCTGTGCCTCATCAATCTCTCCCTGGAAAATAAGGGAATTCAGGTCTGCAATGGCGGCTATTGTAGTACCGGCATTGAATGAATTGGCTTCAATAACCTGGCTGCCGACTTTTACGGGGACTTCCAGGACTGTACCGTTTGCTTTGGAGCGGATTTGAGTCGTGGCTAGGCTTTGAAGTTCCGGTGTCACACCTGTTCTGGCGATCTGAAGGTTTTTCTGCGCAGTTACCAGTTGCTGTCTTGCATTGCGCAACTGAATCTGCGCCGACTGTAGCTGCTGCTGTGCCGCCAGATATTCCTGCCTGGAAATCACGCCCTGGCTGAAAAGACGCTCCTGCATACCGAACTGTTTCTGCTGGTTGTCCAGATTCAGCTGTGCATTGCTGATCTGAAGCTGTGCCGTGTTGATTTCCTGCTGTGAAGCGTTTACATTCTGGATATTCGGAACAATACGTATGGTAGCGATAAGCTGTCCTACGGTTACACGGTCGCCTTCATCTACCAATACCTTGTCCACAATACCGGACATATTGGGCTTTATCTCAATTTCTTCGCGGGGAACAATCTTTCCTGTGGCCATCACCTTGTCTTCCATGTTCTGGACCATTGGTTTTTTGGTGAGGAAAGTCTCACTTTTGGTGGAATTGGATTTAATGAGGTAGCCAATGCCGGCAAAAAGTGCCACCGCCACCAGGAGGCCCAGTATGATGTAAAGCACCCTTTTTCCGGTAATTTTCTTTTTCATATATCGTTTTATTTAATGTTTCAATTTTTTGTTACGCTGTCTCGGGCTCTAATTTAACCACGGAGCACAAAGCAGTTTTAGTTCTGCGGTCAGCGTTCGGCTTTCAGCGATCAACATCTGGCTCTGATCTAACCACAGAGACACAAAGCTTATACTGGGTGCACAGAGTATAATTCAAAATACATAAGAGCCACGATTTTAAAGTGGATTGGCTCTAAGCTCTTAATTTCTTAAAAGAACTAACTTTGGGATTGCCACGTCGCTCCCTCCGTCCGCTCCTCGCAATGACGGCCATGTAAGTTTGAGAATGTCTCTCGCCTCACTTTTTACTTTTGCCTTTTTCCTTGGCTCCTTCCTCTAATTAAAGATCTCTCTATCCCCACTCCCAATCACTGTCTACTCACTGCGAAGTGCCTCAATCGGTTTTATCTTTACGGCGCGCTGTGCGGGAATCATACCAACTATAAGTCCCAGCGTCACCATTATGGTCATTGCGGCAAAGACATTCCCGTAATCGACTGTCGGATTGTAAAACGGTATATCTTCCTGATTCTTCGTTATCATATCCAAAATCATCAGCAGCAGGATGCCGAAAATAAATCCCAGTATTCCCGATGTGAGGGTAATCACCACACTTTCCAGCAGGATCTGGTTACGCACTTCGGCGGGTTTTGCGCCTATGGCTCGTCTGATGCCTATTTCCTTTGTCCTTTCCTTTACGGTGATCAGCAGGATATTGGAGATAGCAATGACTCCCGCCAGGATGGTCAGCGTTCCTACAATGATGGTGAGGAGCTGCATGCCGTCCAGAAAGCCTGTCAGTTTCTTAAATTCCTTGCCCAAATTAAAACTTCCGAAAGCATTGGTGTCTTCCGGTGAGACATTGTACTTCTGTTTCAGTACATCCTTTACTTTGGTTTCAACAATGGCCACATCCGCATCAGGTTTGCTCACTATGGAGAAAACATCAACCTTATCGCCGTCGTTAAACATCTTCATATAGGTAGTAAGCGGGATATAAGCAGTTTGTGCATTTTCCATGGGACTGGCACGTTTCACCGAAAATACTCCAATGACATTAAAGAAGGTTCCCCGAACATTGATGCTTTGGCCGATAGGGTTTTCATTTTTCTTATGGTCGAAGAAGTTTTTGTAGATTTCCTCACCAATGACTATTACGTTCTTGTTAAGCGCAAGGTCGGCGTCATTCAGATATCTGCCGAAGATCAATTTCTTTTCCGAAATTTTATTACCAATAGGTGAGTCGCCGTTCAGACCGTAAGTACCGTTTTTGCCGGTGCGCGACATCAGTTCGCCGGGAGTGCCAAAGCTTCCTTTGGAACTCTGCGGCGAGATATAATCGATTTCCGGGATCCGCGCGGTCAGCATTTCGATATCGTTACGGTCCAGCTCCATTTGCCGTCCTTTAGCAAAACCGGCATACGGGATATTGGTATTTTGGGCCCAAAGGAAAATACTGTTGGTGGCAAATCCGGAAAACAGTTTATCGAAGCCGTTTTCCATGCCTTTCGCGGCGCCCAGCAGGGAGACATACAGGAACATGCCCCAGGCCACACCGATCATGGTGAGGAAGGTGCGCAGCTTGTTCGATCTGAGTGAATGATAGATCTCCTGCCAGGTGTCTTTTTTGAAAACAATATTCATCCGATGCTGTGTTTTGACTCTTTTCTGTCCTTGTACCAAGAACAATATGCTTTTTCTGTAATTTTATTCCGCTCTCAGGGCTTCAATAGGTTTTATTTTGCTCGCTCGGTACGAAGGTACAAAGCCGGCGATTAATCCGGCCAGGATCAGGCAAACAAAAGCCACGATAATGAGGCCCCAACCTACACTCGGATCCTTAATGAAATAGGCTTCCAGGCTGTCGCCGATAAGTTCGAGCGTAAGGACGCCCAGACCCACACCTATGAATCCTGAAATCACTGTAATGACAATACTTTCCTGAATGATCAGTGCAATAATACTGTTGGGTTTGGCACCTATGGCTTTCCGTACACCGATTTCCTGGGTCCTTTCCTTTACAATATAAACCATGATGTTGCTGATGCCAATGATGCCGGCCAGCAGGGTGCCCATACCTATAAAGCCAACGACAAGCGTGAGGATAAACAGGAACTGAAAACTGTTCTTGGTATTTTCGGCGTTGTTGCGCACTCTAACTGCATTTTCGTCGTCGGGGGATACCCTGTGGCGTGCCTTTACCTGCTTTTCGATTTCCTCGCCAAATGTGATGGCCTGTTCCGGGGTGAGGTCTTGATTATAGGTAAGCTGAATTGAATTTACAGTATCGGAACCTTTTTTCATTTGCTGAAGCGTGGTGATTGGTATGGTAATCATCCTTTCTTCAAAATCGCCGCCGCCTTCATCTGAAAAGACTCCAATCACTTTAAACATGGTGCCGTTAATTTCCAGGTCCCTGCCAATGGGGCTGCCGTCTTTTATGAGGTCACGCTGCACCATCCTGCCTATGACGGCCACATTCTGGCGCCTCTGCAGATCGCCCTGGCTTATGTAGCGTCCATCTACCAACTGCCTGTTCTCTATGAATTTTTCATCGCCTGTAGTTCCGCTGATCTGGTAACTGCCACTCTCGCGGCCATATTTTACCATCATGCCCGTGCTGTATTTCGGCGCGGAATATTCCACTTTTTCCGGGTCTATGCCTATAACTTCCTCGTAATCCTCATTTTTGAAAACCACCTGACGGTCCGCCTGCAGTCCGCCGTACGCTACAGTAGTCTTACCCGTAAATATGGCGATGAGGTTCTGGGCATCGCGTGCAAAACCTTCCGTAAAGGCGTTTTTCAGACCGGAACCGATACCGAAGAGGACAATAAATATGTAGAGACCCAGCGCTACAGTAAAGCCGGAGAGCACGGTTCTCAGTACATTGCTTCGTATGGAGGCGAATATTTCCTGCCAGCGGTCCAGATCAAACATTTTATTGGGGGGGATTTGTTGTGAAGGTGTTGAGTTGTTAAGGTGTTGAGTTCTTAAGACTAAAGTTGTTGAGTTGTAAAGTCGTAAAGTTGTTGAGTCGTGAAGTTGTTTGACTTGTAAACTGCTTAACTGACAGACTGGTAAATTGATAAATTGCTAAACTGTTACATTATTTAACTGTTACATTATTTAACTGTTACACTTTTAATACTGTTCTCAGGCAAGTACCCGCTGGGTAATGTACTCGTCGCTTTCAATGATTCCGTCTTTCAGTATCACATTTCTTTTCGTTTCGGCAGCTACGTCCGGCTCATGGGTAACTACAATGATTGTTTTCCCTTCCCGGTTGATGTCCTGCAGCAGTTTCATAATGTCATATGTTGTCTTGCTGTCCAGAGCTCCCGTAGGTTCATCGGCCAGGATAATCTTGGGGTCGGTAATCAGGGCACGTGCAATGGCCACACGCTGTTTCTGTCCGCCGGAAAGTTCATTGGGCAGGTGGTTGGCCCATTGTGCCAGACCTACTTTTTCCAGATATTCCATGGCTTTAAAATTACGTTCCTTACGGTTTACATTCTGATAGTACAGCGGCAGTGCCACGTTTTCCAGTGCGGTTTTGTACGCGATGAGGTTGAAGGACTGAAATACAAAACCCAGGAACCGGCTGCGGTATTCTGCGGCTTTTACCTCTGAGAGGTCCTCAATAGGAATTCCGTCCAGGGTGTAGGTGCCGGAATCTTTTTCATCCAGAATACCAATGATGTTAAGCAGTGTAGATTTTCCCGAGCCTGAGCTGCCCATAATAGAAACGAATTCTCCGGCGCCGATTTCAAGGTTGATTCCCTTCAGGACGTGCAGTTTGCTCTTGCCCGTATCATATGATTTATGGAGGTTCTGAATGCTTAACATATTGCAGATTTGCTTCCTTTATAAGTATACTGCGCGCCTTATTTGTTACAGGGCGCCCGTTTAAAAGGATTCTAAGTTTTGTTTAGTTATAAAATACGCTGAATATTAGGTTTATTGAAAACTGTTTAATTTGCAGCCTTCATATTTGGTTTTATTCAACCCAAATAATGATGTAACCTGCACCAACAGCCGCTTCCCTGCTTTTGTGGAAAACTTTTGGACTTATTGGCCAGCGAATTAGGCTTTATGGCTTTCAGGGTAGGGAAGTATTATCTATTTTTGTTTTCGCCATAATAACTGTGGCGGATAATTTAACCTTCTGATATTCAGTAGAATATAGGTAAGGTGATTGTTGTTTGACTATTATTTTAACAAGATATAAACCGAATCGCTTTATGGGGATTTTTGAAAAGAGAGTAAGTTATAAGCCATTTGAGTATCCGGAAGTACTGCAGTTTGTTGATGCGATCAACAAATCCTTTTGGGTGCATTCTGAAGTTGATTTTACTGCCGATGTACAGGATTTCCAGTCGCAGCTGGAGCCGCATGAAAAGCATGCCGTAAAGAATGCATTGCTTGCCATCGCGCAGATTGAGGTTTCGGTAAAGACTTTCTGGGGAAATCTGTATAACCATATGCCCAAGCCGGAACTTAACGGCCTGGGGTCCACTTTTGCAGAGTGTGAGTTCCGTCATTCCGAAGCCTATTCACGTTTGCTGGAAGTTTTGGGTTATAATGATGCCTTCACGCAGGTAATCGAGATTCCGGCCATCAAGAAAAGGATCGATTTCCTGAGCAATGTGCTTAAACATGCCAACTCAACCACACCAAAGGAATATGTGTCGTCGCTGCTGCTTTTCAGTATACTGATCGAAAATGTATCCCTTTTCTCGCAGTTTGCCATTATCCTGTCGTTTACAAGATTTAAAGGATATATGAAAAACGTCTCCAATATTATTGCGTGGACGTCTGTGGATGAGCAAATCCATGCCAATGCCGGTATTTACCTTATCAATAAGATCCGCGAGGAGCAACCGGAACTGCTAACCGATTCAGATATTGAAGATATTTATACACTGGTGGACCATTCGATTCAGGTGGAGGAAGAAATCCTGGACTGGATCTTTGAGCTTGGTGACCTGGACAACTTCAGTAAGGAAGACCTGCTGAACTTTATGAAATACCGTGTAGACGACAGTCTAAAGAAAATCGGTATGCGAACCCGTTATAATATTACACCGGAACAGTACAAAGCGATGATCTGGTTTGAAGAGGAAGTTTTCGCCAATTCCATGGATGATTTCTTCGCGAAAAGACCGGTGGATTATACCAAGCACGACAAGAGTATTACGGAGAACGATTTGTTTTAGGAGGGAGATTTCAGATTTGGGATTTCTTGGAGGAAAGGAGAAAGAACCAAGGGGCAGGATTTTAAATTATAAATTATAAATTTTGAATTTTGAATTATGGATTTTTTGGATTTTTCCCCTGTGTGCGCTGTAAATTCTCTGTGTGCTCTGTGGTTAGGTAAAAGTCATGAGGTTAGATATTAGATTTCAGACCAGGGAGGAGAACAAAGAAGAAAGAGGAAAGAAAAAGGATTTCTGACGCGTGGGTAGAGATCTCGTCCCCGACGAGATGACAGAAGGAATAGGTTATGAGTTTTAATTTAACTCTGTGTGATCCGTATAAGTTCTGTAATCTCTGTGGTTAGATAAGGGTCGGGAGGTTAGATGTCAGATTTTAGACTTTTTTAGAGAGGAAAGAGGAAAGACAGGTCTGTGGATGAAGGCTTTTAGACCAGGAAGATTTTAGGAAATCTGGAGTAGTGTGGTACAAAATAGTATGAAATAATATGATCAACGTTAAGGTAAAATATAAAATTACACCGGAGTTTTCGGATACCAACCGGGAGAACATTGAACTGTTTCTCGAATCCTTCCGCGAGCTTGATCATACTAAATTCCGGTATCAGGTTTTTGTTGAAGAAGACGGGCTTACATTTTATCATGTGTCGGCCTATGTGGATGAAGAAATACAGAAACAGTTACTTGCCATGCCGAGGTTTCTGGAGTTCCAGCGGCAACGCGGCATGAATCTGCAGGGCGAAGTTGAAATGAAAGTCCTGAAATTTCAGGGTTCAGCGGGCAGCTTTGATAATGTGTTTGGGAATTTCGAGAATCCGGAAGGATAGATATCAGATGTCAGATTTCAGACTTGTGAGGAGAACAAAGAGCCGGGAGTCAAGAGCCGAGATTTCAGATATCAGATGTCAGATTTCAGACCTGGAGATTTTTAGGGTTTAGAACTTTGGACTGAAGGTTAAAAGCTCAGTGCTGAAAGCTGAGTTCTAACAGCAAAACATAGAGCGGTGAACAAATCACCGGACAAAATAATAGCCCCGATCGCAGCGGCATCCCCGCCGCGGCGGGATACAGCGGAGAGCGGGCGGAGAAGTGAAACGAAGCAGCAAGCCATTTGCTTCTAAAAAATTAAATAATTAATAATGCAGACGGTAGCGCTACCTCTACATTTTACAACATATTTATGATGGAAGAACAAAAAAACGACATCTGGTGGCTCAATGAAGAGTCCGAGCAAATGCTGAACCGCGGTTACCTGCTGAAAGGTGAAACCGTGAAAGGCGCTATAGAACGCATCACCACTGCAGCGGCAAAAAGACTCTATAAACCGGAGCTTCAGCCTGCTTTTGAGGAAATGATTACCAAAGGCTGGATCAGCTTCTCGTCGCCGGTTTGGGCCAATATGGGAACCCAGCGCGGTTTGCCGATTTCATGCTTTAACGTGCATGTGCCGGACAATATTGAGGGCATCACCCATAAACTGGGCGAGGTGATTATGCAGACCAAGATTGGCGGGGGTACCTCAGGTTATTTCGGGGAGCTCCGTAACCGCGGGACTGCCGTAACGGACAACGGAAAATCCTCCGGTGCGGTTTCGTTTATGAAACTTTACGATACCGCGATGGATGTGGTATCTCAGGGCGGCGTCCGCAGGGGAGCTTTCGCGGCTTACCTGGATGTTGACCACGGTGATATTGAAGAATTCCTGTCCATTAAAGACATCGGCAGCCCCATCCAGAACCTGTTTACGGGTATCTGCGTACCGGATTACTGGATGCAGGACATGATAGACGGCGATATGGAGAAGCGACGGATCTGGGCACGCGTGCGGGAAAGCCGTCAGCAGAAAGGTTTGCCATACATACTGTTCTCCGATAATGTGAACCGTAACAAGCCTCAGGTCTACAAGGATTTGGGCATGACGATAAACGCCAGTAACCTTTGTTCCGAGATTATGCTTCCGTCCAGCGAGGAGGAATCCTTCATCTGCTGCCTGTCCTCTATGAACCTGGAACTGTATGACGAGTGGAAGGATACCAATGCCGTGAAACTGGCCATTTACTTCCTGGATGCGGTACTTTCTGAATTCATTGAGAAAACCGAGGGTAATTATTATTTGACGGGTGCCAGAAACTTTGCCATGAGACACAGAGCGCTGGGCTTAGGTGTGCTTGGTTACCATTCCTACCTGCAGAAGAACATGATTCCTTTTGAAAGTTTTGAAGCTACGCAGTTCAATGCACGCGCCTTCAGACAAATCAAAGAGCAGTCCCTGCAGGCATCGCAGGAACTTGCCAATATTTACGGTGAGCCTGAGATCCTGAAAGGATACGGTATGCGTAACACCACCACAATGGCTATCGCACCTACGACTTCCAGTTCTGCCATCCTGGGTCAGACTTCCCCGGGAATTGAGCCGTTTGCCTCCAATTATTATAAGGCCGGACTTGCCAAAGGAAACTTTATGCGCAAGAACAAATACCTGGCGAAGCTGCTACAGGAAAAAGGTATTGACAATGAGGAAACTTGGAGGACGATAATGCTGAACCATGGTTCCGTACAGCATCTGGCTGAACTTACCGATGAGGAGAAAGCCGTGTTCAAGACCTTCCGTGAGATCTCTCCAATGGAGATTATTTCTCAGGCGGCGCAGAGACAGCAGTACATCGACCAGGCACAGTCGCTGAACCTTCAGATCCCGAGTACGATGCCGGTGAAGGATGTGAACTACCTTTATATTGAAGCCTGGAAAAAAGGCGTGAAGACTTTATACTACCAGAGAAGTTCATCTGTTTCAAAGGAGATGATGGTGAATTTTGTGACTTGCTCGAGTTGCGAGGCGTAGGGAGAGCCAGGAACCAAGAGCCATGATATCAGATATCAGATATCAGACGTCAGATTTCAGACATCAGATTTCAGACAAATAAAACAAGGCCGCGGAGATTTTCTGCGGCTTTCTTTGTGTCCCTTGTGGCAGATCTTTGTGAACTTTGTGCTTAGGTGCGAGCCAAGAGCCAAGAGCCAAGGCAAAAGTAAAAAGTAAAAAGTGATGCGAGCGACATTTCCCAAAATTTCAAGATTAGTAGGTTAGATGGTAAGAGTCAGGAGCCATGAGGCAAAATTCTAGATATCAGATTTCAGATCTCAGATTTCAGACAGAAAGGCAAGACCGCGGAGATTTCCTGCGGCTTTCTTGGTGTCCCTTGTGCCAAATCTTTGTAAACTTTGTGGTTAAGAGATCGCTTCGGGATGACAGAGAATTTAGTACCTTGATTTGAATTATACTCTGTGCGCTCCGTATAAGCACTGTGTTCTCCGTGGTTCGGAAAAATGCAGGAACCTTAAACCGGGAGCCCAGAACATTTTAAGGCGGGCAAAAATCAAAGAATAACTACATACAAAAAAACCGCAGCTGAGTTCTGCGGTTTTTGTATGGATAGGAGTGGCTGTTCAACCTTCAAAAGTAGAAAAGGTCCCGGCCTGAAATTCTTATGATTGTTTCGCGGCAGCTGATCAGGCCAGGAATTCGATTTCCCTGTCCTTGAAATCGGCCCCATCAACTATTTTACCCATGGTTTTGATCATTTTGCGGCGCAGATTTTAAAATAATTTATAGCCTAAAATAAATGAGATTTCATTGTATTTTGAACTAAATATTGAGTAGTCACCTAGTACTTCTCTGCCAATGAAGTAACGAAACTCAACTCCAAACCTATCTGCATAAGCATACCCAAATCCCAATGCTACATTTGATCTGGATTTTATTACTAAATTATTAAAAGTAGAGTTCATTGCAACATTATACTTAATTGATGAATTGATCGCAATGTCCGGTACATATTGAGCGTTTAAAAACATTTTTGATTTCTCGGTCAAATACATATAATGTCTAATACCTACGGGTATCTCCACGGATTGATAATCTACTGTGGTAATTAGTTTGCCTCCTGCTACGGTAGATTTCACATCACTGGTCTTTTCGGACTTGTAAACCTGATAGGTTGGTTCAACGATTAATGACCATTTATTATTATTAAACGGCAGGACATATTCTGCTTCTAATCCAAGTCCGAAACTTAACTTGTCTTCCATTTTATAATTGTCGATTTCAGCATAATAGTTTGTGAATTCCAAAGAAGAAAAATTAACTCTCGGGCGTATATTGACATTAAGATTTCCTTTCCTTGGCTGGGCTTCAGTATGTTGAAAGTCAGGATTTTTACACTTATTATAGATTAAAAATAGTTTTATCAGATCCTTTTCCTGATAATTTATCCTATTGATATCACTTGGCGTAATATCAGAGCAGTTTAAATTGTCTTTTAATTGAGTTCTGTACGTGAGGTTATAGCTCATGGTGCTCTCGTTCACTTTATAGGGCTTATAGATCAATTGTTCTACTTCGCTGTTTTCGGTATTATAAAAATATCTGTGCAAACTTTTGTCTGTATATTTGTACAAATTTGCATCACCAGAGACCAAAACCTTTAAAAAAAGTTGTTCCTCTTTAAACTCCGGATCTTTCGTACGGTTTAAGTTTGAAACATTACTGCCGGATCTGTCGATTTTTACAATACTTCTCACATATCTCGCTTGATTATATATTTCAAATGACTTTACGTTTTTAAGTGACGCTTGCTGCACAAAAGAATTTTCATCAGTCTTATATTCGAAAGATACTGGATTGTCTTTCCAGTCCATGTTTTTTATTAAGACCTCAATTTTTCGTTCCGAATTATCAATAAAGTATGCTTTTTCAAACTTTGTTTGACCGTAGAATAGTGCGGAAAAGAGTAAAGTGACTAGTAGAGTGATTAATTGTAGAGGACTTTTCATAATTTACTGTAAATGAATTTTTGTTTTTTAAAAGGATAATAGGAGTGGGGAAGTTGCGAAATTATAAAGCTTATCAGAAACCGATAAGTAAATTCCGCGAAAAGCCCGTTTAAGACCGATCGGTTTAGAATTCCTGAAATTGTAATTTACCGTTACCGTAACAGGGATACTTTTGAGGATGAAATGGGTTTAAGCCAGGAATTCGATTTCCCTGTCCTTGAAATCGGTGCCGTCAACTAATTTGCCCATAGTTTTGATCATCTTACGGCGCAGTTTGGCCAGTTTGCGGATGTTCTTGTCCTCACTGTAATCAAAGATATTGTCTTCAAAGGAGAATGTGTCACCTTTTTCAAAAGTGATATCGTTCTTTTTAAGTTCTTTCAGCAACATCAGGTTGGTCATGGTTTCCAATAGCTCATGTTCAGTAAAAGCCAGTGTTTTGAGGGATTTGATGAGTTCCTTTTTGTATTTCTTTTTAAGTTTCATTCTGTTCAATTATTTAGTAAAGATATCTATTTTTTTTGAGTTCAGGAGGGGAGTTGGGTGATTGGTGGTGGTGAAGAGGTTAGGAAGTTAAAAGGTTAGAAAGTTAGTAGGATAGAAGGCTTTGCTTAACCAAGGAGCACACAGCGCTGAAACAGAGTGCACAGAGCAAAATTCAAAATTTAGAACATGGCCTTTGGCTTCTGGCTTCTGGCTCTTTTAACCACAAAGAACACAAAGGCTGCGCAAAGGACACACAGCTAAATGCAATTTAAAGCGCACACAGGGAAATCCATAATCCAAAATTTATAATTTAAAATCCTGGTTCTTGATTATTGGTTCTTGGCTCTTGGCTCTTTCTTCTCCTGACAAGTCTGATATCTGACATCTGACATCCGGGCTCTAATCTAACCACAGAGACACAGCGCTCATACAGATAGCACAGGGGAAATCCAAAATTCAAAATTTATAATTTAAAATCTTGTCACCTGGCTATTGATTCAACATAAAAGATCTGAAATCTGAAATCTGACATCTGAACTCTAACTAACTTCTTCCTCCACCGCTATTTTTCTTTAGCTAAATTTTGCCTAATTTTGGGAAAAAGATATTAGCGTTTTTGCAGGTGCTGCGCGGTTGTTGAAATGATTGAATTTTTCTGCTTCGTACTGTAAACTTTAAGCGCTGAAATCTCTTTTTCTAAAATATAATTAACTAATCTCAAATCAAAATTTTATCATGCACGACCCAATATTTGACCTTATTGAACAGGAAAGAAAAAGACAGACCCACGGAATTGAGCTTATCGCCTCGGAAAACTTTGTTTCGGATAATGTAATGAAGGCTATGGGCAGCGTGCTTACCAATAAATATGCGGAAGGTTATCCGGGCAGAAGATATTATGGTGGCTGTGAAGTTGTAGATGAGGTGGAAAACCTGGCCATCGCAAGGGCTAAGGAACTTTTTGGCATTGATTATGTAAATGTGCAGCCGCACTCGGGCTCACAGGCCAATGCGGCCGTGTACCTGGCGGTTCTTAAACCGGGAGATTCCATCCTTGGGCTTGACCTTTCTATGGGGGGCCACCTTACGCACGGTAGTTTTGTTAACTTTTCAGGAATTCAGTATAATGCCAACTTCTACGGCGTGAACCGCGAAGACGGCCTTATTGACTACGACGCCATGCGTCAGAAAGCTTTGGAAGTAAAGCCAAAGATGATTATCGCCGGTTTTTCTGCCTATTCGCGTGACCTTGATTATAAGAAATTCCGTGAGGTAGCCGATGAAGTAGGTGCCACACTTTGGGCAGATATCGCTCACCCGGCAGGACTTATTGCCAAAGGGTTGCTGAACAGTCCTTTTGAACACTGTCACGTAGTGACCACTACCACCCATAAAACCCTGCGCGGACCACGTGGCGGGCTAATTATGATGGGTAAGGATTATGAAAATACGTACGGGCACAAAACACCTAAGGGAGAAACCAAGATGATGAGTGCGGTGCTGGACAGCGCTGTGTTCCCGGGTACCCAGGGCGGTCCGCTGGAGCATGTGATTGCGGCCAAAGCGGTAGCTTTCGGTGAAGCGCTGGATCCGAAATTTGAAGTGTACACCAAACAGGTTGTTGCCAACGCACAGGCGCTGGCCAAAGCCATGATCGACAAAGGGTTTGATATCGTGAGCGGCGGTACCGATAACCACCTGATGCTTGTGGACCTTAGAAATAAAAATGTGAACGGTAAGGAAACCGAAAAAGCCCTTGTTAAAGCCGATATCACCTGTAACAAGAACATGGTTCCGTTTGATGATAAATCGGCATTCACCACTTCCGGTATTCGCCTGGGTACAGCGGCTATCACTACCCGCGGGATGAAGGAAGAAGATATGGAAACCATTGCAACGCTCATCAACGATGTAGTAATGAACCTGAAGGATGAAGAAGTGATTTCCAGAGTCCGGAAGGAAGTGAATGAGCTGATGGATTCGAGGCCACTGTTTCAGTACTAGAGGCAAGAGTCAAGATTTTAGATATCAGATATCAGATATCAGATTTCAGACCTCTTGGAGGAAAAGAAGAAAGAAGAAAGTAAAAAGATCTCTGACAGTGTGGGAATAGATTCCTTCGAGGGGACAGAAGGGATTAATTGCGTTTAACTTTGTGTCCTTTGCGCAGCCTTTGTGCACTTAGTGATTAGATTAGAGCCAGGAACCAAGAGCCAAGAGTCAAGATTTTAGATATCAGATATCAGATTTCAGACATCAGATTTCAGATGTTTAGGACAAATTTTGAATTTTAGATTTATCTCTGTGTGCTCTGAAAGACCGCAGTGTTCTCTGTGGTTAGATTGGAGCCGAGAGTCAAGATCTATTTGTTTATGTTGAGATATCTGTAGGGAGAGTGGGATTTCAGATGAAGATATTTAATAAAGACCGCGGAGATTTCTGCGGTTTTTTATAATGGAAATGCTAAGGCATTAAAAAGTTTTGAGTTTAGAAGGTTAGAAAGTAGGTCGACAGAGGTTGGCATAACCTGGTTTTGTCTTTTCAGCTTAGATAATCAAACGGATATTGAGTTTTTAAAATGCAACTCCTTTAAAGTTTTCAAACCTTGCAGACATTTTACCAATCCAAGAAATAAAGTCATCTAAACCGTCAAACCAGTTACCAGTTAGCAAGCGACCACATCAACCAATCATCAAATCACCAAATCATCCAGTGGAGCATAAATCCTACACCTTTTCCGAGATCAAGCAGAAGATGGTCAACTACTGCGTTTATCAGGACCGTTGTCATCAGGAAGTGGAGCAGAAGATGCGTGATTTTCTGCTGATTCCTGAAGCAAAGGAAGAGATACTGCTCTACCTCATGGAGGAAAACTACCTGAATGAAGAACGTTTTGCCCGGAGCTATATTCGCGGCAAGTTTTACATAAAGTCCTGGGGCCGAAACAAGATCCTGAATCACCTTAAGTTCAAAGGCGTACCCGATAAGCTGATACGCAGCTGTTTTGATGAAATTCATCCTGAGGATTATGAGCGCACGCTCCGTAAAATTTATGATTCCTATTACGAAAAACAAACCGGCAAGGACTACCAGCGAAAGTCCAAAACGGTGAAATACCTGATGGGGCGCGGCTTTGAATATAGTGAGATCCTGGAGGTGGTTGGTGAGTGAGGTTAGGAGGTTACAGGTTTAGGAAGTTAGGTGGTAATGTTGCTGAGTTGTAAAGTTGCTAAGTTGTAAAGTCGTTCAGGTGTAGAGTAGTTTTAAAACTTTTTTGAACCGCAGCATGTTCTTAACCACAAAGTGCACGAAGTTTTTGAACAAGGTGCACAAAGGGGTTTCCTCTGTTTTTAACCGCAACAAAGTTGTTACTTTCCCTGCACCGCTGTTACGAGTTTGACTAACTGTCTTTCGTTTTCTATAGGAAGTACGCAGTAAAACGGAGAGCGGATGTCTTTTACACCAACCATCACTGCAATACCGGGTGCAATTATATCTACATGTACAAGAAGGGTTTGGTTGGCTATCTTAAGTTCAAGAAGAAAAGTACCGTCAGAAGATTTAATAAATCCAAGCTGGTTTAGAAAAGGCTCTGAAATAAAGGTTTCCATACAGGTGAATATCTCTTTTAGTATATACCGTAAGACAACTATTGTTGTGCCAAATTTTCAGTTTAGATGTTTAGAGCCAAAATGCAAGATTTCAGATGTCAGACATCAGATCATCCAATTGCAGGGATTTTTATCACAAGGTGCACCAAGGTTTTTTACAATGGACACGAAGTGGCTTCGAGAGCTTCATGCACCCGATGCAAAAGCCAGGGCCTCCGCTGTACGCAGAATAGGTCTCGTCGAGGATGGGATGACATAAGTAAAAAGTGGGTTTAGTTAACCACGGAGCCACGGGGGAGGCGCAGAGGGCACGGTCGTCTTTGAGGTAGCATTGTGTTTGAGTATTTAAGTAATTGTGTTTGAGTTTTTGAGGCGGGGGTTCGCGTAACGCGGGAGAGATCTCGTCGGGGACGGATGACAAAAGTTAATAGTGGGGTTAGTTGAACCACGGAGGCACGGAGAATCCGTATTAATTGTAGAGGAGTGATGGAGGATAGGGAGTCCGCTGAAGGCGGGAGAGATCCCTACGGGATGACAAAACAGGAGCCAAGGCTTCCGACAGAGTCGGAAGAGATCCTTATAGGATGACAAAAACAGGAGCCAAGTAAAAAGTAAAAAGGTAAAAGTGGGTCGTGCCGTATTTCCGAACTTACAAGGAAGTCTTTGCGAGGAGCGACCGGAGGGAGAGATGCGGCAAGCTTGAGGAGGTTGTGCAAGGTAAAGTCATTATTCATGTAAATTCATGCAGCAAACAAATACGAAACTTGCAACTGTGGTGATATATGGATTATATGGCTGGAGTACCGCCTAAACCGCAAACATAATTTAATATTTGTCAATATGTATTATACATGCCCAATTTTGCCCAATTATTGGTAATGTTAAGTGTTCTTTACATGAATATCCACAAAAAATCATTATTTTTGGCGAAAACATATAATGATGATATTGAATTTATTCCGTACACGGGAACGTGAACTTGAGTTTGGCGAAAAAGAATGGTCCAAAGCGGAAACCAAAAACAGTTATGTTCTTTCAATTGACCTTAACAACATAAAGATTCGCAAAAGCAGCCGTTTCCTGCTTTTTGTACTACAGGGTAGGCGCTATGTTTTTCTTTCAGAGGGTTCGGAAGTTTTGCAGGGTTCAAAATTGCATTATATGTCACATTTCCCGTTTACAGGTAAAGTTTTGATAAAGTAGTGGGATAGACGGGAACACTCGCATTGGACTGATTGAGGCATAAGACTGACATTGTACTGGCGACTTTTTGATTTACAATTTGTCGCTGTAACTCCTAAAAAATATTTACAGCATCAATCCGCATTCCCGCAGATTGTATATCTTTGCAAGAATTTACGCTCATGATGAAAAACAGTATCTATTTTTTATTGCTGCTCCTTGCCATATCATCCTGCAAACCCAAGGAAAATATGGTTTATATGGATACAGACCGTGCTTTGGCAGAACAGCAGGTACAGCAGGCTGTTTTTGAAGGTTCCCGACTTCAGACCGGTGATTTGCTGGATATCAAAGTCACAGCATTTGACGAATATGCTGTCCGTCCCTTCAATCTTCATTCCATGAATCAGGTGAGTACACCGGCTGAATCCCAAAATACTCAGGCTGCACAAACTGCACCTCAGGGTTATATGGTTGATAACGAAGGTTATATAACATTTCCTGTTCTGGGTCGCCTTTTTGTAAAAGGGATGACTATGGCGCAGCTTCGCACAGATCTGGAACAGCGTCTGAAACAATATCTTTCTGATCCTCTGGTTTCAATCCGTCAGCTTAATTTCAATGTAACTGTCTTAGGCGAAGTGAAAAGTCCGGGCCAGTACACAAGTGCCACTGATAAAGTTACCGTATTTCAGGCATTAGGAATGGCCGGAGACATGACTGATTATGGAGACAGGACCAAGGTGAGGCTTATCCGTCATGAAGCAACTGGTGATGCTACCTATGTGCTGGATTTTACAGATAAAAACATTACTTCTTCGCCGTATTATTATCTGCAGCAAAATGATGTGCTTTACGTGGAGCCGGATGATATTAAGAAAAAATCTGCTAATGTAGATCCCAACCGAAATCTGGCCTTCCAGATTGGGGGTGTTGTGCTGGGTCTTGCTTCTATACTGATTACTTTATTACGATAACTGAATGGATATAACAGAAAAAATAGAACAGCGCAAGGACAGCGGTGAAATCAAAAGACAGATTCAACGCTATTTACGCTGGTGGCCGCTTTTTGTAATCAGTGTGCTGTTGGGTCTTACCCTTGCATGGATCTACCTCCGCTATGCCACACCGCAGTATATGAGCAAGGCTTCGCTTTATGTAAAAAGTGATAACGGCAAGCAGGGTGGGATGACAGGTCTTCAGGAATTCCAGAATATGACCCTGCCTTCGGGAATCATGAGCAATGAAGTGGATAACGAACTTTCCGTCATCAAGTCAAAACCGCTGCTGTATAATGTAGTGAAAGCGCTAAAGCTTGAAATCAGGCTCATTAATGAAGGTAATGTGAAAGAGGCTGAACTCTATGAGAACAGTCCCATTGAGGGAGTGATTAACGGACTTAAAAATCCACGTTCATTCAGCAGTTCCACTTATTCCATTGAACCTGCAGGTACAGGATTTGTCCTAAAAACAGATAAGAAACAGTATCCCGGCAGCTTTGGCAAACCGCTGGAGCTTGATTTTGGTTCAGTTACGCTGACCCGGAGAGCCGATATTAAATTTAGCGGACCGCTGAAGCTGGTTATTACCAATCCTAAGGTAGTAGCTGACCAACTGGAAGCTTCAATTTCAGTTGTTATTCCACAAAAGAAATCTTCAATAATGGAACTGAGCCGCGTGGGTATTAATCCGCTGCGCTCCGAAGATATCCTGAATGAACTTATCCGCCAGTATAACGGCGATGCCATAAAAGACAAAAATGCAGAAGCAGTTGCTACTGCCAGATTTATTGATGAAAGGCTGGACCTGATCACCAAGGAACTGGGCGGTATTGAAAGCCGTAAGGAAAATTTTAAAGCTGCCAATAAAATTGCTGACCTTCAGGCCCAGGCCGAACTCAGTATGCAGAATGCCAGTGAGAATACTAAAAAACTCATGGATATCGGAACTCAGCTGGAAATGGTGGATTCCGTACTCCGAATAGCCAATTCATCCAATAACGACCAGCTGCTGCCTACCAATGTGGGTATGCCTTCCGGCCTTGATGGTGTCATTGAGGAATATAATCAACTGGTGCTTACACGTAATCGTACATTGAGACAGGCAACCCCTTCCAACCCTGCAGTACAACAGTTCAACAGAGACATCAGCTCCATGAGGAATCTTATCCGCGATAACCTGCGGAAGTCGCGTATGAGCCTGCAGGTAGCCAGAGGGCAGATTCAGAATCAGATCAATCAGTCTGGTGTTGCTATCAGTAAGTTTCCACAGCAGGAGCGTGTATTCCGTGATATTGAGAGACAGCAGAATCTGAAAGAGGCCTTATTCCTTTATCTGCTTCAAAAACGTGAAGAAACTTCCATCGCACTATCTGTAAATACGCCAAAGGCTAAAGTTGTGAATCCCGCATACACGCTGGCAGCACCTGTGGCTCCTAAAACCAATACGGTTTATTTGCTGGCGGGGCTTATAGCTCTTGTACTTCCGGCAGCCTTCCTATATACAAAGTTTGCGCTCGATACCTATATTCACAGCCGCCGTGACATTCGCCAGCTATTGCCTGATATTCCTGTAGTGGGCGAAATTCCGCATGCTGATGATGGCGAAGGAGCTCTGGTTAAACAGAACGATTTCACTTCTTTTGCGGAATCTTTCAGGATTATGCTTACCAACATGAAGTTTGTGCTGCGTAAGCCTGAGCCGGGTAAAGCACCTGTAATTATGATCTCCTCCTCTGTAAAAGGTGAAGGTAAGACAACTGTAGCTGTTAATACGGCACTTACTTTAGCACAGAACCGCAAAGTTCTGCTTATTGGTGCAGATATCCGAAATCCACAGTTTAAAAGGTTTATGAATCTTTCCCCGGTTGGACTTACCGATTTCCTGGCTTCAGATGATATAAGTGCAGACAGTTACATAGAGCAGTCCGCCCTTAATCCCAAACTGGACGTTATACCTAGTGGAAGTATCGCTCCGAATCCTACGGAATTGCTGGCTAATCCAAAATTTGGAGATGTGGTGGAAGGTTTCAAGTACCGTTACGATTACATCGTAATTGATACTGCGCCTATGCTGATGGTAAGTGATACCTTCAACTTGCTGGAATACATGGACCTGATGCTGTATGTAATGCGGGCGGAGCATACAGAAAGAGATATGCTTGAATTTGCTGACCAGATCCGACGCGAGAATGCACAGGGCAGATTTGCCGTGATCCTTAATGATGTTAAGAACCTGCATTTAAGTTACGGAAATAAATACGGGTACGGTTATTATACAGAGGGACCCAAAAAGAAAAAATGGTTTGGCCTTTAATATCCGCAAGGTAAGACAGTGTTTAATTAATACTTCGTATCTTACCTAAATCAGAATTTAATGAATCATCAAATTGCCGTTATCGGACTGGGTTATGTAGGCTTGCCATTGGCACAGCTGCTTGCCACCCGCTACCCCGTAGTAGGATTTGATACAGATGGCGGACGAGTAGAACAATTGATGTCCGGTATAGACCAAACAGGTGAAATTCCGGCAAAAGTTCTGCACGAAGTGCTGGTTGTGGAAAATCCTTATGTTACGGCCGAAACACCAACCGGTGCTGTAAAGACCGGCTTATATTGTTGTACAGACGAAACCCAGATTGAAGGTGCAAATACTTATATCGTAACGGTGCCCACACCTATTGACAGGAGTAACCGTCCGGATCTGAGACCGCTGTTCCTGGCTTCGGAAACTGTTGGCCGTGTCCTGAAAAAAGGCGACTTGGTCATTTATGAATCTACAGTCTATCCCGGTGTGACCGAGGAAGAATGTGTACCCATTCTTGAAAAGATATCAGGACTGAAGTTTAATGTTGATTTCTTTTGCGGTTACTCTCCCGAGAGAGTGAATCCGGGAGACCGGGAGAATACCATTGACAAAATTGTAAAAGTGACTTCGGGTTCCACTCCTGAAGTTGGCCTGCTGGTGGACAGTCTGTATCGCTCTGTGATAACTGCCGGCACCCATCCTGCGCCATCCATTAAGGTAGCTGAGGCTTCAAAGGTAGTCGAAAACGCGCAGCGCGATATTAATATTGCATTCGTTAACGAACTTGCGAAGATTTTCTCGCTGATGGAAATTGACACCAAAGAGGTATTGGCGGCTGCCCAAACCAAATGGAACTTCCTTCCTTTCAAACCCGGACTCGTGGGTGGGCACTGCATCGGCGTAGATCCCTTTTATCTGATAGAGAAGGCGCACAGTGTAGGTCATTATTCCGAGCTGATCCTGGCGGCCCGCAGGGTAAACGATTCCATGGGTATGTTTGTAGGAAGTCAGGTCGTAAAGCTAATGATCCGTGAAGGCATAAGGGTAAAAGGAGCTCAAGTATTGATTTTGGGGTTTACCTTCAAAGAAAACTGCAGAGACATTCGTAATACAAAAATTATTGATGTAGTGGCCGCGCTGCGTGATTACAGTACCGAGGTGACCGTCTATGATCCCTGGGCAGATCCTCTGCAGGTTACGCGTGAGTATGGACTGGACTGCCTTGCTGAAATGGTCCCCGGCAGGAAATATGAGGCAATTATCCACGGAGTTGCGCATGCTGAATTCCGGGATATGGATCTTAGGTCTTACCTCAGCGAAAATGGAGTTATATATGATGTTAAAGGAACACTTCACGAAAGTGATTCCCGATTATAAATTAATAGTAAAAGCACTGAAACACACAAATGAAAATTCAAAATAAAGTTCTACTTATCACCGGTGGTACCGGTTCTTTTGGAAGTGCCGTCCTTAACCGCTTTCTTAACACCGATCATTTCCGCGAGATCCGCATCTTTTCCCGTGACGAAAAGAAGCAGGATGACATGCGCGTACAGTATAAAAACGATAAGATCAAATATTATATAGGCGACGTCCGCGATTATGCCAGTGTTGAACCTGCGACCCGTGGTGTTGATTATGTCTTTCACGCAGCTGCACTCAAACAGGTGCCTTCCTGTGAGTTTTTTCCCATGCAGGCGGTTAAAACCAATGTTGAAGGTACACAGAATGTCATCAGAGCCTCAGCAGTGAACAAGGTTCAGAAGGTGATCTGTCTGAGTACGGATAAAGCCGCATATCCCATCAATGCTATGGGAATCTCAAAGGCCATGATGGAGAAGGTAGCTGTGGCGGAGTCACGCAGCCTTACCGAAACAGTGGTCTGCCTTACCCGTTACGGAAATGTTATGGGCTCCCGCGGTTCGGTGATTCCTCTTTTTCTGAACCAGATCAAAAAAGGTGAAAAGATTACAGTTACCGATCCTAATATGTCGCGCTTCTTTATGTCACTGGAAGACGCAGTAGATTTGGTGCTTTTTGCGTTTGAAAATGCCAATCCGGGCGATCTTTTCGTCAACAAGGCACCGGCAGGTAAAATAGGGGACCTTGCTAAGGCGCTAATGGAGCTTACCGGCAAGGATGTTCCGGTGAAGGTGATAGGAACGCGGCATGGTGAGAAGCTTTATGAAACCCTCTGTACGCGCGAAGAAATGCTTCATGCCGAAGATATGGGTGATTTCTACCGGATCCCGGCTGATAACCGCGACCTTAACTATGCCAAATATTTTTCTGAAGGCGAAAGGGATATTTCCAAGATAGAAGATTACCACTCCCACAATACGGAACAGCAGGATGTTGAGGGACTTAAGAAGTTGATTTCTACACTGCCGCTTATCCGTAGGGAAGTTTTTGGGGAGGATCCTGCTTTTTATGTGTAGGAGGTGATTGGTGATTGGTGAATAGTGATTGGGGATTTGGTATATTTGGAAAAATTGATACAATGGGAACCCATAAAAACCTTGATGTTTGGAAGAAAAGTGTTCAACTGGTCACAACCGTTTATCATCTGACTAGTGGATTTCCTAAGGAGGAAATATTTGGTTTAATGAATCAAATCAAACGTGCCATTGTTTCCATACCCAGTAACATCGCCGAAGGAGCCGCCAGAAATTCTGATAAGGAGCTTATTCACTTTCTGCATATTGCCCTGAGCAGTCATCAGGAACTGGATACACAATTACTTATTGCAAGAAACTTAGGATATCTTCCAACTGATGACTAATCTAAAGTTCTCATTGAATTAGAAACAGTTGGAAAGCAACTGACTGCATTAATAAGATATTTATAAAATAAATGAACAGCTGTACGGACGCTCAAGAAACAGGTCGCCATCAACCGGGCACCATTCACCAGTCACCAGTCACCGATCTTGTGCAACCCACCCTTTTGAAGGGTAACCGTCATCAGGACGGGCGTGGCACGCTGCGGTATAACAACGGTTTTTCTTTGCCCGGTGTCCGAAGGTTTTACACCATACAAAATGCAGACACGCAATTTATACGTGCCTGGCAGGGCCATAGGGTGGAGCAGCGCTGGTTCTCGGCCATGACAGGCAGTTTTACAATTAAGCTGATCCGTGTGGACCACTGGGACCGTCCGTCCAAAGACCTGAAGTCAGTGGACTTTGTTCTGGAATCAGATACGCTGGATATCCTTCATGTGCCTCCAGGATTTATTTCATCCATTCAGGCCCGCGACGAAAATGCAGTACTTCTGGTTTTTGCCGATTATGAACTGGGTGCAAGCCAGGATGAGTACAGGTTCCCGGCAGATTATTTTGAAAATTAAGAAACACAGATTGATGAAGAAAATAGGAATTACAGGACAAAACGGATTTGTAGGTTCACACCTTTACAATACTTTAGGGCTGAGTCCTAAAGCGTTCGAAAGGGTGGATTTCCGGAAAGATTTTTTTGACGATGAGGCAAAATTAGACGCCTTTGTAAGTCAGTGTGATGTCATTGTACATCTGGCGGCTATGAACCGTCATGAAAGTCAGGAATTCATTTACGAAACAAATGTGCAATTGGCCTCCAAACTTGCTGATTCGCTGAAACGTACCGGTTCCAAAGCGCAAGTGCTCTTTTCTTCCTCATCGCAGGAGGAGCGCGATAACCTCTATGGTAAATCAAAGAAAGAAGGCCGTAAATTACTGGCAGATTGGGCAAACACAAACGGCGGGACTTTCACCGGCATGATTATTCCGAATGTCTTCGGTCCTTTCGGAAAACCTAATTATAACTCCTTCGTAGCTACCTTCTGCCACAAGCTGACTCATGGAGAAACGCCCACAATCGATGTGGACGGTGAGGTAAATCTGATATATGTAGGCGAACTCGTGCAGGAAATACTGGGTCAGATCGAATCCGGCATTACTACCGAAGAATATATTGTTCCTGCTACAAACACTGTAAAGGTTTCGGAAGTACTTCAGAAACTGGAGGAATACAAGACGCTTTATTTTGAGGGCGGCGAGATTCCAAAACTGGAAACCACCTTTGAATACCAGCTTTTCAATACCTACCGTTCCTATATCGACCATCAAACACATTACCCTGTAAAATTTACCCAACACACAGATCCACGCGGAGCGTTTGTAGAGGTAATCCGTTTGGGAATTGGCGGACAGTGCTCCTTTTCGACCACCGTGCCGGGTATTACCCGCGGCAACCACTTCCACACCAGGAAAATTGAAAGGTTTGCAGTTATAAAAGGAAAGGCGCTGATCCAGTTAAGAAAGATTGATTCAGACGAAGTGATGGATTTCTATCTGGACGGTACCGAACCCGCCTATGTTGATATGCCCATCTGGTACACACACAATATAAAGAATATAGGTGATGAGGAACTGTACACCATATTCTGGATTAATGAACCTTTCAATCCGGAAGATGCGGATACGTATTTTTTGGAAGTGTAATTTCACGCAGATTGCCGCTAATTCTGCCGCAGATTTTCGTGGATGCTTTGATAAATAGACTTTAGTGCAACTTTTTGAAATATAGATGAAAAAGTAAACTCTTATTTGATTAGGGCTTGTATATTTTTGGAAGTGTGATTTCACGCAGATTGCCGCTGATTCTGCGGCAGATTTTCGCGGATGCTTTGATAAATAGACTTGAGTGCAAGTTGTTGAAATATGAATGAAAATGAAATTTCATATATAATTAGAGGCTGTATTTTTAAAGTTTATAATGCAGTGGGACCTGGATTGCTGGAATCGGCGTATGAAAAAGCGCTAGCTTTTGAACTGGAAAATGCGGGTTTACGCATAAAAGTGCAGGTAGGATTACCGTTTCATTATGAAACAATTTATCTGGACGTAGGCTATAGGATAGATATTTTAGTTGAAGATAAAGTTATCATAGAAATCAAATCGGTTGAGGCGCTAACTGATGTTCATTTCAAGCAGCTTACGACTTATCTGAAACTGTCAGGACAGAAGTTAGGAATATTAGTTAATTTTAACACTTCAAAAATAGACACTTCCATAAGGCGAGTTGTTAATAATTTGTAATAAGCAGCAGAACATCTGCGCTCATCAGCGGAAGAATCTGCGACGATCAGCGAGAAACAAACAACAAATGAAGAAACTTAAAGTTATGACGGTGGTAGGAACCCGTCCGGAAATTATCAGATTATCACGTGTACTTATGGCTCTGGACAATTCTGATGCCATCGATCATATAATCGTCCATACAGGCCAAAACTACGACTACGAGCTCAATCAAATATTTTTTGAAGACTTAGGCTTAAGAAAACCGGACTATTTCCTGGAGGCTGCAGGTAAAACAGCTACCGAAACCATAGGGAATATCCTTATTAAGATCGATCCTTTGCTGGAAGACCTCGCACCGGATGCCTTTTTGGTTTTGGGAGATACCAATTCCTGCCTGTGCGCCATCCCTGCCAAGAAGAGACAAATCCCGATTTTCCACATGGAAGCCGGAAACCGCTGCTTCGACCAGCGTGTTCCGGAAGAAACGAACCGCAAGATCGTGGACCATACCGCTGACATCAACCTTACTTACAGCGATATTGCCCGGGAATACCTCCTTAGAGAGGGCTTGCCGGCAGACCGGATAATTAAAACGGGTTCTCCCATGTTTGAGGTGCTGAACCATTATCTGCCGCAGATCGAGGCTTCAAAAGTGCTGGAAAAACTGGAGCTGGAGGAAGGTAAATATTTTGTGGTATCCTCTCACCGCGAGGAGAATATTAATTCCGAAAAAAACTTCCGCGGACTGATGGACTCGCTTAATGCCATTGCGGAAACGTACGGTTATCCGGTGATCGTATCCACACACCCGCGTACCAAGAATATGATCGATAAGATGAAGCTGGAGATGCATCCCCTGATCCAACTGCTGAAACCCCTGGGTTTTCATGATTATAACGCCCTTCAGAAAAGATCGTTTGCTGTACTTTCCGATTCCGGAACCATTTCCGAGGAATCCTCGATCCTGAATTTCCGCGCGCTGAACATCCGCCAGGCACACGAAAGACCGGAAGCCATGGAGGAGGCCAGCGTAATGATGGTGGGCCTTTCGCCGGAACGCATCCTGCAGGGAATCATACAGCTACAAACTCAGGTTGTGGGTTCCAGAAATACTATCAGCGGTCAGCAGTCAGCGGTCAGCAGTCAGCAGTCCCCCATCACCAATCACCAGTCACCAGTCACCACTAACCATTCACCAACCACCAGCGACCAGTCACCAACTCCCAATTTCCGTCCGGTAGCCGATTATTCCATGCCGAATGTATCGGAGAAGATGGTCAGGATTATCCTTAGTTATACCGATTATGTGAACAGGGTGGTATGGAGTAAATGATTATCACCACAATTAGAGTTATAAAAACACAACAAGAGAAAAAAATGAATATACTTCAGCTAATAGGCAGGGAACACGAACTTTTTAAACAGGATATTTCCGCACATTCCGCAGAACTGGAGCAGGCCGTTTCCGGCAGCCGCTTCCTGGTTTTGGGTGGGGCAGGTTCCATAGGTCAGGCCGTAACCAAGGAAATCTTCAAAAGAAATCCGGTGAAACTTCACGTGGTGGACATCAGTGAGAACAATATGGTAGAGCTGGTGCGCGACCTCAGGAGTACACATGGCTATATTGACGGTGATTTCCAGACTTTTGCACTGGATATAGGATCTGTGGAATATGATGCCTTCTGGAATGCCGACGGCGGATATGACTATGTTCTGAACCTTTCTGCACTGAAGCATGTAAGAAGTGAAAAGGATCCTTATACCATGATGAGGATGATTGATGTGAATGTTTTCAATACTGAAAAGACCATCCGTCAGTCGGTGGAGAAAGGGGTGAAGAAATATTTCTGCGTGTCCACGGACAAAGCCGCCAATCCTGCCAACATGATGGGTGCATCCAAAAGGATTATGGAAATGTACCTGATGAAACTGAGTGAAGAAATCAACATCTCAACTGCACGTTTTGCCAATGTGGCTTTCTCGGACGGCTCCCTTCTTCACGGTTTTAACCAGCGAATCCAGAAAAAGCAGCCCATTGTGGCTCCCAATGATATCAAGAGGTATTTCGTTACCCCGCAGGAATCCGGTGAACTTTGCCTCATGTCCACCATTTTTGGCGAAAACCGCGATATTTTCTTCCCAAAACTCAGTGAGAACCTGCACCTGATCACCTTCTCGGATATCGCGACACGCTATCTCGCGGAGTTGAGCTATACCCCTTATCTGTGCAGTTCCGAAGACGAAGCACGTGAGTTGGTGCATACACTGCCCGCGCAGGGTCAGTGGCCCTGTCTCTTTACAGCCAGCGACACTACCGGTGAAAAGGATTTCGAAGAGTTTTTTACTGAACGTGAAGAACTGGACATGGAGCGTTTCCCTAATTTAGGGATTGTAAAAAACGAACCGCTTTACGACAGCGAACTTATCAACCATTTTACCTCTTCAATAAAAAACATGAAGGACAAAGGTGCCTGGAGCAAAGATGAACTCGTAGAGCTGTTCTTCACCATGATTCCTGATTTTGGTTATGTAGAAAAGGGCAAGTACCTGGATTCTAAAATGTAATGCGGAACCAGTACTGAACTTATCACCCAAATTTAATTCATGCAGAACAGCAGCAGACAAATAAAGCTCGGAGGAATCATCTCCTACTTCACCATTGCCTTTTCCATTATTTCAGGTTTAATTTACACGCCATGGCTAATATCAATTATTGGTCAGGCAGATTTTGGACTTTATACCCTCACCGGCTCTTTAATCACTATGGTAACGGTCGATTTAGGTCTTGCCGCAGCCGTCACACGTTTTGTTTCCAAGTACCGTGCTGAAAATAATATTGCAGGTATACAGAATTTTATGGGTGTGGTCTATAAACTGTATATTGGCTTGGCTTTATGTTTTTTAGTACTGCTTTCCATTGTCTACCTCAATGTCGATTCCATTTTTTTAAAGCTTACCGCAGCAGAAATTGGAAAGATAAAAGTGCTGCTGGCCATTGCGGGAATGTACGCCGTAATTTCATTTCCCTTTCAGCCGCTGGACGGTATGCTTTTCTCCGGTGAATGGTTTATTTTTCATAAAACCACCGAGCTAATCAGTAAAGTGCTTAATATTGGTTTAATGATTACCGCTTTATTAATGGGCTACGGTTTGTACGCCATTGTAATCGTAAATACCGCAGTAGGTATTGTTATCATCACCCTCAAGCTTATTTTCTTAAAGAAAAATGACTGGTACGCGGTTGCCTGGAAAACCTTTGATAAACCTCTGGTTAAAGAAATATTTTCCTTTTCGCTCTGGGTCATGGTTATTTCGTTAGCCCAGCGTTTAATCCTCAATATTACTCCCAGTATCCTTGGCACCACCTCCGGCAGTAATGAAATCGCTATATTTTCGGCAGCTATGACCATTGAGGGATATGTCTGGACCTTCGCCACTGTGTTCGGCAGTATGTTCCTGCCTAAGGTAGCGCAGATCATCTATAAAGATGATGGGGGACCTGAGGCTATTCAGGAGTTAATGTTAAAAGTAGGCAGAATTCAGTTTATTATGTTGGCTGCAATTGTCTCCATTTTTATAGTGATAGGTCATGATTTTTTTATTAAATGGCTGGGTCATGATTTCGAAAAGTCTTATTTGATTGCTGTCTTTTTAGTTTTGCCTCCACTTCTGATCGTACCGCAGGAAATTGCTTCCACCGCACTGGTAGCCTCTAACAAAGTTAAATTTAATGCGTATTCTAAAATAATTATTGCTGTAATTTCCGTGATATTGTCGTATATTTTATCCCTTAGATTCGGTTCCACTGGGGCTGGTATGGCAATATTTGCCGGTAATGTAATAGGGGGTGTAGTAGTTATGAACATCATCTATGTGCGGGTGCTAAAGATCGATATTTGGTCTTTCTTCAGGAACTGTCAGATAAGTATGGCAGCACCTTTTGTTTTGGTGATGATCTCCGGTATAGCATTAAATTATGCATTTTCGACCGTGTCTTGGACCAATATGATTATAAAGACTTCAATCCTGGTAATTGTCTACGCAGCAGCAGCCTATTTCATGGCACTGAATAAATATGAGAAAGATATGATCACTGGTGTAATAAAACGCAAATTAAAATAGAAAAATGATTCAAAACCCGATTACCGTAACTTCCCCGCTTCTTCCGCCCCTGGAGGATTTCATACCGTATCTGGAGGATATCTGGAAGCGCAAATGGCTTACCAATAACGGACATTACCACCAGGAACTGGAAAAAGCACTTTGCGAATATCTGCAGGTTCCCTATATCAGTTTGTTCACTAATGGTACTTTACCGATCATGGCGGCTTTGCAGGCGTTGCGCATTACGGGAGAAGTGATCACTACACCCTACAGTTTTGTAGCCACAACACATTCACTGTGGTGGAACGGCATTAAACCTGTTTTTGTAGATGTGGATCCGGTTACAGGAAATCTTGATCCCGACAAAATTGAAGCCGCCATTACGCCGCGTACTACCGCAATTATGCCCGTTCATGTGTACGGAAATCCCTGTGATACAGAAAGAATCCAGAAGATAGCAGATACTTACGGACTAAAGGTGATCTACGATGCTGCCCATGCTTTCGGTGTTGTAGTAGACGGAAAGTCTGTTCTGAATGCGGGCGATATGAGCACCTTAAGTTTCCACGCTACCAAAACCTATAATACTGTGGAAGGAGGTGCATTGATTTGTCATGATGCAGAAACCAAGAAAAGGATAGATTACCTGAAGAACTTTGGATTTGCAGACGAAACAACTGTGGTGGCGCCCGGAATTAACGGTAAGATGGACGAAATCCGTGCAGCCTATGGTTTGCTCGAGCTTCAGCATATTGATGCTGCCATTGAGAGCCGCCGCAAAATAGCCGTACAGTACAGGGAAGCTTTGAAGGACGTAAAAGGTATCAAATATCTGCAGGACATTCCCGATGTACGACACAACTATTCGTACTTTCCTATTTTTGTTGATGCACAGGAATACGGAATAAGCCGGGACCAGCTTTATTTTAAACTGAAAGAGCATAATGTCCTGAGCCGCCGATACTTCTATCCTTTGATAAGTGATTTTTCCACCTATCGCGGACTGGAATCATCTTCCAAATCTAATTTGCCTAATGCCCACCAGCTTGCAGACACGGTAATCTGTTTGCCTATACATCATGAACTTACTGAAAGTGATATTTCACTTATTGTACAACTGATAATGAAGTCGCGTAAATGAGAACTTTAGCGGTAATGCAACCCTATATTTTTCCCTATATCGGCTATTTCCAAATGGTAGCCGCTGTAGATAAATTTATATTTTACGATGATGTAAACTATATAAAACAGGGATGGATTAACCGAAATAAAATTTTGGTTGCAAATGGTGAGCTGGTTTTTACAGTACCTTTAAAGAAAGCCTCCTCGTTTACGTTAATAAAGGATACGGAAATAAATCTGGATCAATACAGGATTTGGAAACCTAAATTTTTGCAGACTCTGGCTCAAAGCTATAAAAAAGCTCCTTTCTATAATAAGGCCTATCCTTTAGTAGAAGAGATACTGGATTCAGAATCCAGGACTATTAGTTCGCTTGCCATCCAGAGTGTGCAGAAAGTTGCTGCTTACCTTCAACTTGAAACTGAATTTGCAGTTTCTTCAGAGGTATTTGACAACCGTGAGCTTGAGAGACAGGAAAGGCTACTGGATATATGCAAGACAGAAAATGCTTTGCATTACATCAACGCCGTTGGTGGTCAGGAATTGTATGAAAAAGAAGATTTTCAGCGCGAAGGTATACAGTTAAACTTTATAAAAACTTTACCTGTTCAGTACAGTCAGTTCAAAAATGAATTTGTTCCTTGGCTGTCTATTATTGATGTTATGATGTTTAACTCAAAGGAGGACATTCGGTTATTATTAAATAAATACGAAATGCTATGACAAATCAAATATCTGAACTTCTTACTAACAGTAATCTATCCGAAATAGGAATTGAAATACCACTTCCCATTGATGAATATGTCACAAAAATATATGAAAACGCCACTATAATCCCATATTTTGGGCAAAGCAGTCTCAACGGGTTTATTTCCTACTATAATAATGATCCTGCTAAATTGAATGCTTTCCTTACGATGTTATTTGTGGCGGATCACTACCAGGGTAATGGTATTGGCAAGTTATTGTTGAATACTTCGATTGCTGATCTGAAAAGAAAGGGCTTTGTCAACTATTCACTAGAGGTATTAAAAACAAACCAGAAAGCCATCGACTTATATAGAAAATTTGGATTTGAAGTGCAGGAGGATAGGGGTAAATTATGGCTGATGAGTATGGCCTTAAATTCTTCTACTATATGAGCAATCATAATATCTTTGCTCCGATAATTATTCCCACTCTTTGCCGTGACAAGCACTTTAAGCGGTGTGTGAAGACTTTGGCAATGTGTTCCAATGCATCCAACACGGAATTATATATTGCTCTGGATTATCCTAAAAATGAAAACCATTGGTTAGGATACTCTGAAATTAAGAACTATATAAATCAAATATCAGCTTTTAAAGCAGTAAAAATTATTGAAAGGAAGGAGAATTTCGGTGCCGAAAGGAACATATATGATGCTATCAGTTATGTAATGGAGAAACATGACCGGTTTATTCTTAGTGAAGATGATAATGAGTTTTCACCTAACTTTCTGGATTATATAAACTACAGTCTGGGTAAGTACTCTAAAAATGAAAATGTTATTGCAGTTACCGGTTACAACCGCATGATAGATACCTCGGGATATAACAGAAACGTATATGCTGCACTTTCCTATTCTGCCTGGGGAACCGGATTCCTGGGGGATAATTTTAAGTTTTTAACGGAAAATGTTATTCAGGCAGATTATGCAAAAAGTATTCTTAAATCGTGGGCTAAATCCTGCAAGATCTATAAGCGTTATCCTTCTCTTTTACATGGCTTATTAAGCATCGTAAAAACAGGTCATGTTACCGGCGATACACTGGTGGTGTCCTATATGGTCTTAAACAATAAATACTGCATTTGGCCCACACTAAGCAAGGTAAGAAACCATGGTTTTGACGGGGGCGGCGAACATTTTGGAAGTGTACCGGACCATCCGCTGCTTACTCAGAAAATTGATACAGCAACCTCCTTCGAGCCGGACGATATCCCGATTGAAGAAAACGCGCTAATGCGTGAGCGTAATGAAAAATATGGCAGGCAATCATCTGCAAAAGAATTCTTATTTGGAATTTACATTCCGCTGCGCTATCTTATTTACCGCCTTACCGGAAAAATTATTTATAAATAAACTTTTAACCCCTAAATTGAAAACACAATAATATGTCATACAAAATCCCGCTTTTCGACCTTAACTTCGATGAAAAAGAAGAACAGGCTGCCCTGGAAACCATTCAGTCCAAATGGATCTCAACCGGACCCAAAACAGCTGCCTTTGAAGCTAAGTTTGCCGATATGCTTTCTGTAAAGCACGCCATCGCCCTTTCAAACTGTACCGTAAGTCTGCATCTTGCCCTAAAGCTTGTGGGCGTGGAGCCTGATGATGAGGTCATTTGCCCATCACTAACATTTGTGGCCACAGTGAATGCCATCCGATATGTAAATGCCATCCCTGTTTTTGCCGATGTGGTGAGTTATGAAAACCCAACCATCTCTGCGGAAGATATCAGAAAAAAAATTACACCTAAGACCAAAGCCATTATCGTGATGCACTATGGTGGTTTCGCCTGCGATATGGATACCATTATGGCCATTGCCAAAGAATATAACCTGAAGGTCATTGAAGATGCCTGTCACGGTCCCCTGGCTGAGTACAAAGGCCGCAAGCTGGGAACCATCGGTGACGTGGGCTGTTTCAGCTTCTTCTCCAACAAGAACATCAGTACCGGTGAGGGCGGCATGCTGATCACCAATAACGATGATTATGCGGCACGTACCAAACTGCTCAGGTCCCACGGCATGACCTCCATGTCTTACGAAAGGGCCAAAGGACACTCCACGGCCTATGATGTGGTGGAACTGGGTTACAATTACAGGATGGACGATATTCATTCATCTATCGGTATCGTACAGCTGGATAAGATTCAGGCGGACCTGGAGAAAAGAGCGGAAGTTAGGACGGCATATCTGGAGGCTCTGAAAGATGTTCCCGGAATCATTATTCCGTTTGCCGATTACAGCGATTTCAATTCGAACTATATTTTCCCGATTGTACTTACGGACGGCGATGCCGAAAGAAGGGACGCCATCCGCGCGCAGTTGGCCGACGCCGGTATCCAGACCAGTATGCATTACCCTGCGGTACACCATTTCTCCATCTATCAGGAATTCGCTACGGAACTGCCCGTTACCGACTTTTTGGTGGACCATCTTATTACGTTGCCTATGTACTCCAAACTGACTGTGGAGCAGGTAAATTATATTTCAGAAACACTTAAGAAACTGGTCTGATGAAGGATTATATCCTTGTCTTTGGAGGTGGAACCCTGCAGTGCTCAATTATCAACCGCATTAAACTGGCGGGATATAGCAGTGTGGTCATCGATCCCGATCCCAATGCACCCGGTAAGGAGTTGGCAGATGTCTTTATCCCTGTTGGTGGACAAGATTATGACGCCACCCTGGAAGTTGCAAAAAAATACGGTGTAACAGGAATCGTTACTGCCGCCACGGACAAACCTATCCTGATGATGTGCCGCATCGCGAAGGAATTAGGCCTTCCGTTTCCTTCCTACGAAAGCTGCGACACCGTGCTGGATAAGGCCAGGTTTAAGGAATTCCTGAAGGAAAACAATCTGCCGCACGCGAAAGGTCAGATGTTCACCGGCGACGCAGATGTAACGGCTTTGGATTTCAACTTTCCGGTAATTACCAAACCGGTAGTCAATTCCGGCAGCCGCGGTGTGATCAAAGCGCACAATTTAGAAGAGCTGGCTCTAGCAGTTAAGGAAACATTACTTCACTCACGCGACAGGAAATATCTCATAGAAGAGTATATTGAAGGTGATGAAATCAGTGTGGAAGCCCTGGTGCAGCACGGTAAAGTGCACGTACTGCAACTCACTGATAAGATAGTGACACCTCCGCCTTATAATGTGGAATTGGGACACATCCAGCCTTCACGCTTTATGGATTTAAAGCCTGAAATTGAAGCGCTGCTGCAGAAAATTGTTGATCGCAGCGGTCTGGACCACTGTGCCTTACATCCGGAACTGAAAATTATCAACGGCCGGATCACCCTCATTGAGATCGGACCCCGTCTGGGCGGCGATTTCATCACCTCAGATTTGGTACCTTTGTCCACAGGCATCAATATGGAGGATCAGTTGCTAAAGATAGCTACGGGACGAGATACTGAGTTGGCGAGGAAAGAAGCAGCTGCAATGGTGTCCTTCTTTAACTTACCCGCAGGAAAAACCGTAGGTGAAGGAGGATTGGATGATATGCATGCCGTTAGCGGTCTGCACAAATATTCCTTCAGTCTGAAGGTCGGTGAAAAGGTTCCTGCAATAACAAACAGTCTGGACCGTTACGGCGAAGCAATTTTTCACGCCGATACGAGGGAAGGCCTTCTGGAAATTGTAAAAGAGGCACAAACTAACATTGAACAAAAATTAGTTACAGTTGATGGAAACTAAAAAACTGGCGTTAATAGGATGCGGAATCGCAGCTGTACCCATCTTGGAGGCGGCACAGAAAATGAGTGTCGAAACACACTGTTTCGCACTGGCAATCAATCCTCAAACCGAAGGTTTATTTAATTTTCATCATCGTGTTGATTATTTGGATATTGAAACACTATTAACTAAGTGTACAGAGATTGGTGTGCATGGAATTATTGCCACGTCCGAAAATACGACTGCTTCTGTGGCGGAACTCACTACCAGGATGGGACTTCCGGGCAACAGGTTTGACGGGAATTTTACTGCGGGTAACAAATATCTCCAGAGGCAGGCAGCAACAAATGCACAGTATTTCAAACAGCCTCAATTTGGATATTATGGTGAGGTTGAATTATCCTTACCATTAATGGTTAAAACTACAGAATCTAGCGGTAAGAAGGGTGTCCGTTTTGCGGAAAATGAACAGGATTACAAAGCAGCCCTTGGGGAACTTACAACGGAATTTCCAAACGGCAAAATTCTTATTGAGCAGGTGCTGATGGGTGGTGTTGAGTATTCAATCGAATGTTTGTCCTACAGGGGTGAGCATCAGATTGTTCAGGTAACCCAAAAAGACAGTAGTGGACCACCCTATTTTGTGGAGTTGGGACACCATCAGCCCGGTAAAATGGATCCGGAAGCAAGAAAAAATCTTGATTTGGCCATCCCCGAAATTTTGGATCTTACAGGTGTGCAGAACAGCTTGTCCCATGTGGAGGTTAAAGTGATTAATGGCGAGATTTATTTTATAGAGCTGGGAGCAAGAGCCGGAGGAGACCGCATTGCAGATACTCTTTTAGGCTTAAGCAACGATTGCGATTATTTTAGATCGGCGGTTGAAATTGCGCTGGGTGAATTCACTTTCCATGCCTGCACTACACACAGCTATTCCGGAATATATTTTCTGTGCGCTCAAACCGCTTATCTGAAGCCACTCTTTGACTTTGCTAAAGGAAAAGAGTGGTGTCGGGAACTTAGTGTACCGACGCATGACCTTCAAATAAAGTATGGGAACGACGATAGTGGAACCAGTGGTTACCTTATTTATCAGTCAGATCATAAAATTACGCTTCGTGATGTGCCTTTTGAGGCTTCAAGGATAAACGGACATAAAGATGTACTTGCACTGTTAATAGAATTTAACCAAAAAATAAAGCGGGAAATTTCCCATGATGAACTGGTTTCGGGAATGCAGCGCTTTATAGATGACGGAAATGTAGTAGCCATAGTTTATGATAATGTAATTCTGGCGATGATGAATGTTTACTGCAGGTTTAAAGAAACCAAAGAAGCCTATATAAACAATGTAGAGGTTGCCCCGGATTATCAGGGGTTTGGTTTATCAAAACTGCTGATGGAAAAATCTTTTGAGGTGATAAAGGAACACGATTTTGAAAGTGCTGTGCTTCACGTTGAAAAAGCCAATAGAGCAGCAGTCGAACTTTACCTGAAATATCAGTTTCATTTCACCGGTGAAGAGAAGATTAGTGGTGATGTCGTTCTCCATGAGATGAGAAAAAGTTTAAATTAAACTGGCAGGACAAATTTGTGGTGAACGAATTTAATTAGAAGTTAGTTTTCTGGTTATAGCAAAATATTGCAAGCAATTATGAGTAATAAAATCAAGGTAGTATGGATATGTTCTTTCTCAAATGCAGAGGTGCGAGCATACTACAAAACCAAAATTAATCCAATACTTCGTAAACTTTTAAAGTTTAGAGGACATTCAACTGGCGAAGGAGTAGATTCCGCCAGATGGAATACTAATGCGATTCATGAATTTGAAAAAACAGGAGACGTTGAACTCCATATTATTACGCCGATCCGCTATTTAGCAAAAAAAGAGGTGCGTTTCCGGTTAAATGGAATTAACTACTATTTTTTTCGCGAGGAAAACAGTGGTTTAATTGCTCAATTAAAATATCAGTTTTTAACTAAAAACAGCTCTCTATTCCACAAAAATAGAAAAATTATAAAATCAATTATTCGTGAAGTCAAACCTGATATTGTACATGTAATAGGTGCGGAAAATCCTTATTATTCATTAGCCGCACTTGATATCCCAAAAGAAATCCCTACAATAGTCCAACTTCAGGCCTTGCTGCATCGTGCCGCAGACACAACAAAAAATCTGATTGAGGAAAAGAGTTTCCGTTACAAAGGTGCTTTGGAAGAAGAAATCTTAAAAAGAGCAGATTATATTGGCACTGAAGCTCACGCGTTTCGAAACCATATCCTCAATAATATAGATTCTCACGCGCAGTTCCTGGATATTTCCATTATGATGGCAAACAAGGTAGATTTTGAAACCGGACCAAAGATGTATGACTTTGTCTATTTTGCTGCAGGTATTAACAAAGCGGGAGAAGTTGCCATTGAGTCGTTTGGATTAGCTTTCCAACAAAATCCTGCATTAACGCTTCTGGTAGTTGGCGGCTACGATATGGATTTTAAGAATGAACTTGACCAAATCATTGAGAAGTATAGCATTGGAAAAGCTGTTACCTTTACGGGTAGGTTACCGACATATGACGATGTTATTGCTGCCATCCGCACTGCAAGATTTGCAATCTTGCCCATAAAGATAGATTTGGTGCCGGGTGTGATATGGGAATCAATTTGTAATGGACTACCTGTAATTACTTCAATTACTGATAATGGGACTACTAATTTAAATATTAAAAGAGAATCGGTAATGCTGGTAGAGCAAGGTGACTTCCATACAATGGCAAATAACATGGTTCGACTTACTGAGGATCCGGAATATGCGGAAAAACTTAGGCAGAATGCACTTGTAACGTATTATGAATGGTTTGACGATTATGGAATGATGCAAAAGTGGGTCAATGCATATAAACTTATTGCATCTAAAAACTAAATGAGTATAAATTTATATATCTTTCCTATAATTATCTTCCTGGGAGTTTTTCTTGGTTCGGTAGACAATGCCCGAAACCGTAAGATTTTCATTATTATTGTCAGCCTTTTGCTTATGCTGGAAACTTCGCTGCGCAGTTTAAGTGTAGGTTCTGACACAGCCAGCTATTATGAAATTTTCTATATTATTCAAACAATGTCCTGGCCGGAAATCTGGAATGAGTTTATGGGAAGATATTTTTATGGTACCAGTGATTCTGATATTGGATACACCATATTACAGCGATTTATCTACGCATTTACTAACAGTTGGCAAATTTTTGTATTCGCTGCCAATCTGATATTCTTTATTCCATTGGGCAAACTGATGTACCGCTACAGCAGCAGTATGATACAGCTTGTTTTTGCTTATGTGCTGTATGTCTCTATGTTTCATATTATTTCTTTATCTGGTGCTCGCCAATTATATGCTATAGGTTTCACTATTTTAGCTTTTCTATACATGGACCGTGGAAAGTACGCATGGAGCGTGGTTTGTGTACTCCTTGGTACCACGATTCACATGTCGATTTTCATCTTTCTATTGCCTCTGATACTAAGCAGGCTAAACCCAAAGTACCTTAAAACGGTGCATCTGATCTCATTTGCCATGGTTCCGGTCGTACTTCTGTTTACTAACCAGATTATCGTACTTATGGGCTCTGCAATAGGAGTTGACCGTTATGTTCAATACGGTATGGACGAAGTTCAAGGGGGGGCCACTACATTTATTACTTTGCTGTTAGTGGTTTCACTCTTCTGCTATATAGCAATTAATAAATCAGATTTAATAAAAAGCCGTTCTCTGTCCAACCTTTACCTAATGCTGCCGCTTTTTACCTTCTTTGGGCCGCTTATATATTCCAACGGTTCCATGATCCGTATCAGTATGTACTTTCACCTTTATATGATGCTGCTTATCCCGCTGGCGGTAAACCGCTTTTTTAAAGGATTTGAAAGGACAGTAGTTTACAGCATTATAATTTTGGTATTGATGATGCTTTCCCTGCGGGGCGGCGGACTTATATACCACTTTTACTGGCAGGAACCGCACCTTATGTACGCAACCGACTAAATGACAGCGCTGCCCTTCCGGGTGGCATTGAAAGGTAATTTATTAACTGAACACAAAATGAAAATAGTATATGCACAGCAAAACGGCTAACATCAGCATCGATTCTGGAAAGACCATACTTCAGGTACTCGAAAAAATGGATCACGAAAGAGTAAAATCGCTTATTGTAAACAGGAGCGGTCACTTTTTCGGAATGATTACCATTGGTGACCTGCAGCGGGCTATCATAAAAGGCCACAGCCTGACCGAAGCCATTGATTCCATTGTTGATACTCATAAAATATATGCAGCAGAAGAGGATGATATTGAGGTAGTAAAGTCCAAGATGCACCGTCTGCGCGCCGAATTCATGCCTTTAGTCTCCGCTTCGGGTGAACTGCTGGACGTTTATTATTGGCAGGACCTCTTTGAGATGCACCAAAGTGAAGCCAGGGAAAAAATTGATCTGCCTGTAGTGATTATGGCCGGTGGACAGGGAACCAGGTTAAGACCTCTTACCAACGTGATTCCAAAACCGCTGATTCCGCTGAATGAGAAAACGATCCTGGAGCTTATCCTGGATCAGTTCTGCGCCATAGGTTGCACCCGGTTTTATATGTCGGTGAATTATAAGTTTGAGATATTAAAATACTATCTTGATAATCTGGAGACCAAATACAGTGTGGACTTCTTCAAAGAGGAAATACCTCTCGGAACCATAGGAAGTGTGTCGCTTCTTAAGAACAAGATTAATACGCCCTTCTTTGTCTCCAACTGCGATATCCTGATTGACCAGGACTACCGGGATGTTTATGACTATCATATCCGCAATAAAAATATAATTACAATTGTAGCCGCTGTAAAAACCTACCGAATTCCTTACGGTGTGGTAGAATCCGGTGAGAACGGTACACTTGAAAGCCTTTCTGAAAAGCCGGATATCAGCTATATGATCAATACAGGGGTCTACCTTTTGGATCCTGATCTTATTGATGATATTCCTGAAAACCAATTCTTCCACATCACTGAACTGATTGAAAAGACACGCGGCAACGGCGGCAGGGTGGGCTGTTTTCCTGTTAGTGAAAAATCGTGGACAGATATTGGCGACTGGAGCGAATATCTGAAATACATCAATAAGGATAGTTAGTATGGAAAATCCACTGATCAGTGTCATAGTACCTGTATACAAAGTAGAAAAATACCTTCCGAACTGTATTAACAGTGTTCTTAATCAAACGTACAGTAATTGGGAACTAATCCTGGTAAACGACGGTTCACCTGATAACTGCCCGCAGATTTGTGATGAGTATGCACATGCGGATGACCGGATTAAAGTACTTCATAAGCAAAACGGTGGAGTTGCGTCTGCACGTAATGCAGGTTTTCAATTAAGCAAAGGCATATATATATCCTTTTTAGACGGTGATGATTATTGGCATCATGATTATCTGAAAACGTTGTTGGATTTAGTCCGGAAAAACGATGCAGATATTGCTCAATGTGGCCATATACGTGGAGCGGAAGTGAGTTTTCCCGATATTGAACAAAAGATGAATGTTCAAAAATTTGATAATCACTCTGTATTTTTAAAGGGATACGCAAAGGTAACGGTTTGTGCAAAATTATATCACCGCAGCGTACTGGAGGGACTTCCAATACCCGAAGGAAGATATTTTGAGGATGATTTGGCGACGTGGAGATGGTATTATAAAGCAAAAACAATAGCAGTTACTTCTCAAAAATTCTATTATTACTATGCCAATGAACAAAGCACCATGGCGGCACATTATTCTAAGCCAAACTTGGACTTTCTGGAAGCCTACCGGGAGCGCATCACATTTTTTCATGATAAAGGGGAGTATGATTTGGAGGCGCAAACCCGCGGACATGTTTGCCGGGCCATGGTTATTGGAAGAGGAAATCCCAAACTCACTAATGAACAGAGAAAACTTGTAATGGAAACGTTTTCAGAAAACTGGAGGATTGTAAAAAAATCTCCGGTTTTGCCACGCCCCTTGAAGTTCATATTTTTTCTCTTTAATCTTTTCCCATTCATAATCGGTACTTTTGTATACAATATTAATAAAGGATGAGGATACTGATAATTGCGGACGAAGTTTGGAACGATGATGTGCATGGTAACAATGTACTGAGCAATTGGTTCAGCGGTTTTGATGCAGAATTTGCGCACATTTACGGCAGTCCCGGTACTCCCAAAAACACTTCGTGTAAAAAGTATTTTCAGGTGACCGATGCCATGATGGCCAGGTCTATAGTAGGACAACCTGCCGGTCGTGCATTTGAAACTCAGGTGTCCGAAATGCAGTCAGAAACAGCCAACTTAGCCGAAGCAAAACCGGAAAAGTTTTACAGAATAATGAAGTCCTTTGCAGGTGAGGGGATGCGTACCGTTCGCGAAATTATCTGGCAGGCTGGAAAGTACGATAGGAAGCTTCTAAAGAAGTTCATTGACGATTTTAATCCTGATATTGTATTCTGTCCCAGGTTATTGACTCCAAAAGTGCTGCGCCTGGAAAAAATGGTGGCTACAATGACAGATGCTCCCTTTGTTGCTTTTACAGCTGATGATGAAGCATCACTGATGCAGGTGAGTTATTCTCCTCTGTTTTGGATAAAAAGGCATTTGTTTAGAAAACAGTTTAAAGAACATGTGAAACTGTACCGTCATTACTATACATTTTCTGAAGACCAGGCAAAGGAGTATCAGCAACTGTATGGTGTGGAGACCTCAACATTATTTAAAGGTGGTGAATTTGGAGAAGAATTTAAGCCCAAATCTGTTCACCAGCCCATCAGGGTGGTGTATGCCGGCCGCCTGTACTGCAGCAGGTGGAAAACCCTGGCTGCTATTTCGGGGGCAATAAAAAACATCAATTCGGATAAAGTCCGTATTATTATGGATGTTTATACGCCGGACACCGTTACAGATGAACAGAGATCCGCAATTTGTCTGTCAGAAGATGTACAGATAAAGGGCAGGGTAACACCGGCAGAGCTCAGGGAAATTTATGCTGTATCCGATATCGCTCTGCATGTAGAATCATTTGAAAAGAAATACAGATATGCTACCCGTGTTTCCTTCTCAACCAAGATCGTAGATTTAATGGCTTCCTCCTGTGCGATAATGGCGATTTGCTGGGATCATCACGCCGGTTATCAGTATCTGAAAAAGAATGATGCCGCTTTTTGTATCCCGGCCACGGATGAGATTGAACCGGTGCTGAGAAAAATTGTACATCATCCCGCCCTGGTAGAAGAGTACGCCGGGAAAGCCTGGCAATGCGGTAAAAAGCACCACAGTAAATTAAACATTCAGGAACAGATTGCAGAAAAATTTGCCTCGGTGATTGAAAAATCCAGGAATAATAGCTAAAGCAAACCAAAAATATCTAATCATCAAATTACCATTTTTAGTATGATATCACCCAAAATCAGTGTAATAGTTCCGTGCTATAATGTGGAAGAATACGTGCAGAAATGCATCCGTAGTATTGCGGAACAGGATTATGATAATTTGGAGATCATCTGCATTAACGATGGGTCCACAGATACAACATTACAAATACTCAGTACGCTGCAGCAGGAGTTAGCTTGTTTGCGGATTATAGATCAGAAAAATAAAGGGCTCTCGGGAGCCCGTAATGTCGGCATAGAGCATGCTACCGGCGATTATATTATGTTCATAGACAGTGATGACTGGCTGGAAAAAAATACTTTTGCGAAAACCTTTCAAACGGGTTTTGATCTGATTATTTTCTCGTATAACCGTATTTTTAAGAATATGATAGAACCTCGTGTCTATCAACTGGACGGGGTTCTTCCTGCGAGCGAAATACAGCGTCGAAGTATTGGATTAATTCGCAGTGAGCTTAAGGATCCAAGTCAGGCAAATTCCCTGGCGGCTGCCTGGGGAAAATATTACAAAACGTCAATTATTAAAGAGAATTATATCAAATTTACTGACACCCGTGAAATCGGAACAGAAGATGCGCTGTTTAATCTGCAATATCTGGATTGCTGCAAAGGCTCTGTGAAAATTATTGATAAGCCTTTCTATAACTATCTGCGCACTAATGTGAAGTCCCTTACGTCCAACAGTAAACCGATGTTGCAAACCCAATGGCGGGAATTGCACCGAAGAATTTCCGAGATTTCAAAAGGGAAAGATAAAGATTTTCAGGAAGCTTACCACAGCAGGATCGTGCTAAGCCTAATTGGTCTTGGGCTTAATGAATTGGGACGTAGTGACGGTATCCTGCAAACTTATAAAGGTATATCCAATATAATAAATGATCCGGGATACAGAAAAGCTGTAAAGAATCTGAACATAAGTTATATGCCACTGCATTGGAAGGTCTTATTTACCTTAGCAAAATATAGAAGCACCTTTGGAGTCTATATTATGATGAGTTTGATGAGTTTTCTGTTAAATAGAAAGAACAGTTGAGATGCATTGCAACCTTAATATTTATCAATATTTTTAATGTCGAATAATAAGTATCAAAAGGGTTCGTCTGATATACGGGCTTTGGAAATTATTAACCTTTTCTCTTCTGCCAAAATTTTTATTGGCGGGCAGTTCCGCTATTTTAAAGAGCACGGTGTAGATATGCATTTGATATGCAGTCCCGATCCGGACCTGGATACTTTTGCAAAAGAACAGCAAATTGAAAACTATGAGGCTATAGAATTGAACCGCCAGCTCAGTCCGATGAAAGATCTGGCCGCACTTTACCGCATTTGCAAATTTATAAAACGCAATAAAATAAATGTCCTGATTGGCCATCAGCCAAAGGGCACCTTGCTCACCGTATTGGCCGGTCGGATTATGGGGGTGCCAAAAATAATTCTTTTCGCCCACGGTACCTTTTACGAAACCGAAACGGGTCTCCGCAGATTCATATATATCAATCTGGAGAGATTCCTTTCCTTTTTCTCTCACAAAATTGTTTGTGTTAGCCCATTTGTAGCAGAAATAAGGAAGGATTTGAAAATTGACCTTCCGGGCAAGCGCGTGCTGCTGGGTAGTGGTACCTGCGGGGGAATTGACACAAAACACAAATTCAATCCCGAACTGATTGATCACCTTCATCTGGAGCAACTCAGAAATTCGTTAGGCATCGGCCCACACGACTTTGTAATTGGCTTCTCCGGCCGCATTGTGCGGGACAAAGGTATTATGGAGCTGATTGATGCGTACAGACTCCTGATAAAAAAACATCCGGAAAAAAATATCAAGTTGGTTATCGTAGGGGATGCCGAAGAAAGAGATGCCGTGCCGCAATCCTATATTGATATTATCGGGCGCGATACCAATATCATCAAAACCGGATTTGTGAGGGAAGGAATGGAATATTATTATTCATTGATGAACCTGCTGGTTTTACCGTCCTACCGGGATGGGTTTGGCTTAAGCCTGATTGAGGCTTCCGCGATGCAAATCCCTGTTTTGGCAAGTGATATCACAGGTTGCCGGGATGCCATTAAGGAAAATGTTAGTGGGCACTACATTAAAATTGAACCTGTGGATATCGCAGAAAAAATTGAATTCTTTTTTAATGAAGTTACTGCTGTATCATTTGGAAAGAAAGGTCGGATTTGGGTACAGGAGCATTTTGATCATGAAGTGATTTGGCCCTATATGTTATCCGTGCTGAAAAATTGAAAAAAATGAGTGAGCTGAAGTTTAAAGTTTTTGATTACACTGTAATGCTACCTCAGCAAAAGCAGTTGTTTGCCGAAAGTTTCCCTGAAGTTTTTGAGCAGAAGCCCGAAGCTGAAAGAAACTATGAAAGGGGATATAAATGGCAGTACCGTTCTTATCCCGCTGCAAAGAACTCCTATGAATATATGGCCAGCATAGCGGATGAAATGGTTGGTTATTATGCCGCACTGCCTTATGTGTATAAGATTGGAGGCAGCACTTTTACCAGTGGTATGGTGTGTGGCGTAATGACGAGCCCTCACCACCGTAAAGCCGGAATTTTTAGCAGGCTGGGAAACTATGCTGCACAGGAACAGAAAGAAAGCGGGGTTGATTTTAATCTGACATTTCCTATCAGAAAAGCTGTAATGCCTGGTTTTATGCGGATGGGTTGGCAAGTGGGTTTTGAAATGCCGCTGTACATCAGATTTCTGAAATCTGATTCGCTGCTGCGAAGTAAAAAGATACCTCTTATTGCTCCATTGGTAAACATCGGTTTGAAAGTTTACAATTCTGTCCTGAAAAAAAAGGACCGGCGGAATATAATGATTGAGGCTTTTGACCAATTTGCTGATATCCGGAATTACGGTGAATTTATTTCCGCTTATGAGCAAACAGTGCCAAATACACTCAGAAAGGATATTGATTTCAGCACGTGGAGGTATGGAGCACCCGAAGCCGAATATATTTTCCTGTGCGCTTACCGGGATCAACACCTTATCGGCTTTGTATCCCTGAGATCAATTGTTCGAGAGGGTGTGCCGTCCTTTGGAATAGTGGATTTTATGGTAACTGATGAAAACTGTATAAACACTTTACATAATGCAGTGAATGAAACTGCTAAGCGGCATAAGAAAGAAGCGGTAATGACGATGATGAGTAAATATTCTGCAGGTAAATACAGGATGTTGTCCAACGGGTATTTAAAAAGTCCGTTTAAGTTTCATTTTATCTTTAAGAATTTGTCCGGCAAAATCCCGCAGGATCAACTGCTGAATGAAAGAAACTGGCACCTGATGTTTGTAGATACCGATGATCTCTAACCTTCTAAACTGAAAAAAAATGAATATCCTTTCTTTTGATATTGAAGAGTGGTATCTGGAAAAAACCTATCATGGTGGCCGGTCTGCAAAGTATGCGGAATTTGACCGGATCCTGGATCTTCTGCTGAACCTCCTGGATGAGGTTAAGACAAAAGCCACCTTTTTCTGTGTAGGGAAAATGGCTGTCGAATTTCCTGACGTTATCCGTAAGATTGCTGAGCGAGGCCATGAAATTGGCTGTCATTCGGATAGGCACCTCTGGCTCACCTCTTTGGACAGAGAGGAGCTAATGGAGGATACTTACAGTGCGGTGAGTTCGTTGGAGCAGTGTATTGGGAAAAAGGTTATCAGTTACCGGGCACCTGCATTTTCAATAGGTGAAGACAATAAATGGGCTTTTGAAATCCTGGCAAAGTGTGGGATTCTGAGGGATGCTTCGGTATTCCCTGCGGTAAGGGATTTTGGAGGTTTTGCTGATTTTCGCCATAAAATTCCAACACAGATTAAATATAATGGATATGCTTTGAAGGAGTTCCCGGTTTCTACAGTGAAACTGCTGGGAAATGAAGTGGCCTATTCAGGTGGAGGGTACTTCCGGTTTTTCCCCTTGCCGTTTATCAGAAATAAGATGAAGAAGCAACCTTATTCTATGACCTATTTCCATATCGGTGATTTACTGGCCGAAACCAACCGGGTGATGACGAAAAAGGAGTACGAGGATTATTTTAAGGAAAACGGCAGCCTCCTCAACCGCTACAAGCGTCATATTAAAACCAATCTTGGAAAAAAGGAAGCTTTGAATAAACTGATTGAGCTGATTAGAGATGAAGAGTTTATAGATCTTCAAAAGGCTGATGAGCTTACCGATTGGAATCTGGCTCCGAAGATTATCCTGGATTAAGGAACTACTGCTCTAATAAGCTATTTGAAAATAAACAGAAATAAAATTAAAAACGTCAGTGTATCAGAATTATCTAAAACGCCTTATTGATTTCATAGCTGCGCTTTGCGGGCTGATCATTCTCAGCCCGGTGATTATAGCCGTGCTGTTGGGGCTTACCATAGCCAACCGCGGTAAGCCCTTCTTTCTGCAGAAACGTCCGGGAAAGAGCGAAAAAATATTTAAAATTGTTAAGTTTCGTACCATGACAGACCAACGGGATGCTGCCGGAAATCTGCTTCCTGACTCGGACCGTCTGACAAAAATTGGTACCTTTGTACGAAAGACTTCCCTGGACGAAATACCTCAACTTTTTAATGTGCTGAAAGGAGATATGAGCCTGATTGGTCCCCGCCCGCTCTTACCTCAGTATCTTCCTTTATACTCGGAGGAGCAGAAAAGACGTCATCTCGTAAGACCGGGCATTACAGGATGGGCACAGGTAAACGGAAGAAACGCAATTTCGTGGACCAAAAAGTTTGAACTGGACGTTTGGTACGTGGATAATATATCTTTTTCCACTGACCTTAAAATTTTAGCTTCCACTTTTAAAAAAGTTTTTAAAAGCGAGGGGATTTCTCAGGAAGGACAGGCTACCATGGAAGGATTTAACGGTAAAAACTAAATATGAAAAGAAATTTAATTGAGTATCTTACGGCTACTGTGTCCCATAAAGGTGGACAGACAGCTGTTATTGAAAATGAAAAAACAATTACTTTTACGCAACTTTATAATAATATTTCGGTTTTAGGCGCTGCAATCCTGGAACGTCAGGATGTTGTGAACAAACCGGTTGCTGTTTACCTTCCAAAATCAATCTACAGTGTTGTTGCAGATCTTGGAGTTATGATAAGCGGAAATGCTTACCTGAACCTGGATGTTAAAAGCCCGCTGCAGCGCGTTCAGAATATTCTGGAACTGGTTGAACCCGAGTTTGTCATTACCACTTCTGAATACCGGGATCATATAGGAAGCATTTTTTCTTCAGACCAACTCATACTCATAGATGAAATAGATTTTACTGCAACTGTCGACATAGAGGCTTTACTCGCCCGACTCAGTAACCGTGTAATTGATACAGATATGTCCTGCATCATCAATACATCCGGATCTACGGGCACACCTAAAAGTGTGGCACTGAATCACAGAAGTTTTGTTGACTTCATAGAGGTTTCTGATGATATTTTTAACTTCTCAGAAAATGAGATTATAGGGTCTCTTTCACCTGTGATTTTTGACATATACAGCTACGAACTCTGTATGCTGATTTCGAAAGGAAGCTGCCTTGTGGTGCTGCCGGAAAATTTATCGGCGTTTCCGATAAAAATTCTGGAGGAAATGAAGCGCACTAAGGTTTCTTTTCTTTTCTGGGTTCCTACAATAATGGTTAATATTGCCAATATGGACCTTCTGTCCAAAATTGAGCTCGACACACTGAAATTGGTTTGGTTTGCCGGAGAGGTATTCCCAACCAAGCAGTTCAATTACTGGAAAAAATCGTTGCCGGGTGCGACATTCGCAAATCTATACGGTCCGATTGAAATTACACTGGACTGTACCTACTTTATTGTGGACAGGGACTTTGAGGACAATGAGCCTCTGCCGATCGGAATCCCCTACCGCAACACAGATGTCCTTATCATTACAGATGAGGACAGGAAGGCTGAGCCGGGCGAGGAAGGTGAACTTTGCGTGCGCGGAAGTTCCCTGGCACTTGGATACTATAATAACCCGGAAAAAACCAGAGCAGCCTTTGTGCAGAATCCTCTGAATAAGCATTACCCTGAAGTGATTTACAGGACAGGCGATATCGTCGCGACCAATGAACGCAATGAAATTGTTTTTAAGGGCAGAAAAGATACTTTGATAAAACATCAGGGGTACCGTATTGAATTGGGCGAGATTGAACATGTTGCTGTAAACAGTCTGAAGCTTGTAAAGAACGCCTGCTGCGTTTACAATCATGCAGAAAAGAACATCGTACTCTATTATGAGGACACGGAAGATATAGTACCGGGAACGTTCAGAAAAGAGTTAAGCGGAAGCTTGCCTAAGTATATGATTCCTAATGTATACATCCGCTATGACGAGATGCCCCGGAATCCTAACGGTAAGATTGACCGTGCCTATCTGAATCAGCTAGTAAACGCATAGTAATGATAGCACCTCTACAATTATTTACCTATGCAGACGTAACAAACTGCATATTTAAGCTGAAGAATAAAGAAATGAGAACCAATTTCTTTATGCCGGAAGGCCAGTTTAATACATTGCGGGCACAGGGTAAGCTGTCTGTATTTGCCGGTTCTGATTCCCTTGTTATGTTCGCTGAGGATGATGGCTTCCTGCGGCTGTACTTTGTTGTGAGAAATGCCGGTTGTCTGGCAGACGTTTTTGACATTGCACCTGACAGGCAGGATGATATTTGTGTCGAGGCAGCCGGAAACTCAGATTATCTTCTGAATGTAAAAAGTTCTTTCCTCAGCAATGGATTTCATGAGTACACCTCTATGGTCCGTATGAGCAAAATGAGAACTGAAACCACAGAATTTGATAAATCCAACATACATCGGCTCACTGCCGACAAGAAAGTTGAAATCGCGGGTCTCTATAGCAGATATTTTGATAAATTTGTCGAGCGAATTCCGACTGAAGAAGAGCTGGACGGTATAATAGCCCATGAATCCTGCTGGTATTATTCTGATAATAATGAAATTCAGGGATTTATCATCTTTGATATCCATGGGGTTACAAGTCACTTAAAATATTGGTTTGTGCACCCCGATTATCGCGACAGGAAAATTGGCTCTAAACTGATACAGCTTTTTTTTAATACCGGTGAAAAAGTGAAGCGGGAACTCTTTTGGGTAATCGCAAGTAATGAAAATGCCATTAAACGATATAAGCACTTTGGGTTTGCAGAAGAGAATATGCATAACCTTATACTGATAAACAAAAACATAAAATATGAAGAACCAAATTATTAATATATTAAACGGTATTCGGCCAGAGTTTGATTTCGGAACGGAAAGCCAGTTTATTTCTCAGGGAATGCTGGACTCATTCGATCTGGTATCCCTGGTCACTGAGCTGGATGAGGCATTTAAGATTTCAATAGACGGAACCGATATCGTACCTGAAAACTTTGAAACGGTTGAGTCTATAGAAGCATTACTTATAAAGAATGGCGCCCAGTAATGGAAATCAATTTTTCAAATAAAAGGATTTCCGGAATGCTGAGCATTCTTCCTTCAAATGAGGTACTGTTTGAAGATGAAATGCATAACTACAGTTTTAGTGAGGCCAAATCGCTAAAACTGAAAGCAGCGATGGGCTTTAAAGCAAAGCGCGTGGTTGCAGATGAGTCGACGACCGCTTTTGATTTAATCACCCACGGATTAAGCTATCTCTTCGATAGTGGACTTCTTGATAAGGACAGCATAGATGCAATTGTATTTGTAAGTCAAAGTCCGGAGTATATCATGCCGCCCACCAGTAACCTTATTCACGGAAAGTTCGAACTGGATGAACGGGTGTACTGTCTTGACATCAATCAGGGATGTGCTGGTTTTATTGTAGGACTGCAGCAGAGTTTTATGCTCCTTAACAATCCCGGAATCAACAAAGTATTACTTTGTAATGCAGATGTGCTTAGCCCCAAAGTCTCAAAATTTGACCGCAACAGCAATCCGCTGATTGGTGATGCTGCAGCGGTAACCATAATTGAAAATTCCGACCAAAGCCATAAAATTGTAGGCGAAATCAGAATGGACGGACGTTCTGCAATGGCTCTGAATATTCCTGCAGGTGGCGCCAGAAAGCCTGTTACGGATAAAACGGGTGAGTTATACGAAGATATGTACGGGAATAAAAGAAGTGAAAATCACCTGGTAATGCAGGGCGATAACGTCTTTAACTTCGTGCAGACCAAGGTGCCGGAACAGATTACTAAGCTGGTCGGAGAGTGGGGCGGTAGTGTGGACGAAATAGATTACTTCCTGTTTCACCAGCCGAACAGATTTATGCTTCAGAAGTTAGCGGATAAGATTGGCGTTTCAAGAGATAAACTACCCTATAATGTGGTGGAAAATTTTGGAAACAGCAGTGGTGTCACCATTCCCGTCGTGACCACGCATAATATCAGTGAAAAACTGTTACAACAGGAAATTAAAGTCTGTTTTTCCGGTTTCGGAGTAGGACTTACCTGGGGAACCATTATAATGAACCTGGGCAATTTGAATTTTTGTAAATTAATATATAAATAAGAAAACACAGAATGGAAGATTTTTTAGAAGAAATGGCTGAAATTATGGAAGTGGATACTGTATCAGGAACGGATGTAATAACCTCATTTGAAGCCTGGGATTCCCTAACAGCCCTCTCAATTATTGCGTTGGCAGATGATCAGTATCATGTATCTCTTACAAATGCAGAGATTGCTGAGGCTGGCACAATTGAGGGTCTTTACAGCCTTATTATCGGAAAGCAGAATGGTTAATGACTTTTTGAACTTTTCCGACAGGACTGTTCTCGTAACGGGGGCCGGTTCCGGAATAGGCCGTGCCACAGCACTTTTCCTGTCTTCACTCAATGCCCGGTTGCTCCTTGTCGATTTCAATTCCGCTACTTTGGAAGAAACTCTTCTGCAGTGTAATGATCAGTGCAGTTCAGTGGTAATGGATTTATCCAAAACCTCTGAAATCGGTAAAACTTTGCAGGCAAAATTGAAGGATTTCGGCGCGTTGGACGGGATGGTACATATTGCCGGTATACCATATGTTTCTCCCCTGAAATCCTTAAATTCTGCGAAGGTAGAAGAGGTTTTAAGGATTAACACGGTTGCAGGGCTGGAACTTGCAAAAGTCTTTACAAAAATGAAGCATTATAAAGGTTCTCACCCTTCCATTGTATTTATTTCATCGGTTTATGGTTTGGTGGGTTCGGCAGCAAATGTTGCCTATGCAGTTTCCAAGTCGGCTTTGCACGGCATGACCAAATCACTGGCGATTGAGCTTGCTCCTAAAAAGATCAGGGTGAATTGTGTGGCGCCGGGATTTATTAAGACCAATATGCTTGGAGAGGTTTCGGATATGTTCGACAGTGAATATTATGACCGTCTGGACAAACTGCATCCGTTAGGCCTCGGAGAAGCTGAAGATATTGCACAAAGCATAGCCTTCTTACTTTCGGATATGAGTAAATGGATTACGGGAAGCATACTATCTGTAGATGGTGGCTTCACAGCACAATAATTATTATGAAAGAAACTTTATTACTGACAGGGGCGACTGCCGGAATTGGAGAGATAATAGCTATTAATCTTTCTAAAGATTACGATTTGATCTTAAGCGGCCGGAACTTAGAGAAGCTGGAAGCGGTGAAACAGAGGTGTTCAGCAGAAAGTACAGTTCATATTCTTCCGCTTGACCTTTCGAATCTGGACAGTCTTGCAAAAGAACTTACAGATTTTCTGACTTTAAACAGCCTTTCTGTACACAAGTTCGTTCATTGTGCAGGATTTATGAAAATGGTCCCATTAAAACTGGTAAGTCAGGACTTACTTTTGGAAACCTTTTCAACAAACGTATTTTCCGCAAGTATTATCACCAAGTTACTGGTTAATAAAAAAGCCAACAAGTCGGCACTAAACAGTGTGGTCTTTGTTTCCAGCAATATCAGTAACCGGGGCGCAAAGGCAATGAGTACTTACGGAGCATCCAAGGCTGCCCTTGATGGTTTGATGCGCAGCCTTGCTGTTGAATTGGCTCCATCCGTTAGAGTAAATTCTGTATTGCCCGGAGCAGTGGTAACAAAAATGACCAAATCCATTTTTGAAAACGAAGAGGTCAGCACTCGCATGTCGGCGCAGTATCCTCTGGGTATCGGCTCACCGGAGGATGTATCAAAGGCGGTTAATTTCCTTCTTTCAGATCAGGCCAGCTGGATAACGGGCCAACAGCTTACAGCGGATGGTGGCCGGAGCATAAATATCACAGGATAAATGTATGCTGTTAAGTCATTTGTTAATGATCCTGTAGATTCTGTTACCTATGTGGTTTCTAATAATGACAGCCTAAAAGCAATTATTATTGATCCAGGGACGGAAAATGATTCAAGGATCACGGATTATCTGCATAAGGCTAAAATAGTTCCCGAATGCATATTGCTTACTCATGAGCATTTCGATCATATTTTAGGAGTAAATTATTTACGGGAATTCTACAGCGGAATAAAGCTTGCAACTTCCCTAAAAACATCAATAAGATTACCGCAGGTCAAAAAAAACCTGTCTGTATTTTATAATCAAACCTCCCTCGTGGTAGATGAGGCTGATATTATAATTGAGGAAGGTTCTTACGTTTTTGCGGAATTACCAGTTAAAGTTTACCATACGCCAGGACATACTGATTCTTCATTAACCTTTATAATAGACAGATCAATTTTTTCAGGTGATTTTCTGTTACCGTCCGTCCGTCCCGTCACCAATTTGCCAACGGGCTCACGAACAGCTTATCAGGAAAGTTCAGATAAAATTAGAAGTCTCTTTGAAGGCTGTACGATTTACCCGGGTCATGGAGCCTGTTATAAATTAGAATAGATACCTTATGAAAAAAATAATATTTTTAGGAAGCGGGGCAGTAGCTTCGGAAGTTATTGCCTATCTGAATGATATTCAAAAGCATAACCCTGCTTCAACTTATGAAATAGCGGGTTTCCTGGACGATAGTTTTAACAATTTTACTTCTAAGTCAGTGACATATGGATTCTCATCCCCATATTTAGGTAAGATTGAAGATCATCATTTTACAGCTGAGTTTAGCTATATCTTTGGTTTTGGCAACCCTGCTGCTAAAAGCAATGTTTTAGGAAAAGTTGATTTATCGCAGTTGTCTTTTCCTAATATTGTTCATCCATCTGTCATTGTAGCGGATTCTGCTGAGTTGGGAGTTGGAAACGTTCTGTATCCACACACTATTATAGGACCAAACGCCAGGATTGGTAATTTTAATCTTATTACTTCATACAGTTTCATCAGTCATGACTGTACTGTTGGTCATTTTAACTTTTTTTCTACGGCAGGCCTGTCGGGTAATGTGACGGTAGGCGATAACAATTTTTTTGGCATCAGGAGTGCCGTAATTCCATCCGTTACAATTGGCTCACATAATTTAATCCAGGCCGGTATGGTGGTGGACAAAAACGTGAGCGATAACGAAACCGTTTTTTATAGATTTAAAGAGAAGGTAACAGTAATTAAATCCAAGGAGTAAAGGTCTGTCGCCAAAAATTGTTTTTTGACTGACGATGATCTTATTTAATCCGCGCAGGCACAATATAAATACTAACGATGACCGTACACCACTATGGATTAGCAACCAAAAGCATAGAAAAAAGCGCTAAGTCTTTTATAGCTATAGGATATGGAACCTTCATCAGAGATTATTTTTGACCCTCTCCAGGGAGTTAATCTACTGTTTTTAAAAAACGACAACGATCATTTAGTTGAACTAGTAGAACCCGCCGCTGCTGAAAATCCGGTTTCCAAAATCTTGTCGAAAAACGGAGCGTCTCTTTATCACATTTGTTACGTTATAGAGAACTTGGACCAAAAGATTGAAGAACTAAAAAGCCAACGATTCAAGCTTGTCTTGCCCCTACTCCCGCGATTGCATTTGATGGAAGGAACATTTGTTTTCTTTATCATCCCAACCTGGGACTTATAGAACTGTTGGAAAAGTAGATAGTACATTAGGTTCATCATTTTATTTTCGGTTTTGCACGAATTGCCAGGATCCTTCCGATTTTGGATTTCAGACATCAGGTTTTAGATATTTTTTGATGAAAGGAAATAGAAAAATGACAGTACCGCAGAATTTTCTGCGGTTTTTTCTTTCTGAACTTTTTGTCTAACCTTGGTGTGCCTGGTGGTTAGGTTATAACCAGGAACCAGAAGCCAGGAAGCAAGATTATAGACATCAGACTTTTGATATCAGACTTAGTTTAAGGCTAAGGCTAAGGGGTTAGGCATTATCTGTCAGATTTTGGATTTATAAATTTAGCCCTGCGACCTCCGTCTAGCCTCTGTGCCCTCTGTGGTTAGATCACAATTTACATGTGAAATCTCAGACGTCAGATTGGGGAGGACGCCGTTAAGAGTATTGCATTCCGCCTCTAGCTTATAGCCTATAGCCTTGGCTTAGATATTAGATGTCAGCGATTAGATGTCAGACTTTGGGGAAAGCGGTAAGGCATTTAGCTTACAGCCTAAAGCTTATAGCCAAAAGCCAGCAGCCCAATCAAATTGGCTCATCATCATTCAGCCTTTTCAGGAAGTAAGTAGGTGAGATGTGGTAGCGCTCCTGGAAGTTTTTTGAAAAACTTTGGGCCGTGCTGTAGCCCAGTTTATTGGCCGTGTCCTGTATACTGAGTTGGCGGGTTTTGGGCTTGTTTTTCCACATGTGAATAACTTCATTAAGGCGCAGGGTGTTCAGATAGCCATTGAAGCCCAGACCCATGTTTTGGTTCAGGACCTTGGACAGGTAGGTGCTGTTGGTACCGCACCACGAAGCCAGTGAAGTGAGCGTGAGGTTCTTTTTCATATAGCCTTTGTCGTGCTCAAACTGCCGCAGTTTGTCCATAATCTGATCTACGAGCAGCGGATTAAGGTCGCCACCGTTGCGCGTGCCCGCCTGCACGGGTTCGGAATTCGCCACTTCCTGTTGGTTTTCCGATATGATTTCTTCAGTTGTCGCCGGTGTTATGGTGATTTCATCTTCAGACAATTCCTGAGCCGCCGGTAATTCTACTTCCCTAGAAGGCCCCATTTCGCTGTCGGTATCCTCATCTGCATGTGAGTTGGGTTGCGGTATGGCTGAAAATGCCTCGTAGAGCTTCTTATAGTAGTTTCGGCGGCGGTAGTACCGTAGGGCAATAAATAGGGAGACAAATGCAATTAGGAGTGAGGCACCGCTGATAATACCGGACTGTATACGGTCTGTGACGAGGCGGTTCTGCAGCTGTTCCTTTTCCTCCTGCAGGACTTTATTGTCGTAGCGGCTGCTGAGCTGCTGGAACAGTTCCTTATAGTTTTTCTCGTACAGCGTATTAATCTGGAGCAGTTTGTTTACATATTCCAGCTGCTTCTGCACATTACCTGTGTTTTTGTGATATTCGTAAAGAGTTTCGAAGGCGGGCCTGAACTGGGGGTCAATTTTACCGGTTTTCTGGAACTCCTCGTCCAGCATATTGAGGTATTTAAGGGCCTCCGGATGTTTGCCGGCCTTATAATAGCTCATGCCCAGGTAAAATTTTTCGGTGAGATGTTTCCAGTTGTCGGCATAGAGCGCGAGCGCGTGGTTTAATTTGCTGATGGCCAGCGGGTAGTTTTTGCGGTAATAAGCATCAATACCTTCGGAGCCCACAAAATACGCCCGGAACTGGGGCATTTTTTCCCGTTCTAAAAATGAAACTCCTTCAAGTATCAACTCTTCGTTGTGACTAAACTCTCCTAACTTAGACTGTGTATCAAGGAGCGCAATTAGCGAATGGAGATAATAATTCCGGTAATCAGTATCCTTAACGTCCTTCCCATGATTTTTCCTGAAAAAATTTACTGCTTCCTCAATTAAAACCTTTGCTTCTTTGTTCTGTCCAAGGTAATTTCTAATCCTGCCGATATTTAGATTTAATACATTTGCCAGATATGGACTATTTTGGACCGATAAATGCGTCTGAGCCTTGACGTAACTGCTTAAAGCTACCTGATAGTCCTCGTTCAGTTCATGCAGCATGCCATTTGTCAGAAGTGCATCGCCCATAATATCAGGAAGGTTGATCTCATTGGACTTCTGGAGCATACTATCCGCATAGGAAAGTTTTTTTCTATTCTCCGAGTAAATGGTTCCAAGGACATAAGCGCGATAAATCTTCTGAGGATTATTCTCAGATTTTGCCTTCAATGAATACAGGTCAATGAATTTTTGAACCTTAACAGGTTCATACTGTACAGCTGAAATTTGTTTTTCAAGTTCGGAGTAAAGTGACTCCTGCGCAAGCTTCCTGTTTTGCCCGCTTACCTCCACAGCAAATGCGATAATCAAGCAAATGATTATTTTAATCAGGAAATTACAGCTGTTTACCGATGTTTTCAAGCAGGGGTGCCTATTACTACCGGTAAATATATAAAAAACTTCGGATTTAAAGTACTTGAGGAAGAATTGTATTTTTTCGCTAATAGAATTATTTAGCTATTTACCGTTAGATTTTTAAGAAAATACCGCTATTTTTTATGATAATACCGCTCTGAAAGCATCATGGTTTTTGATTAATGGAAAAGAGCTATACATTTGACAAAAAATAATTGAAATGAAAAAATTAATTGCAATCTCAGCGTGTGTAAGTCTAATGGTTTTATCTTCCTGCCGTAACGATCAGGCCGAAGAAATGTTTGAAGAAACAAATCCGTCAGGCAATGTTTTTCTGGACGGGGGTGACTCTGCAACATCTATGGCAAGAGATTCAGCATCGGTTCCCCAAAGTTCTGTTATTGATGACAATGATCCGCCAATCCCACCAAGAAAATAATCCGGTATGTTTAGGTAAGTCCCATCAATCCCCTTGAAAACTGAGCGATGAAATTTAATAACCAAAAACTCCGGAATTATGATCCGAGCGTAGGCGAGGAATTGCTGGAAGACCGCACAAGACTGTGGATTTCGGTACTCCTTTCGCAGGCCCGGGGCCCGATCCCGCCTAATGACCTTCTGGATATGCTCCCGCTGGAGGTGCGTGAGGACAGGGCTTATGCCATGTCGGCCATTCGCCATCTCTACCGCTCACTGGAGACGCTGGAAATAGGCCATGATACACTGAAAGAGTTTCTCCTGAAACGGCATTCCGCGTATATGGAACAGGGTAATGACCTGCTGCTGCAGTTCTGCCGCCAGTATCCGGAGCATCATTACGCTGTGGCCAATACGCTGTATCACGATGCGCAGTCGGCTTATCCGCTGAACGCGGTACTGGACTGTACCCAGGACTGGGCAGACAAGGCCGCACAGGTACATGTAAAGCCGGAATGGGTTATGGACGATGTGAAGCGTGCCGCAGAACTGGCTGTTGAAATGCAGCTGCCGGCGGAATCGCTCAGACTTGCTTTGCTGCTGAAAAGATTAAATGTACGTTACCGCACCACCTTTACGGAGTTCAGGGAAGAAATTGCAGACAGTTTGATTGCACAGAAGCAATTTGGGGAAGTGCTGCAGTACATCACTCATGAGGAAGGTCTTAAGATTTGCGCAGACAAGGCATTTGTGTACCTGGGACAACTTTATGCCTATGAAGCGTGGGAGGAAGCGGCGCAACTCCGTACATGCATAGACAAACAATACCGCAGTGAACTCGACGACAGTTTACGGTCCGCGCTGTATTACGCAGCGATGGAAGCCAAAACACCCTGGTCTGCACCTGTGTTTGCGCCGGACCCCTGTACGTATCCCGAAATGGAATGGACTACGGAGGATACAGTAAAGCTGATCTGGGACCATTGTGCAGCGTGGAACAACCCAATGCTGCTTACTTATAATGAACTATTAAGCAGTGGCGAGAAACTGCTGGACCTACTGGACTGTGAAGAGGATCCTGACAGGATTGTGGCTTATGCGGAATCCGCGCTGGAATTTGACAGGGTATTCAGTAAGGTAATTCAGCCGCGCCTGCCTGTGCGCAGATTACTGCGTTCTATATCTGCCAATCTGGAAGCCATGATCCGAATTCACGGTGTTCCCGAAACCGCTACTGAATCTGTGGCCATCATTGAATTACTTCTGGCCAACCAGCCGGAAGCTGAGGTACTTACTGAACTGATGACCAAATACGTGCGGGAAGACATTTCCGTATCGATGTGGGCCTCCAACCGTGTAGATTTTGATGTTAAAGCATTTGAACAGATGCAACTGTCAGCTACCTGCCGCGGTTATCTCAGTATTGAGACCTTTCCTGGGATCAGCGCTAAAAAATGGTTTCAAAAAACGTGGGAAGCTGACCTGCATAATTTAATTGAGGAACTGTATTTCCTGCATGGAATGGTTCTTCGCCAAAAAGCGATGGGTACAACGGTGCCGGGCTATTTCCAACCCCTTGTGCAGGATTTAATAAAGTCCATGCAATTCGGCCTGGAGTCAAGAAGCCAGTGGCAAAGAAGCTATCAGTTGCCGGAGCAGGTATTTCCGGAACTTTATCGAATACTTGTTTCACTGTTGAGCGAAGTTTCACCAAAGGAACTGGAACATCTGCTCAAATCTATGCTTACAGGAAGCCGAGTACAACTGGGGCTGTACAGTGAAGGATTCAGAAAAGTAATCCGTGTAACAGCTCAGACCCTGGCTGACAATGGATTGAGTAAAAAATATTTGCTGCAACTTGCAGAAGCCTGGCAGGAGCATGTGCTTTCGGGGGTAATGAACCGTTGGGAGCGTTGCGAAGAGTTGCTGAGCCTTACAGAATGTTTCGGCATCTACAATGAAAAAAATAAAGCCACCATCTGCTGGCAGCAAATGCTGGAATGTTCCATGGGACCTTTCTGGCGCGACGAATCTCAGTTCCGCCTGATCAATGATGCACTTACCCATTTAGGCAGTGCGCCCAGTAACTCGCTGCAAGAGTTTGCGTCCCTGCTCGATTATGCTTCGGGTGAAATGACTTATCCAAATGCTGTAAAAAGGATCAAGGAAGAATTTGCGGGAGTCCTGACGGCTACCAGTTACGCCGAAAAGGCGCTTGCTTATTACCGGTTCGAAGTTCTGCCGGCACCTGAAACAGTACTGATGAATGCGGAAAAATCCGCGTTTGATGCTCCCACACGAGGGGCTGGCTATCATCTTGGTGCTGCTAATCTCCGCGAGAGCGCAGCATTACCCGAAATCCTGACCCATCTGAACTGTGAACCTCTGTTGAAATGGGGACTGTGCAGTCTGTTTGCTCCTTCCGATGCTTCAGCGCAATCAGCAAAACGCTACGGTAAGATGATGGCGCAGATCATGAATGAAGCTGAAAGTAGGAGTTCCGCGCGGGCGGATCTTATCTCGGCGGACTGGACCCAATGGCTCACGAGCCAGTTAAGCCGAAAAACACTAAGACTCATTGCCGGGGTGCTGGCAGTGGAACTTTCGCCAGCCAACTGTAACAGGCTGGAAAGTTTCCTAAATGATCTTGACCCTGTAATTGCAGAAACAGATACAGAAGTTGATAACGGCCCTCTTTATCCGCTGGACGGCTTTAATTACTCGGGCAATGCTATCGGTCAACCCGGTGAAAAGCAAAAAACCAGCTGGATGAAGCACGTACTTCATCCTTCAGAAGATTACGGCTTCAGTACAAAAAAGCTTGCTGCGGGTCTGGCGCAACTGCTGGACGTTGAGGCTCACACATTACCTGGGGGAGATTTACTGGATATCATCAGCAGGCATTTCGACTACCTTGTCCGTGCGGACCAGGCGTCAATTAATAAATACGCGTGGCTTAATGACGCAGATTGCGGTTACACCGCGAATCAACTGGCAGCAAAACTACTTATCTGGCACCTGAACCATCCGGATAATGTGGTAAGCATAAGAGCAGAAGAGACTTTAGTCCTGCTGACATCACTGGTTCCTGAGGTTGTAAATGAACTTCTGCTGCAATGTGCAGGTAACCAGCCGGAGTATGCTTCGGAACTGTGCAGTGCAGTCCTTTATCAGGCATGCAGAAGAAATCCTGCAACTGTAGGGACTCAACTGCAACCTTCAGCGATCGCGGCTGCAGCACAAGTACAGCATATAAGCATCCGTAAAAACATCCTTGATGCGGGGGCAGAACTGGAGAAGGCTGGCTACCCAGGACTTTATAGCGCCGTATCCGGAGGACTTCGGGATGAGGTTGCTGCATCAAGCCTGCCTTATGTGCCCAATCTTGCGCTGGCATCGCTACAGGATGTACTTGATGACCTGCAGGCCGGTGAGTTTCTGGACCAGGAGTTTTCGGACAATATACGAACTCTAATGGCTGAATACTGTTTTCCGCTTACCCAGAATATGGTGAAAATGTCTGACTGGTATGTACGCAGGAGTTTTAACAGGGAACAGTGGATGACGGGAAATTATGAGCATTTTGTAAAACATGCGCTGAACAACGCAGTTTCCCACAGAATAACAAAGAAGAATATTGAATCAGTATACGAAATAATTAATGATTAAGGTTATGATAAATAATAAAGACAGAAAACGTGATACTAGAGCCGGCCTGGAAAGAGAACTGAATATCCTGTTTGAAAATAGCGGAAAAGCCGGTAGTGGCAGACAATATCTTGAGAGCAGAGGTGTTAAGCAGGGGCCAAACGGCAGACTGGACCTGACCGGTCTTGTGAGTGCAGTAACCCAGGTGGAGACACACAGAACCGCAAAACTAAGAATAACCGCTTAAGCGGCACATGAAACCTTAATTTGCTGTCCTACCCGCAACCCCCTTTGTTGGTAGGTAAGTAAATTACTGTATTATAATTGTTTCTCAGGGCATTTTTCGGAATGCCCTTTTTTGACTTTCAATTCCAAGACTATCTTATCAAGAGCGCCCACGTATTTTCAGAATGGGGGTTCAAACAGGTAAGATTTATCTCAGAAGATTTATAATTAATTAGCCTAAAAGATGTATTTTTGTGCACTTACAGTCATCTTAGATAGTTATATGGTGAAATCATCAGGGAAAATGAATGTTAAAAAATCCACAGTTTTTCTGCTGGAGCTTTACAGACCTACCCTTCTTATTATAGAACCTATTCTTGATCCGGCACTTTTTGCTGAAGCGGTGACCCTCAAAAAACACACTGGATGAATCCAAAAATTTTACTTTCCACACCGCATATGGGCGGAAATGAGCTGAAATTTATTCAAAAAGCCTTTGCAGACAACTGGGTGGCGCCTTTAGGGGCCAATGTAAACGGTTTTGAGTCGGATCTTGAAGAGTATCTCGGTAACGGTACCCATGTAGCGGTGACCAGTGCCGGTACGGCAGCTCTTCATCTGGCACTGGTCATGCTGGAGATCGGAACGGGTGATGAAGTGTTCTGTCAGTCTATGACTTTTGCCGCTTCAGCCAACCCCATTGCCTATGTAGGTGCCACACCCGTTTTTATTGACAGTGAAAAGGATACCTGGAATATGTGTCCGGAGGCCTTGCGGGAAGCGCTGGAAAACCGGGCACAATCGGGCAGGCTGCCCAAAGCGGTCATTGTGGTGCATCTGTACGGTATGCCGGCAAAGATGGACGAGCTCACAGCACTTTGTGAGGAATATAACGTTCCGTTACTGGAAGATGCTGCTGAGGCTCTGGGCAGTTCCTACAAAGGTGTGAAATGCGGAACTTTCGGCAAGATGGCGATCCTCAGCTTCAACGGAAATAAAATTATCACCACCTCCGGTGGCGGCGCTCTGGTGACCAAAGATCCCGCTCTAAAGAAAAAGTGTATTTTCCTGAGTACCCAGGCCAGGGACGCGGCGGCCCATTACGAACATACACAAATCGGTTATAATTACCGCCTCAGTAATATCTCAGCCGGTATAGGCAGGGGACAGATGGAAGTGCTGGACGAACGCGTAGCTGCACGGAGAAGGAATCAGTCCTTTTATTCCGAACTTTTTAAGGAAGTGGAAGGTATTGACGTATTTACGGAACCCAATGATGATTTCTACTCCAATCACTGGCTAACCTCCATACTCGTGGACCCTACGAAAACAGGCTTTACGCGCGAAGATATGAGGTTAAAGCTGCTGAACCGCGGAATTGAATCACGGCCACTTTGGAAGCCTATGCATATGCAACCTGTATTTAAGGGTGCCGATTTCTTCGGTAGCGGAGTGTCGGGGGAGTTATTCCGGGACGGTCTCTGTATGCCGTCGGGCTCCAATCTCGGTCCCGAAGAACACGAGCGTATCGCTGCGGCAATACACAGCTTAGTTCCCAATGTAGCCTGGTCACCAGGCGTATAGATCCAAAAAAACCACAAAATTATTGATGAAAAACTACTTTCTAACCCTCACCAAAATGCACGTGTATGAAGCTTCATAAAGTCGGCAACAAAATTTATGGTGGGGATACGCTGATTAACCTTACGGATATCCGTTATTTACCACGATGGGTCGTTTTAATCCTGGATCTGTGCTTCGTGGCTGTGGCAGTGTATTTTTCCTGCTATGTCATTGAAAAATTGACCTACAGCGTTCAGTCGGTATTTTTCGGGCGGGATTATATGTACTTCCTGATTCTGGGAGTCAGTGTGTTCTACATGTTTCTGTTCCGTACCTTTACGGGGATCATACGCCATTCCACTTTTATTGACCTCTTTAAGCTGTTTATGGCTACTTTCTGTACCACATTTACTGTTGGTGCGGGCAGTTTTCTGTTTAACCTGATCACAGGTGAACGGCTTATATATATGTCGATCCCTTTCTCGGCAATTTTTTTTACTACATCCTTTATTTTTCTTTTCATCTTCCGGCTGGCGGTGAAAGAATTTTTTTATTATGCCCGGGAGTACCGGCGCAGTGCACAGCGTACCCGGATTTGGGTACTCGGCATCGACGAACAAGCCGTTGCTGTGGCCAGAGCGGTACTTGATAACCCCAACCTGCCTTACCATATCGCGGGCTTCCTGACCCAGCGAAATGATTCGGCCAGGGCCAGTCTGCTTGGAAAACCGATATACAGCAAAGACAAAATTGAGAATTCCACCAAAGAAGACCTGATGCTTGATGGTATCCTGGTGGTGAAGGAGATGATGAGTAAAGAGGAACTTAACCATTGGGTGGCTTTTTTTCTGGAAAAAGACCTGCAGGTTTACAAAGCTCCAACGCTTCAGCAGTTGCGTAACAACGACCCCGATGCGTCCATCAAATCACTTCAGATTGAAGACCTGCTGAACCGCAAGACCATCAAGTTACAGAATGACGAAATAAAAAGCCGCCATCACGGGAAAACCATACTGGTTACGGGTGGCGCAGGCTCCATCGGTAGTGAGATCGTAAGACAGGTAGCACAGTACGAGCCCGCCCAGATCGTGGTGCTGGACCAGGCTGAGACACCGCTGTATGAAATTGAGCTGGAACTTCGGGCCAATTTTCCAAAGGTCAACTTTAAGTTTGTACTTGCTGATATCTCCAACCGTCACCGAATTGAGCCCCTGTTTCAGAAGTACAGTTTTTCCATGGTCTACCATGCTGCTGCTTATAAGCATGTTCCCCTAATTGAGGAGAATCCTCACGAATCCATTCTGGTTAATGTGCTTGGTTCTAAAAACCTCGCCTTCCTTTCCAGCCGGTACGGCGTGAACCGGTTCGTGATGATCTCTACCGATAAGGCTGTAAATCCGACCAATGTGATGGGAGCCTCGAAGCGGACGGCGGAACTGTATGTTCAGGCCCTGCAGGAAGTGGAAAACAATAAAACGAAATTCATCACAACCCGTTTTGGAAATGTACTGGGATCCAACGGGTCCGTAATTCCCCACTTTAAGAAGCAAATTGAAAAGGGAGGTCCAATCACCATTACCCATCCCGATATCGTTCGGTATTTCATGACCATTCCGGAGGCCTGTGAGCTCGTACTGGAGGCCGGTACGATGGGAGAAGGCGGGGAGATCTTTGTTTTTGACATGGGTGAGCCGGTTAAGATCCTGGATTTGGCGGAACGTATGATTAAACTTTCCGGTCTGGAACCCGACCTGGATATCAAAATTGTATTCACCGGACTGAGACCCGGAGAGAAGCTTTATGAGGAACTGCTTACAGACGGTACGAAGACATTGGCTACCCATCACGAGAAAATACTTATTTCCAAAGATCCCTGTTTGCCCTTTAATCAGATAGACAGTTTGACCAATCTGGTGATTAAGGCGGCATTGCGGCGTGATAAGGTTGATGTGGTGAGAAACCTGAAGGATATTGTGCCGGAATTTATCAGTAATAATTCTGTGTACGAAGCACTGGATTAGGGAGATGCGGGCTGGTAGGGAAAGGCTGGAGGCTAGAGGCTTTATAACCCTCTAACCCTCTAACCTTTTAACCTTCGTGCAACAGTCTGGCATCTGGTATCTGAATCTGACATCTATTTCCTCATCCCACATTGCGTTGCGTAGTACATTTTTATTTATATTTAAGGCCCCGATGACGGGGAAGGAATAATTGGATAAAATGTCGGAGAAGATAAGGTTTGCCGTGGTTGGATGCGGCCACATAGGCAAGAGACATGCGGAGATGATCAGCCGAAACGGAGACTGTGAACTGGTGGCATTGGTAGACGTAAAACCGGAAGGCGAACTTGGGCTTACACCATATGGTGTGCCTTTTTTCTCGTCGCTGGACCAGTTGCTGTGCTCACACGTGGATGCCGATGTTATTACGGTGGCAACGCCCAACGGACTGCATTTTAAGCAGGCACTGCAGGTCCTGGAATCAGGATGCCACGTGGTGGTAGAGAAGCCCGTAACCCTGAACCGGGATGAAGCCGCCCAACTTATTGAGGTAGCTAAAGAACGTAGCAGAAGGCTTTTTTTAGTCATGCAGAACCGATATTCACCGCCTGCGGTTTGGCTAAAGGAAATGATATCCGGCGGCCAACTGGGCCAAATTTTTATGATTCAGCTTAACTGCTACTGGAACCGTGATGACAGGTATTATACGCCCGGATCATGGCGCGGGACCAAAAATCTGGACGGCGGTACGCTGTTCACTCAGTTCTCCCATTTCATTGATATTATGTACTGGCTGTTCGGTGATGTGGAATATATTGATTCCTGGCTGGCCGATTTTAACCACAGTCAACTTACCGAATTTGAAGACAGCGGCATGATTCGGTTCAAATTTGAAAACGGTGCAGTTGGCTGCCTGAACTTCTCTACTTCGGTCTGGAACCGGAATCTTGAAAGTTCGCTCACCGTTATCGCCGAAAACGGATCGGTAAAAATAGGTGGCCAGTACATGGACAAAGTGGAAGTATGCCATATAAAGGATTATGATATGCCGGAACTTGCGCCCACCAACCCTGAAAATGACTATGGCTCTTATAAAGGTTCAGCCTTAAATCATCATTTTATTTTCGAAAATATTGTAGACGTACTTAGGGAAAGTGCAGAGCCGGCTATCGATGCCACGGACGGGCTGAAGGTGATTGACCTTATCGAAAGAATATATGCGGCTGCCGGTAAAGATTCTTACATGGGCAAAGAATATTTGAGCCTACGGCCCTCGGTTCAGCCGCAAGAGGATAAACCGGTTATTAAATAAATCAATATCGTATATTTGTGGCTTAAGTAAAAATATGAAGAGACTCATTGGTATATTGCTGTTTCTTGCTGTCCTGCAATCCTGCACGGTACGCAAAGCCGATAAGCAGAACGAACTGAACTATCTGCAGAATGTGAGGCAAACCGCCACACAGGCAGCACTGGATAATGCTGCGTCAACCATACAGAAAGGCGACCAGCTGGTTATTTTTGTATCTGCCAAAAATATGGAGGTGGTAAGGCCTTTCAACCAGGGATATTATACTGCACAGACTACGGCGCCGAATGCGGCACCTAACATAGAGCGTACCTATCTGGTAGATTCTCAGGGAAATATTGATTTTCCGATTTTGGGAACAATCAATACCACAGGCAAGACCGTTGAAGCGTTTAAATCGGAGATGCATGAGCTTATTTCGAAATATGTTAAAGAACCCGTGGTAACGGTGAGGCTGGCCAATTTTAAAGTAACCGTGCTGGGTGAGGTGGCGCGCCCCGGTCAATATCCCATCCCTGAAGGTCAAACCACGCTCCTGAATGCGCTGGGGCTGGCAGGAGACCTAACGATCTATGGTAAACGCGATGATATACTGATGGTGCGTAATGTAAACGGCGTGATTACTGAGGAAAGGATTAATTTGCTGGATGCCAATTTCATCAACTCTCCATTTTTCCAGCTGAAACAGGGTGATGTCATCTATGTCTCAGCAAATCCAACCAAGGAAAAAGTGGCGAGGCTGGATCCGAACACCGGCACCTATATCGCCATCGCAGGTACGCTGATCGGCCTGGCAGGTATCTTCATTACCATTTTCAAGAATTAACTTTTATTAGTCTGAATTAGATGAGCGAAACATCAAATACAGAAGTGCATGCTTCTGAGGAGGTAAACATTAATGAAATAATAAAGCCGTACCTCCGCAAATGGTGGTGGTTTGTGCTTTCCGTCTTAATTTTACTGGCACTGGCCATTTTTTATATTAAGATCGCTACGCCGGTTTACAGCATCACGTCAACAGTATTGATTAAAGACAGTAAGAAGGCGCCTTCCGCAGACATGGCTATGCTTTCGGATCTCAGCGGCATGGGATCTATGGGTACCAACAGCATTGAAAATGAGATTGAAGTCCTGAAATCCAAAAAACTGATGCAGGATGTAGTTAATCAACTGGGTCTGCAAACCATGCTGGTTAATAAGGACGGTCTTATTACAACTGAGCTGTATGGTGATTCAGCGCCGCTGCTCGTGAAACTCATCAGCGAAAAAAGTACAGAAAAGCCCTTATGGGCACCACTTAGCGTAAAGATAAAAGGTGACCGGATTGTCCTGGAATCCGAGGATCTTCCCAAACCGGTTGCTACCACTTTCGGGAAGACAGTAAGCCTGCCTTATGCAAATTTCATTCTCCTGCGGAATCCCGATTACGACTCCTCCAAGAAGGAGGATATCGGGGAACTGCAAATCCATTACCGGCCGACCGCGAAAACGGTTAATGATTTCCAGAAAATGACCCACATCGACCTGGTAGATAAGGACGCAACGGTTGTGGAACTGTCCATGGATTATCCACATATCGGTAAAGGAAAACAGATCATCAATAAACTCGTAGAATCCTACAATGCCGATGCAATAAATGATAAAAATTCAGAATCGAAGAAAACGAAGGACTTTATTGATGACCGGATCCGAATCATTGCCAATGAACTCGGAGAGGTAGAAAGCCAGAAAGAGCAGTTTAAGGTTGCCAACAAAATTACCGACATTCCGACCGAGGCCGGTCTTACCTTGGGAAGTTCCGCCAGCGCACGGGCCCGGTTGCTTGAGACCGAGACGCAATTAGAACTTACCAGTGACCTTATCTCGTATATGTCCAGGCTGGGCAGCAACCAAACGCTCCCTTCGAGTGTAGGTTTAAGCAACCCTACAGCTTCAGCCAATATTCAGGCTTACAATCAGCTTATCCTGGAACGCAACAACCTCCTCGAAAATGCCACACCTCAAAACCCACTTATTACCGACCTTAACCGCCAGTTAGCGGTGCTGCGGTCCTCAGTAATGGATAACCTGGTTAAAAATCGGACTGCCTTACAGGCTACAAGGGATCAGATCGCGGGAGAGCAGAATGTGCTGGATTCAAAGATCCGTAAAATACCTGCGCAGGAAAAACTCTTCCGCAGCATCGAAAGACAGCAGCAAACTAAGGAAAACCTATACTTACTGCTATTGGAGAAAAGGGAAGAGGCAGCGATCTCACTGGCCATTACGGCTCCGAAGGCTAGAATCATAGACAAAGCCTATCCCTCGGAGAAACCGGTATCGCCGAAGAAACTTGTGCTCCTGGCTGTGGCACTGCTTGTAGGTGTCCTGCTGCCCTTTGCACTTATTTATATCCGTGAGCTTCTGAACAATAAGATCCGGTCTAAACACGACCTGGAGAAACTTTCGCATGCGCCTATCCTGGGTGAACTGCCACAGGTGGAGAAAGGCCAGAGTGAACTGGTGGGTCAGAATGACCTGTCGCCCATGGCGGAGGCTTTCCGGATTATCATTACCAATATGAACTTCATGCTTCCGAGGAAGGATAAAGGTAAGGTTGTGTTTGTGTCCTCATCCGTAAAAGGGGAGGGGAAAACTTTCGTATCCGTTAACCTGGCGCTCACTTTGGCAACACCAAGGCACAAGGTTCTGATCATCGGTTCGGATATCCGAAATCCACAGCTTCAGCGTTACAATCCAGCGCGCAAGGGACTGGCAGGTCTCACTGAGTTCCTGCATGATGAGGATACCCAGCTGAAGGACATTATCCATCAGAGCAGCTTCAACGAGTATTGCGACGTGATCTATTCGGGCAGTATCCCGCCAAACCCAACAGAACTTCTGTCCAGCGGGCGTTACGAACTGCTTATTGAGCAGGTAAAACCTTATTACGACTACGTGATTCTTGATACCGCACCACTGATGCTGGTGACTGATACCTTCCTTTTTGCGGAAATGGCAGACGCCACGCTGTACGTTACGCGATCCGGATACACGGAGAAAGGACTTATTGACTTCGCCAATAAACAGATAGACGCCAAGAAGATCAAGAATGTGGCTTTTGTTCTGAACGATGTAGAGAAATCTTATTTTGGATACGGCAATAAGTATGGATATGGATATAGTGCCCAGGAAAAATCCTTTTTTCAGAAACTGCGGGACCGTTATTAGTCCTTAACTGAATCACACCATGAATACGCCCTTGATATTACAGCTTCCCAAGATTATTGATCCGCGGGGAAACCTGTCTTTTTTTGAAAACCCAAACCAACTTCCTTTCCCTATTAGAAGGACATATTGGATCTATGATGTTCCGGGGGGAGAGATACGCGGAAGTCATGCATTTAAGGAGCAGCAGGAGTTCATTGTGGCGCTGTCCGGAAGTTTTGATGTGGTACTGAACGACGGCAATACTGAAGAGAAATTTTCACTGAACAGATCCTACTATGGGTTATTTGTCCCGGAAATGTACTGGCGCAGACTGGAAAATTTTTCCACCAATGCTTTGGCTCTCATCGTTTCCAACAGACAATTTGATTCCAGTGACTATATCCGCGATTTTAATGAATTTATAGACCTTAGGAATGCAGATTAAGACGGTATTTGACTGTTCGGTGATTGAACTGGGCAAAATCAATTTTGCTGAGGGAAATCTTACCGTAGTTGAGAATAATTCGGATTTCCCATTTGATGTGAAACGGATATTCTACTTATATGATATAGCGGGGGGTGAGAGCCGTGGGGCTCACGCACATAAGGAGTGCCACCAGTTTCTTATTGCTGCGAGCGGCAGTTTTGAAGTTAGCTTAGATGACGGTCTGTACAAAAGACAAGTATTCCTAAACCGTCCGAATATTGGATTGCACATTCCACCGGGCGTATGGGCTTCGGAAGTTAATTTCTCATCCGGCGCAATCTGTCTGGTGCTGGCATCCCATACATATGATGAAAATGATTATCTGAGGAAGTACCAGGAATTTTTAAATTTTAGAAATGGCAATGATTCATCCGTTAGCTGACGTACACGCAGAGAATATAGGTTCCGGTAGCCGAATCTGGCAATTCTGCGTGGTAATGGAAGGAGCAGTTATTGGAAAGAACTGCAATATAAACAGTATGGTTTTGATTGAAAATGATGTACAGATTGGTGACAATGTAACCATTAAGTCGGGTGTGCAGCTTTGGGACGGAGTAACCCTGGAGAACAATGTTTTTATAGGTCCCAATGTTACCTTCACAAACGATTTGGTCCCAAGATCAAAAATGTACCCTGAAGTTTTTGCGAGAACACTAGTCAAGAATGGAGCGTCCATAGGGGCTAATGCCACCATTGTAGCCGGCAACACCATTGGTGAATTTGCTATGATTGGTGCGGGCAGTGTGGTGACTAAGGATGTACCGGCAAAAACGCTGTGGTTTGGCAATCCGGCAAGACAAAGGGGAATAATAGACGAAAAAGGAAATATTACTTACCATGATTAAATTCTTAGACCTCCAGAAAATCAATTTGGAGCACCAGGAGGAAGTTGAAGAGAAACTGCTGCAGGTTTTCCGGTCGGGCTGGTACCTGCTTGGAAATGAGGTAAAGGGATTTGAAGCTAAGCTGGCATCATACATTGGTGCGAAGAATGCTGTGGGAGTAGCCAACGGACTGGACGCCCTGCGTCTTATCATTAGGGGGTATGTAGAGATGGGTGTGATGCAGAAGGGGGATGAGATCATAGTTCCAGCAAATACCTATATCGCCTCCCTGCTTGCCATATCGGATAACGGACTGATCCCCGTGTTGGTAGAGCCGGATGAGAGCACCTTCAATATTGATATAGCAAAGATTGAAGAAAAGATAAATTCCCGTACCAAGGCTATTATGACCGTACACCTGTACGGTAGGATTTCGTATTCGGAAGCGTTGAAAAGACTGGCAGAAAAGCACGGTTTAAAAATAATTGAGGACAATGCTCAGGCCATCGGTGCCGAATGGAGGGGCGTGAAGAGCGGAAATCTTGGTGATGCGGCAGGTTTCAGTTTCTATCCGGGGAAAAATCTAGGAGCTCTGGGTGATGCCGGCGCCGTGACGACCAGTGATGGCGAACTTGCGAAGACGATTCGTGCACTGGCCAATTACGGCTCCAATCAAAAATACGTAAATATCTACCAGGGGTTGAATTCCCGCCTGGATGAGGTGCAGGCCGCTGTATTGGGTGTAAAACTCAAATACATAGATGCTGAAAACCAGCGACGGAGAGAAATAGCCGGGAAATATTTGAAGGAAGTCAGGAACTCTACACTGGTGCTGCCGCAAAATTCGCCCGAAGAAGCAGAGCATGTATGGCACCTTTTTGTCATTAGAACGGCGCATAGAGAAAAGCTGCAGACGTACCTTACGGAGAACGGGGTTCAGACCCTTATTCACTATCCCATTGCTCCACATAAGCAAGAGGCCTACAGGGACTTAACTGAACTTTCCTATCCACTAACAGAGCGAATCCATGACGAGGTGTTGAGCCTGCCAATCAGTCCGGTAATGACTGATGAAGAGGTGAATATAGTGACCTCGTTACTTAATGCCTATAAATGATTGGAAAGGTAAGGAAACTCCTGGGAAGTGACCTGATAAAAGTTTTTTCTTTTACAGGCTTATCTACTTTGGTTAAATTGCTCACCAGCTATATTACTGTAAAAGTAGTTGCCTCAGTTATCGGTCCCAGTGGTGTTGCACTTATAGGTCAATTACAGAATTTTACGGCAATCTTTACCACGCTGGGCGCAGGTGGAATAAATAACGGTGTAGTGAAATACGTGTCTGAATATAGGGATGAAGAAACGCAACTGAACCATTATCTCAGAAACGGCTTTAAAATAACCGTTGTCCTGTCACTTTTATTCGGCCTCGTCCTTATTGCATCTTCCACATATCTTAGCAAATGGATCCTTCGGGACGCACAGTTTTCGTATGTATTTATCCTATTTGGTATCAGTCTCGCACTGCTCTCACTGAATAATTATTTTTTATCTGTACTAAACGGGCTTAAAGATTTTAGAAAATTTGTAGCTATCAGCATCATTACCAGCCTCACGGGCCTGGCATTCAGCGTGGGATTAGTGTGGCTTTTGCAGCTGAAGGGTGCTCTGATAGCCACCGTAACTTACCAAAGTGTAATTTTTTTTGTAACACTCATCTTTCTGCGAAAGACTCCGTGGCTGTCCCAGAAAATCCTTTGGGGCCAAACGAACAGGCACATTATCCGGAAATATTTTTCTTATTCGCTTATGGCCCTGGTTTCGGCTGCCACCATTCCCGTGGCGCAGATGGTGGTACGAGGGTTTATTATAGGTCGGTTCTCAATGGATTCAGCTGGCTACTGGGAAGGCATGAACAGGATTTCTGGCTTGTACCTCATGTTTTTTACCACTTCATTCAGCGTGTATTACTTACCGAAACTTTCAGAAATTAAAGAAGCGACACGGCTCAAGCAGGAAATTTTGGATGTTTACAAAATTGTTACTCCGATAATTGCGGGCAGTTTACTACTCATTTATATTCTGAAAGATTTCCTGATCACGCTTCTGTTTACCAAGGAATTTTATCCAATGAAAGATTTGTTCGCTTGGCAGCTGGCCGGGGATTTCTTTAAAGTTATGAGTTGGATCCTTGCCTTTGTTATGGTAGCTAAATCCATGACAAAATTGTATATTATCACGGAAATAATGTTCGCTGTAATTTTTGTTGGTCTGTCGATGATTTTCCTCACCTATTTCGGTGTTATTGGAGCTACCCACTCTTATTGCCTGACTTATTTTTTGTACTTAATAGCCATGGCTGTTATTTTTAGAAAAACAATATTTTAATTTAATGAAAATTATAATTCCTCTGGTAGGATCGTTCAGTAAAGAAGGTGGCTGGAGAGTTTTATCCGAACTTGCGAATGCATGGCTGAAATCTGGGCATGAGGTGGTGTTTTTGTCCCACAAGCGACTGCGCAAGCCTTATTTTCCAACTTCGGCAACCCTACTATTTTATGACAATAAAGGAGAGTTATCCAGGGAAGGAAATCCAGAATATCCCGTACCTTTTGGTGGACCCTTTCTACTAAGATGCCTTATGAAGGCAGCCCTCGATAAGCTAAACGCAGATATCGTACTTGCGACACAACATTTTACGGTTGATCCAGTAAAAAGAAGCTCGATTAATGCAAAGAAATTCTACTATGTACAGGCCTATGAGCCTGAGTTTTATACCAAAGGTCCATTGCGATACCGCATATATAAAAAAGTTGCAGAAAACTCCTATAAAAAAGGGTTGCCAATAATTGTAAATTCGCCAATGTACATAAATTACAAAGGCATAACCTCTGATAAGGTAATCTATCCGGGATTAAATCTGGATATTTTTCATTCCAATATCAACAAGAAGAATAACAGCACTTTGATTCTGGGGAGTATTGGGAGGATTGAAGTTTTCAAAGGTACAGGATATATTTTGGAAGCCTTTAAAACTCTCCGGAAGAAAGTGGGTGATAAGGTTGAATTACACTTGGCGTTCGGCGATGAGAAATGGTCTGAAATAGAGGGTGTAACGATGTATTTTCCGAAAGGTGACAGGGAGCTGGCAGATTTTTACCGCAGTTTGGATTGCTATATCTGTGCACAGTATATACAGTTGGATGCTGTGCATTATCCTGTGATTGAAGCGATGGCATGCGGTATACCATTAATTACGACAGGTTATTACCCGAGCAATGAAGAAAATTCCTGGAAAATAGCAACTAAGAACCCGGATGCGATTGTGGAGAAGGTTTTAGAATTAAGTGCCAATCCGGCGGCTGCAAAAATGAAAGCAGAAAAGGGCATTAAAGCAGTACAGGAATTTGAGTGGAGCTTATTGGCAAATAGAATGATAAAATATTTTGAGGAATGATTTTAGGGATTGTCACGATTTTTTTAATTTCCTTTCTTCTGGTACTGTTCCCTACCAGATTAAGAAAGGTTAACGCGGTTACATCATTATTTATTGTCGTAGTGCTGGCATTATATGCCGGTCTTCGGGAAGGCCGGAAGTTTAACGACTATGAAATGTATGTACAGGCCTGGAACAGACTGACCTACGCCGAGAACCAAATTGAGGTGTCCTATATCTTTATCCGGAATATATTGAGGTATGACTTGGGATTTAGCAGCGTAAGCATATTTATGTTCTATGCATTTTTGGGAGTGGCAACTAAGGTGATTGCAATTAAAAAAATTTCGAACTTATTCTATCTTTCAATTCTGATTTATATAAGCCACTTTTTTATCCTTCATGAACTAACGCAAATACGTGCAGGAGTTGCTGCGGGATTTGTGCTGTTAGCAATTGTGCCACTATATGGCCGTAACCTGAAGTATTTTCTGCTTCTTATGTTGATTGCAACGCTGTTCCATTATTCTGCAGTAATTATTCTACCACTTTGGTATCTGCGAACTCATCGAAGAGTGCAGTATTTATATTATCTGCTTCCGGTGGGCTATGTACTTTATTTTATTGGATTTAATTTTATGCAAAATATTCCCATCCCCTATGTGCAGACGAAGCTGGATGCATATAGGGAGCTTTCGCGAAAAGGAGTCAGCGGATTTGATACCATCAATGTTTTTAATGCAGTATTTCTGGTTAAGGTTGCTCTATTCTATCTAATCATGACTCTGCGGGAAAGAATTTCAGTACATAACAAATATTTTTTTCTGTTGTTAAGAATAGAAGCATTTTCATTATTTGCTCTTCCGGCCTTGGCTGTGATACCCGCAATAGCCTACCGGGTACACGAATTCCTGGGAATAGTTGAAGTTGTTCTTTTTCCTATGCTCGTATACGCATTCCGGATCAGATATGTGGGTTATATCATAGTGACGGGACTCGCTGTGGCCCTATTTTGCATCAATATTTTTTACAACAAATTAATTTTGCCATAGTGAAAGTATCTGTGCTGCTAGCAACATACAATTCGTCCCGCTTTCTGAAAGAACAGCTGGATTCATTATTCAGTCAGACTTTTGAAAACTGGGAACTTATAATTCGTGATGACGGTTCCACTGATGACACTTTGTCTATTATAGACGAATATACCCGTTTATATAAGAATATAAAGATTATGGAAGATTCTGTATTGAATGTAGGGGCGAAAGAAAGTTTTATGAGGTTGCTTATGAATACCGATTCTGATTATTATTTCTTTTGTGACCACGATGACGTCTGGCTTCCTGACAAAATAAAAAGGACACTTGATGAAATGATAAAACTGGAGCTGGAAAACCCCGGTAAGGCGCTGATCGTACATTCAGATCTGCGTGTTGTGAATGAAGATCTGGATATGGTTTCTGAATCATTTTGGAAATCTTCGAGAATTTATCCTGCAATTCTTGAGAATAAAAATTATATTCAGGTACTTAACTGTGTAACGGGTTGCGCTATGGCTTTTAACCAGAAAGTGAAGGGAGTATCATTACCTTATCCGGCGTCCCTACCCATGCACGACTGGTGGCTGGCAGTGGCGACATTAAGGAACGGCGGAATGATACATCACATCACGGAGCCTTCCATTTTATATCGGCAGCACGGTGGTAATGAAGTAGGTGCGCGGTCTGTAGACCGGACCTATTTCGTGAGCAAGATCAAAAATATAATGAAGACGCTGGAAGGCCAAAAAGAAATCCGTGACTTTTTAAAGGATATTAATGGATTAAACTTTATTCAGTACTATTATTATAAGATTCTATATTTGATACAAAGAATATTTAAATGAAAGTAAATTATAAACTTAAATTTTTATCAATAATCATTACTGAACTCTGCTTCCTACCCTTACTTTTCTTTATTGAAGCTCTGAAAAAGGCCGTTAGTTCAGAGAAACCACTTAGAATCAAAAGAAGGAGAGAGACGGTTGAAAACGACAATATTTATATTAATATACATGAATGGGGCGGCTATGATATGACGAGAAAAAAGGAGATAAATAAGATTGCACCATTTGAGTGTGGCTTACTCCACCAATTGGAAAGGTTCAGACTCAATAAATGCAGGTATGAAAAAAAAGTAAATATCACCATTTCAGACTTTGAAAAATTTAAATTTGCCAAAGAAGTGCTGGAATATGGTTATCATATTGACCAGGTATCCAATATAGGAATGGATTTTTCCGGTTATCATTTCTTTTACAATAAGATAAAAAAAGAGCCCAATGCCTATGTCATTCTCACCAATACATCGGTAAATAAAGAACAGACCTTATTTCTGGATGACTACCTAAATTATATGGAAAACAATCCAGATGTAGGCATTATGGGTATTTCCTATTGTGCAAAGAAAATGCAGACTCTGGTCAGAAATAATTTTACTCCGCACCTTCAAAGTTTCTTCCTTCTTACAACCAGCAAAGTGCTGGACCAAATCGTAGAAGCGAATAACGGGAAGTTTCCCGGCGCAGGAATTGATCATAAACTAATGCTGATAAGGGAAGGGGAGATCAGAATTTCAGAATTAGCACAGAAGATAGGTTACAATATCGCAGTAACTTTAGAAGACGGCTCGGTATACAAATTTGGTATGAACTCGGTGTTTGATAACGGGTACAAGCGTTGGAAACTTAAGAATACAGATATAAGGCTCTTTTTAAAGAAACCCAATTTAATCAATGAAATTACGCAATAAATTAGTATTTCTATTCCTGTTTATTTCTTGGGAGGTCGTCGCAGGAAATATCACTATGCGAATGTTCGGTGCCATTGGAGACGGGAAAACCGATGATACACAGGCTCTTAAAAAGGCGTTGGAGTACTGCCAATACACGAATTCTGTAATTGACGGCGAAAGCAAGAACTATTTTGTGAAGGGCAGGACCGAAGTCAACTTGATACATTTTTCTTTGCGCAATATCAATTTTGTCACAAGTTCTAAATACAGTGATCAATTTTCGATGAAGGTCGTTAGCAACAGAGTTTATATGGAAAATGTCAGGTTTGACGGCGGTCGGGGTACTTATAAAACTGAGTTGGAAAACTGGAAAGACTTTGCGGTGGAAAACAATACCGTAAGCATCTATCCAGAGACTCAAGACCTGTTTTACTTTGTTGGCCTAACCAAAGAAGCAGTGATGAACTTCAGGAATATCCGGATGGAGAATATTCATGCTGCGTCGTGTATTACGGCTGTTACTTATGGCCAGGTATTTATGTCACAATTAAAGTTTAAAAACATCAGTAACAAAACATTTCACATCTATCATTCTGCAGATGAAGGTAAATTTCAGAGTGGAAGAACGACCGTTGAATATGCTGAAGCGAAAGATATAGGTATTTTACCGGAGAAATTGAAAGTAAACATGTCTGAAATCGTTAACCGTGCAATAAAGGCTATGCCTCAGGCCTCATTTAATTTTATCGTAAGTTTTGGCGAATATTATTTAAAAGGAGCCAAAGTAAATAATTACGGATCTTCCGGTATAACATCTGACAGGAACTTAACTTTTAAGGGTGATAGTATAGTAGTGCGTAATGATTCCGGAAGAACATTTTCCAATAACCCATCTGCCGCGATTTGGTTTGAGGCCACGGCGAACATATGTCTGAACAGAGCAGAAATTTCTGTGGACAAACGTGACCCAAGAGATCTGCTATTTGACAGTTCTGCTTTTCATCTTTACGGGGTAAACACGAAAGCTATAATTGGTGAACTATATATTAAAGGAAACGGATTAAATAAGGGTTTAAGAGGTTCCTTTGAAGGTAATAATACTATCAGGTTTCAAAATGTAAAAATAGATGGTGTATTTAAACAGGCCGCGGCCCTGCTGTCTGCAATGCCAGGATCTAAAATTGAAAGCACTATTGAAATCAGTAAAATAGATGTTAACAAAGGGGTGGTAGAGTTCTACGGCATTAAAGATGTAAATATCCAGAGCTTCACAGGCATTACCGGTATGGAGCATCTTAATTTTAAACTGCCAGAGAACACAGATACCATTGGAAGATATACTGTTAAGCGTACTAATATACGCGGGGTTTATAAGAGCAGTGCCGTAAATAATATAAAAATTTACGATTCTAAGAACCGTGTTATCCAAGCTAAAAATTTCTGAGAGTTATGATCACTGCCAGTATTGTACTGTACAAGACCGACCCGGAAATACTGCTTAAAAGCGTCAACAGTTTTCTTGCATCCGCCTTAAACGAAAACTATTATCTTTTCTTAATAGATAATTCTCCAGACGATAACCTAAAGAATTTGGTTATTCACGAGAAGTTGCTTTATTTTTCAAATCCCGATAACCCCGGTTTCGGTGCAGGGCACAATATTGCCATTAAAGAAGCTCTTAAGTGTGGGAGTAGATATCATTTCATTATTAATCCAGATGTTTATTTCGGTGCGGCAACAGTTTCTGAAATGGTTGTTTATATGGATGAAAATAATGAAGTGGGAATGTTGATGCCTCAAATCTTAAACGAGGATGGTTCAGTTCAATATCTTCCGAAATTACTGCCTTCACCTGGTGCTGTTTTAATGCGAAAATTAAAGCGTCCTACGTCTTACTATGACAGATTTATTAACAGGTACGAGTTACGAAGTGTAGATGAAAGCCATATATATAGCGCTCCTGTACTTTCAGGATGCTTCACTATGTTAAGGTTAGATGCTATAAAAGAGGTGGGGATGTATGATGACCGGTTTTTCATGTATTTTGAGGACTGGGATTTGTCCCGAAGAATGCATTTAAAATACAGAACAGTGTATTTTCCTTTGGTTTCTGTAACCCACGGTTATGAGTCTGGTGCCAATAAAAGCAAGAGACTATTTGGAATATTCATTAAATCCGCTATCACTTACTTTAACAAATGGGGTTGGATTTTTGACAGTGAAAGAGATAGGGTAAATAAGCAAACATTGCAGCAGTTTAAATGAGAATAATCATCACCGGTGCCAGCGGCTTTGTTGGATCTAATTTATCTGCTTTCCTGAAGGAGAAGCAAGCCAATGTAGTCGCACTATCACTTAGAGATGAAAACTGGCGGAACCACCTGGACAGGTCCTCGGACGTCTTAATACATCTGGCAGGCAAAGCACATGATACGGCCAATGCTGCGTCGGATGAGCAATATTATAAAGTCAATACGGAACTTACCAAAAATCTTTATGATGAATTTCTGGGGTCCGGCATCAGGGACTTCTTCTACTTCAGCAGCGTAAAAGCTGCGGCCGATACCGTTAACAGTTTCCTGGACGAACAGCACCCGCCCGATCCGCAAACTGCCTACGGCAAATCCAAGCGCCGGGCGGAGGACTATTTGCTTTCGCACGCACTGCCGCCCGGCAAACGGCTGTTCATTATCCGCCCCTGTATGATACACGGCCCCGGTAATAAAGGGAATCTCAACCTGCTTTATAAAATGGTCTCACGAAATATGCCGTGGCCATTAGCTGCATTTCAGAACCAGCGGAGTTTTTTAAGCATTGACAATCTTCAATTTCTCGTCTGGCAAATGATTCAGAAAGAAATGCCTTCAGGTGTTTATCATTTTGCTGATGATCAGCCCATTTCTACCAATCATTTGGTGCAGCTCATCAGCATGGCCACAGGAAAGAAGGTGAAACTTTGGAATATCCCTCAGAAATTAATATCTTTCGCAGCCCAAAGCGGTGACCTGCTGTCCCTGCCGCTTAACACGGAACGGCTTAAAAAACTGACCGAAAGTTATGTGGTAACAAATGCCAAAATTAAGGAGGTGCTGGGTATCGAGAATCTGCCTGTAAAGGCTGAAGAAGGTCTGCTGAAGACCCTGAAAAGTTTTAATAAATAGATGGAGTATATCATCATCGCGGCTGCAGTACTGCTGTTCAGCCTTGTATATTTTCGGATTGCCAATCATTATCATATTGTTGATAAACCGAACAGGCGCAGTGCACACAGCGAGGTGACGATACGGGGCGGAGGTGTGGTATATCCTTTTGTTTTCCTGCTGTACGTTTTGTACGGGCAACTGGTTTCCAAAGACGGAACCGATGATTACCAGCTCTTCGGCTCAGGCCTTTTGCTTTTATGCGCGGTTAGTTTTGTGGATGATTTGCGGGGTCTTTCCTCTAAGGTAAGGCTCATATTCCAGTTTATGGCTGTGCTCTTTCTGTTCTATTTTGTGGAAGCTGCCGAAACTGTTCCTGTCTATTTAATACCAATCGCGGTAATCATTACCATGGGAGTTCTTAATGCCTGTAATTTTATGGACGGCATTAACGGAATGTCCGGCCTGTACAGTCTTGTGACCCTTATCAGTCTTTATTTTGTTAATGAATCCCTATCCTTTACGGACCCAGATTTCATCCTTTATCCCGCCATAGCCAGTTTGGTTTTTCTTTTCTTTAATTTCCGAAAAAGGGCAGTATGCTTTATGGGCGACGTAGGAAGTATGGGCGTCGCGTTCTGGATTGCGGCCATTGTAGGACAACTTATTATTGCCACGGGCGAACTGAAATGGATACTGCTGCTTACGGTTTACGGAATAGACACTGTTTTTACCATTATAGAAAGACTCAGACTTGGCGAAAATATTTTTAAGGCACACCGGAGACATCTTTATCAGCTTTTTGCCAATGACAAAGGGTTTTCGCATATTTCGGTAAGTTCGGCCTATGCAGTGGTGCAGATTCTCATCAATGTCCTTGTCATTTTTGGAGATGTTCCGGATACCGCACTTATTCCGGCAGTATTATTGGTCAGTTCAATTGCATACCTAATCATCAAGAAGCAAGTTAAGAAACAAATATCACAGGCCTCATGAAAGTAACCATCACCCCCTTAAAAGACTGCTATATTCTGGAGCCCACCGTTTTTGAAGATGAGCGCGGGTATTTTTATGAGAAGTTCAACCAGAAGAAATTTGAGGAGCTCACGGGTATGAACGGGCACTTCGTGCAGGACAATATATCAAAATCTACTTATGGCGTACTTCGTGGCTTGCATCTGCAGAAAGGAGAGCATGCCCAGGCTAAGCTCGTTTCCTGTCTGGAAGGCCGTGTTTGGGATGTTGCGGTAGACCTCAGACCGGCTTCACCCACTTTTGGTCAATGGTACGGTGTGGAACTTACGGGTGAGAATAAAAGACAGTTTTACGTGCCGCGCGGCTTTGGGCACGGGTTTTCGGTACTCTCCGAAACGGCTGTGTTCGCTTATAAATGTGATAACTTTTATGACAAAGAGTCCGAAGGAGGTGTACTCTGGAATGATGCGGAGCTGGGCATCGACTGGAAACTCCCTGCTGAAGACGTACTGCTTTCTGATAAAGACCGTATTCAGCCCAGCTTTGCTGAAAGAAATTTTTAAATTCATCTCACTAAGAATCAGCAACCTGATTCTTTTTTTTATTGCTAAATTTGCACGCCCGTATTCAGGCATTCCTGACCTACGGTTCTAACCCCGGAATTCCGGATTTTAAAAGAAATCAATGCGTACAAAATCAACAGGCAGAAAAAAGATCAACATTGTAACCCTTGGATGCTCCAAAAACGTTTATGACTCCGAAGTGCTTATGGGCCAGCTGGAAGCCAGCGGTAAGGAAGTGGTGCATGAAGACCGCGGTGATGTAGTGGTGATCAATACCTGCGGATTTATAGATAATGCCAAGGAAGAATCCATCAACACTATTCTGGATTTTGTAGAGGCTAAGAAAAGGGGTGAAGTGGAGCAGGTCTTTGTTACCGGCTGCCTTTCTGAAAGATATAAACCGGATCTCATCCGCGAAATTCCTGATGTAGACCAGTATTTCGGTACCCGTGATCTGCCACTGTTGCTGAAGCATTTGGGCGCCGACTACAGACAGGAACTGGTGGGCGAGCGTCTGACTACCACGCCCAGACATTACGCCTATCTGAAGATCGCTGAAGGTTGCGACAGGCCCTGCTCGTTCTGTGCCATCCCGCTCATGAGGGGCAAGAACATTTCCACACCCATTGAAAATCTGGTTATTGAGGCTGAGAAACTTGCCAAAAAAGGTGTGAAGGAACTTATCCTCATTGCACAGGACCTTACTTACTACGGTCTTGATATCTATAAGAAGCGCGCACTTGGTGATTTGCTGCTTAGGCTTGTAACTGTGGAAGGCATTGAATGGATACGTCTGCATTACGCCTTCCCAACCGGTTTCCCGGAAGATGTACTGGAAATCATTAAAAATGAACCCAAAGTATGTAACTATATAGACATACCACTTCAGCACATCAATACAGATATTCTGAAGGCCATGAAACGCGGGACCTCGCACGAGAAAACAAATGCCCTGCTGGACAAGTTCAGAATGATGGTGCCGGATATGGCCATACGTACTACTCTTATAGTAGGTTTTCCAGGAGAAACTGACGAACGCTTCCAGGAACTGAAGGATTGGGTGCGTACGCAGCGTTTTGACCGTTTGGGTTGCTTTACTTATTCCCATGAAGAGAATACTACGGCTTATGTTCTGGAGGATGATGTGCCTCAGGAGGTGAAAGAAGCACGTGTGGAGGAAATAATGGAACTCCAGTCCCAGATTTCATGGGAGAAGAATCAGGAGCGCATCGGCAAGGTGTACCGTTCCATCTTCGACAGGAAGGAAGGCAATTATTTTGTGGGCCGCACTGAATTTGACTCACCGGATGTGGATAATACGGTCCTGGTAGAAGCTACCGATGAGGTTTATATCCCGATAGGTGAGTTTGCAGATGTTCTGATTACCTCTGCTGAAGAATTTGACCTGTACGGCGAGTTGGTTTAGTAGGGCTAGATGTTAGATATCAGATATCAGATTTCAGACATCAGATATCAGATTTCAGACTGGTGTTAAGATTCAAGAACCAAGAACCAAGAGTCAAGAAGTCAAGATTTCAGACATCAGACATCAGATTTCAGACTGGTGTTTGGATTCAAGAATCAAGGACCAAGAACCAACATTTCCTGCACCAGATTATGAATTTTAAATTTTGGTTTTTTCCCTTGCGCACCTTGAGAATTCTTTGTGTGCTTTGTGGTTAAGCGATTCAAGAACCAAAGTCGAGATTTCAGATTTCAGACATCAGATTTTAGACTGTATGAATTTAACAATCTAACAGTTTAACAATTTAACGATTTTACAACTTCACAGTTTTATATACTATACGCGGCAGATCCCTGTAGTATGAGAGAGGGTCCGAAAAGTTAGTAGAATACGGGGTTAGAATGTTAGGTAGTTAATTGTCTGATTTTTAAATCACGTAATTTGTAGGGGGTCAGTAGTACCTCTTGCGTTTGCCTATTGTTTATAGCCTATAGCTTATATCATTCTCTATTTGCTATGTAAAAAATTGATAATCAATGAGGTAAATTATTGTTTAAAGAGGAATTTCAGCATAAGAGTTAAAATCATTAACGTTTTTTGTCTGTTTTTAACACTTTTTAACAACCGCTGTCAATAGCCTATGGGTAGGCGTTGACAGGGTTTGTTAACAAAATTTTAAGATACCATTATTATAGTTTAACACTATCGTTCTTGCAGGTTTCAGTTTCGTTTTACCTTTGCCCCATCAAAACCAATAAAAACCTTCAAAATGATGAAAAGATTTTTTCTCGTAATCATAATGATGATTTCAGCTCTTGGCCTTTATTCTTTCAAGAATGATACCAATGATAACGATGAGGTGAAAACAAGTTATGCGTCGTATTATCACGACAAGTTCAACGGACGGAGAACCGCAAGCGGTGAGAAGTTCAACAATTCAAAACTGACAGCGGCGCACCGCACGCTGCCCTTCGGGACCAGGGTAAAGGTAACCAACCTTAGAAATGACCAAAGTGTGGTTGTAGTCATCAACGACAGAGGACCGTTCACGGCCTCCAGAGCACTGGACCTTTCCAAGGCCGCATTTGATGAGATCGGAGACCTGGGACGCGGTACGATGCCCATAGAATACGAAATACTTGATTAAATAATTGCAGGATCATGTAAGAAGCCAACCCATCGGGTTGGCTTTTTTAGTTCATCTATCTGTAGCGTGGCTTATGCCCTGTAGTTCATCAGTGCTTCGTAAAATTCCTCTTCCATAATTCCGGTGTGCTGACAAAGAATACGTACTCCTTCCAGATGATCAAGTAACGAAGGATCGTTCACCGAAACCGGCAGTGGTCCAAGGTCTGTAGTTACCACTGCGGAACTTTCAGTTAAGGCATAAGAGCTTGCAGGATATGGTATCCGGCGGCAGAAAACGGCCGGCACTTCAGTTTCGTCATTGCTTTCGGTGCCCTCCGGAAAAATATAGATGCCACCCGCTACCAAATGGCTCAAAACCGCATTTCCGGGCTGGGTTAAGGTGTTCAGTACGATATTCGGACTGAAGCCGGAAGCGGAGTCCGGGTTGTCGGATATCAAAAGGGCAAAATCGTTTGAGGATGACGGTGCTGAAGCTGCTGTTATCAGGTCCATTTCACGGCCTAAAAAATCAAGAATGTAAGTGTACAGCGTGCCTGCGCCTGTTCCAAGTATCAGAATCCGGGTTTTATCTCTGTAGTCTTCCCACATATTACCTGGTAAAAGTCCCCTGGGTTTTAGACGCGATAAGCGCTTCAAAAGCCTTCACTACCTGGTTCCACCTGTGCTGGTCGGCCGGCATTATGAAACTTGCATCGGATTTACTGGCCGCATGGGCACCTTTTTTCACTACAATGGAAGTAGCGATGTTGTCATACAGCTTTTTACGGTCTTCCTGAATCATTCGGAAATTACTGGCAGCCAGAGCCTCCTCCAAAGTCTGTATTTCAGCAGCGGACAGCTTATAATCTTTTCGGACCTTCCTGCCCTGACCTTCAAAGGAGTAATGGGCATCTGTGCCTTTGATCAGAAAATTCTCATAAACAGGAGCAAAGCCACCGCTGCGCGAATAACTGTAATCAAAGTCGGAATATTTTTTATAGGCGTTACATGAAGTAATAAGCAGCAGTACAAAAAGTGGAATTAGCTGTCTGAGTTTATTCATTGAGTTTGATTTATTTCGTTATCTGACTTTTTACGTGCCTTCAGCTCCTCTTCATACTGATGCAGCAGGTTAAATTCTTCTGTCTGCTCAATAGCCGTCATTATCTTTTCCAGGATTTGCTGTGCATTATCGTTGTCATAGTCTATTTCCAAAGGCGGCTTAAATTCCAGCGTAGGCTTTACACCCGTCACTTTTATGCGGAGTCCTTTTTTATCAAACGCTCTTCTGAAGCCATTTATTTTGATAGGGATCACGATCGGCCTTTGATTTTTTACCAATTTGGCTGTTCCCCGCCGGCCCTGCGCAAAGGCGGAGGTTGTACCCTGCGGAAAAGTGATTACCCAGCCATTATCCAGTGCCTTCATGATATTGTCCACTTCCTTCAGGTCTACGTGACGGTTTACGTTACGTCCTTCGGCACGCCAGGTCCTCTTCACCGTAATGGCACCTGCCATCCGGAAAATTCGGGCCAGAATTCCTGATTTCATCGTTTCTTCGGCCGCGACGTAGTAGAAATCCACCTTAGGATTAAGCAGGTAAACGGGATTCTTGATCGTGTTGTGAAACCCATTATTTACCGCGCAGAACACATGGTACATGGCTGCGACATCGGCAAAATAAGTCTGATGGTTGGAAACAAAAAGCACATTGCTGTCCGGAAGCGTGGCCAGATGCTCTGTGCCGGTGATTTTTAATTTGTTGAAACCGTTGAAACGGCGGTAGGAAATCATTCCTACAATAAAGACGATCAGTCTTTTAATAATATAAAGATTGCCAAAGGCATCAGTGAAAATATTTTTCTTCGCCATTATCACTAAACATAATCTGCGAATTTACAATTTTTTCAGCAATGTGCTGAATTCGCTCAGGATCATAGACGTGGCACCCCAAATCATGTAGCCGTTAAAGGAAATTACGGGAACTTCCACACCATTGGATCCCGGCAAAACCGCCATTGCGGGCTGCTCACTGAGGCTCAGTAATGAAGTTACCGGAAATTCAATCAGTTCCACCGCTTCAGTTTCCTGGAGTATGAAGGTGGGGTTTTTACGGGTGTAAGAGATAAACGGGCGCACATAAAAGTTACTGGGTGGGATGTAGATGGGCGAAAGTTCCCGTATGGTACGCAGATAATGCTGCTCTATACCCATTTCTTCTGAGGTCTCACGCCTGGCGGTATGTTCAAAATCACGGTCCGATTCTTCCTTTTTGCCTCCGGGCAGTGATATCTGGCCACTGTGACGGTCGCGCTCGTTTTTACTGCGTACGATAAGCGGAAAAAACCACTCTTTCTCTTTTAGGTACAGAACAATATTCACGGCCGCAAATTTGGGTGCCCGGTTCATTATTTCTTCGTAGGAAAACAAAGGTCTGTAGGGCGGCGAGTACACGGCATGTGCGTTCTCGCCTTCCAGTTCGGCTTGCTGAATTTTCAGTACGAGGTCTCTTGCATATATTCCCATGGTACAAATTTAGGAAATTGACTGTGATTTAGGAGGCAGATGCAGATGTTAGATGTGAGACATCAGATTTCAGACGGGGTATTAATTCAGAGCCAAGAACAAAGAGTCGAGATTTTAGATTTCAGATTTCGGACATCAGATTTCAGACTGTCTCCCTATATAACAATTTAACAATCTAGCAGTTTAACAGATTTACGACTTCGCGATTTTACGGCTTTACGGCTTCACGGTTTTACGGTTTAACAATAGAACAACTTTCAGGATATTAACTCCGTGCGCTTCTGTGTCCGCTGTGGTTAGGTAAAGCTGAGAGCTGAGAGCTGAGAGCCGAGAGCCGAGAGCTAGGAGCTAAGATTTCAGACGGTGTATCAATTCAACAATGTAACAGTTTAACAGTTCAACAGATTTACGACTTAACGGTTTTACGGCTTAACAATAGAACAACTTTGCGGAAATTAACTCCGTGTTCTCTGTAAGGTCTCTGTATCCGCTGTGGTTTAATATTTGTCAAGAGCTGAGAGCTGAGAGCCGAGAGCCGAGAGCTAGGAGCTAAGATTTCAGACGGTGTATCAATTTAACAATGTAACAGTTTAACAGTTCAACAGATTTACGACTTAACGGTTTTACGGTTTAACGATAGAACAACTTTGCGGAAATTAACTCCATGTTCTCTGTAATGTCTCTGTGTCCGCTGTGGTTAGGTAATAGCTGAGAGCTGAGAGCTGAGAGCCGAGAGCCGAGAGCTAGGAACTAAGATTTCAGACGGTGTATCAATTTAACAATGTAACAGTTTAAAAGTTCAACAGATTTACGACTTAACGGTTTTACGGTTTAACAATAGAACAACTTTCAGGATATTAACTCCGTGCGCTTCTGTGTCCGCTGTGGTTAGGTAAGAGCTGAGAGCTAAGAACCTCCTAACTCCACATACAAAAATCTCCCGCGTAAACGGGAGGCTAAGTTGTAAATATGATCAGCTGTGCTTTGCTGTAATTAGTTGGAATAGCTCATGAGCTCTTCCTTGTTTGCGTTGATCAGTTTATATTCCAGATATTTGAATGAATCACGCGGGATAATGGTCACCCATTTTTTGTATTTCAGGTACCATTTGGTCTGTATGCTCATCAGGCCTTTGGTAAGGTAAGCCTCTACGAACGGATGCACATGCAGGAAAATCTTTCCCTTTTCGGTTTGCATCAGTGTCCGTATCATTTCCTCCATGCGTTCAACCACCACTATTGGTGCCAGAATTTCGCCCGCAGCATTCGGATTTTCCTCCTTGGTCTCGATCTGGTTTTCGGGCCGGGTTCTTTGTCTGGTCATCTGTATTAGGCCAAATTTACTTGGCGGCAATATTTTATGCCTGGCTTTATCGCGGCTCATTTCATTTTTCAGATGCTCAAAAAGTTCGCGGCGGTGGTCGGCATTCACCATGTCGATGAAATCCACCACAATAATTCCACCCATGTCGCGCAGGCGGAGTTGGCGGGCAATCTCCGTAGCTGCCATGCGGTTTACATGCAGCGCGTGTTCGCGGTTGCCTGCCGCCCCGGAGCTGATGTTGTTTCCGGAGTTTACATCGATTACGTGCAGAGCTTCGGTATGTTCAATCACCAGGTAAGCTCCTTTGGACGAGGGAATGTTTACGTGTTTACCGAAGCTTTGCTTCAGCTGCTTCTCCACGTTATAATATTCCATCAGTGGAGTGGGTTTGTCGTAAAACTGGACAATGTTCTTCCTTTCGGGAGCAATGACTTCCAGGTAGGCCTTCATTTCGGTAACCATTTCCTCGTCGTCGCAGATGATGGAGACAAAATCAGAATTGAAATTGTCGCGAAGGATGGCCGCGGCCTTTCCCTCTTCGCTCAGAATCTTGCTCGGCACCTTATTCTTCTGGATGTTCCGGAATGTGTTTTCCCATTTCTGAACCAGCTGGTTCATGTCATTGTGGAGCTCAGCCACTTTTTTACCTTCGGCGACGGTGCGAATAATAACACCAAAACCTTCGGGTTTAATGCTTTCAATAAGTGTCCGGAGGCGGTCGCGCTCTTCGGCACTTTCAATTTTTTTGGAAATGGAAACACTTTTGTCAAAAGGGATCAGGACCAGGAAACGGCCTGTGAGGGAAATCTGTGTGGAAATTCGCGGTCCCTTGGTTGAGATAGGTTCTTTGGTGATCTGCAGGATTACACTGTCGTCCTTGCTTAGGACCTTATCTATAACGCCATTTTTATTGATCTCCGGCTGAATCTCGAAATTCTTGAGCGAGGAGTCCTGCTGCTTACGTGCAAGGGTGTCTTTCAGGAATTTTTTGTAGGTCAGGTATTGGGGACCCAGGTCCTGATAATGCAGAAAGGCATCTTTATCATAACCGATGCTTACAAATGCTGCATTGAGGTTGGGAGCCAGTTTCTTCACCTTGCCAATAAAAAGATCGCCTACCACAAAGTCGCTTTTGTCCTCCTCTTCATGGAGTTCAAACAGACGCCCATCTTCCAGCAGGGCTATTTTGGAGCGCCCGCCTTCATGTGATATTATCAGTTCTTTCTTCATTTCATAGCTACTTGTATTTCGTTAAACAAAAAACCGTTTTACCATACCCGGTAATACGTATATGTACGGACTGTGAGCGAAAAGTGCGTTCGGGCAGTTAGGGAAAAGGGTTTTAAAACAAAAATATAGCTGGTGAACGTTTATAAAAATAAAAACACCAACTATATCCTATATTATTTAGCAGAAAAGCTTATTTCTTCTTCTTGTGTCTGTTAGCTCTTCTTCTTTTCTTTCTTTTGTGTGTGGCTACCTTGTGTCTTTTTCTTTTTTTTCCGCTTGGCATATTGAATAAATTTTAAATATTATTACTCTTTTTAGTTATTGTTTACAGCTACTTTGGTTTTTACCTTTTCTGTGAAAGTCTTGGATGGCTTAAAAGCAGGGATATTATGAGCAGGAATTTCAATTGCCGTGTTCTTGGATATGTTTCTTCCCGTTTTTGCAGCTCTGGTCTTGATGATGAAAGAACCGAAACCTCTTAAATATACATTGTCTCCTTTGTACATTGCACTTCTGATCTCGTGCATGAAAGCTTCCACAACTTTCTGAGTCTCACCTTTCTCTGTCCCCAATTTAGTTGAGATGGTATTTACCAATTCTGCCTTTGTCATTTTCTTTTTTTCTTTTTAATTTTGGTGTGCAAATATAAAACTAATTTTTGAAAAACTACAAACAAAACGCTGATTTTCTTTACCTTGGTAAGGCGCTGGTGGCCTGGTTCCGCATTCACGGACGCGATTTGCCATTCAGAAAAACCAGCGATCCCTATAAGGTCTGGATCTGCGAAATTATCTTTCAGCAAACGCGCATTCAGCAGGGCTTAAACCATTACCATAAATTCACCGAACGTTTCCCCGATGTGCGTACTCTTGCGGAGGCAGAACCGGACGAGGTCATGCTGTACTGGAAAGGACTGGGGTATTACTCCCGGGCCCTGAACTTACAGAAAGCTGCCCAACAGATTATGACGGAATTTGGAGGCGTTTTCCCACATCAGTACAAAGATATACTGTCTTTACGCGGAGTGGGCCCATATACTGCGGCTGCAGTTTCCAGTATCTGCTTCGGAATGCATATACCGGCGGTAGACGGTAATTTCTACCGGGTGCTGTCCAGGCTTTTTGCGGACGGTACAGATATTTCACACAGCAGTTCTTTTGCCTACTTTTCTGAACTTGCTTTAAGGATGATGCCCCCGGGTGAAGCCGGAATATTTAATGAAGCCGTAATGGATCTGGGTTCAGAAATATGTCGGCCACGAAATCCGCTTTGTGACCAATGTCCCCTACAGAAACACTGCCGGGCTTTCCAGTTAGGACGGACAGGTGAATTTCCTTTTAAATCGAAGAAAACAGCCGTGAAGGATCTTCATCTTATCTATTATTTTGTCAGGTTTGGGGACGAAATACTGATCCGGCGCCGTGCGGAAGATCACATCTGGAAAAAACTGTACGAATTCCCGGACCGGCTGCCGCCCGGTTTTGTAACCTCGGGAGCCAACAGCAGTACGGTTTCCCATAAACTTACCCACCGCAACCTGCGTATTGTTTTTGTAGATGTGCTGCCCGACTGCCGTGCTGATTTTGAAGCCCTTGCTGCTGCCGGCAGTTATCAGAAAGTGACTCTGGAGGACAGTTTGCGGTTCTCCTTTCCCAAGCCGCTGGAAAAGTATATCACCGCGCAGGTGCCTGTGCGCTGAAAACTACTGTATGGGCAGTGTAATTATCGGGAGCCGCGGACTTCCGGATTCCATATAAAAAAGGTATTTTTGCGAAATGTTTAAAAAACTCATTTTCATTTTATTAACCGGTTTCCTGCTTTCATGCGGAAAAGATTCAGTGCCAAAGCCTAAGGGAGACCTTCGTCTGGAGTATCCGGAACCTAAATATGTTCAGTTTACACAGCCCTGTCCTTTTACTTTTGAATATTCCGACTTTTCGGTGATTACAGATGCCCGGAAGCAAAGGGAGTGCTGGTATTATATCAATTATAACGGAATGAAGGGCAAAGTATTCCTTACCTATTATCCGATTAAAGGCGACTTTGAAGCCCATGTAAAAGAATCTGAGAAAATGGTCTACGAGCATACCGTAAAGGCCAGTTCCATTGAAACCAAGTCTTTCCAGTACCCCGAGAAAAGGGTTTTTGGTAATTTTTATGAACTGAAAGGGCAGAGTGCCTCTAACCTTCAGTTCTATATTACAGACAGCACCCGGCATTTCGTAACTGCTTACCTGTACTTCAACTCCCGGCCAAAACCGGATTCGCTGGCGCCGGCAGTCGATTATGTAAAACGTGACATGCTGCATCTTATAGACACCTTTGAATGGAAATAACAAATTCCCCAACTTACCTTAAAAAATAAACCAACAGATAATGAAATTACTCGTAGTAGGCAGCGTAGCCTTTGACGCTATAGAAACTCCATTCGGAAAAACAGATAAAATCCTGGGTGGTGCCGCCACTTATATCGGTCTGGCAGCCTCTTTAATGAATGTGAAATCCGGCATCGTTTCCGTAGTGGGAGGCGATTTTCCCGATGAGTATATGAACCTGCTGGTTTCCCGCGGCGTAAACACCGACGGTATTGAGGTGGTTGAAAGCGGAAAGACCTTTTTCTGGAGCGGTAAATATCATAATGACCTTAATTCCCGCGATACGCTGGTAACGGAAGTGAACGTGCTTGAAAACTTTGACCCCAAAATACCGGCGTCTATGGAGGATGCGGAAGTTCTGCTGCTGGGCAACCTGCATCCGGGTGTGCAACTGTCTGTGCTCGAAAAAATGAAGAACAGGCCCAAACTGGTGATCCTGGATACCATGAATTTCTGGATGGATTCGGCAATGGATGTCCTGAAGCAGATGATTGCTAAAACCGATGTAATCACGATTAACGATGAAGAAGCCAGACAGCTTTCAGGTGAATATTCCCTGGTAAAGGCCGCCAAGAAAATCCACGCGATGGGTCCGGCGTTCGTGATCATCAAGAAAGGGGAGCACGGTGCCCTGCTTTTCCATGAAGGATGTATCTTCGCCATCCCGGCCATGCCGCTGGAGGAAGTGTTCGACCCGACCGGTGCGGGAGATACCTTTGCAGGAGGATTTGCTTCCTATCTGGTGAAGAAAGGTAAATTTGATTTCGAAACCATGAAATCGGCTCTGATCGCGGGATCAGCGCTGGCTTCTTTCACAGTTGAGAAATTTGGAACCGAAAGACTGAAGGAGATCACTGAAGCCGAACTGGGCGAAAGGATTCAGCAGTTTAAGGAACTCACAACTTTTGAAGCGGAGGTTTAAATATTAAGAAATTATTATAACAAAAAGTTAAGCATAATTGAACCAGAGTTCTAAATTTGCAGACTGATTATTTACGACTTATGACAAACAAAATAAATTTCTCCCTGTTTCTGGGGATTGTCCTTACTTTTTTATCGGCTCCTGCTTCCGCACAGTTGGAGAAAGGTAAACTGGTAGACGGTATTGCAGCTGTGATCGGTAACGAGATCATCCTTGAATCGGATATTGAGGAGCAGATGAATTATGCCGCCCAACAGGGCAGTGCCGCCGCCAATAAATGCCAGGTAATGGAGAGCATCATCAACAACAAGATCGTGGTGTACGAAGCAAAAAGGGATACCCTTATTGAAAACCGCAGCGCAGCGATAAAGGAGAATGCCGGTTTGAAGTATAATCAGATCTTAGGGCAGTTTCCGGACGAAAAAACAATGCTTGCCGCCTACAAATTCCGGACAGCCTATGAAATGAAGACGGCGATCGAGAAGATAGACAGTGACCAGTACTACGGTCAGGCAAAGTACCAGAGGATTACTGAAAAGGCTGATGTAACGCCAAACGAAGTTACGGACTTTTATAATACCTATAGACTGCAGCTTCCCGAGGTAAAGGATGAGGTAACTCTGGCTCAGATCAGCATTTATCCCAAACTTACAGAAGCTCACAAAGAAGAAATCATCAACAGGCTTAAGAAGATTAAGCAGGAGATCCTGAACGGTGAAAGCTTCGACAGCCAGGCCAGAATATATTCTGAAGATCCGGGTTCCGCACCAAATGGCGGTCTTATGAAGAATATTTCCAAAGGACAGATGGTAAAACCCTTTGAAGCCGCAGCCTTAAACCTTCAGGAAGGTGAAATTTCGGATCCTGTAGAATCGGAGTTCGGTTATCATATCATTAAACTGGAGCGAAGAGCCGGAAAAATCTATGATGCGAGACATATTCTGATTGCTGCCACCCCAACAGCAGAAGAGATTGAGGCAGCCCGTAAGGAACTGGATGCCATCAAGACCTCTATTGAGGAGGGTAAGATGACCTTCAAAGATGCGGCATTCAAGTATTCGGACGATAAGCGAACCAAATTCAACGCCGGTGTTCTTACAGACAATAACGGGTCCGACCGTATGGAAAGGCTTTCGCTTTCACCAACGCTGGGGTATCAGATCGCAGGACTTAACAAAGGCGACATCACCGATGTTTTTGAAGATGAACTGAACCGCCGCAAAGCTGTGAGCATCGTGAAAATTGAGGAAGTGATTCCTGCCCATCAGCTTACCATAGAAACCGATTACGACCGCATCAAGCAACTGGCTTTGAACAAAAAGCGTAATGAAATGGTAGATAAATGGATTAAGCAGAGATTGCCCAATATTTTCATCTCAATCGACAACCGGTACACCGACTGCGGTTTCCAGCCGGAACTCAAGAAATCAGTGTTAACAAAATAAAGTTACAGTCTCCGAAGTCATTTCGGAGATTTTTTTTGCCCCACCTGTGGATGGATCATCGTGGGCGACTTCGTATTCCGGTATATTTCTGTTATTTTTGTGCTATGAGTAACTTTATCCATTTTGGCGTGGCCGAAAAAATGCATCAGGAATCACAAAACCGAATTTCAAGACTTTTTAATATTAAATATCCCATCGTTCAGGGCGGCATGATCTGGCATTCCGGTTGGCGTCTGGCATCTGCCGTATCCAATTGTGGCGGTCTGGGACTTATAGGCGCCGGCAGTATGTATCCGGATGTACTGCGTGAGCATATTCAAAAATGCAAAGCAGCTACAGACAAACCTTTCGGTGTTAACGTGCCTATGCTCTATCCAAATCTGGACGAGGTGATCAGTATTATACTGGAGGAAGGAGTGAAAATCATATTTACCTCGGCGGGAAATCCTAAAACCTATACTGAAACGCTGAAAAAGGAAGGTCTGAAAGTGGCGCATGTAGTGTCTTCCACCAAATTTGCCTTGAAATGCCAGGAGGCCGGTGTAGATGCTGTAGTAGCGGAAGGTTTTGAAGCCGGCGGGCACAACGGCCGCGATGAAACTACCACTTTCTGCCTTATTCCAAATGTTCGCAAACATATTGATATTCCGCTGATAGCTGCCGGTGGAATAGGGCTGGGTGCGCAAATGAAAGCAGCCATGATCTTGGGTGCTGACGGCGTGCAGATCGGTTCCAGGTTTGCAGCAACAAAGGAAGCCAGTGGACATGAGTTATGGAAGGAGAAGATTACTTCCTTAAACGAAGGTGACACCCAGTTGACGCTAAAAGAACTTGCGCCTGTACGTTTGGTTAAAAATAAGTTTTTCCAGGATATTGAAAAGCTTTATGACAGTGGCCGAAATCCCGAAGCCTTGGTTACGGCTCTGGGCAGGGCGCGCGCAAAGCGCGGTATGTTTGAAGGCGATCTGGAAGAGGGTGAACTTGAAATTGGTCAGGTGTCTGCGCTTATCGAAGACGTGTTGCCAGTGGCAGAGGTATTTGAACAACTGCTGAAAGAGTTTGAAGCTGTAGGGAACCCGTCACTGTAGAAATAATATTCTGAATGGAAAAAACCTGCCGTTATCATAGGCAGGTTTTTAGTTTTTATGGCGCATAAGGTTAAAAAACTAACTTTATGGGGCAATTGCCCCAAACGAATGTAATCAGTTCTGCTCCAGCGCATTTTTCATATCACCATAGCCGCCGCCGTTATACACGTTGGTCATGCCCTGTGATTTGAAGTAGTCTACAGCCTTACCGCTGCGGTTGCCGCTTCTGCAGAAGAAGATAATGTTTCCGTTCAGGTTGGTCACTTCCTGTTTGCGCTCTTCCAGTTCGCCCAGAGGGATGTTACGGGCATCTTCAATTTTGCCGTCCATTTCCAGTTCCATAGGTTCGCGCACATCGATCAGGTGGTAATCTCCGGCGCCTAAGATTTCGTTTATTGAATCCATATTTATTATTTTAAGTTGCTTGTCCTCTCACAAATGTAGCAAATTATGTTAAATTTGCCTGCCATGCTTTCCCCGAAACAAGAAAAACTTTCATTACTCATCAAATCCAAAGCAAAAGCCTTCGGATTTCAGGGCTGCGGCATCTCACGCGCCGATTTTCTTGAGGAGGATGCCCGGCCGCTGGAAGACTGGCTGAAGAAGGATTTCCATGGAGAGATGCGGTATATGGAGAACTATTTCGACAAAAGGTTGGACCCACGACTATTGGTGCCCGGGGCGAAGTCGGTCATATCGCTTTCTTATAATTATTTTCCGGCGGAGACGCTCCCCAGTCTGGATAATTTCAAAATTTCGAAATATGCCTATGGTCAGGATTACCATGAGATCATCAAAGAAATTTTGATGGAACTTGTAGCTGAACTCCGCGGAGAGATCGGCGATTTTGACTGCCGGGTGTTTACCGATTCGGCACCGGTCCTGGAGCGAAGCTGGGCCAGGAAGTCCGGTATTGGCTGGGTAGGGAAGAATGCCAACCTGATTAGCAAACAGAGTGGTTCATTCTATTTTCTGGCAGAGATTATCTGCGATCTGGACCTGGCCGTCGATCAGCCTGCGACCGATCATTGTGGCACCTGCAGGAAATGCATCGACGCCTGTCCTACAGACGCCATTGTGTCTGAAAAGGTAATTGACGGCAGTAAATGTATTTCCTATGCGACCATTGAACTGAAGGACGCGATTCCGGATCACTTCCGCGACCGGATGGAAGACTGGATGTTTGGCTGCGATATCTGCCAGGATGTTTGCCCCTGGAACCGGTTTTCGGCACCGCACTCCCAGGAGAAATTCAAGCCGAATGAAAAACTTAAGAATTTTACAAAAAAGGACTGGCAGGAACTGGATCAGGAACTTTTTTCAGAAGTTTTCCGCAAATCGCCGGTGAAAAGGACCAAATTTGCAGGTTTGAAAAGGAATATTTCGTTTCTAGGAGGGGAAGAAAGTTAGGGGGTTAAGAGGTCAAAGAAGTTAAAAGGTTTGGGATTCACCCTCAACTTCTTGCCCTCTGTCATCCCGCAGGGATCTTTCCCGTGTATTTTGGAAGCTCTATTGCCTTTAGCTCTTCGCTCTTATCTAACCACAGAGCGCACAGAAAAGGCACAGAGCGCACAAGTCAAAATCCGTAAAGTTGTGCTATTGTTAACCGTAATGTAGCGAAGCTGTAAATTTGTTAAACTGTTAGATTGTTTATTTGTTAGATTGTAAAATTGATAAACAGTCTGAAATCTGATATCTGATGTCTGATATCTAAAATCTCGACTCTTGATTCTTGGTTCTGAATTGATACGTTTTCTAGCTAAAATCTGAGATCTGAAATCTTGCCACACTCCAACTATGAAAAAAACCTTACTCTCTCTGCTCAAAATAATCGGCTCCATTGTGGCTATTGTACTTGTGTATGTATTATTTGCGCTGATTTTGCCGCTGATTCCCGTAAAGGCAGATGAGGTTTCAGAACCTAAGAGGGTAGAGGTATTTCTGCTGACCAACGGGGTACATACCGATATAGTGGTGCCGGTGACCAACCAATATATGGACTGGCGCACAGAAATACCTGTCAGCCATACAAAAGCAGGCTCCGGCAACTTTAGATATCTGTCCGTGGGTTGGGGCGACAAAGGTTTTTATCTGGATACACCCACCTGGGCAGAACTGAAGGTATCCACAGCATTGAAGGCAGCGTTTTGGCTAAGCGAATCAGCTATGCACTGCACTTTTTACAACAAAATGGTGGTAGGTGAAGACTGTAAGCGGATTATGCTTACCGGGAAACAGTATCGCGAACTGGTTAATTTCATCAAAAATAAATTTGACCGTGATATAAACGGAAAACCAATCCTCATCAAGACAGATGCGGTTTATGGCAATAACGATGCTTTCTACGACGCCAAAGGAAGTTACAGTTTTCTGGATACCTGTAATACCTGGACCAACAGAGGGCTTAAAATCGCCGGACAAAAGGCCGCCTTATGGACGGCTTCCGATTTCGGCATCTTCTACCATTATGAATGAAACTTACGCCGGGAGCAAATCTGGGTACTAGAGATTTCTTAATCTCATTGTCAGTTCCAGATGGTCCTTCACAACGATGGTGCCACCCATTTTCGTTGGCGGGACAATTCCGAAGTCACTGAATCTGACGGTTTCATTGCCCGTAAGCATATTTTTATTCTCGAAGAAGGTTACGGTATAAAAACGTTTCCTGTTCAGGATCTTTACTTCCACTATCGCGCTGTAATAGCTGCTTGCGTTTTTTTTGAATTCAATGAAGCGTACAGTTAGATTAGGGTACTGTTCGGCATTCAGGATTTTGCGGAAGTCATTGGTCATCATCTTATTCCGGCAGTCGAAATCGGCTACCTTAAGCTGAAGGACCGGAAGTTTGGTTTCGGAACTGAAACTGCCTGCCGGTTTGGCAACGTTTGTATTGGTGCACTTAAAAGTATTCACGTTGGTCTTTCCCAAGATTTCCACCGTGTTTTCCTGAGCCGGTACCAGGCCGGAAATGAGGAGCAGAATAAGGATTACCGTATTTTTCATCACTTTAAAGGTATAAAAAAGGGACAAATTAATGTCCCTTCACTGAAAATTGAATTTAATATTAGAAACCAATGGTTGCTTCAACCATCACTCCTTTGAATTCGCCGCCTCTAAGAGCGCTTGTTGCTCCCCAAACCGGGCTGTCGTTGTAATTTTGCTGTACATATTCCACTTTAGCCAGAATGTTCTTGGTCATAAAATAGCCTGCACCCAAGTTAAACCTGTCAATCTTTCTTTCGTCGGAAACCTCATCATCCTTACCGCTGATGGTGTTGTAACGGCCACCTACGTAGAACTGTTCTTTTCCGCCAAATCTGTAAAGCAGCTCGGCCGCCAGTTGGGTATAGTCGCCGTCAGTAGGTCTCATATTCATACCACTTGCTTTGTTGCCGGTTACATATTCATAAGCGCCGAAGAATTCAAAACCCTGGTATTTTACGAAGGGGTTCACCTGCACAGCTTTCATTTTTTTGAAACCGGGGTTAAAGCGTCCTGTCGCGTAATTATTGGTTCCCATCAAATCATTTTGGGTAAGCAGCGTGTAATAGTATCTTGATCCTGCTCGGTCTGAACTGTAAAGGTAGCCTCCTGTGCTCAGTCCGTTGGTCTGGATGAAGGATCCTGTAAGTCTCACTCTAAGGTCAGTGCTTACCTGCTTGTCCCAACCAATCTTTGCATAAACTGACGGGGAATTATAGTTGGTTCCTTTTACGGCTGTTTGGTTCAGCTTACCGTTGGATACCCCAAGCATACCGATGAAGTTATTGTAAAATAAGTAACCTTCCCCGAAAGCTTCCGTAGAGAAATTGTCCATGATGAAGTTTCCTACGAACGGGTTGTTGATGGCTTCGGCATTATCGGTTCTTCTGAAGTGGTAGTCACCGTAGTTAATCTCGTCCATACCCACCTTTACACGTGCATGCTTCATAATGTTTGCGGCAAAACCTTCTGAAATGAAATCAAGGTCATCTACCTGCAGGTATCCACCCTTTACCCAGGCTTCGTTATGGTGACGTGCAGAAAGGTATGTTCTAAGGTGCATTTTAATCCCTTTTCCCAGATACGCATTGATGTCCAGGTTTGCAGTTGGCAGGTTGAAGTCGCTGCCCATTACCTGAAGCGTATTTGGAACCGCCGTGGTACCTACATTACCCAACGAAGGGGCTTTGGTGCTGTGATCCAGGGACTGGAACTGAAGGGCAAAATCGCCGCCTACGGAAACCTTCACACCGTCGTAGGCCGGTGAAATTCCTTTGGGGTCTTCAAATACGTTACGCTGGGCTTTTTCCGGTGCCAGATAATCACGCATTGAGGTGTTGGTATCTTCCTGAGCAAATAACGCTCCGCTTGACATAAGTAAGGCTAATACTGATGTTTTTAAAACTGAAGTTCTCATTTCTTTGGTATTTTAATGTTTATTAATTGACTAGTTGGCAGTGATGTTTACAGTTACTGTAATGGCATCGCCTGTTTTTACGCCCATAAAGCCGGGTCTCTCCATTCCAAAATCGGACAGGTTCATTTTTTCGGTACCTGTAATGCTGTAAGAAGTACCATTTTTAACCACTGTTACAGGAATTGACGCATTCTTGGTTACCCCAGCAATCGTTATCTTGCCAGTTACTGTTCCTTTGCCGATATTCATCGATGTGGCTGTAAAAGTAATATTGGGATGTTTGGCTGCCTGGAGGGCGTCATAGGCCTTGTTGTCCATCATCTTCCCTTTTGTACTTTTCAGATTTTTGGCGGGCATCACAAACTTTACATTGGTGATTGCAGTTCCGCTAACTGTTCCGCTAAAGGTAGCTGCATTTGAAGTCATCGTCCAGTCATGCATCGGTGAAGTTCCGTCTACACTAACTTTAGTGCTTTTTCCTGTAATGGCCTGCGCATTTGCTAAACCGGTGAAAAGTCCGAAGGCCAGGACAAGAATCTTGAATGTTGCTGAATTTCTCATGATTTCTAATATTAAATTGTTATTTTCTTCCTTGAATTTCTTATACAAATGTAGAAGGAATATTTTTAATTTAATAATATATGGCTGCTAATTTTGCATGATTAATATCAAATAGTATTAATAAATTATTAATATGGCAATTGTATTGAATTTTAGCTTTTCAATTGACAAATTTGTGTACCTGTTTAAATTATTTCGCTAACATATTATTGCAAATATTGTATTATTAGTAAACATGACGGATGTCATCATGAGCAAAATCAGGTAAAAGCTTCAACTATTATCAATAAATATGAGTATTATAAGGATAAATGAAATTAAGAAGAGAATCCGGCCTGCTTAAACAGAATTAAAAATCTTTTGATGACGAGGCATAAAAAAAGCAACCTGAAAACAGATTGCTTTTTGTACCCAGCGCCGGAATCGAACCGGCACACCTTGCGGTACTAGAGTTTGAGTCTAGCGCGTCTACCAATTCCGCCAGCTGGGCATCAATTGGGTGTGCAAATATAGGATAAAAATTAAATCCTTAAAATATAATCGCAGCATTTTGTATTAAAATTCCAGGACCAAACCATCATAGGCTAAACTTATGCCTTCAGGCAGCATCGCTTCTTCAATCTCATGCAGTCCAAACATATGGCTGATGTGAGTGAGGAACAGCTTTCGTGGCTTCAGGTCGGCATAGAGCTCAAGGATGTCTTCCAGTATGAAGTGGGCGGGATGAGCATGGGTTTTGCGGATGCAGTTCAGGATCAGGAAATCCAGCCCCCTGAGTTTTTTTTTCTCGTCTGCGCTGATGAAGCTGGCGTCTGTAATGTAGGCAAGGTTCTTCATCTTAAAACCCAAAATCTCCAGTTGATGATGCAAAACCCGGACAGGGGTGATGTTGGTATCAAATAACTGAAGTTCACCGTCAATTTCGTGTAAATCAAAAGCGGGTGCACCGGGATACTTTATTTCTGTAAAAGCATAGGGGAACCTCAACTTTACTTCCTCCGCCACTCGGGTCTGACAATAAAGCGGCATATCCTTACGGCTTTGGAAGATGAGTGGGCGTACATCGTCCAGGCCGACCACATGGTCGTTATGTTCATGGGTAAGCAGGATGGCATCCAGGTGATCTTCATTATTCTGTAACATCTGCTGCCTGAAATCGGGACCGCAGTCTATAAGTATTTTCCGGCCGCTTTCCGTGGTGATCATTGCTGAGGACCGAAAACGCGTATCTTTTGGGTTGGCCGACCGGCAAACTTCGCAGTTGCATCCGATTACAGGGACACCCTGCGAGGTGCCGGTGCCTAAAAATTTCAGTGTCGTCATAGTGAGCTTGGCGCTAAGGCACAAATGTAAAGAAAAAGCGGTTTGCCGGGAATCATGCGCTTAATTTATTCCTTCCTAACTACTGTAAGTAAATGTTCAAGTGTTTTTTGGGTGTAAATTTTCTGATTGACTGCGAGATCTGCATCGGACTTACCGGTTATTCTTTTGGAGAGTACCACTTTCCCACGGGACGCGATGGCTATATAGGCAAAACATGAATCAATGCCTTCTTCCGATACCGTGCGGGCGTATCCGGTGATGGCGGCACCCATTTCCGCATTGAATCTGGAGGCTACTGCGAGTGCCATCTGCTCTGCTATGTCTTTGGAAACGGCATTGCATGCCTCAGCAGCTATCGGATTTACCTGCAGATGTATCGCTTTCTGAGCACTGTTGTAGGCTGTGATACCGCCCTGAAAGAATCCCATGGCATTCTCTGCCTGCGACAGAACATTCTGGATCAGACCTGCGGTACAGCTTTCTGCGACTGCCAGCGTTAACCTGTTTTTTAACATCTGTTGAGCAAGTTGGGCAAGATTCTTGTTGTCAGTAAAGTCGTTTTCCATACGAAAAGCAAATAATAAATTTTAACAGATAGGGCTGATTTCGCGGGATGCGAATGCGAAAGTCATCAACAAAAATAATTCCAAATGAAAAGAGACGGTCATAACGAAAGCCTTTGGGTGAATGGGCTCTACATCCACGAAAATTCACCTGCAGAAATTAAACATTATGATGCTGTAATCGTAGGTGCCGGGATCACCGGACTTACGCTGGCAACTGAACTTCAGCAACGGGGCAAAAATTGCCTGGTATTGGAGCGGCAAAATATTGGCTTTGGAACTACCGGAGGAACTACGGCACATATCAATAATTTCCTGGATGAATCCTATGACCGTATCATCAGCAAATTTGGTGAGGCCCGTGCCCAGACCGTGGCCGATAACGCCGGCCGTGTAGCCGTAATTATAAAAGAGAATATTGACCGTTTCGGGATAGAATGCGAATATGAGGAGTGCAGTTTCTATCTTTTCAGTGCTGAAAAAAAACAGGACCGTCAGCTGGATCAAATAGCCAAAGCACATGACGCGCTGGAAATCCCCACAAGTGAAGTAGCTGAAATTCCGTTCAGTATACCCTTCCGGAAAGCGCTGGAGATTAAAGGGCAGGCACAGTTTCATCCGTTAAAATATATTGCCGGGTTGGCCAGGGCTTTCGAGGAATTGGGAGGTACATTGCTTACCGGTGTCCAGGTCACGCAACACACTGCCGATAATGGTTCTGTAAAAGTGCTGACCAATGAAGGAACCTTTTCAGGTGCTGACTTGGTTTGGGCGACCCACATACCACCGGGAATTAACCGTTTCAATGCACTTTGCGCACCTTACAGAAGCTATGCCCTGGCCGCTAAGCTACCTTATGAGGTATCAACGTTTGCCCAGGCAGCCGATCTTTATGAACCTTATCATTATATGCGGTATCACAAAATCGGGCATGATTCCTATTTGATTGTGGGAGGTTTCGACCATAAGACAGGGCATGAAGAGGATACACAAAAGCCTATGGAAGATCTTATCGCGTATACTAAAGAACACTTCAAGGTAGCCGAAATCTCCAAAACATGGTCGTCTCAATTTTATGCACCGTCGGACGGACTGCCCTATATTGGGAAGATGCCGGGCGCTGATCATGAATATGTGGCCACCGGTTATAACGGAAATGGTATGACTTGGGGAACGCTGGCAGGCACCATTCTCGCTGACCTGATTATGGAGAAAGACAATGAACTCGCGGAAATTGTTTCACCATCGCGCATTGAAATAGCCGCAAGTGCGAAGGAATTCGTTAAAGAAAATGTGGATGCTGTATTTCACCTCATCAAAGATCAGTTCAGCAGCGATAAAAAAGCCGAGCTGGACGGCATTGAGAAAGGAGATGGTCACATTATAGATTATAACGGTAAAAAAGTGGCCGCCTATCGTGATGAACTGGGTGCCCTTACGCTGCTGGATGCACATTGCCCACACATGGGTTGTGTGGTGAAATTCAACAAAACGGAGAAGAGTTGGGACTGTCCGTGTCACGGATCAAGGTTCGGTACCGATGGTACAGTTTTAACAATCCCCGCTCAGGAAAATTTGAAACAACTATAAAGTGAGCTATGGATAATTCAGAGATCAGAACGCCACGCGGCATTTGTGTCACTATACCGGGCGAGAGTACAACCATCAACCATAATTTGGGCACCACCGATATCATTGTCGCTCTGTATAATGTGGCTACCGGCAACGAACTGAACAGCGGTATCACTATTGTGGATGACAATTCGGTACGTATCACCACTGCCAGCGGAGCACCGGAGCAGATTCGGGTGGTCATCATGGGTTTCTGATTTTATGGAGAACATTACTTTAAATGACGGTTTTTCATTACCGCGGATCGGCTTTGGAACTTATAAGACTGAAGAAACGGTTCTTGCCGTTGAAACAGCCATTAAATGCTGCTACAGACTTATAGATACCGCTTCCATATATGGGAATGAGAAGGAAGTGGGACAGGCTGTAAAGCTGGCTGCAGTTCCAAGGCAGGATCTGTATATAACTTCAAAAGTTTGGCGTACCGACTTAGGTTACGATGCCACAAGAAAGGCAATCAGAAATACTTTAAATCAGTTATCCCTCGAATATCTTGATCTTTACCTGATTCACTGGCCTGCAAATTCAAAAAACTATAAAGATTGGATTAAAATAAATGCAGATACGTGGCGAGCAATGGAAGAGCTGCAGCAGGAGGGCCTTATCCGATCCATTGGTGTCAGCAATTTCTGGCCGGATCATCTGGATGAATTGTTAAAGACCGCCAAAGTGCGGCCGGCAGTGAACCAGATTGAATATCATCCCGGATACCAACAAACCCAGGTACTGAATTACTGTCAACAACATGATATTGTACTTCAGGCGTGGTCGCCACTGGCAAGAGGACGGCTTCAGGATGATGCATTACTGAATGAAATTGCCGGGAAATATGGCAAAACAGTTTCACAGGTCATTTTAAGGTGGACCATACAGCAAGGTCTTCTGCCGGTTCCTAAATCTTCCCAACCGCAGCGTATCAAAGAAAATATAGATATTTTTAATTTTGAACTTTCAGAGGATGATATGTCTTCTGTTGCCCAGTTGCAGCCACAAGGGTTCAGTGGAGAAAGACCTGATATTTGGCCGGACCGCATTAACTAAAAAAACGGAATATGAAAGAAACTTACACTTCAACACTCAATGGCAGAACCGTAGTAATCACAGGGGCGAGCAGTGGTATTGGGCGTGCAGCTGCAGAAGCCTTTGCACGCGAAGGTTGCAATATTGTTTTGGCTGCACGGGGTCGTGAAGCACTGGACGAAACCGCACAGTTATGCCGTGACCTGGGTGCGGTGTCTCTGGCCGTACCCACTGATGTTTCAGTGGCTGCTGAGGTGCAGCAACTTGCCCAGACCGCCATGCAGTTCAACGGCAGGATTGATGTATGGGTGAATAATGCCGGCGTGATGGCAACGGGCATGCTGGAGGATATGCCCATAGAGGCGGTGGACCAGATTATCAAAACGAATCTTTTAGGGTACCTGCATGGCGCTCATACTGTACTGCCGATTTTCAAGAAGCAGCAGGATGGGGTGCTAATCAATAATATTTCCATAGGCGGATGGATGCCTGCACCTTACGGCACTGCTTATTCTGCCTCCAAATACGGTGTACGGGGTATGGTGGAAAGTTTGCAGGGTGAAGTATCGCATTTTCCGAACATTCATGTCTGTGCGATGTATCCCGCTATCCAACGGTCTACCGGCAATATGCATTCTGCAAAATACTCAGGCTTCAGTTCCAAAATCCCGCCGCTCTCGTTTGATCCGCGCGAACTGGCGGCTGCCATGGTTGAAACTGCAAAATACCCACGTAAAGAAGTGTATACAGACTGGTCGTCCGTGCTTTTCAAGACCGTATACGGAATGTTCCCTAAAACGGTCGTTAACACCGCGTCGGCGGCCATGCGGATGATGATGAAGAAAGATGCGCCTGAAGGTACCAACGGGAATATCCTGACACCTTCGGCGGAACCGCACCGTATTTATGGTGAGACCATGCTACCGCCACCGTCCAAAACATCAAAAATGATAATGCTGTCCGGATTGCTGGCAGCAGGTGCGGTTATGCTTTGGAACCGTTCGCAAACTCAGGAGCGAAAGCACCTTTAGTGATAGGAAGTTTCCCGTCTTAGCCGATACTTTTCTTTAAAATCGCGCGGATTTATCATTGAGCTTGCTGAAAATGTGTGATGAAGCGCTTGCTGACCTGTTTCCCGGCCTTATCAGCCGAGGGGACAGACCGGTTTGCAGAATGCTCTAATTATACGTAATTTTGCGAAAAAATTACAATGCCTTTAATCCAGCAAAAACTAACTCCAAAGCAGAAAGCATTAGCTATTAATCTGGATTCCAATATATACGGTACTTTTGCGGAAATAGGTGCGGGTCAGGAAACTGTGCGCCACTTTTTCAGGGCTGGGGGTGCCTCCAAAACTATTGCCAAGGCGATGTCAGCGTACGACAAGGACTTTTCGGACGCTATTTACGGCAAGGAAGCACATAACCGCTATGTTACCCAGCACCGTCTCAGAAAAATGCTGAGGTATGAGGTGTCTCTTATTGAGGAGAGGCTCTCACGCGAAGATAATCCCGGCCGCCGCTTTTTTTCCTATGCCAATACGGTTACCACGATTAATTTCGACAAAACCCTGAAAGGTCACGGATGGGTAGGTGTACGTTTTCAGCGTGAGGAGACGGAAGGATACAGCGAGGTTGTCCTTCATGTTAAATTCAAGGAAAATAACACCACGCTGCAGCAGGAAACCCTGGGAAATCTGGGCGTTAACCTTATTTACGGTGCTTTTTTCTATAATGACAATCCACGGAGACTGATTGCTTCCTTATATGATGATATTGCTCTGGACGACCTGGAGATCGATATGATTGATTTTATGGGGCCGGCCTTCGCCTATGTGGATAACCGTCTGATGAGTCTCCAGCTGGTAAAGAACGGAATGACCGATGCGGTGATCTTTACACCCGGTGGTAAGAATATGCTGCCCGCAGATCTGCTTTACCGTAAGAATATTTTTGCTGTACGGGGCAGTTTCCGGCCTGTAACCAAGGTTAATATTGACATGTTCGAAAGTGGCCTTAAAATGTTTATGGAAGATGCCGACTGTACCGAAAAGGAAACTGAAGTACTTTTTGAGATCACGATTTCTAACCTGAAAGGGGACGGCGATATTGATGAACGTGATTTCCTGGACAGGGTAGATGTCCTGGCTAACCTGGGTTATACCGTAATCATCTCCAATTTCTCTGAATATTACCGCCTTATCGATTATTTCGCCGGTTATACGGGACTTAAAATCGGTATTGGAATGGGCGTGAACAATCTCCTTATGGTTTTTGATGAAAATTATTACAAGAATCTGTCAGGCGGGATTCTGGAAGCCTTCGGTAAATTCTTCAGAAATGATATGACCGTGTATCTTTATCCTTATAAAGATCCGGAAAACCATGAGATCCTGACTTCCAATAACCTGCGGGTTAATGAAAACCTGAAGCAGCTTTACAAGTTCTTTAAACACAATAACAGAATTAAGGATATTGAAGCCTATCAGCCCCAGTACGCAGAGATCTATTCCCGCGAGATATTGCGGATGATCACCGAGAACGAAAGCGGCTGGGAAGATCAGGTGCCGGACGGTGTGGCCGATTTGATAAAAGACCGCGGAATGTTCGGATACAAGAACGAAGTAGAATTAAAGGAATTCACCTAAATAAAATTGCCATGTCTGAAATAAAAAAACGTCTTTCCACCATCCTTGAAAGTCCACATTTCCCCACTGAAGAAAAACTTCAGAAAGTCTGTCATCTGCTGGATCAGGAAATTCCGTATTTCAACTGGACGGGATTCTACTTCCGGAATGGCGATAAGGAGGAACTGATCCTCGGCCCTTATGTAGGTGCTGAGACCGATCACACCGTTATTCCTTTCGGAAAAGGAATCTGCGGTCAGGTGGCTGTCTCCGGTGAAACCTTTGTTGTTCCTGATGTACATGATCAGGACAATTATCTTTCCTGTTCCATCGATACCAAAGCTGAGATCGTTGTTCCTATCCTGAAAGATGGCCAGAACGTGGGCCAAATTGACATCGATTCTCACAGTTTGGATCCCTTCACCACCGAAGACCGGGAAATGCTCGAGTGGCTTTGCGCCCAAGTGGCTAAAATCCTTTAGCAAATACGTTTTTAGTCCGGGGAGTCCTGTACTTCAACCATCAACTGACGGTAGTAGGCATCATATTTCAGTATCCGCGTGCCGTACCAGGAAAAAGCTTCGCCGTCAGCAAGCATTATTGTGGTATCCGGAAGGTATTCCTTTAGTTCCGCGATATGTTTTTGCCGGAAAGGGTAGGGCTCGGAGGACAGCAGTATGAGTCGGGCTCTTTTAAGGTCGGAAATTTCAACTGTTGGATATCTTGTTTGATGCTGAAAGATATTCCGGAAACCTAAGCGCGTCATTATTTCGTGGATGAAGGTATCTGCGCCAACCGTCATATATGGTTCCTTCCAGATCAGATATGCTGTGGGAATTTTTAGTGTTGGTCGCAATCGATCAAAAATATCATTCGTCTGTTTGATGAAGCAGGCGGCCTTATCCGGTTTACCGAGCAGCTGCCCCAACTCAGACAGAAAGTTCACATGATCCTCCAGTGTGCTGATGTCTGTTAGCCATACCCTAAATTCCTTTTCCAGTTCAAGCACCTGCTCCCTCTCATTTTCTTCCTTATTTGCGATGATGAGATCGGGTTGCAACGCTCTTATTTTCTCCAGCTTCAGGTTTTTGGTACCGCCTACAATGGGTACTTCTTTCACTCTGTCGGAAGGATGAATACAGAATTTGGTTCTGCCCACTATTTCACTGTGATCCAGTCCGAAGTCGAAGAGCGTTTGGGTAATCGACGGAACAAGTGAAACAATCCGCATAAGCTGGTTTTAAAGAATTTTACCTGTAAGGAAGAGTCCTGCGATGGAAAAATAGATGATCAGTCCGGTTACATCCACCAGTGTGGCTACAAAGGGTGCCGATGAGGTGGCGGGATCGAGTTTAAATTTCTTCAGGATAAACGGAACCATGGAACCCGAAAGTGTTCCCCAAAGAACGATCATTGCCAGGGAAATGCCGGCGCTTATGCCTACAAAAAACCAGTGTTCGCCATAATCAAACCAGCCCCATTTATGCCATAGCATAATTCTGAAAAAGCCGATGACTCCTAAAAAAGTACCCAGCACCAGGCCTGTGGTGACTTCCTTTTTCATAACGGTCCACCAGTCTTTCAGTGTGATTTCCTGGAGCGCCATTGCCCGGATGATCAGCGTAGCGGCCTGTGAGCCGGAGTTTCCACCGCTTGAAATAATCAATGGTATGAACAGTGCCAGTACAACCGCTTTTTCGATTTCATTTTCATAAAAGCCCATTACCGTAGCTGTGATAAGCTGAAGAAAGAAAAGTACGATCAGCCAAAGGCCTCTTTTCTTGATCATCTCAAACCAGTGGGTCTGGATATAAGGATCGTCCAGGGCGTCCATACCCCCGAATTTCTGGATGTCTTCCGTGTTCTGCTGCTCTACCTGGTCCAGGATGTCGTCAATGGTCACAATGCCCACCAGTACACCTGCCTCAGTGATGATCGGAAGGGCGTTCCGGTCATACTTTTCAAAGTACTGAACAGCATCTTCACGCGATGTAGTGGTTTTGATGGCCACAAAATGATGGTCTGTAAGTTCAGAGACCAGCTGGTCTTCATCGGCCAGAAGCAGGTTGCGAATGTCCAGGTCATCAATAAGATGGTTGCGTTCGTCCACCACATAGAGGTAGTTGAGTGTTTCTACCTTCTTGCCCACTTTTTTAATTTGCTCAAAGCATTTCCTGACCGTCCATTCATTCCGTATCTGGATATAATACGGCGTCATCATCCTGGCAATGCTGTCTTCATGGTAGCCTAACAGCTTCAGGGCGATGCGTCTTTCCTGCGGGTTCAGGAGGTTGATGGAATACTTGATGAGTTCGTCCGGAAAATCTTCAAAGAGTTCGGTCCTGTCATCCGGTGTCATGCCGTTCAGGATCTCGGACACTTCCTCGTTCCCGATACTGCGGATGGTTTCCTCCTGGAAATCAGCGTCAAGATGAGAGAAAACTGCGGCTTTAAATTTCTTGGGGATCTTCAGGAATTCCAGCAAACGTTCGTCCGCGCGCAGGTTACTCAACCTTTCGGCGATATCCGCAGGGTTTATTAAAATCTCATTTTCGTTCGCAGTCGTATTCACTGCTGCAAAAATAGCTGAAAAAATCCGATAAAGTATAGTTGGCTAAAGAGTGTATTACTGCCAAATACCGAAAAGTTACCTCTTCTTTTTCATATTCTGAGTAAGCTGTTTCAGGACGCCATTGGTCCCGATGCGGATCGAGTTTTGGGCCGAACCCATTATCCGGGCATTCTTCCGGAAAGTGTCATAAGAACTTTCGGAAACGAAATTTCCGTCGGCATCATACAGTTTCATACTTACCACCACCTGGCTGGAAAAAACGAACTGTCCCAGACCTACCTTAAAGAACTTCACATGGGGGATCACCGCATGTGTAGCATTGTTATTGATACAGATTTCACGAATTGTATTACGGTCGGCATCCTCATAAGTCACCGGCATATCAACGCGAACCATACGGCGGTTGCGGTTATTTACGTAACTGTCCGACACGGCAGAGAAGAAGGCTTCATTGGTAGCATCCTTGATTTCGGCAACATCCGGGTATATTGAAGGTGTAAAATAGATAATATTCTGGCTTTCCCGGCTGCCAGAGCGCTGTTCTGTAATTTTTACAATATCCTGTGCCGCCATTTCGGTGAAACCGGAAAAGAGTATGAATATAAAGGTGGAAAGTGTAAATTTGTAATACATAATGTTAACTGTGCAAATATACAGCCAACCTCAGCACTTGCCTTGAATTTTTTAAGAAATTTTTAACATTTTATGTGTTTCAGGTATAATTGCTGGTGAGTACGCTTTATAATTAATAAAAAAGATGTACTTTTGCACCTCGATACATAATAATCATTAAATAATATTTGCATGTACTTAACATCAGAGAAAAAAGCAGAAATCTTCGCTAAGCACGGAGGAAAAGCAGAGAACACAGGTTCTGCAGAAGGTCAAATTGCACTTTTTACCTTTAGAATTAACCACCTAACAGGTCACTTGAAGGCTAACCACAAAGATTTCAATACAGAGAGATCACTGGTGAAACTGGTAGGTAAAAGAAAAAGACTTCTTGACTATCTGAAAGCTAAAGATATTACGAGATACAGAGCGATTATCGCTGAACTGGGAATCAGAAAATAATCTTTCTGCCAAAGCAATTAAGCAACTCCGAAAAGAGTTGCTTTTTTTATGCCCGGTTTTTTCCAATCTTACCCAAATGTGTATTCCGGAAACTGTCCGAATATTTAAGTCCATATCCCAGCAGCCTGTCAAAAGCAGAATGCGAAAAGAGGATGATGCCAGCCAGTTCAATTTCTAGTGAAGAATAGTATTTTCCGGCGAGATAAATGATTGTGGCCAGTCCCATGTGATGGAAAAGATTATAGGTCCAGGCCCCGGCTTTTTGGCCAAAGATATATCCCAGCATAGAAAGGTCGGGCAGGAAGAAGAGGCCTAAAAACCACCACCAGGACCAGCCTGAGGCTGCAAAAGCAAAGATGCCCAGAAGCAGCAGTGCGGCATACTCCAGTTGTAACACAGTTTTCATAGGTTTAGTTTGCGGGATTTGTCGGCACCTGGCTAAATGTGTTACGTTGTGACGTGCTGCAGGATATTTTTTTAAATCCAAAAAATGTATCTTTGTTGCCGAAAATTTAAATAGATTAAATACAGTAACCGCACTCAATACGGAGTGCCAAAGACGAACAGATTTTATGAATGCTCCACAAGCAATTATTGAAAAAATTCAATTAAAGGATGGTAGAGAGATTACCATCGAGACAGGGAAACTGGCCAAGCAGGCCAATGGATCTGTAGTAGTAAGAATGGGTGGAACAATGCTTCTTGCCACCGTTGTAGCCAACAAAGACGCAAGCCCGGGTGTGGATTTCCTTCCACTGACTGTAGATTACAGAGAGAAATTCTATTCAGGCGGTAAGATCCCCGGAAATTTTTTCAGAAGAGAGGCAAGACCATCTGACGAGGAAATTTTAACAATGAGACTGGTAGACCGCGTTTTGCGTCCACTTTTCCCGGATGATTTCCATGCTGAGGTTCAGGTGATGATTTCCCTTATTTCTTATGATAAAGAATGTATGCCAGAAGCACTGGCTGGTTTAGCTGCTTCTGCTGCCATCGCAATCACAGATATTCCTTTCAACGGACCGATGTCTGAGGTTACTGTTGCCAGAATCGACGGACAGTTGGTAATTAATCCAAGCAGAGAAAATTTAGAGAAAGCCGACCTTAACATCCTTGTAGGTGCTACCAAAGATTCTATCGTAATGGTAGAAGGTGTGATGGATGAGATTACCGAAGAGGAAATGATTGAGGCCATCAAGTTTGCACATGAAGAGATCAAGGTGCAGGTGGAAGCTCAGGAGAGACTTGCAGAGAGAGTTGGCAAATCTTTACCAAAAAGAGAATACAGCCACGAAACTCATGACGAGGAAATTCGTGAGAAAGTTTGGAAAGAAACTTTCGATAAAGTGTATGAAGTAGCCAAAACCCCATCCGCAAAAGAAGAAAGACATGAAAACTTCAAGGCAGTTCTTGAGGAGTTCTTAGGTCAATATTCAGAAGAAGAACTGGAAACAGTAAAGCCTTTCGCAAAAATCTATTTCCATGATGTGGAAAAAGAAGCGATGCGTCAGATGATTCTGAACGAGAAAATCCGTTTGGATGGCCGCACACCGGAAACCATCCGTCCGATCTGGTCGGAGATCGATTATCTACCGGGCGCGCACGGATCTGCGGTATTCACCAGAGGTGAAACTCAGTCCTTAACAGCAGTTACTTTAGGTTCTGTTAAAGATGCCAACATGGTAGATTCCGTAGCCATCAATTACGACGAGAAATTCTTCCTTCACTATAACTTCCCGCCATTCTCCACAGGTGAGGCCAGACCTTTAAGAGGAACCTCAAGAAGAGAGGTTGGTCACGGAAACTTAGCACAGCGTGCACTTTCAAGAATAATTCCGGCAGAAAACCCATATACCATACGTATCGTTTCGGATATCCTGGAATCTAACGGTTCATCTTCAATGGCAACGGTTTGCGCCGGAACATTGGCTCTGATGGATGCAGGTGTACAAATTACAAAACCCGTTTCCGGGATTGCAATGGGATTGGTAACAGATCCTGAATCAGGTAAATTCACCGTACTTTCCGATATCTTAGGAGACGAGGATCACCTGGGTGATATGGACTTTAAAGTAACCGGAACTGCAGACGGAATCACGGCTTGCCAAATGGATATCAAGATCCAGGGACTTTCTATGGACATCATGGAAACTGCACTGAAACAAGCAAGAGAAGGCCGTCTTCATATCCTTGGCGAAATGTTGAAGACCATCAATGCACCTAGGGTTGACGTTAAACCACACGCTCCGAAAATGGAAGTACTGGAGATTCCTAAGGAATTCATCGGTGCGGTTATCGGGCCTGGCGGTAAGATCATCCAGCAGATGCAGAAAGATTTCGATACCGTTATTGCGATTGAAGAAATCGGAGAGATCGGCAGAATTGAGATCTCCGGTGTTAGCAGAGAGAATATCAACGCAACGATTGCCGCCATCAACGAAATCACTTTCGTTCCTGTTGTAGGGGAAGTTTACAACGGTAAAGTGGTGAAAGTAATGGATTTCGGTGCTTTCGTAGCGATTGCTAAAGGTACTGAAGGCTTGCTGCACATCTCTGAGATTGAATGGAGCCGTCTGGACAAAGTTCCTTATAATGAAGGCGATATGGTAGAAGTGAAATTCATGGGTTATGATGACCGTAAGAAAATGAAACTTTCACGTAAAGTACTTCTTGAGAGACCTCCAAGACCCGAACGTAAGGAAGGTGAAGGTGATAACCGCGAAAACCGTGGCCCAAGAAATGACCGCAGAGACGGTGGCGACAGAAGGCAGGGTGGAGACAGAAGACAAGGCAACGGCAGACCGGAACACAGCGGGCGCCAAACCGAAAAGCCAGCAGGCGATCATACCTTCAAGCCATTGAATGAAAGTGAACATACAGATGATGTGAAGCCGGAAGGATTCTAATTCTGAATGTGTATAAATACGAAACCACCTTGTTATGAGGTGGTTTTTTTTGTAGCCCGAATTGCATTCGGGGTGACGCATATTCGACTCCTTCGGAGTCGCGGGATATCCTCACTCACCCTCCACACCGAACTCCGTAGGAGTTCACTTCCGGTAACCCCGCACATGCGAAGCGCAGTTCGGGGACCATGCACCGAGTGTGGATGCAGTCCGTAGACTCCGTTCCGTGCGGGATGCCGTGCGGGGCATACGGATGATGCTAGGTCGGCACACCCTCGGCACACCCTCCACACCGAACTCCGTAGGAGTTCACTTTGCATCACCCCGCACAAGCGAAGTGCCGTGCGGGGACTACGCCCTCGTCACACCACTCGCACCGAACTCCGTAGGAGTTCAATTATCCACCCAAAACCATTTGATGTCGTCCTCAATTTCCGCTTCCTTCCACAAACGGTGAATCTCGTCCTGGAAACTTTCGTTTCGGTGGTGGGCCTGTTGATTTTTGATGTAGTTGATCAGCATATCTTTCTCCCGGATCGAGTAGGAAAACGCACAGTATTTAATTCCCCACCCGGCAAAATCGGGGAAAAGTCCGGACTGCTTCATCCATTTTGAGGAGGCGACCTTGATGTCTTTCACCAAATCAGCCAATGCGACAGACGGATGCAGGTCGAACAGGATGTGTACGTGTTCTTCCATCCCGTTGATGCGGTACAGAAGGCAGTTTTTGTTTTTGAGAATTCCCCAGATGTAACGATACAGTTCCGGCGCGTGGTTTAGCGGAATTGTTTTCCCGCTTGATTTAGTGCGGAAAACGAGGTGATAGAGAATTCGGGTGTAGGCCATGATGAAGAATTTTCTGTTGATTGGGTGCGAAGCATTCTTAATAGAAGGTTCCTAATTGACCTTGTAATAGCCCTGTCCATGTATTCAATTTCTGCAGAATTTGTCATTCCGCAGGAATCTCGGCCGAGGCCGATAATTGAGCAGAAAAGAAAAGTCTGATATTGGGAGAGTTGGAAGAGTTTAATTTATTAATAAGTTTCTGAATTTTATTTCAATCTCTTTTTTGAGAGGAGTTAAAAGTGATGGAATCTTTTTATAAGCATGACTTGCTAATTTTCCTGCTTCTTTATCATTTTCACCCATTTTTTTTAAAAAGTGATTTTCTGAGTACTCATTGTATATATGTCTCATTTGAAAAATGTAATTTTCAATGGACTGTTCTAAATCTTCATCAAAATAGATTTTATTGTCAGTAAAGTGTTGCGTAAATTTATTATGCTCCACTAAAAATTCCCTTTGTAATTTATCTTCATTATCAATATATGTAGCGCCGTCAGGTATGAATTTTGATGGAGAAATATATTCATTTAATTTTGGAATTGTTCTATTCAGTAATTTATAACTTTCCTCCAAAACCAACATTCTTTTTTCATGCAACTTTGTGAATTTAAAGTTTTCTTTTGATTTTAGGGCACTAATTTCTGCCTGAAATTTCATGACTTCTATTGAGTGCTCTTTCCTTAATTTTTCTAATTTATTTTCAAATGTGCTCTTTACACTTCCTTTCACTTTTTCAGTTAAGTATAAAGAAATAATAGTTCCGGTAAAAGTTGGTAAAATGGCGTATAGAAGGAATTCCATGATTCTAGTTAATTTGTAATATTACACGAAAAGCTAATCAGATAATAATGACGCTTACTATTTTTCAAATTTGTATAAATTTAGTATATATTTTGGTGGAAAATTAGTTCTAAACAGAATATTAAGGGAAAAACGTTGGGAAATCTTCTATTTATAGCGTCTTTTTTTACTTAAAATAAAACGCTATATGCTCCTGTATCAGCGTAAAAATCTCCCCAGTCACCATTCACTTCAAAGGAATTATCGGCCATATCATCAATCCTGATGCCTGAACATCTTTTTACGGTAGCAGTATGGTTTCTGATTAGGTAAATCTTTATTTATAAAGAAAACCACCGGGTCATCGGTGGTTTGTAGTTACTTTCTGAATTTCTTCTTCTTTTTCCAAGGTGCGCTTTTCCGAACGTCCCCGGCCATTATGCATCCGTAAGGCATCACTTCATCTATGATTTCACAAAGTCCAAACTCTTCAATCTGCGACCTTACAGCGGCAGCACTCTTGTAGGCGCTGGGCAGCTCGGAAATATCGATGTCTTTGGTGAAGAAACGGACATCCAGACCTTGGGTTTCTTCATGAAAAATTTCCTCAGTCGTTTTATGCGCCAGTGACTTCTTATGCTGGGTACGGCTGAAGTTGCGTCCTGCACCATGCGGTGCGAAGCCCAGGTTCCGGCTGTTTGTTTTTCCCTGAACGATAAGTACTGGCTCGGCCATGTTCAGCGGGATTAGGCGCGGACCCGTAACATCGGGCACAAAATGGTCTTCAAGGGGAGTGGCACCTTTAGCATGGTAGAAAGTATCGCCGTCGCGGAAAACAAAGTTGTGCTCGTTCCAGTATCTGTCCTGTGCCTGTACACCAAGTTTTTCCATGGTGGCACCATGGATGTTTTCATGGTTTTCCTTAGTCCATTTCCGGATCAGCTGCAACGCTTCCCAGTATTCCTGACCTTCCTCGGTCTCATAAGGGATCCACGCATTTTCACGCATTGTAGCTGGCGACAGTTCATCGCGGTAACGGTTGGCCACCTTCATTCCCTTATCGTAAAGCCGGGCGCCGGGTCCGCGGGAACCGTGGTGCGTTATGAGCATGGTGTTTCCAGTTTTCTTTGAGGTCCCTACGAAAAGGAAATGGTTGCCATCACCCTGCGTGCCCATGTGGGAACGTGCTGCACTGATAAGTTGCTCATCTTTCAGAAAATCGTTCTGTCTGAACGCTTCCAGCAACTCCATGGATACGGGCATTTCAGTAGACCGGTCGCGACCGCCGGGTCCGAAATGGGTAATGGAATGGGCAGCGTCAAGAACTTTTTTCGGATCAGCATTACCTAAATCGGTTAGCATCACTGAACAGCAGATATCGGCACTGTGAAATCCGGGATGTATGGCCTTGTGCGCGGCAACCACACCGCCTACGGGAATATTGCCGTCGGGTCCTGTGGGGCAGGCATCAGGCATAAGCGCACCGGCGGTTAAGGTAGGAGTTTTCAGGAGTGTTCTCATGGTCTGTACCACTTTCGCGACATTTTCTGCCTCATTTTCGTTTTCTGCCCTGATGTTCACAGCGAAATCCAATGATTCCTGTAACGGTAAAGGTTCGGGTGAATTATATTGTTCTAAGTATTTTATCATTTCTGAATGTTCAAGTTGGTTATTGTTAATATGGTCGAGTGCTTCTGCGAACCATTTTTTCGGTTTGTAGCCTAAGTCGATCAGTTCTTTTCCTGTTATTTTCATACGTTTATTTTATAGTGCAAAGTAAACGAGCCGCTACGCAATGATTTTGCGCAGTTAAATATTTTTTCTAATTTTATTGATGAGGATGAAATTCATTATCCTCATATAATAAAACTGAAAGGTCATGGCTTCTAACAAAAATGCGCTGATCCGGTACAAAACCCTGGACCGTTGCCTCCGGAATACCTACCGGAAATATACTTTGGAAGATCTGATGGAAGAATGTTCCGCGGCGCTGTTTGAATATGAGGGAAAAGAATCTTTTGTGAGCAGACGGACCGTTCAGCTGGACCTTCAGAATATGCGCAGTTCCAGGTTTGGTTATGAGGCACCCATCGAAGTATACGGGCGCAAATATTACCGTTACAGTGATCCTGATTACAGTATACATAAAATTGAAGTAAACAGCAGCGACCTGCTGGTCATGAACAATGCCATACAGATCCTTAAACAGTTCAAGGACTTTTCCATGTTCAAAGAAATGAATGGAGTCATACAGAAACTTGAAGACTCGGTGCATGCTGCCGGTCAGAAAGCCGTGATTCACCTGGACAAAAATGAACAGCTCACGGGTTTGGAATTTATAGACCCTCTTTATAAGGCTATTGTCAACCGTCAGGCACTCAGGATCCTTTACCAGAGCTTTAAAGCCCGCGAGGCCAGCTATCTCACGGTGCATCCACAACTGCTGAAAGAGTATAACAACCGCTGGTTCCTCATCTGCTGGCATAAAAACAGGATGCTCAATCTGGCTTTAGACCGCATCAAGGAGGTTGAGACTGACCTTAAGACGGAATATATATTTAAAGATTTTGATGCCGACAGCTACTTTGCCAATGTGGTGGGCGTTACCGTTTCTGAATCCCAGCGTCCCCAAGAGGTCGTTTTCAGGGTTGATCGCGGACTTGCGCCTTATGTGAAGACCAAACCCATTCACCACAGTCAGCAGCTCATAGGGGAGGAGGAGGAGGGTCTCGTCTTCAGCATTAAAGTTCAGCTCAATCCCGAATTGGAGCGCGTCATTTTAGGCATGGGAAGTTCACTTACTGTAATCAGTCCGGCCCGGCTGCGCGGCAGAATCATCGCCAATCTAAAGGCGGCCGTGAGCAATTATGGGGAATAGGTAAGCACAAAGAACACAAAATAAAGAGCTAAGAGTTAAGATTTCAGATATCAGACATCAGGTTTCAGAAAATGTATCAATTTAACAATCTAACAGTTTAACAAATTTACGGCTTCACGACTTTACGGTTAAAAATAGCACAACTTTGCGGATATTAACTCTGTGTTCTCTGTAATGCCTCTGTGTACGCGGTGGTTTCACATGTCAGATTTCAGATTTCAGACTGCGGATTAATTTTACATTCTAACGGTTTAACAAATTTACGACCTACGATTTTATGGTTTAACAATAGTACAACGTTGAGGAATTAAAGAAGAAAGAATAAAGAGGAAAGACAGAACTGTCGCTGCCCAAACTTTCTAACCTTCTAACCTCCTAACCATTATCTCCCACCAACATTCTGAATTTTTTTGGCGCGCATCTTGTAAAGATATCTTCAATTAAAAATTACTGTTATGAATCCTGTACTGTTAAGAAGAATCCTGATGTGGGTGGCACCCCTGGCCATTGGTTATTTCATGAAAAAATATGAAGCCAGACAATCCAGAAAGAGCGCGCAGAAAGCTGCGGCCAGATAAACACCTTCATTTCAAAAGACCAGCCGTACTGTTTTGCAGTGCGGTTTTTTTAGGTTGATATTTTGGGTGTTTTACCTTATAAACTTGTGTCTCTGACTTTTTATATTTACAAGAAGATTCCTTCAACCTAACCTTCTAAAATCTATAGCCATGCCTCAAAATCCGTTAGAAACCAGAATAAGGGGAATTCAGAAAAAACTGGCCGTCAGCTCCACCGGTATTTATGATATTGAAACCTGCAACGCACTGGAAAAAGTGCTTGGACTGTTGGTCTCGGACGTAACCCTGCACGACAAAAAGAAAAACATCCAAAAAGGTCTGGGCTTTACCGGCCGCGATGTCGACGGTATCTTCGGTGTTAATACCACCACAAGGATTGAACTATTCCTCGATGAAAAAGTTCCCCCTCTGCCAAAAGGTGCGAGTATGGTTATCTCCAAGAGTTCACTGCAATTGGTTCTGGAAAGCGAGATCTCCTCGAAATCCATGTACAATTCCAAATACAAATTCCCAATATGGCCACACGGAGCCAGTGGAGTGACCATTGGTATTGGGTATGACATGGGCTACAGTACGGCGGCGCAGTTCGAAAGGGACTGGCGTGTACTGCTGGGTGACGCAAAATTTACCAAACTGAAACCCGCCGTAGGTCTGCAGGGCGAAAGGGCCCGTGCCGCACTCACCTCCTCAGTAAAATCCGTTGAAATTCCCTATGAGGATGCCCTGCAGGTCTTCTATGCCACATCCGTACCTGTATATGCCCGGTCGACGGCGAAAGCTTATCCGGGAGTGGAACTTCTTCCTCCCGATGCTCAGGGTGCCTTGCTTTCCCTGGTCTATAACCGTGGTGCCAGCCTTGAAGGTCCGCGCCGAACAGAAATGAAGAAAATTGCCGCCTGGGTAAAAGTAAAAAACCTGTCCAAGATTGCTGCTGAAATACGGGCCATGAAGCGACTTTGGGCGGGAGACCCAAAGATGAAGGGCTTGCTTACACGCAGGGACAGGGAAGCAGCGCTGGTTGAAAATGCACGTTACTTCCTGCGGCCGGACGAATATATCTTTGCCTGAACGTTTCAGTCCCTCTTCTATGATATAAATCTGTAGGTACTGCCTTCGGATGTTGAAGTTATTTGGTTAAATTTGTTAGACAACCTAAACCTATAACCATGAGCTTCCCTACAGATTTAGAAATTGCCCAGAATGCCGACATCCAGCACATCAAAGAAATCGCTGCGAAAATTGGAATTGCAGAAGATGACCTGGAGTATTACGGAAAATACAAAGCAAAAATACCACTTTCTTATATTGATGGGGAGAAAGTTCATAACTCGAAACTCATCCTGGTTTCAGCAATTAATCCGACGCCTGCCGGTGAGGGAAAAACTACAGTTTCGGTAGGTTTATGCGACGGTCTGAACCGAATCGGAAAAAAGACTGTTGCTGTGCTTCGTGAACCTTCGTTAGGTCCTGTTTTCGGAATGAAAGGTGGGGCAGCAGGGGGTGGATATGCCCAGGTAATCCCCATGGTAGATATTAACCTGCATTTTACTGGTGATTTTTCAGCTATTGAAAAAGCCAACAATTTGCTGGCCGCACTTATCGACAACAATATCCAGAATAAAAAGTTCTCGCTCAATATCGACCCCCGTACTATTGTCTGGAAGCGGGTTATGGATATGAACGACCGTGCACTCCGTAATATCATTGTCGGTTTGGGTGGCACAGCAAGTGGCGTCCCGCGTGAAGACGGATTCAATATTACTCCGGCTTCCGAGGTGATGGCTATTCTATGTATGAGCGAAAATTTCGCGGACCTGAAAAACCGACTCGGAAATATTTTCATAGGCTATACTTTTGACAAAAAACCTGTTTACGCCAGGGACCTTAAAGCTGAAGCAGCTATGGCCATCCTTCTGCGTGATGCAATCAAGCCAAATCTGGTGCAGACCCTGGAAGGAAATCCTGCCATCCTGCACGGCGGCCCCTTTGCCAATATAGCTCAGGGAACAAATACCATCATTGCTACAAAAACCGCCATGTCGCTGGCAGAATACACTGTTACTGAAGCCGGTTTCGGCGCTGACCTTGGTGCAGAGAAGTTTCTGCATATCAAATGCCGTTCGGCAGGAATTAAGCCTGCAGCCATGGTCATCGTGACAACGGTGCGGGCACTGCGGTATCATGGCGGGGCAAAGAAAGGTTTTTATGAGAATCCTGATCTGTCGGCCGTGCAGTTAGGAATTGCGAACCTGAAGAAACATATTGAGAATTACACCAAACTTCAGCTAAAACCCGTGGTGGCCATCAATCATTTTGCGACCGATTCAGCAGACGAAATACAATTTATCCGGGACGAATGCGCTAAAATGGGTGTAAAGGCCATCGTGGGTCACGAATTTACCAAGGGTGGCGCAGGCATGACTGAGCTGGCACAGGAAGTGGTGAATGCAGCCGAAAACTACGGCAATGATTTCCGCCCGCTTTATAGTGCTGATGAAAAGGTAGAAGATAAAATAGACCGCATAGCACGCGAGATCTACGGTGCGGATGGTGTGGAATATTCGGCGAAAGCAAAAAACGACCTTAAAGTGATTAGCGACCTTGGCCTGGATAATCTGCCTGTCTGTATGGCCAAAACTCAAAAATCACTGTCGGATAACGAACGGAAGATTGGCCGGCCAACAGGATTTAAAATAAATGTCCGTGAATTTGAATTCGCTGCAGGCGCGGGCTTTATCATTCCTATATTGGGTGATATGATGCGTATGCCGGGCTTACCGAATGTTCCCGCCTCCGAAGCTATGGATATCGATGAGTTTGGAAATATCAGTGGGCTAAGTTAGAACCTTCAGATACATATACACTTAAATGACTGTTTAAATGTTTTAAAGTTTTAATGAATTGATTTTCAAATTGATGAACTCCTATTGTTATGGCTGGCGGAGTATCAATCGGCACTTTGGCATGCTTTTTACAAGATACCGGTCAACATTATTAAGTCAACAACATTAAAATTTAGAATTATGAAGACGATCACGAAAGCCCTATTGGGATTAGGTATTATGGCCTCAGGACTTACATTTGCTCAGGAGACAGAGAAATATGACAATCCGGGAATGAAGAATATGATTAAGATTGGAGCCAATGTTGGTATTGCAGTTCCACAGGAAAATGCTTCCGCAGCCCTAGGTCTGGATGTGGCTTATCAAAACCTAGTAACTCCGGGATTTGGATTAGGTGTTGCCACAGGTTACACGCATTATTTTGGTCGTGAAAATGCCGGATATTCCAACAACGATTTCGGCGTAGTGCCTGTAGCAGGTCTTATCAGAATTTATCCTAAAGATACCGGTTTCTATTTTGGTACTGACCTTGGTTACGGTTTCATCGTAGGCGAAAATGAGGTAGCATCCAATGATATCACCAATACCCAGCGTCCGGATGGCGGATTCTACATCAAGCCTGAAATCGGTTATCACAACAACGACTGGAATTTCTCCATACAATACCAGAAAGTTTTCACAGGTGATACAGGAAATCTTGCAGGCCAGGACTTCAGTGCAGGTTCTTTAGGTCTGGGAGTTTCTTACAATATTCCGTTAGGACAGTAATTGGCAGTTGCCTAATAATCAAGCCTTTTCAATTTATGTTGAAAAGGTTTTTTATTTCTTTAAAACATTTTTATCTTTGATCAAATCGCAAACTTATGGTCGTAAGCGCAAATTTTCCTTTATACCTGCCGGGTATTAAGAGCAGCAATAATCAGGGAATCAGTATCCTCTCCGCCGATGTGCGCGAAAAGGAAACCGTGGTTGCCCTGTACCGTACCGAGGGTGAGAAAGCTGTTTTGACGGCCGAAAGGTCCTACGCAACAGTAGAATTTAATTCATTTTCAGAAATTGTCAATCTCTTTTTGCAGGAAAATGAGCTTTCAGATATTAAACGGCTGGCCGTCGGAGTTCCGGGACCTGTAATTAATAATCAGGGTATATCGGCCAGACTTCCGTGGATTCTTGATCACGACGAAATCCGGGAAAGAACAGGAATACCGGAGGTTTTCCTCATCAATGACCTGGAGGCTACCGCATATGGGTTGGCTGATCTTTCACCGTCCTGCCTCATGAAAATATTCAAATCTGACGTGCTCACCACTGGAAATGTGGCTATCCTGGCGCCGGGAAGTGGTCTTGGTGAAGCGGGTCTCTTTTTTGACGGTGAATGTTTAAGGCCGTTCGCAACAGAGGGTGGTCATTCAGAATTTTCGCCAAGAACCAATGTTGAGGTTGAATTCTATCAGTTCCTGAACAAGATTTATGGGATCGTTAGCTGGGAGAATGTCCTCAGCAAAAATGGACTCTTTAATATCTACCGCTTCTTAAGGGACGAAAAAAGACATCCGCAATCTGAAAAACTACTGGAGCGACTGCGAAGTGACAGGGATTTTGCAACGGTACTTTATGAATCGGCTGTGGAAGATAATGAGCAGATTTCAAGGATTGCACTTAATACCTACCTGGAATTCCTGGCCCGTGAGGCCAACAGTCTCGTTCTTAAACTTAAAGCTACCGGTGGCCTGCTGATAGGTGGCGAACTTCCGTTGCTGTTTAAGGATTATATTGATAAAGACCGTCTTTATCAAAAATTTATGATCAGCGATAAAATGGAGCGGGTGCTGAAAGACATCCCGATCTACATGATCCTAAGCGAAAAAATGGTTCTTACCGGGGGCGCCTATTATGCCGCTTTTTCTAAAGAATAACATAATTGTTATTTAACATAATGAAAGAACTTCAATCAAAAGGTTGAAGTTTTTTTTAATTGCAGAAGGTTATCTGCCGTGGCAATTTTTAAAAAACTCATAATTATAGAGCAGAATTGTTATATTTGTTTATTGATAAAAAAGAAAGAATGAGAAAATTATTTTTACTGACGTTACTGTTATTCAGCGTTCTTGTACTGGCACAGAAAAAAAAATCCAAAGGAGTACAGATTTCCAAAGTTCAGACCTCCGATATCCGTTGGTGGGGCTATAAGGTAGTAAAATCAGAGGCTACCACGCATTCGGGTTTTGTAAAGCTGAAAAGCGGAAAATTTATCTTTGAAGATAAATTACTTACCGGTGGTGAGTTTGTTCTAGACATGAGAAGTCTTGCAAATACAGACTTGACCGGTGAAGATCAGGAAAAACTTACCAATCACCTGAAAAGTTCGGATTTCTTTGATGTAAAAAAGCACCCAACCGCTAAATTCATCATTACAAAGATTCTTCCTTCCAAAAATACGGAGTATAACTATTTGGTATATGGTAATCTGACGCTGAAAGGAACACGCAAAACCATTTCTTTCCCTGCAAAAATCCGTACCAATGACCGTTTTGTAGAGTTTGAGTCGGCTAAGTTTTCGCTGAACCGCCAGGACTACAAAGCTTTTTATAAATCTTCAATCCGCGATTACCTTATCAAGGACCAGATTGATGTTCAGATTAAGCTGACGGCCAATTAAGAAGACATAAATCTAAGATACCGGAGCAGAATTTTCTGCTCCTTTTTTATTCAGGGATGAAACGTAACAAACTATATATTGTAAGCGGCCTGGGCGCAGATTTTAAAGTGCTGCAGCACCTTCAGTTTCCGGAGCATCTGGAAATTGTTTTTCTGGATTGGCTGATTCCGGAAAAGGATGAGACATTTGAAAATTATGTACAGAGGATGGCTGCCAGGGTAGACGGGTCGGAGCCGTTCTACCTGCTGGGTTACAGTTTCGGGGGAATACTTGTTCAGGAGATAGACAGGCTAAAACCTGCAAAGCGCGTGGTTATCCTGGGAAGCATTAAATCGTCTGAGGAAAAATCCGGACTGATCCGCTTTGGAAAAGTGAGCCGTATACCGCAATATTTACCCAGGCATTTTTACAATGGAGGCACCATAAAACTGTATTCTTATTTCCGGAAACTGTTCGACAGAAAGAATCCGCGTATTCTGCAGTATTTTACGGTAAGAGATGCATATTATCTGAAATGGTGTGTGGCAAAAATTGTGGAATGGCAGGCATCCGAGAATCCTGATGTTGTGCAGATTTTGGGAGACAAAGACATCGTTTTCCCGTTGAAAAATTCAAAACCGGATTATGTGATACGCGGGGGGACGCATTTGTTTCCCGCCACCAGACATAAAGAAGTTTCGCAGTTACTTGCTAAGATTTTTGCAGAAAAAAGCTCATTTTCGGTGGAAAATGAGCAAAAACACGAATGATAAATAAGATCTTATGCTTCAGTGTTGAGCATGATGCAAAGTTATGGCACTGATTAATGGCATATTTATATTATTTAGGTTATATGTTTCATAATAGATCCGGCCGGTATGGCTTAATACGAGTATATTTGCATTATAATAATATCTGAATGCAGTCAATATCAGTTTTTGAAATTATTAAAGTGGGTATCGGTCCCTCCAGCTCGCACACCATGGGACCGTGGAACGCGGCTGAAAATTTCCTTAAACAAATCCGTACTGATTACAGCCTGACCAATGTGGTTGAGGTTTTTGTTGAGTTCTTTGGCTCCCTGGCGAAGACGGGTATCGGCCATGGTACGGACATCGCCGGAATGCTGGGCCTTTCCGGTGAAGATTATCAGAAAATTGACACCACTTCCATCACCGATAAAATCGACAGGATCCGTGCTGAAGAGCTGCTCCATTTGGGTGGTGAAAAACCGGTTCCTTTTGTGTACGGCAAGCATCTGATCCTGAATATGAAAAAATCTCTCGATTTTCATCCCAACGGAATGATTTTCCGGGCCGTATTTGCCGACGGATCCGAACTCGTACAGGACTATTATTCTGTTGGGGGAGGTTTTATTGCGACCCGCAATGAGAATTCAATGGAGAAGAGCTGCATCCGGACACTGTATCCATGCCACAGCGGCGGGGATGTCCTGAAAAATATTCAGAAACTTGGTCTCAGCCGGGTTTCAGACCTTGTTCTATTAAATGAAGAATCGTGGCGAAGCCGTGACGAAACAGCGGAAAATGCCCTGTATATCTGGGATCAGATATGCGAATGCATCTATAAGGGGGTGAACAGGGAAGGGGTACTTCCCGGCGGTCTGAAGGTGTCCCGACGTGCCGCCGCGCTAAACCGTAAGCTGTTGGACGGTCTGCAGTACAGCACCCAGGAGGAATGGCTGAATTATGTAAAAAGTGCTGACGGCAGCTTTACGACAATCAACAAATGGGTCTCCTGTTTTGCTCTGGCTGTAAATGAGGAAAATGCGGGCTTTGGACGTATCATTACCGCACCTACCAACGGCGCCAGTGGCGTTATTCCGGCTGTGCTGATGTACTCGCAGGCTTTCACCAAACACAATACCGAAGAAGATATCATCAGGTTCATCCTGGTGGCAGGGGAAATTGGAACACTGTTTAAAAAGAATGCTACCATATCTGCAGCCATGGGTGGCTGTCAGGCAGAGGTAGGCGTATCTTCGGCGATGGCGGCGGCCGGCCTCACCGAGATCATGGGAGGTACACCGGAACAGGTGCTTATGGCGGCGGAGATTGCCATGGAACACCATCTGGGCTTAACCTGTGATCCAGTTGCCGGCCTGGTACAGATTCCCTGTATTGAGAGAAATTCAATGGGCGCCATAAAGGCCATTACGGCAGCGAATATTGCGATCGAGTCCGATCCTTCCAAAGCCCGGGTTACCCTGGATGAGGTAATTCAGAGTATGTGGGAAACTGCTCAGAGCATGAATGACAGGTTTAAGGAAACCTCTGAGGGCGGATTGGCAATCGCTGTGAATGTGGCAGAGTGTTAGTAATTGCCACCCAATAAAAAAAGCAGACCGGTTTACAGTCTGCTTTTCTTTTGATAATGATAAAATGGTTCTATCTAAGCTTTTTAAGATCTGAAAACAGTGCAGAATCCTTACATTTTTCAAACTGAACTTCGTAGCGCGGATTCTTTTCCGGGTACACCAAAAGGTATTGCGGACAGGGTTTTTGCTGTGCCTGGCTTCTGTCGAAGTCCACATGTCCGTCCGTAATGATGCTGTCTTTCAGAAACTGTTCAGTGATGCCCTGAGCGGCCATTTGCGGACGGAACGTGTCGGAATATGAAAAATCCTTTGACAGTGTTTCTGCAATCACACGGCTGTTGGGCAGGTAGCCACTGCAGCTCACGCCTTTCTGGTTCAAAATAAAAAACACGACAATAAGTCCGGGTACCAGACCAATCAAAAAGAATTTAAGTTTTCTCAAGTTTAAAACATTAACAGGTTGATATCATGATAGGGAAGACCGAAAAGGTCGCAAATCACCTTTTTGGTATGCCGGCCGCGGTACATATAGAGGCTTTGTTTCATCTCATTTTTATGGATGAACATGTTCTCAATTCCTCCTTCCTTGTCATAGCTCAGCAGATAACTCAGGAAAAAATTGGAGATGGCTTTGCTCGTTGTACGCGGAATCCGGGACGTAAGGTTGGGCAGTCCGCAGTGGATGACGCCGTGTTTGATGAGGTATGGATCCGCCAGGGTAGTGATCTCGGTAGTTTCCACTACCTTTCCGTAATCCACGGTGACGTCTATAATCACACTGCCTTTCTTCATCTGTAATACCATTTCCTCAGTGACCACCGGCTGCATGCAGGTACGTGGCAGCGCACCAATAACAACATCTGCACGCCTGACACTTTTTGAAAGTTCTTTCGGATCAATGATAGAAGTGGGCACACGCCCGTCAATCATCATATGAAGGCGGCGCAGTTTGGACAGTGAATTATCGAAAACCTTGACACTTGCACCAAGTCCCAGGGCGGCTTTGACGGCGAATTCGCCTACAATCCCGGCTCCAATGACCACCACTTCCGTAGGACGTACACCCGTAATTCCTCCCAGCATATTTCCGTTGGACAGCGCCAGGAGTTCTGAACTGTAAAGAATGGAGGCGGTTCCGGCTATTTCACCAATAAGCCGGACTAATGGTAACTGCTTATATTCATCTGAAATAAATTCGAAAGCAATGGCATTAATTTTCTTTTCGGCGAGTTTGCGGAAGTATTCAGGCGACCTCAGATTGATTTGCAAAGCCGAAATCAGATGTGCATTGGGCTTCAGCATATCAATCTCATTCTCCCCGGGTGGGTTTATCTTCAGTACAAGGTCCTGACCGAAGGCTTCGGCGGCATTCTGCGTAATGCGTGCACCGGCTTCCGCATACTGAACATCAGTAAAGAACGAACCTTTACCGCTGTCGGACTCAATGATGATCTCATGTCCGTGATTCACCAAGACCTGAACCGCATCGGGAGTAAGCGTGGTACGCCGCTCATTAAGTGAAGTCTCCCTGGGTACGCCGATTGTGAATTTGGGTTCCTTTTTCTTCACCTCCAGTTTCTCCTCCACAGGCATCAGTTCCTCCTCCCTGAAGGGAGTAAAAATGTTTCCGCTGCTCATTCTAATTTGCTTGTTTAAAGGTTATTTTGCAACATAATCCCGTTGCAAAGATAAGCCTTATTTAAAAATTACCTTCCTGCCCGTATCGCTATTTTCAATTAGCATCTCATGGTAGGGTAAACCGGTAAATTGCGAAGCATAAATTTCCGGCCACTCCACAATACAGAGCCAAGCCTGGTCCAGATATTCATCCATACCGATATCATACACTTCATCAATAGTTTTCATCCGGTAAAGGTCAAAGTGGAATACGCTGCCCTGAGACACCGCATACTCATTCACAATCGCGTAAGTAGGCGATGATACTTCATCCGTGCTCCCCAGTGTCTTCAGCAAGAATTTTGTAAAAGTAGTTTTGCCGGCACCCAGATTTCCTTTCAGCAGAAGGATATTGTGTTCCAGCAATTGTGAAACCTCTTCAGCGACCTTCTGCCATTCGCCCAAATTATTGACAGTCCATTCCATACCAAATATTTAGGTTCAAAAGTAAGGATTTTAAGGGAAGTGCTTTATTGCTTTGGTCCCGTTTTTACAAAGTTATTTGCTATTTTTACCGAATGATTTCCAAGCAGACCATCGATAAAATATTCTCCACCATCCGCGTAGAGGAGATTATTGGTGAGTATGTACAGTTGAAGCGGGCCGGTTCCAATTTCAAAGGGCTGAGCCCTTTTCACGACGAAAAATCGCCCAGTTTTGTGGTGTCGCCCAGCAAACAGATCTGGAAGGATTTCTCCTCCGGGAAAGGAGGTACCGCCATCTCCTTCCTGATGGAAATTGAGAATTTCACTTATCCGGAAGCGCTGCGGCACGCCGCCAAAAAGTATAGAATTGAGATTGAGGAAACTGTACAGGAGCAAACTGAAGAGCAGAAAGCGGCGCAAACCGAAAGGGACCTTCTGTATAAGATTCATGAGGTAGCCAATTCTTTTTTTCAGGAACAGCTTTATGATACGGAGGAGGGCAGAAATGTTGGTTTGAGCTATTTCCGGGAACGTGAACTTCGGGAATCGATTGTAAAGAAATTCCAGCTGGGCTATTCGCCCGAGCAAAAAAACGCGTTCACCGAATACGCACTTCAGAAAGGATATTCAAAAAAAATACTTGAAAGTTCCGGCTTATCGATATTCCCCGATAATTCGCCTGCCGGCCTAGACCGTTTCCGCGAACGCGTGATTTTTCCTATCCACAGCTTTTCGGGCAGGGTTCTGGGGTTTGGCGCCAGACTTCTGAAAAGCAATGTAAAAACCGCCAAGTACCTAAATTCGCCGGAAACTGAGATATATCATAAATCGGCGGTGCTGTACGGCCTCAATCACAGTAAGCAGGCTATTTCCAGGCAGAATCTCTGTCTTCTTGTGGAAGGTTATATGGACGTAATTGCCATGCACCAGGCTGGGATTGAGAACGTGGTATCAAGCTCGGGAACTGCGCTAACGACCGCACAGATCAAACTGATAAAAAGGCTTACCGAAAACGTTACGATTTTATTTGACGGTGATGCTGCGGGCATAAAAGCCAGCTTCCGGAGTATTGACCTGCTGCTTGCCGAGGGAATGAACATCCGCGTTGTTCTGTTTCCGGATGGGGATGATCCGGACAGTTTTGCCCGTAAACATCCTCAGGAATATGTGGAGGAATTCATTCGGAAAGAAGCCAATGATTTCATTGCTTTCAAATCGGAAATACTGCTCAAGGATGCGGGAACGGATCCAATAAAGAAAGCCGAGGCGATTCGTGATATTGTAAAGTCTGTATCATTTGTTACCAACACACTGAAGCAGGAAGTTTACCTGAAGGAAATTTCCGCTAAGTTTGGTTTGAGTGAGCAAAGCCTGTTCAATGAACTGGGTCTTCAGAAGCAGGTAAGTCAGCCGCAGTTCAAAGCTGAACCTGCCAAAGCTGAAGCCAGAATGGAATTGGTGCCGGAGCAGGCTGCCAATGTTAATCCACTGCTGATTTTGGAAGAAAAACTGGTTGAACTTATGCTTAAATATGGCGATCAGGTGCTGCAGCGAAGCACGGACGCCGGTGAAAAGTATGAAATTACTGTCATTGAAGAGGTGATGGACCATCTGTCTGAGGACGGCTATGAAATTCAGTCGGAGATTAACCGGAAGATCGTTCAGGAGATTGCCGATGGTATTTCTCAGAATGAGCTGCGGTCCGGTAAATTTTTCTTTGGTCTGATGGATGAGGAACTTACGGGTCATGTGGCAGATGCACTTTTCGAACCGTACGAGAACAGCGACTGGAGTAAGCACAACATTTATTTCAGCCAGGAAGAAGAGGTGGTACCCAAACTGGTAAAAGATGTGATGATAAGGCATAAGAGGGAATATGTAGTACACCTGATACGGGAAATCAAAGATTCGCTGTCTGACGGAGGCGACCATACGGAAGATTATATGAAAATTGTAAAACTGAACGAGCTCCGCAAGGAAATGGATGTGGAACTGTACCGGATATTGTGACAGTTTGGCTATATTTATGCAGGGTATGATTTTTGAAAAATCCTGTACCGCGGCGTTCGTGCCGCAGCACTTTAACAAAACAAAAATTGAATATGGACATTAAAAAAGATTTCAGGGATTTCTCTGTAAAACATTTAGGCAACAGTGGTTTGGCAACCGATCAGTATATGGGCATGTTTGGTCCTACCAACCTTACGCCGTACATTATGGAAGAAAGACGTCTGAACGTAGCTCAGATGGACGTTTTCTCCCGACTGATGATGGACAGGATTATTTTTCTGGGTACCGGCATAGACGACCAGGTGGCGAACATCGTAACGGCGCAGCTTCTTTTCCTGGAAAGCTCGGATGCATCCAAAGACATACAGATCTACATCAACTCTCCCGGCGGCAGTGTTTACGCCGGTCTGGGTATTTATGACACCATGCAGATCATTAAACCGGATGTGGCCACTATCTGTACCGGAATGGCTGCAAGTATGGGAGCCGTACTTCTTGTAGCGGGTGAGAAGGGTAAGAGATCTGCCCTAAAGCATTCAAGAGTGATGATTCACCAGCCAAGTGGCGGTGCACAGGGAGTTGCCTCCGATATGGAGATTAACCTTCGTGAAATGCTGAAACTTAAGAAAGAACTGTACGACATAATCTCCGAGCATTCCGGGCAGACTTACGAATGGGTGGAAAAAGCCTCGGACCGTGATTACTGGATGACGAGTACTGAAGCTAAAGATTTCGGTATGGTGGATGAGGTACTGATGAGAAAGACCGAGGTATAGACTTTCTCAGTTAAAAAAAAGAATCCGTTTCAGCGAGTGAAACGGATTTTTTTATATGATTGGATTGTCGTTTAGGAATTAAATCCCTCAATAATTTTGGCGAAATCGTCCATCTTCAATGCTGCACCACCAATCAGTCCACCGTCAATATCTGGTTGGGAAAAAATTTCCTTTGCATTATCCGGTTTTACTGATCCACCATAAAGGATGGATATTTCATCAGCAACCTCCTGACCGTATTTTGCAGCGATGAGGCTTCTGATGTGGGCATGAATTTCCTGGGCCTGTTCCGGGCTGGCCGTCTCACCCGTACCGATGGCCCATACAGGTTCGTAGGCAATCACTACTTTCTTAATCTCTTCAGCGCTAAGAGTGAACAGCGCCTCTTCGGTTTGGTTTTTCACCACCTCCAGATGCTGTCCCGCTTTCCTTTGGTCCAGCGTTTCTCCATTACAGTAAATTGGCGTAAGACCCAGGTCCAAAGCTCTTTTTACCTTCTTATTGCATGCTGCATCTGTTTCACCATGGTACTGTCTGCGTTCTGAATGTCCCACCAAAGTACCTGTGGCCTCAATGGATTCCAGCATACCTGCTGAAATTTCACCTGTGTATGCACCACTCTCATGTTCGCTCATGTCCTGTGCGAATACACCGATCTCGTTATTCTCATACAGGTCTCTTGCCATCATCAGATACAGGGATGGGGGCGCGATCCATACCTCGCAATTGGTAGCGTTATTTTTTTTATACTCCAGTAACTGAAACATAAGCTGCTGTGCTTCAATTACGTTTTTGTTCATTTTCCAGTTGCCTGCAACAATGTTTTTTCTCATGGTTGGTTTTATTTTTCTTAAGAATTCCAATGGGTTTTCAGGAGGCTGTAGAACTGGTGCTCCTGTTCACTTACTGCATCATCAGCCTTTATCAGAGACTTTGCAAATTCCTTGAAGTTTTCGCGCTCTTCAGGAGTGGAGTCATCCAGGAAACATTTTGCGTGAAATTCAAAGTGACCTTTCCATTCTTCAGGTCTTAAAGAAGCTATAATGTCCAGTTCATCATCAAGGTTCATACGGAAAGGAAATTCCTCTGCCAGGTATTCCTGAATTTTCAGGCCTTCTTCCGGTGAGAATTCGTTATCTACCGCGGACAGGATCATCAGTAGGTGATAGCCGGCTATCGATTTATTTGACTTTTGCATTTTATACATATTTCGTTTATTTTTTAATGTTCTGATTAATCATTAACATAATCCCGGGCTGATTTCTTATCTGTAATCTTTCCTTTATTCAGAATCAGTACCGATGGATTGCTTCGCGCTATGGTTTTGATCGCCGTGCCGTCCATCAGTCCGTTTTGAATTCCCTTAAATGTTGCGGGCGCTGTAGATACGCCCAGGATAAAGGTTCCTGCCTGCTGTTTTGCTTTGGCCTCAGCCTTTGCGATAATGTCCTGATCAGCCTGGCCCGGATGATAGGAAAATATCAGTATTGCCCGCGGCTCTTCCAAAACCCGTGCCGTAAGGTCATTTCCGTTTACGTCTTCAATTCTGAACTTGGCTATTTCTGAAGAATAACCTTCCTTTACCAGCTTTGACTGGGTTTTATCTTCCTGAATTTTCCACGGTGATCCCGGCTCCCAATATTTGCGGTCCAAAATGTACTGCCCGTCATCAACCTCCTTGATTTCAGAAGTTTGGGTGTTCAGTAGCGTGTAAAATGTTTTATAGACAGACGGATCTTCATCTATCTTCTTCTTCTCCTCGTTCAAGTCTGTGCCTATACTGTAATCACGGAAGTCAACCAATGGTTCATGCGCAACTCCCCAGTAGATGATGAAAATCATTGCCAGGGCCGCTGCAGAAAACATGATTTTTTTTGGTAAACCAGTCTGCTCGGGTTCGTTAAACTCTTTTCGGTAGAGGAACCAAAGTGCGAGTAAGCCGGCAAGCAGGGCCATATCTTTCCAGAAACTCTGCCAGGGCAGCATCTTAAGGGCTTCACCGAAGCATCCGCAGTCCGTAACAACATTGAAGTAGGCGGAGTAAAAGGTCAGAAAGCCAAAAAATACGCAAAGTGCGATAAGTGCTCCAAGTGTAAATTTAAGCCGCGTTTTCAGCAGAAGCATAAAACCTAAGACAAGTTCCAGCACCACAACGATAACAGCAAGCGGCAAAGCCTGCTTTTCCATGAACGGCATATTAAAAACGGCAGGCGAAAAATACTCTTCCAGTTTAAAAGAGAATCCAACCACATCCACTCCCTTTACAAAGCCGGAGATCAGGAAAATAAGGGCAACAATAATACGTAGAATATGCTTTAAATACTTCATTATATGGCCGTTTATGTGGTTTTGGATTCTGCACCGCTATTTTGCTCCTCCAGTCTGATAAGGCCAAATACAGCGTAGTTCAGCATATCGTAATAATTGGCATCAAGACCTTCCGAAACCAGCGTTTGTCCGCCATTATCCTCAATCTGCTTGGTGCGCAGTACTTTCTGGTAAATCAGGTCGGTAATGGAGGAAATCCGCATCTCCCGCCACGCCTCGCCATAGTCATGGTTCTTTTTCTCCATCAGCTGAAGGGCGCGGTCCGTAAAGTGATCGTAGAGTGCTAGTATTTCTGCTGCCTCTTCGTCCAGGGTGTCGGTTACTCCTTTTTCCAGTTGGATTAGTCCGATCACAGAATAATTTACAATGGCAACGAAATTTTCCTCCTGAGTTTCACCTACTTTGGAAAGTCCGCTGGTTTGAAAACTCCTGAGGTTTTTTACCTTGATATAAATCTGGTCCGTTAGAGACGGTGTCCTGAGCACACGGAATGAAGGCCCATAATCACTAAGCTTTTTAGAGAAAAGGCTTCTGCAGGATTGGATGACGGAACTGAACTGTTGGGAGGTTTTGACCATTTCTTTCTAAACTCCTCAAAGATACAAAATTGCTTTCAGCTGGCTGAATTGCGCATTTAGTTTTTTACTTTTGCGATATGGATACTGCACTTCCAGACCTGCCGCACAGCCTGAACTGCCGGGGAAAACTTATTGACCTGTCCCGCCCGCTGATCATGGGAATCCTCAATATGACACCGGACTCATTTTCGGATGGCGGAAGGTTCAACAATGAAAAATCGGCACTTCTGCATGCAGAAAAAATGATGGTGGAGGGCGCATTAATCATCGATATAGGACCACAATCCACAAGACCAAATGCAGATTATCTTACCGCAGGTGAAGAAATCCGCAGGCTTGGAAAAATTATTTCGCTTATCAAAGCTGAATTCCCGGAATTGCTGATTTCCCTGGATACCTTCTATTCCGAGACCGTGAAGTTTGGATTTGATGAAGGTATTGATATCGTTAATGATATTTCTGCCGGTCAGTTTGACGGCAAGATGATTGATACTGTGGTGGAAACCGGCCTTCCGTATGTACTGATGCATGTGAATGCAGATTACCAAAGTATGCACCGGAGAATCAAATATGACGACATAACCTGCAGCGTAAACCGTTTCCTGCTCGATAAAGCTGCTGAACTTCTGAAAAAAGGAATTAAGGACATCATTCTCGATCCCGGCTTCGGCTTCGGTAAGACGGTTGAGGATCAATACACAATACTTGACGAAACCCAGTTTATTGGCCTTGGCAAATTCCCGGTTCTTATTGGGATTTCCAGAAAATCATTTATTTACAAACATCTTGGTAAGGGACCAAACGAGGTGACCGCCGTAACCCAGCAGCTGCACCGGAAAGTCCTGGAAAAAGGCGCCAGTATCCTGCGTGTTCATGATGTGGCAGCCACCAAAGCTACACTGGAGCAGTGGCAGAGCTATTAGTTCAGCCCTGATAATTTATCGGCGTATTCCTGCGCGAATTTCTCGCGGTCTTCTGTCAGTTTTTCCATACTGTCGGGAAGGATATAGCTGAACAGTACTTTTTCTTCATCATCCAAAAAAATAAGTTCTTTCTCTTCACCGTCAATCATTTGGGAGAATATTTCCCACATTGGGGTATCGCGCAGCTTCAGCATTTCAAAAAAACCGGAAGCTTTGATCTGTACAGTCTTCATAGTGCAAAAATAGCTATTTGAGGATATCTATCCAACCGCTGAATTTAGAAGCCAAGAAGCTTGAACTTGAGCTGGACTGCGAAATTATCTGAGAATTTGGAAGTGTTATAGTAACCTACCCTGTAGAAAAGACCCAGGTTGAAATAACTGGACAGAAAATTGTTCCATTCCAGGCCTACCTCCTGATACAGATGGTCCAGTTTCTTAAATTCAAACTGATGAAACTGCGGATCCTTCATATTTCCGATCACACTTCGGTGAATGATATCAAAGCTGGAGGAATTCTGCCCGACACTTTTGAAATACCACGGAATGCGGTGGGTGAAATACTGACCGATAAATTTGTCGTTAAAATACTGCCCGCCTTTCATTGTAGAAAAGCCAAGATAAGAGGTCAGGTTAAATTTGAAATTGCTGCTGCCCGCCAAGCCGTTCATCGTAAAGTGGTGCCATATCGGTGCATCGCCCAGTAATATTCCGCCGTAAATCCGGATCCCTGTAACTCCCCATCGGTTCTTAAAATTATGATTGAAGAGGATATCCAGCTTGCCGTAGGAAAAATCGCCGCCTGCGGCCTGAAGTGCCTGCTCATAGTTGAAGAAGAATTCAGGATACTTTTTTTCGGTGGTAAACTTACCCTGGGGTGTCATAATGTTTTTGGAGAAGGGTGAAAACTTTAGCGAAACCAGCGCGGACGAATTTTGGAACTCATTGCCTAGGCCCCGGTAGCTGTAGGGAAAAGCAGATTCTTCAGACTGCCGCCTTAAAGCGAGTTTCACACTTACTGAATTCGTGAGATCATAATCATAGGACAGTTTGGCGCCTTCAAACAGGTAGAAACGGTCGTTGTTAATCGCAATTCCGGCATTGTTAAGCTTCATGCGGAAATCCCAAAAGTTCTCGCTGAAACGGCCCGCTGCCATCACATCATTATAGTATTCTGCCCGAATCACTGAAGTTCTTTCCAGCGAGGTGTTGAAATCCACGCCAACTCCATATTTGATTCCGCGGTCTTTAAAACCATACGCAATATATGCGTCCGGTGAAAAATAGGGATTGAATTTCTCATTCAGCTTTGCAGCCGCACCCAGCCTGATCCCTTCGTATAAATTGTATCCGATAAGTCTTCCCAGGTCAAAATCTACCTGGCGGTAACGGTATTTGCCGCGTGTAAGTGCTGCCAGCTGTCCGGCGCGGCGGTCTATATTGTATTTCTGTCCCAGACTGTCTATTACGACATAAGTATTCTGTTCGCGTGATGAAAGTGGCTCCTGTCTGTACTTTTGAAGCAGGCTTCCGTCTGAATTCTTAACTGAAAAAGTATAACCCCGGAAGTCAGCAGCACGGTCTTCTGTGGGTGACTGATGGTCAAAGTAGCTGGACGTTACGAAACCATAGGTCCTGAAGTTGTCCGGAGTCTTATCTTTTTCTGAATCCTCATTACCGGTTTTCTTCCTGTCTTTGGCATCGGGCTCCATGTTCATGGTCGTCAGCTTCATCTTCAGGTTTTCCGACTGTAGGAACCATTTTCCGTAGATGAGTTTCCAAATGCTGGTGATGGTGCCGTCGCTTTTTATTTTGCTGTTACTTTCAATCTTTTTGAGGCCGTAAGTAGCCGCGTCTACATATAGATAACCATTGAATTTGCGCCGCTGAACGGGCTGGCGGTAGGTTACTTCCCGAAAACTGATCACATAGTTCTTACGGCCTTCAATATCTATGGAGTCGGTAAGGAAGTATCTGTACAGATTACGGTTTTCTTCCCGGATTTCCTTCGGCATCCTGTTGCGGTTACTTTGGATGGCCATCATTTCATAAAGCGGCTCATTAAGTCCGGCAATGCGGTTATCAAGCACGTTAACCTTCTCACCATATTTTTTGCTGTAAAGAAACTCCTGGGCACGTTCCCAAAGAAACAGTTTGCTGTTGGCAAATACTTCCTTCACAGTTACCGCGGTGTCCTCCGGCTGCTTCTTGGTCATTGAGAAACGGTCCATCATCTTCATCATACTGTTCAGTGACTGATTATAGTGCTGCAGGCTGTCTTCATCTATATCCACCGAAATTTTTTCGTAGGATTTATAGCTGTAGGAGTCCAGGCTGGAAGGCATATTGTCGGCATAACGCTCGTTAACCAACTTTAAAATGGCCAACGCCCTTGGATCACTTTTGTCGGTGATTATTACCTCTTCAATTGATTTAGTATTGGGATCGGTTTTGGAAAGCGCAGCCTGCATCACTTTATCCACTACCGCATTGTCGCGGTCGTAGCCCGGGGCTGTGATATCCACCTGCCGGCATTTGGTCCGGAAGATAAGTTGGCCTTCAGCATTGGTGTATCCCAGAATCTGGCCTTTACAGGAAACTGCAGCTCGCCTGACCGGAGTTCCGCTGCCCGTTTCCACAACAGTTATTTTTGACTGAGCGAAGACAAAATAAGGGAGTAGACACAGGATTAAAAGTAAATAGTTCTTCATCTGTTTATGTTCAGTTTCGGTTACAAGTTTCAGTTTGCGGAGCAAAAAAATAACAAATTCTGCAAAAATCCGTTATCAGTATTTTTAATAGCTATAATGAAAAAAATCCTCCTGCTGCTTATACTTACCTTTTTCAGCCAGGGCTGGCAGGCGCAGAAGTGTTATGATCTCAACGCGCTTTTATCGGCAAAAATACATCCGGTTTATGAAAAGCATCTGAAAGCATCCAGAAAATTTAATATCAAAGTTCTGAAAGATACCAAAACACTTACCAAATACCGGCAAAACGGAAAATTAAGTCCTGTGAAATCTCTTGGAAAGGGATACAGGATTCAAAGTTTGAGTCACAGCAAGCCTGTTTTGGTTCCCGAAGCAAAAACAACCCTTCGTGAAATTGCCAAAAAGTTTAGCGCAAGCAGTAAGGGAAGCACGCTTACTCTTACCTCCATGACGCGCACGCTGGAGGACCAGTGCCGCCTCAGGAAGGTGAACCCGAATGCGAGTGTGGGACTGAGTTCACATAACTACGGCAACTCTTTCGATATTTCGTATGTACGTTTCAACGACCGTCTGGCAGTAAACAGCAGGTTGGACAAAATACTTGAAAATGTACTCCGGGAATTTGAGAAATCAGGTAAAATTTACTTCATTAAGGAAAAACAGCAAAGCTGCTATCATATTACTGTAAGGGCCTAAATCCTTAAATAAAAATTCCCGGCGGTGACCGGGATTTTGCTGATTCTTAGATATTAAAGTGCCAAAGCTTTTTCGTAGGCACGGTCCACGCCACTGATGTCCTTGCCTCCCGCAGTTGCAAAGCCGGGGTTTCCGCCGCCGCCGCCCTGGATTTCCTTTGCCAGGTCTTTTACGATGTTTCCGGCGTGGTATTTTCCTTCCAGACCCTGTGAAACTCCTACAGTGATCATAGGCTTATCACCCGCATCGGAGATGATTACGATTACTGCATCTTCCGCCTCTTTTTTGAGCTGGAATACAATGTCTTTCACACTGGCAGCCTCCAGAGAAACCTTTTTTACAAGCAGTTTTTTATCACCGGCTTCCTTAAAATCATTCTTCCAGTTTGCTGTTTCGCCTTTGGCTTTTTCCTTTTTATAATTTTCGGCTTCAGATTTTAAATTTGAGTTTTCCTCCAGTAACTTCTCTACGGCTTTCGTCAGGTCTTTGGTTTTCAGCAAAGCGGATATCTGTTTCACCTGAGTTTCCAGGTTACGGAAATATTCTGCCGATCTGTCACCGGAAATGGCTTCAATCCTTCTGATGCCGGCAGCGGTAGAACTTTCGGTCTGTATCTTAAAATGACCGATCTCACTGGTGTTGCGTACATGGGTACCGCCGCAAAGTTCCCTGGAAGTCCCAAACTGGATCATCCTTACACTGTCGCCGTATTTTTCGCCAAAAAGAGCCATTGCACCTTTTTCCATAGCTTCAGCGATGGGTATGTCGCGGAATTCCTGCAGGCTGATATTCTCCTTTATTTTAGCATTCACCTTCTCTTCCACAAGTGTGATTTCCTCCTCACTCATTTTGGAGAAGTGTGAAAAATCGAAACGCAGATAGTCCGGACCAACAAAAGAGCCTTTCTGTTCAACGTGAGTGCCCAAAACTTCGCGTAAAGCTTCGTGCAGAAGATGGGTTACGGAGTGGTTGGCCTGGGTGTTCTTTCTTTCGGAAGTATTCACCTTCGCATAAAATACTGCCCCAGCGTCTTTAGGCATTTCTTTGATTAATGAAACAATGAGATTGTTTTCCTTTTTTGTCTCCAGTACTTCAATAAGGTCAGCGCAGTTGCTTACCTCCGTAAGGCTTGGATTTGAAATGTCGAATCCTTCCGTATAGCTGGGAATCAGTATACCTTTGTCGCCAACCTGACCACCACCTTCAGGATAAAAAGGCGATTTTGCCAGCACGATCTGGTAAAATTCGCCGTCCTTATTTTCCACTTTACGGTAGCGGGTGATGTATGTTTCTGTTTCAGTAAGGTCATAGCCTACGAAAGTTTCCTGTTTTTCTTCCAGAATCACCCAGTCATGTACTTTCTGAGCCGATGATTTACGGGAACGCTGTTTCTGTTTGGCCATTTCCTCATCAAAACCTGGTTCATCCACAGTCAGGCCTTTTTCTTCAGCGATGATGCGCGAAAGGTCGGCCGGGAAGCCATAAGTATCATAAAGTTCAAACACCTCCGCGCCGGGAAGCGTTTTTTCGTTTCTGCTGAGAGTCTCAGCAATGATGAGGTCAATTCTTTTAAGTCCGTGTTCAATGGTCTTCAGGAAAGAAGATTCCTCTTCACGGATTACTTCGGTCACCAGTTTTTCCTGCTTCTGCATTTCGGGGAAAAATGTACCCATCTCGTTTTTCAGCACCGCAACAAGCTTGTACAGGAATGGCTCCTTCATACCTAAAAAACGGTAGGAGTAGGAGATAGCCCGTCTTAATATTCTCCGGATCACATAGCCGGCTCCGCCGTTAGAAGGCAGCTGTCCGTCAGCAATTGCAAAGGAAACTGCACGGATGTGATCAACAAGTACGCGTATGGCAATGTCCTTTTCATCCTCCAGGATGCCGGTGTATTTTTTTCCTGAAACTTCTTCTACTTTAGCGATAAGCGGAGTGAAAACGTCGGTATCGTAGTTGGATTTTTTGCCCTGTAATGCCATGCAAAGCCTTTCGAAACCCATTCCGGTGTCCACGTGCTGAGCCGGTAATTTTTCCAGACTGCCATCAGCTTTGCGGTTAAATTCCATGAATACCAGGTTCCAGATCTCCACCACCTGAGGATGGTCGTTGTTTACGAGATCAAGGGCGTTAACTGCAGCTTTTTCCTCTACACTTCTAAGATCAACGTGGATTTCGGAGCATGGACCGCAGGGACCGCTTTCGCCCATTTCCCAAAAGTTGTCCTTTTTATTTCCGTTGATGATGCGGCTTTCGTCAATATGGGCTTTCCAGAAATTGTAGGCATCCTGGTCGCGGTCCAGATTTTCGGTGGCGTCGCCCTCAAAAATGGTGACGTACAGGTTTTCTTTAGGAATTTTATACACCTCTGTAAGCAGTTCCCAGGCATAGTCAATAGCTTCTTTCTTGAAATAATCACCGAAAGACCAGTTACCCAGCATCTCGAACATCGTATGGTGGTAGGTGTCACGACCAACATCATCCAGGTCATTGTGTTTACCGGAAACACGCAGACATTTTTGGGTGTCGGCAATTCGAGGAGCCTTAGGTTCCTTATAGCCCAGGAAGTAATCCTTGAACTGGGTCATACCCGAGTTGGAGAACATTAAGGTAGGATCGTCTTTCAGGACGATGGGTGCTGAAGGTACGATAAGGTGGCCTCTGGCATTAAAGAAATCTAAGAACTGCTGGCGGATCTGTTGTGAAGTCATAGTTTAGGATTTATGCTGAAAGCCACGGGCTTCATGGCATTTTTATAAGATGGCAAATTTAAGGAAGATATTAGATATGTCGGTTATTATGTATTTAAAAACAGATGAAACCTAATTCAAAATTAGCGTCATCCTTTCTGTTATCTTATAAATTTTCCGATTAAACCTCAAAAAATGAAGATAAGTTCTGAAGTAACAGTTAGACGCGGGCCGGTTTTCGGCACCATCAGCAGGATGTAAATCAGGTAAGGGGAATAATAATTGCTTTAAACAAGGTCCTGATTATAACTTAACCCGTAAGCGCCTGTGCTTAAGCAGATGAAAAATTTGACTATTCTATGAAACTTAACCAACTCGCCAAAGACCTTGGCATTACTACCGAAAGCTTTATGAAATTTATACAGGATTTTGACCTAGAGCTTTCCGAGTGCATGTCCACCCAAATGGAAGTGAAGCCTGATTTTGAACGTTTTGCCCGGGAAAACGCAGATTTTCTCAAACGGTATCAGGCCGACCTGGATCATGCCAAATCGGTCAGTGATATCGCTCAGACCATCAACCAGCCGGAAGAGAAGGTAGAAGAATTCATCAAAAAGGAAAAACCCGTACTGTATGACAACGGAATTTTCAAATCCTCGGTTTCAAGTTTCGGCATCGACAATAAAATGGGCGGCAATTACAAGTTCGTGTATGATTATTTCGGTAAGAAATCTGGATTAAAGGAAAGGGATTTCATTGGCTACCGTGATCTCTTTTTTTATATATCCAGAAGTCTGGATCCATTTATCAATCAGGAACAGATCCTGAACTGGGGAATCCATAAACCGGCGGGAATCATATTGTACGGACCGCCGGGAAGCGGCAAGATTTTCTGGGCAAACAAAATCGCCGAAATTATCAGTTATAAATTTACCGAAGTTAAAAAACATTACCTGGGAACTTCATTTGTAGACGGTCATAAAACCAGTTTTAACGATTTTCTGATCCAGATGATGAAGGACGAAAAGGTACTTCTTTTTATGGATGATTTTGACAGGATAATGAGACCTCGAAGCGAAGACAGTTCGGTAAATTCCTGCGACGAGGCAACCAGGGACATTATCCTGCATTCTGTAAGCCGTTTTGAAGAAGAAGATTTACTGATGATAGGCTCTGCAAATACGCTTGCGCCCATCGATAAAGAAGTAATGGCGCCCGGAAGGTTTGATGTGCTTATTCCGGTATTCCCTCCCAATGCACGCGAAAGATCGGAAATGATCCTGTATCATATGATCGATAAGTTACCCGAGAATTCGCTGTTGCTTAAGATTCTCCGGCATAACAACGCGGATCACAGGCCCTTCTGGAACGAAATTGCTGCGCAGATGAAGGTTTTCAGTAACACCATGATCGTAGACTTTACTCAAAGCCTGAAGATCAGGATTCGCAATCAGTACCTTAAAAACAGCAGTGAAAACCTCAAACTGGATGCTAAACTCCTGAATGGTGCCCTGCGCGACGCGCGTGTAAAACTCACGGACGAATATCTGGATAGCATCGACAGGTTTATTCTGGATGTTTCGAATAATAATTTTGATGATTTCCCCAACCGTGTGCGGGAACTCATCATGGAACTCAACAGTTACAAGATTGTGGAAAAGCCAAGGAAAACCATCGGGTTCAGTCACAACAGTGATCAGAACAAAGAAACGTAGATTTATTTTTTACTATTTAATCTGCTGTGCCGTGATATGAACATCAGCCTTGCACATAGATAATAATTAGTTAATGAATTGGCTAATAAACCTTAAATTTGCAAACCAAAATTTCCCCTGTGATTACACAAGAACAACTGAAACCTCTGAAGTCCCGGATTGAAGACCTGTACAAATATCTGCAGATCGAAAAAAAGAAGATTGAAATTGCCAATGATGAGGAAAAGACCGTCTCACCGGAGTTCTGGGACAACCCAAAGGAGGCCGAAGTATTCATGAAACAGCTCCGTTCCCGCAAGAAATGGGTGACGGACTATGAAGAGATTTTTAACGGTTTTGAGGACCTGCTGGTGCTGGCAGATTTTGCCAAAGAAGATCCAGACTCGGAGAAGGAACTGGATGAAGCATATCCGGCACTGATGGAGAAAATTGAAGACCTGGAATTCAGGAATATGCTGTCCAACGAAGGTGATGAATTATCGGCGGTACTCCAGATTACAGCCGGCGCGGGTGGTACCGAAAGCTGCGACTGGGCGTCTATGCTGATGCGTATGTACACCATGTGGGCAGAGAAGCAGGGTTATAAACTTCGTGAACTTAATTTTCAGGAGGGCGATGTGGCCGGTGTGAAAACGGTGACACTCGAAATTGACGGCGAGTTCGCCTTCGGCTATCTGCGTGGTGAGAACGGTGTGCACCGTCTCGTGCGTATCTCCCCATTTGATTCCAACGCAAAACGCCATACCAGTTTTGTCTCGGTATATGTTTATCCTTTGGTAGATGATACCATTGAGATCAATATCAATCCGGCGGATATTTCCTTTGAGACCATGCGTTCCAGTGGTGCCGGCGGCCAAAATGTGAACAAGGTGGAGACGGCGGTCCGGCTTAGGCACGCACCTACTGGGATCATCATCGAGAACTCCGAGAGCCGTTCACAGCTTCAAAATAAAGAAAAGGCCATGCAGCTCCTGCGTTCCCGCCTCTACGAAATGGAACTGGAAGAGAGAATGAAGGCACGTAATGAAATTGAAGCCGGTAAAATGAAGATCGAGTGGGGCAGCCAGATCCGGAATTATGTGATGCATCCGTACAAACTGGTTAAGGATGTACGCTCCGGCTATGAAACCTCGGATGTAGACGGTGTAATGAACGGTAATATAACTCCTTTCCTGAAAGCCTTCCTGATGGCGGACGGTACTTCAGTTTCTGAAGACGATATGACCTTCTAAGTTTTGGGAAACTTTAACAGCGCGGAAATCCCTGAAAAACCTGCTGTTTCTTATCTTTGCGAATATGGAACATTTTGAGAGCTGGCGGGATCTTTTAAATCCCGAATTTTATATAAAAATGGGCGGTTTCTGGCTCGTTTTATTCATTGTCTTTGCCGAAACAGGTCTCTTTGTAGGTTTCTTCCTTCCGGGCGACAGTTTGCTGTTTGTTTCCGGAATTTATGCCGTTGAAATCGTTCATGAAAGTATCGGATCCACGGGAAATGACCTGCTGGATACTACGATACTCGCATCATGCATTGCAATTGCTGCGATAATTGGTAATCAGGTAGGTTTTTGGTTTGGCCGCAAAACCGGGCCTTCTCTTTACAAACGTGAGGACAGTTTCTTTTTCAAGAAGAAATACCTGAAGCAGGCGCATGACTTCTTTGAGCAGCATGGCGCTCTGGCTGTAATTATGGCGAGGTTTCTCCCGATTGTCCGGACCTTCACACCTATTGTGGCGGGAATAGTAGATATGGATAAAAGGAAATTTCTTTTTGATAATATCGTGGGTGCCATCCTATGGTCCTTTTCCCTGATCTTCGCAGGACATTACCTGGACAGGCTGTTCATTGAGCAGTTCGATATTGACCTGAAGGCACATCTGGAACTCATCATTCTTGTTATTGTGCTTATTACAACCTTACCGCTGGTGATGAAATTTTTCTTCAACAAGCATAAAGATCCGGACTTTGATCCGCAGAATCCTGAATAAAAATTAATGACCCCGCATTTTGCGAGGTCATTTTTTTATCCAGTCCAGAATGGCGGGCAGTATTATGCTGTCCCGTTTATATTTACTGAAAAAGCGGGGAGTATGACCTGTATTCTTCATATAAATCAGTTGGTGAGGAACTCCTTTTTCCTCCAGAACAGAATCAAGTGAAATTGCCTGACGCCGGTTCACAAGAAAATCTGAATCTCCCTGAAACAGCAGTGTAGGCACATTGGACACCTGACTGAGGGGACTGGCTTCTTTAAACCGCTCTGAAATGTTTTTCCGCTTGAACTTAGTGCCAACCATTGTTCCTACGGTTGGAGCACTGTACCAACTGTGCAAAGAACCGGTGTATTGAGAAGTATAGAAATCTGTGGGACCACTGAGGCTGATGATTTTCTTTGTTTTTTCCGGATTTTGATAACCGTAAAGAAGTGCAAGATGCGCTCCGGCACTTTCGCCCAAAATAATATAGTTATCCGGTTTGATCTTCGCCTTTGGGGCGAGACTGTTGAACTTTTTCTGAGCCAGGGCGATATCTTCCAACTGTTCTCTGTATGTTATTCTGCGCTTTCTGGAGGCATGCCGGTAATCAATATTGACGGTAGGAATTTTATGATGATGCAGATATTTCTGTATCATAATCATATGCTCCTTGCGGCCATACTTCCAGGCACCTCCATACACAATCATTACAGTAGGGCTGTCCGGCGCGTATTGTGCCGGCAGAAAGATGTCCATGACCTGTTTTTTGTGACTGCCGTACGGCAGATTGAAGATTTTTTGCTCACCGTAGTTTCCTACCCAAACCCTATGCCTGTTATTGCAGGAAAAAAGGGCAGTCACCGCAAGCAAACTCCATCCGAATTTAAATCTGTAGGTTTTCATCAACGAACCGTTTCAGATACAAACTTAATAAAAGCTCTATTAAAAAATTAAAGAGACCTTATGGCCTCCCTAATTTTTCTTCAGTTGAACAGATCTCTCACCTTATCGAAAAAAGTCTTTTCCTTGCCCGAAGGTTCGGCCACCATTTCTCCGCGCTTCAGCTGGCTTTCAAAAAATTCGCGCTGCTCTGCGGACAGGTTTTGAGGTGTCCATACGTTTACATGTACAAACATGTCACCTTTTCCATAACTGTCTATGCTGGGCAGACCTTTCCCGCTCAGGCGCAGGATTTTTCCGGACTGGGTTCCGGGATCCACCTTAATTTTTACTTTACCGCCTACTGTTGGAATTTCTTTTTGAGTCCCAAGTGCCGCTTCGGCAAATGATATATAAAGTTCCTGATGGAGGTTATCGCCCTCACGTTTTATTGCGGAATCCGTTTCCTCTTCTACAACCACCAAAAGATCGCCGGGAGTTCCGCCAAAGGGTGCATCGTTACCTTTTCCTCTTACGTTAAGCTGTATCCCCTCACGGGCACCAGCCGGAATATTGATGGTAACTTCCTCATCATCTTTAATAAGACCCTGAGAATTGGCGCCGGCCGGAATTTTATCGGCCACTTTTCCGATTCCCTGGCAGGTCCCGCAGTGGGTCTGCGTCTGCATCTGCCCGAACATGGTGTTCATTACCTTTACCTGAACCCCGCTACCGTTACAGGTGCTGCACGTTTTGCTCGTTGCACCCGGTGCCAGCTTCATTTTCTTTACCTTGATGGTCTTTTGAGTACCGTTCACCATCTCTTCCAGGTTGAGTTTTATCCTTACCCGAAGGTTACTGCCCCTTAATTGTTGGCGCTGGGAGCCACCACCGCCAAAACCACCGCCACCGAAGTGTCCGCCGAAAATATCTCCAAACTGGCTGAAGATATCTTCCATATTCATTCCGCCACCGCCAAAGCCGCCGCCAAAACCACCGGCGCCGCCCATTCCGGCGTGTCCGTATTGGTCGTAGCGGGCCTTTTTATTATCGTCGCTCAGAACTTCATAGGCCTCTGCGGCTTCTTTAAACTTTTCTTCCGCATCTTTATCGCCCGGATTCTTGTCGGGATGATATTTCAATGCCATCTTACGGTAGGCTTTCTTTATCTCATCAGCCGAAGCACCTTTGGATACGCCAAGTACTTCGTAGTAATCTCGTTTAGACATGTTCTGTTATTTGTTTCTACCGGCAGAGGACCATCCGTTATGCTGACCGGACCGTCATAACCGTTTGATTATATTAATTTCCGGTTACTACTTTGGCAAAACGTATTACTTTGTCATGCAGGGTGTAACCGGTCTCAATCACATCTATAATCTTACCTTTAAGCTCCTCATTGGGTGCAGGGATTTGGGTAATGGCTTCATGAAAATCAACATTGAAATCGTCCCCCGGCTGAACGGTCATCGGTTTAAGACCTTTTTCGCCAAGTCGGTGCTGGAATTTCTGATAAATGAGCTCAACACCCTGAAGCTGATCCTCTGAACCGGATTTACTGATTTCTTTAAGTGCACGCTCAAAATCATCAAGAATACCCAGCATTGAAATCATCATTTCCTGATTGGCAAACTGGAAATATTCCAATTTCTCCTTTGCGGTTCTTTTCTTGTAATTTTCAAATTCTGCGAAAAGACGGATATAACGGTCTTTCTCTTCTGCCAAAAGTTCCTCCGCACCTTTTTCAGGTGTCACATTTTCGGTATTCTGTTCCGTGTTTTCGGTGTTCTGTTCTTCCGTTTCATTCGGCATTTCCTTCTGAATATCTTCGTTTTCCGACATATTTTTAAAATTTATACCATCGCTTTCACAAAGATATTGCCAAAGCACGTTAAAGGACAATTCGGCACACTTTCCCCATAACTCAAATTTTTACCTGCAACTTCCTGGTAAATAGGTTTAATAAAATCAGCCCATGAAAAAGGTCTCGTAAAGCAGGTAAAGATTAAGCAGAATAATAATGACGGCAATCACCCAGATAAGTATTTTAAGCCACAGTTTATTTGCAAACTGACCCATTTTTAGTTTTGAACCTGTGAACATTACGAGGGGCACCACGGCAAAACTCAGTTGCATGGAAAGGATGACCTGACTTAAAAGCAGCAGATCTGTAGTACCCTGTTCACCATATATGATGGTGACTATTAAAGCGGGAATCACTGCTATCAGCCGGGTGACAAGCCTGCGCAGCCATGGCTTCAGGCGGATGTTCAGGAAGCCTTCCATTACGATCTGACCTGCCAAAGTTCCTGTTAATGTGGAGTTCTGTCCGGAAGCCAGCAGCGCTACAGCGAAGAAAATACTCGCAAGGGTTGTTCCGAGAATGGGGGCGAGCATCTTATGTGCATCATGAATATCCGCAACGTCACGGTTTCCCGTTGTATGAAATGTAGCCGCTGCAACAATCAGTATCGCCGCGTTAATGAAAAAGGCCAGGAGTAAGGCTACCGTACTGTCTATAGTGGCAAATTTTATGGCTTCTTTTTTTCCAGCGGTGGTGCGTTCGTAATTTCTGGTCTGTACAATACTGCTGTGCAGGTAAAGGTTGTGGGGCATGACGGTGGCACCCAAAATCCCAATGGCTATGTACAGCATGGACGGATTGGTAATTACCTCTTTTTGCGGAACCAGACCGCTCAGGATAGGGAAGAGGTCCGGTTTGCTCAGGATAATTTCATAGGCGAAACATCCTAAGATGACGAAAATGAGCCCGGCCACGATACTCTCAATGACGCGGAAACCTTTCGCCTGCAGGAATAAAATTAGGAATACATCGATAACTGTTATTACGACCCCCCAGGTTAGTGGGATTCCAAAAAGCAGATTCAGTGCAATGGCCGAGCCGATCACCTCGGCCAAATCGCAGGCTGCAATTGCAATTTCGCAGAGGACCCAGAGTATAAAGTTCACTTTTGGGCTGAAATGGTCCCTGCATGCCTGGGCAAGATCCCTTTCTGCCACAATACCCAATTTCAGGGAAAGGTGCTGGAGGATGATGGCAAAAATATTTGAAATCAGGATGACAGACAGTAGGGTATACCCGAACTGTGCGCCGCCGGCAATATCCGTCGCCCAGTTGCCGGGATCCATATAGCCTACGGCCACCATCATCCCTGGGCCGGTGAAAGCCATGAGTTTGCGCCAGAATCCGGCATCTTTGGGTATATGGATGCTTGAAAATACCTCGGGCAGCGAGTCGGCGGAGCGCTCACGGCGCCAGGCTTTGGCACCAGATTTAAAAAACATATTTTATAAGTTAGATTAGACTAACAAAAGTAGGTAAATTGTTCTTATGTACAACAAATAATAAAGGTCCCAAGGCTTGAATGATTGTCTGCCTGTCCAAATGAAAATATAGCCGCAGATTTGAATCTTTACTTGATGCGGCAGAATCTGAAGGTCCTAATTCTCTGAAAGTAAAGTTGCGTATCAGTTCTTATTTTTTTTAAAGAAATTTTGACCTAATTTTACCGAAATTTCATCAGAATAATGTTCTTAATATTCGATACTGAAACCACTGGTTTACCACAAAATTTCAATGCTCCGCTTTCCGATTCGCAGAACTGGCCCAGGATGGTACAAATTGCCTGGCAACTCCATGACCGTGATGGTAATCTTATTGAAAATCAGGATTATATCATAAAGCCAGAGGGATACGATATTCCTTTCAATGCAGCCAGAATCCATGGTATCTCCACCCAGATGGCTCATGAATTTGGTCATGATCTCGGTGAGGTTTTGGCGGAATTTCAGCAGGTTTTAGAGAAGGCACAGGTCGTGGCGGGACACAATATTGATTTTGACTATAAAATTGCGGGTGCAGAGTTTTTCCGGCTTGGTATTCCAAACACTTTGCAGGAGATACCCGCAGCCGATACGATGGAGCTTGGTACCCCTTACTGTCAGTTGGGAGGTGGCAAAAACGGACGCTTTAAGTCGCCCAAACTGGAGGAACTGTACGAAAAACTTTACGGAACCAAATTTGACGAGGCGCACAACGCCGCCGCCGATGTAAATGCGACCGCACAGGTTTTCTTTGAGATGATGCGCATCGGACTGATCCCTGCCGAACTGCTTCAAATTTCAGAAACGGAACTCAAGCAATTTATTGCCGGCCATCCTTTGCCTTTTGCGCCCTTCCCAATTGTCGTAAGAAGGCAGGTAGCCGCATTTAAGAAAAAGAAAACCGTTGATTTTGGTGAGTCTGATGAAATTGAATTGGGCAATTACTTTCACTTTCACAATCACAGTATCTACTCTTCACTTCAGGCTACAAGCACAATTTCCGATTTGGTACGCAAGGCGCTGGAAAATGATTTTCCGGCAGTAGGTCTGGTGGACCTGGGCAATATGATGGGCGCCTTTAAATTTGTTTCGGAAGTTGAAAAAGCCAATGATTCGATCAGAAAGAATTATGAGGAGTATTTAAAACAGAAAGAAGCGGCCGGTGGGCAGGAAATGCAATTATCTGAACCCCGAAAAAATCCGCTTTTACCCATAATTGGCTGTGAATTTTATATTTCCGACAGGCCTGAGCAGAAACAGTTCACAAAAGATGATCCGGACCGCAGGACGCACGTGGTTTTGCTTGCAAAAAACTTTGACGGCTACCGAAACCTGGCCAAATTATCAAGTTTAGGTTATGTCAACGGATTTTACTTCGGTGTTCCCCGTATTTCCAGGTCCATAATTGCCGAATATAAGGACAACCTTATCGCCCTAACCGCGGGAACAGCAGGCGATGTTCCCAATACGGTCCTTGAATTCGGAGAAACAAAAGGGGAGGAGATATTCCGCTGGTGGAAGGAAACCTTTGGTGATGATTTCTATGTTCAGATTCAAAACCACGGAGTTGATGAAGAAGAGCACCTTAATGAAGTCCTGCTGCAGTTTGCGGATAAGTATGAAGTTAAAATACTGGCGCAAAACGAAACTTTCTATACAGATAAAGACGATGCCCACATCCAGGATATTCTTTACTGCATTAAGGATGGCGAAAAATTAAGCTCACCCGTTGGCCGCGGTTTTGGGAAAAGACGTGGTTTACCTACAAGAGAATTTTATATTAAAGGACCCGAGGAATTAAGGCGTACCTTCATCCAGTACCCGGATGCATTCGCTGCCTATTCTGAGTTCTTTGCTAAATTTTCGGCGTACACATTAAAACGGGATGTACTGTTGCCTGAATTTGATATTCCCGGGGAATTTTTAAGTAAAGAAGATCTCATAGATGGCGGGAAACGAGGTGAGAATGCTTACCTGAGGCACCTTACCTACGAGGGTGCCGCAAGGCGTTATGAGGTGATTACTGATGAGATCCGTGAACGGCTAGATTTTGAACTTGAAGTCATTGCCAAAACCGGTTATCCCGGATATTTCCTGATTGTGCAGGATTTCTGTAACGAAGCCAGGAAAATGGGCGTTTGGGTAGGGCCAGGTCGAGGATCTGCCGCTGGATCTGCAGTAGCCTACTGTACCGGCATTACGAATGTGGATCCAATTGCGTACGACCTGCTTTTTGAGCGTTTTCTTAATCCTGAGAGGATCTCAATGCCCGACATTGATATCGATTTTGACGATGAAGGCAGGGACAGGATCATAAAGTGGGTGGTTGAAAAATACGGCAAAACAAACGTAGCACAGATTATTACTTATTCCGTATTGGGTGGAAAGTCGGCCATAAAGGACGCCGGCCGCGTGCTGGATCTGCCGATTCCGGAAACCAACAATATTGCCAAGCTGGTACCATCTACACCCGGGATGAATATTGCTAAAGCTTTTGCCAAATTTGAGAAACTCGGCGATGAAGATAAAGTTCTGGCGCAGGAGATGAAAGACATCCTGGCCAATCCTGAAGACAGCCGCTACGAGGTGCTTGCGGCAGCACAGAAAATGGAAGGCTGCATCCGGAATACCGGGATTCATGCCTGCGGGGTGATCATTACACCGGAGGACATTTCCAATCTTGTACCTATCACAATTGCTTCAAAAGATGCGGATATCCTGGTATCTCAGTTCGATAACTCGGTGGCGGAGAATGCCGGACTGCTTAAGATGGACTTTCTTGGACTCAGGACTTTAACCATCATCAAGCATGCTATAAAACTCATCAGGGAAAGACACGGTATTGAGATTAATCCTGATGAGATTCCACTGGATGACTTGAAAACCTATCAACTTTTTAAAGAAGGACGAACCGTGGGTATTTTTCAGTATGAAAGTCCCGGGATGCAGAAGTATATGCGGGAGCTGAAGCCCACCAAGTTTGCCGACCTTATCGCGATGAACGCCCTTTACCGGCCGGGACCTATAAAATATATCCCTAATTTCATCAACCGGAAACATGGTTCGGAAGAAATTGTATACGATTTACCTGAAACAGAAGAATACCTGAAGGAAACCTACGGTATTACGGTATATCAGGAGCAGGTGATGCTGCTTTCCCAGAAACTGGCCAATTTCACAAAAGGCCAGGCAGATACCCTTCGGAAAGCGATGGGTAAAAAAGACCGTGCTACACTGGATAAGATGTATCCCAAATTTTTGGAAGGCGGCGAAAAAAACAATCTGGACGTAGACCGCCTCAATAAAATTTGGAAGGACTGGGAAGCCTTTGCTGAGTATGCCTTCAATAAATCTCACTCTACGTGTTACGCGCTAATTGCTTACCAAACGGCTTTCCTAAAAGCCAACTATCCTGCGGAATACATGTCCAGTGTGATGACAAATAACCTGAACAACACCAAGCAGATTACCATGTTTATGGAAGACTGTAAAAATATGGGCGTTGATGTTTTGGGACCGGATGTGAACGAATCGCAATATGAATTCTCGGTAAATGACAAAGGCCAGATCCGTTTCGGACTGGGAGCTATAAAAGGTATTGGCGAGGGGCCAAGTGAGGCCATAGTTCTAACGCGGAAAGAAAGACCCTACAGCAATGTCTACGATTTTTTCCAGCGTATACCTTCTTCACAGATCAATAAAAGGGTAGCGGAGAGTTTGGTGATGGCCGGAGCCTTTGATGAAGTAGACAACTACCACCGGGCACAGTATTTTGATATTGATAATAACGGTAAGACGAACCTGGAACGTTTGCTGCGGTACGGGCAAAGTTTTCAGGACAGCCGGAACGAAATAGAGAATTCGCTGTTTGCTGATTTTGCCGAGGAGGTCCGCATCGAGCCGCCTAAGATCAATCCAGCGCCGGAATGGCCCAATATGTATTTGCTCAACAAGGAGAAGGAAATCATCGGATTTTATCTGTCTGCCCATCCATTGGATGAATTTAAATATCAGTACCGCTTTATTCAGGGCGCGCTTGGCAAGAGCAGTATTTTGGAGGGAAGTCAGGAGGACGAAATTGCGGCTCTGGACCCCGTGATTATTCCTGTGGAAAAGGATGAGGAGGAAAGCGAAGACCTGGTTGATCTCATCATGGATGAGGAAGAAGGAGTACTGGAAGACGAGCAAAAGAACGTTGAGGCCAGGGGAAACTTTAATTTTCTGAATCTGGATGAAATCGATGCGTTCCGGGACAGGAATTTTGGTCCCGAGCAAATCCGCCTGTTCGAGGAAATTCAGGATTACCGGGAGAAGCAGAAATTCAACAACAATTCTAAAGAATATATGGTAGCCGGACTGGTTACTGAATATACAGTTAGGGACGGCCGAAACAGCGGTGAGAAAATCGCCTTCATCACGCTGGAAGACTATTCAGGTAGTTATTCCTTCAGGCTTGGAGACCGCGATTATCTGCGGCTTCGGGATAAAGTTGATGTGCAGCGTTTCCTTATTTTTAAAATAAAGTTTACGATTTCCCGGGACGGTCGTGTTTTTGTAAACGTTACCGATGTAATTGAACTGAAAGAAGCCTTCGAACAGTTTGCCAAAAGCATGACCGTAATATTGGATATCAATGACCTTCGCCGCGATGATGTAAATTTCCTCCGGGAAACACTGACACGCCGGGCGGGGAATCAGAAACTCGGTTTCTATATAAAGAACCCGGATGACCAAAGTCATATTGAGCTTCTTAGCCTGCAAACTCATGTAAATATCAGTGGAGATCTCATTGGTGTATTCAATGAGATGCAGCGTTATGAAATCTACCTGAACTAAAATCCGGAGTAAAAAGCCGTACTACGTCGATTAGCGTAAATTTTTGAATTTAGTAATGTTTTACTCCTAATTTATCATCAACATATTAGGCTGGTGTTGTTTTTATTATTAATTTAGTAAAAACAACACAAAGATGAAAAAAGAAACAATTATTTACAGTGAGCATGGACTCTGCCTGAGTTTCATGGTCAATTCTCTCCGGGAACATGGCTTCCAAAATCAGTACGAAATTCTAAAAACCAGTTCTTTAAGTGAAGTTCGGGACCTTGTTACGGACAATTCACATATTCTTCTGCTGTATCTGAACAGTATGAATATGCACGAAGCGCTGGATGTAGTAGAAAAAGTGCTGGCAATTAATTCGGATTTAAAAATTATCGTCATTTCCGTAAAATCAGAAATGAAAATGGTGAAGAGATTCTTTGACAGGGGGGTGAAAGGATATCTTGGAAAAGACACCGATTACGAAGAGTTCCATAAAGCCTTGGCACAGATTATTGATGGCAATGTGTACATCAGTAATGACTCGAAGGAAGCGCTTGTTAACTTCATCTGCAGTGTTGATGATGAAAAAGAAAAGACGGGCCCGCGCAATTCAGAGCTCACCGCACGTGAATTGGATGTACTGAATCTGATATGCGACGGACTCCGTACAAAGGCAATCGCTGAAAAGCTCTTTATCAGTACTCACACGGTGGAGTCGCACCGCAGAAACATCCTGCTGAAATTCAATATTAACAGTTCTTCGCAACTTGTAAAATATGCTCTTGAAAACAGTTTGGTAAATTAGTTCAGTTACCGTTCAATACCCATAAAAAAGGCAGAGGATTTTAAATCTTCTGCCTTTTTAAATAAAAAAAAGTTGAGGAATTTCTTCCTCAACTCCCCTTGAAAACATCACTCCCAATCCGGCATTTCTGCGTTCGGGAATAAAGCTGTTCGTGTATTATCCTGCAGGTTGATTTTGTAGATATTCCTGGGGGATATATTATCGTTGGATGTGTTGGTAAAGATGATTTCGGCATTATTTGGTGAGAATCGCGGATCCAGGTCATTAGTACCGCTCGCTTTTGAAGTGACCGCAGACCAGTCCTTGCGCGTATCATTCTGCAGATTATATACAAAAATGCGGGTGTCCAGCTGGCGGTAACTTGGTTCCTGATGTCCGGAGACATCATAGGTATAAAGCAGCTGATTTCCGTCAACCGAGAAATTCAGACCACCTGCTGCTCCGGATACATTCTGAAGTACGGTTGTTTGTGTATTTCCTGCCATATCTATCACATAAATCTTCACATTGTACCCGTGCGCATCGTTTGTTTTTATAGCAATCTTGCTGCCGTCATGACTCCAGTCACACTCCGTAATAAAGCTGCCGTCAGGGGTAGTGTAGATGAGTTGCAGTCCACTGCCGTCTTTGTTTATTCTGTATAAATTATTGAAGTTTGGGTAAATGAATTCCTGGACGTTGCTTTTCCAGGCGAAATCCAGTTCGGTATTATTGAAGCCAGCCACAGGAACAGTTGTTACCTGAAAAACATCAGAGCCGTCCGGCTTCGCGGTGAAGAGGTGAACATTTCCTCCTACATTCCTCAGGAATGCTACCAAACCGGCATTCTGGTTGAGACGGGGGCGGAAGCTGCTGAGTGTTGTAGGCGTCAGGCTGAAGTTGACATTGGTCTCATTGGACGAAACAATATAGTAATTGCCATTGCTGTTCTTTTTTACATAATGAAAACGATTGTTGGGCATTGCGCTCGTCTTGAAGCGGAACACTGTGCTGTTCGCCGGAGGATTTACGCCGTCACTCACCGATACCTGCCAGTAATAGGTAACTCCGTATTTAAGATTCTCCAGATAGTAATGCTTCGCAGTAAGGTCATTGATTTCGATAATATTCTGGTCGAAGTCATTTTTTACGGTTAGCTTATATTTTAAGACGTCGGTGGAATCGGGATCAGAACTTGTCCACGACAGGTCCACAGCGAGTGGCTGGTCTACAGCATTGTCTATAGGACTCACGAGCTGAGGTACTGTGGGTGGCGAGTTAGTAGAAGTATCGTCACTCATTTCAAAGACAATTGAAACGGTTTGCTGATCGTTCTTTAAATTCACTCCCTGCAGGCTGGCCAGATAACCAGATATCTCCGCGCGAACAGAATAATCACCAATCGGCACATTTTCTATCAGGAAAGAACCGTCGTCTTTTGTGAAAACCGTTTCAGTGGACGGACTCGTACTTACTTTTACATTTTTAAGTGGCTGATTGGTGCCCTTTTTTATTACGGTTCCTTTTATGGAGCCTGACTGTGCCTTATCAATTAGATCCTCGCTGCATGATGTTAATCCGAAGACCAGCAGGAATGCAAAAAATGTATGTAGAATGATATTTTTCATGATTGTTATTTTTTGATTTTTTTGTTGCCGAAGTAAAGATTTAAACCTACGCCCACACGCACACCGTGATCGTTTCGTGAACCTTGAACCATACCGTCCCAGTCGTCCGAAAACCCAAGGTCATACTGAGTCATCAACCTCACAGCCAGACTGCGGCTCATCAGGTATTCCAGACCTCCTCCAAGCTGGGCTTTATAGCGTACATCATCCGGAAGCATCATCATACCTGCCCCCGCATATATGAATGGTGAGAACTTATATCTTGGCATCATCAGGTATTCCAGGTTAAACTCTGAGGTGATACCAGATCTTTTCAGGATACCGGTATTTTCCATAGTGACAACTCCACCGTTCAGCTCAGCATTCAGGTGGTCAGTCAGAAAGCGCTTGTAGCCAATTTTTCCACCGAAGGTGGTTTTGGAGCCAGTGTAATCTCCTTTAATCTGATAGGCTTCGCCATATCCAAAAACCGCATTTCGGGGTCGTTGTATGGCATGTGCACTGCCTTCAGCGAATCGTTCACTGTTCACTTTTGTCTCGTTTTTATAGGCGGCGATAATAGCAGCAAAATCATTGGGGTCTTTAAGTTTATTGGACCACAGATTGTCCTGTACCCCTTCCACGATGAGAGACAGTACTGCTTTTTCAATGGCTTCGGTGACTGCCAGGTGTACCGGTTCATTCTGAGTAATTCCGATATCGGATTCCAGAAGCCGTTCGGTATCGATAAACCTGAAAAAATTGCCGTTTACACTGGTTGAGAGGATGGTCTTTGAGGTATAAACCGTTTTAAGGATTTCCCCTGTAGAGGTAGATACCGCACGCAGATAAACAGTAATTCTGTCCTGTCTGTATTGTGCGCTGGCTCCTAAGCCAAAGTATCTGGCGCCTACACCACCGGTCATTACATTAGTATCATAGGAGATTACACCACCTTCCAGAATAACTCCTGCAAACAGCAGGGGCGGTAAACTTGGTCCATCATTTTCATTACCGGAATACTCCTTACGTGTACTGCGTATGATCTGTCTTTCGTTAAGTAAGTTTCCAATGTTTTCTCTTTCAATAGCCTTGAACCAGCGGCTGTCCTCCAGCGCTTTTAATAAGATGGTGGTGGTTCCCTGAGGTATCGCTGTACTCCAGCTGGCTCCGTTTTCAGCAGCTTTGTACTGTCCGGTTTGGTCTCGGAATTTATAGACTCCTACAACCACTCTGTCCTTGGGTGCCGGTAAATTCCTGATTTCAGGTGTGTACGGGGTGATTTCGCCCATTGTAGATCTTTCCCTGTCGGTTGGTATGCTGAACAAGGTGCAGCCCACAAGGAAGAGTGATACAAGGCATAGCGATGCCTGCTTTATTTGATGATATGTTTTCATGGGTTTTCAAGTTTTGTTTAGCTGCCGGGGATAAGAATCTCAGACTGTTCCCCTGTGCTGGTATTCAGGATGTTGATAAGAAGTCCCTGGCCTGTCTGAATGACTTCCAGGTACATGGAGCCAAAAACGTAAGTGCCGGGCTTTAGATCGCCGTCACCAAATTGGTCACCCATCAGTTTTCTGGATATTTCATTAAGTAACTGACGGTTAAGGTTTTCCGTGAAATTGTTTAAGGAATTTAGGGAGGATAGACCTCTGCTGCCAGTGGAGTTGTCGAACTGATTTTGTGCGCTCGCGGAACTCTGAAGCCATTGGTAGTTGAAAGTTTCACCGCCGAAGGCCGGATTGATTGGTTTATATACAAACTGCTGTGCCTGTATAGTTCCTGCAGCACAAAGGATGAGGATCAGGTAAAGTATTTTTTTCATGATTTGTCAATATTTAAATTCGCGGTCGCGCAGACTTTGTTTGGCATTATAGTCTGCCAAATAGTTTAAAGCATTTTGTGCTTCGGAATCCAGAGCTTCCTCATCAGGTGTGGACAGAAAACTGTAAATCACCTGATCGTCCACTGTTACGTTGATCCTGCTGTTGCGTCCAAAGGAGGGGAGTTCTGTAATCATTACAGTACCATCATACTTTTCCGGAATCTGATTGTATTTCTTAAAAAAGGATTCATAAAACAGCTGTCCCATTCGTGTCTTGGTTTCATCGATCGTAAGCCCGCTTAACTCCAGGTCTTTCTCCGGTATATACATCACCTCTGCTGCAAACTGGCCGGCATTGATTTCAAGGCTGTCTTTTGCGATAGTACGGTCAGATTCTTCATCTTTTAAAAAAAGATACACTTTTAGTCCGTCTTTCTCTGCCAAATGAACATCTGTTTCAGAGAGAATCCTGGTTTCATTAGGTTTCAGTGAGAATTTCCCACTCTGCTTATTGGATGAGGTTCCAGATTTTCCTTTTTTAAGGGTAATAAGAATATAATTAAGGTCTTTAAATGTTTGGGAGGAGCTTACGGCTGCTGCCTTTATCTTCACCCGACCTTCGTTGGTTTCTGTTATTATTTTTCCTGTTATTCCTTCAGTCTCCTGTGCCTGAAGAGATATGCAGAGAAAAAAAACACTCAGAACTGCAAAGAGAGTTTTCATTTTCAAGGGTTTTAGTTGTTTCTCATAAGTATGGTCATGTCATTGGCATTAATATTCATCTTCATTCCGTCTGAGATACTGTTGCTGCCATCAATCTGGATCAGATTGTTAGAACCACGTATTAAGATGTCGGCTTTTCCAGGATACGAATTGGTATTCTGAAATAGAGTGGTATTATTATCTCCCAGCTGCAGGATAGAGACTCTTGCCCCACCATTGTCTGATATCTCAATCAAGTTGTTGTCACCGATTTGTGTAGCTATCGATAGCGATGCAGGTTTCAGACTGGCTTTTGCAATTTGGCTGTAATAATCCATTACGTTGTTACTGTTGATCTCGAACATAGGAACTTCCTGCGCACGATATAGCTGTAAGGTCAGCACAAATAAAATGAAAGTAATTGCTCTTTTCATGATAGTAAGTATTTGGGCCATGAGTGACCATAAAAACTTCAGTTGACTTAGGCGATTGTTGGCCTATGATTTCGACTCAAAACCATTAAATGAAGTTGTTTTTACAATGAATTTTCATTTTGGTGTAATATGCTCCATGGACGGACTCATAAAAATGCTCCCTGTTTAATTGTTGGGGAAACTTTGTATTGGCAGATATTAAATCTGGTGGTCCCAATGTTCTTTGTGTTGTTTTTTTCATGTTTTCAAAGGTTTAAGGGTTAGTTTGTTATCACAAATTTAGCTGCTAAAGCTAAATGGCAAATCCCCCGTGACTGGTAGTTGGTAAATATCCCCGAAAACAATTAGATTAGGAAGTAAAAGCCCTAAAAAGCACTCGAAAAGGACAGTGTTTCGCCAAGTAGCTTAATGTTAAATCTTAAAGAGATTGATTGTCGCAGGCGCGGCAATTTTTTATATCAAATAAGCAGTATGACAAGGGCGGAACCCCTACATATCCAGGCGTAAAAAATCCGTCCCAAACTGAGACGGATTCGCAATTTATCAACAGGATTAATTAATCCATCTGTGTAACCTTCATTACATTTCCGGTACCGTTTTGGAAACCAGTGTGCGATTGACTTGTACCCATTTGATCAAGCTTAGCATCATTAAAGTAACCATCCTGACGGTGGAAGCTGACATTAGAATTACCAGTCTGCCAGTTTATTAAACTGTTATCATTACCAAACTGCTCACCAGTTGTTACGTTACCAATAGTATACTGTTGTGACCCTGCATAGTTTCTTTCCCCCTGTTGAGTCATGTACGATCTGTTAGTAGTGTCCCACTGGTATTGTTCAATTTCATTGTTATTACCGTTTTGTCTGCTCCATGCTATCTGGCCACCAATTGCCTGCTTTTGATTAACTTTGGCATAATTCCCAACACCCACTTGCCAAGTATCGTTGCTGTTGTCATTTCCTTCCTGATCAATTTCAACAGTGTTGCTTGTGCCTTGGCTTACGGAAACGTTGCGGTTGTATGTACCGTCCTGTGCGATCCCTGCAATGTTGGTAGTACCATCCTGCAACGAATTGTTATTGTTTTGCCACCCATCCTGCAAAACATTGGTAGTGTTTCCATTTCCATACTGTCTGGAATAATCAACATTTGCTTGTGCGTAAGTAAAACCTACTGCCAGTAGTGCCACTGCACCTGTAACTAATTTTTTCATGTTTAAAAAATTTATTTGGTTAGTTTGTGTTACAAATGTAGTCCCGCCTAGAACACTGCAAATCCCTGTTAATCAGTATTTCCAAAATATCAGTGAAAGCGCTTAGGTGTATCGGGTTATTTCCCCGAAATCCATTAGTCAATTTTTAACTAGATGATTTTGCAGTTGTTACATTATGAAGCACTTAAGTGATTAGCAGTCTAAACAGCTTTTGTTTAGAATTCACTTAATCATGTACGATTTCTTGTTACAAAGAATTTTTTTAAAACAGGAAAAGGTCCAGGCCTGCAGATTAATTCAGTTTCCATCAACAAAATCTATTATAATTATTGTAAATAAACTTGGAAACTTATTTGGTTTATTAGTTTCCAAATAAGTATCTTTGCCCCGTCAAAATCAAGATATGGATAGAAGTTTTTTGGAAAAGGTGGCAGAGTTGTTCATTGAGAATGGCGCGAAGACCCTTACAATGGATGATATCGCCCGGGAATTCGGGATGTCAAAGAAGACATTGTACCAAAAATATGCAACCAAGGAGGCTTTATTGGAGGATGTGCTGGAATATAAACTCACTGAAGTTATTGAGAAACTGAATAAGATGGATATGCAGGTGGAAAATGCGGTGGACCGTATGTACTGCCGAGACGAGGAGATCGAGAAAGCTGCCCGTTCCAATAATTCAGTTCTTATACGTCAGCTGCTGAAGTATTATCCTGCCATTTTTAATAAACATATGATGAATTTCTCAGAGAGGTTCACAGAAGTGCTTGTTCACAATATTGAACGCGGCCGCGAACAGGGCTATTACCGCACGGATTTCGATGCCCCGCTTTATGCGAGTATTTATTTCCAGATGGTGATGTCTTATGACAGCTCGCCTTTTTTGGATACCGCTAAGACCAACAGTGCAGAGTACAGTAATGTAGCGCTTAACTTCTATATGAATGCCATTACCACCGAATTAGGAAAACAACAGTTAATTAAATACAATCATATAAAATAATGAAAAAACTAATTTTTGGCTTTATACTGTCCGCCGGACTGCTGAATGCTCAGGACGCCAGGCTGCTTACGCTGCCGGAAGCTATCACTTATGCTCTGGAGCATAAGGCTGAGGCCGAGAAAGCCCGGCTGGATATCCGTAAAGGCGACGCACAGATTGCCGAAGTGAAATCCAATGCTTACCCCAACATCAGCTTTAACAGTTCTACAAGTTATAATCCTTTGCTGCAGGAATCCGTACTTCCGGGTGAGATCTTCGGCGCGCCGGGTCAGCAGGTTAAGGTGGCTTTTGGACAGAAGTGGACTTCCAGCAATATGGTACAGCTTACGCAAAACCTATTTAACCAGTCGGTTTTTGTAGGTCTGAAAGCAGCACGGTCAACCAAGGAATTTTATCTGATCAACGCGCGCCTTACCGAGGAGCAGATCATTGAAAAAGTAGCCAATGCTTATTTCCAGGTGTATCAGGCTGACCAAATGCTGACCAACGCCCACAGTAATCTGGAGATTACCAATCAAACGATTAAAGTGATCAAGGGTCTATATGATGCAGGTCTGGCCAGAAAAATTGACTACGACAGGGTAGTAGTGGCCCGTAATAATGTAAGTTCCGGTGTGAAGCAATTGGAAAACACAGTGGACCTGGCTGAAAATGCGCTGAAATTTATGATCGGTATGCCCATGGATCAGGAAATTGAGCTTCCGGAGCAGACTTTTGAACCTTCCCTGCTGCCGGACCGCAGCGCGAACTTTGCCGATCGTACCGAAGTTCAGTTGGTGAACAAGCAGATTGAACTGCTTGAATGGCAGAAAAAAGCAACTGAAGCAGAATACTATCCGTCGGTAGCACTCTCCGCTAATTACGGTTTTTTGGGTCAGGGTGAAAAAATGCCGTGGTGGAACGGTAAGGAAAACGGTGTCTTTTGGTCCGATATGGCATCCATAGGATTAAATGTTCGGGTGCCGATTTTTAACGGTTTTGCTACAAAATCACGTGTAGAACTTAGTATGATCGAGATAGAGAAAGCCCGCGCCGATTTAAGAGAGACGCAGCTGGGCCTGGACCTTCAGCATAAAAATGCCGTTACGGAACTGGAAAATAATATGACCATGATTTCCATGCAGGAGCAAAATGTGGTTTTGGCAGAGCAGGTTCTTTCCAATACAAGAAGCAATTACCAGCATGGTTTGGCCACTTTAAACGATATTCTTGATGCGGAACGCGACCTTACCGAAGCGAAGAACAATTTAACAAAAGCAAAACTAGATTATAAACTTGCGGAAATTGACCTGCTGAAGTCTCAGGGAAAACTGAAAACATTAACTGATAATAATTAAATAAACTATGAAAAAGAATACAATCATCAGCATACTGGCCATCCTGGGCATTGCTGTCGCGTTTTACTTTATCCTTCAGAACAACAAGAAGAAGAATGAGGAAAAGGTAGCCGTGGTAGCGGAAAAGAATACCAATGTGGCTGTTCGTACCACAGTCGTAAAGCAGGAAGAGATCAGCGGGGAATTTTCGGTGAACGGTACTTTCCTGCCTAACAGACAGGCACAGATTTCCGCTGAAATGGGTGGACAGCTCATTTCACTGAACGTTAGAGAGGGGAGTTACGTACGTGCAGGACAAAGTATAGGTCGTCTGGCAGGTGAAAAAGTAAACGTGAACGTTTCCGGTGCGAAAGCCAACCTGGATAACGCAGTTATGGCCTTAAACCGTTATGAACAAGCTTACAAAACAGGTGGGGTAACGGCGCTCCAGCTGGATCAGGCCAGACTTCAGGTGAAGAATGCCAGAACCCAGCTTCAGTCGGCCAACCTACAGTCAGGCGATACCAACGTAATTTCAAAAGTTAGCGGGATCGTAAACCAAAAGTTTGTAGAAGTAGGTACTGTGCTTAACCCGGGTACACCTATCGTGGAGGTGGTGGATATCTCTTCAGTTAAACTTAAGGTTGATGTAGACCAGTCATTAGTTAGCCAGCTTTCTGTAGGCAACAGCGTTAAAGTGCAGCCCGATGTAATTGAGGGCGCGCTGGATGGCCGGATTACCTTTATTGCACCGGCTGCTTCGGGTGCACTGAAATTTCCTGTAGAAATTACCGTTCCCAATTCATTCAACAAACTGAAAGCAGGTATGTACGGAACCGCAATTTTCAGCCGAAGCGGCAGTGGAAGCGTACTCACTATTCCGCGTGAGGCATTTGTGGGCAGTGTGAGTGACAATACTGTATTTGTAGTACGCAATAACGTAGCCTACCTAACCAAAATTAAAGGGGGTGTCAACTATGGCGACCGTGTAGAGGTGATCAGTGGGCTGAAGGCCGGAGATGAGGTGGTTACGAGCGGCCAGATCAACCTGACGGACAAAACGCCGATCCGTAAACTGAAATAATAATCGACTAAGCATATATATAGATGAAGTTAGCAGAAGTATCGATTAAACGACCCAGTTTGGTCATCGTAATGCTTGCATTACTGGTCATAGGGGGACTTTTCAGCTATTCGCAGCTGAATTATGAGCTGATCCCTAAATTTGAAGTTAAAGTAGTAACTGTAGCAACCGTTTATCCGGGTGCCTCGCCCTCCGAGGTGGAAAATACGGTTTCGCGAAAAATAGAGGATGCCGTATCTGCCCTGGAAGGAGTAAAAAAGATCCAGTCCAAATCCTATGAGAGTTTATCCGTTGTAATTGTTCAGTTTAATAATGATGCCGACGTGGATTTTGCCCTGAATGAGGCGCAGCGTAAGATCAATGCCATCCGCTCCGATTTGCCGGAAGATATAGACGAGCCGTCACTTACCCAATTCTCACTCTCGGACATGCCGATTGTAAGGATGGGTGTTACGGGTAACCTAACCGAAAATGAGCTGTATGACCTGATAGACCAGAGAATCCAGCCTGTTTTTTCCAGAATCCCGGGGGTATCCAAGGTAGATATTGTAGGTGGTCAGGAAAGGGAGATCAGAATCAACCTGAATCAGGCGAAAATGGAAGGCTATGGCATCACCATTCCCGAAGTTCAGCAGATCATTACCATGTCCAACCTGGATTTCCCTACCGGAAGTCTGAAGACTCGTGAAAACAGTACGCTGATCCGTCTTGCAGGGAAGATCAGTTCCGTGGAGGAGCTGAGAGGCCTCACCATTTCATCCAAGAACGGACAGAATATCCGTCTTTCCGATATCGCTGAGGTTCAGGATACACAAAAGGTGGCCGATAAAATAGCGAGGATCAACCAGGAAAATACAATGATGCTCCAGGTGCAGAAGCAGACAGATGCCAATGCGGTGGAAGTAAGCCGTCTGGTTCAGGAAAAAATAGCACAGATAGAAGAGCAGTACAAAGGAAACAATATTAAGATCACGGTTGCCAGTGATACTTCAACCTTTACTCTGGCCGCTGCGAATGCTGTAATTAAAGATTTACTTATCGCCATCGCGCTTGTGGCCTTTGTAATGATGTTCTTCCTGCACAGCTTCCGTAACGCACTTATCGTAATGGTGGCCATTCCGACCTCACTTATCGCGACTTTCATAGGAATGTATATCCTCGGATACAGCCTTAACCTGATGAGTTTGCTGGGTCTTTCTCTGGTGGTAGGTATTCTTGTGGATGATGCGATTGTTGTAATTGAGAACATTCACCGCCACATGGAAATGGGTAAGAACAAGGTGCGTGCTTCCTACGACGGTGCTAAGGAAATCGGGTTTACAGTTACCGCTATTACATTGGTAATTGTAGTGGTATTCCTGCCTATTGCGATGAGTACGGGTCTCGTATCCGACATTATCTCGCAGTTCTGTGTCACGGTAATTATTGCTACCATGCTCTCACTGTTGGTGTCTTTTACTGTGGTTCCATGGTTGTTCTCTCGCTACGGGAAACTGGAGGTGATAAGCAATACCTCTTTCTTCGGCAAGATTATTTACAAATTTGAGGAAGGACTTACCTGGTTTACCCACAAGATTGAGGGGATATTGAAGTGGAGTCTGGTTAACAAACTGAAAACCTTTGCCATTACCATTGTGCTCTTCATCAGTGCAATCGCGCTGGCGGTGATGGGTTATATTGGCTCCGACTTTTTCCCGGGTACCGATAAAGGGGAATTCCTGGTTCAGATTGAGATGCCGAAAGATACTTCACTGGAAGAGACCAACTTCATTACCCAGGCTGCCGAAAAGCACCTGGCCAAAAAGGCGGAGATTGTGAAGATGATCACCTCTGTAGGATCTGTGAGTGGCGGTATGGGTGCTATGCAGTCTACCAATTATAAATCGGAAATCAGTGTCGAGCTTGTTCCGAAAGATGAAAGGGAAGACGATACGAAAGTATATGCGGCCAAACTGAAGCGTGATCTCGAGAAAGTTCTGGTAGGAGCGAAGGTAACTACGGTTCCGGTCGGATTTATGGGTGCGGAACAGGCTCCGCTGCAGATGACTGTAACCGGTACAACGTTGGAAGATGCGATGGCGTATGCAAAGACCGCTGAAGCACAGTTGAGAACCATAGACGGTGCCTCTGAAATTAAACTTAGTGTGGAAGAAGGTAACCCTGAAATTTCTGTAACGGTAGACCGTGATAAGATGACTTCTCTCGGCCTGAATGTAGCCTCCGTTGGTCAGACGCTCAGGACAGCGTTCAGCGGTAATACAGATAATAAATTCCGTACAGGTAATAATGAGTATGATATCAATATCATCCTTGATGAAGCCAACAGAACCAGTATAGATGATGTCCGGAACATCAACTTCGTGAACCAGCAGGGTATGAGAATACAGCTATCACAGTTTGCCGATATTAACTTTACCTCCGGACCGGCTTTGCTGGAAAGGTATGACAGGTCACCGTCGGTTACCGTGCAGGCTCAGACGGTAGGTAAAACCACCGGAACAGTGGCTTCCGAGTGGGAAGCCAAGATGGCTGAAATTAAGAAACCAGCAGGTGTGAACTGGGTATGGGGCGGAAATATGGAAAACCAGAGTGAAGGTTTCGGAACACTGGGTGTTGCACTTCTTGCCGCCATCATGTTGGTATATATGATTATGGTTGTCCTTTATAATGACTTCCTGAAGCCTTTTATCGTACTCTTCTCAATACCGCTGTCATTTATCGGTGCCTTATGGGCGCTGGCATTGACTAATCAGAGTTTGAACATATTTACGATACTCGGTATCATCATGCTGATCGGTCTTGTGGCCAAGAATGCCATTCTTCTTGTTGATTTTGCCAACCACAGGGTTGATAAAGGCGAGACTATCGAAAATGCGCTGATCCAGGCCAACCATGCCCGTTTGAGACCTATCCTGATGACCACGATCGCGATGGTATTCGGTATGTTGCCTATTGCTCTGGCATCGGGCGCCGCAGCAGAGATGAACAACGGTCTGGCCATTGTGATTATTGGTGGACTTATCTCTTCACTCTTCCTTACACTGATCATCGTACCGGTAGTATACCTTATTATGGTAAGGCTGGAAAACAGATTCAGCAAAAAGGAAAAGACCAACTATGAAGAGGAAATGGTTGCAGATTATGAGCATATCCATCCGGAAAACGAACTGGAATTTTAAAATAAGTAAATCCATAATAAACACCCCTGAAGAAATCTCTTCAGGGGTGTTTTTATATTGCTCCCGACTGGATGCGAGTTCGGGCCCTGTAATTTCGTGCAATGGATTGGAAGGCTGAGTTATGTATGTTTAATTAATTGTTATTAAACAGCCTTGCGGGCGATTTTTTTTATGAAGTTTAAATAAACTAGAATGAAGGGATATTTGGTAAAATAATCAAAAAAATAAATGCAAATCGGAAGGGGTGGAAACCATACCGTTGAGTGAATATTTCAATGGATTACCAAACTGATAGGGTTTAAGTGTGTTTATTGCGGGCATATCTTGAGATTCAGATCATTTTTACTCTTTGTACTATTAAACGCAATCTGCTGTTTAAGACAATTTTGGTTTATATGTCACTTATAATACCTGCACTAATTAATCGCGGGGCTCTATTTTTAAAAATAGTGTATCTTTATGCCGAATTAAATAAATTATTTTCAATGAGTCAATTTTATCATTTACGGAAAAAACCTCTGCGCTCACGCGCGACCGGTTTTATTACCGGTATCGGGATTGCCGTGCTTACAGCTTTAGCCGGTGGTGAACTGAATGCACAGGTGAGTGGGTATGTGTTTTCCCAGAGTAACGGAACTTTTAACAGTATTGCCGGCACAGGTACTCTTGTAGCAGGCAGCGAAGCTACAACTTCTACCACCAATGATACCGCTGGTTGGACTGTGAACCTGCCGTTTGCTTTTAACTTTAGTGGTGTTGTACATAACTCCATTTATGTTAACTCGAACGGAGCTGCGATCTTTGGGGCAAATACAAGTATGGCCTCATCGGTAATTTCTACTGCCACCGCTTATGACGGTGCAATCGCAGTGATGAACCGTGACCTATGGGGTGTGTTCATTACCTCAGGGGTAACCACATCGGGTTCTAATATTATTACTAACGTTGGTTCTTTTAAAGGTCTGGAAATTGGAAAACAGCTTAACAATGTCAATGGTATTCCAGCGGGAGCTACAGTAACTGCGTTCGATCCAACTGCCGGTACGATTACGATGTCTGCACCCGCTACATCGAGTTCAGCTGCAGCAGTGGTGAGATACGGCACGGGGAAAATATTTACCTCCGTGGTGGGTACTGCACCGAACAGGACATTCATTATAGAATGGAATGGCTACAATGACTACGGCACAACGGTTTCTTTAAGTAATTTTATGTCATTTCAACTCCATCTGTCTGAAACGACCAATCAGGTTTCAACGGTCTATGGTGATTACTATAATGTAAGTACTACAAGCAAGACCAACCAGATCGGTCTTCGCGGAAGCTCTACATCCGATTATTTCAACAGAAGCGGCGCAGTAGGAAATGCATGGACGAATACTTCTGCAGGTACCACAAATGGGGCTACCGTGTCCAGGGATAATACCAATTTCCCTGCATCCGGTCTTACCTTCAGCTGGAGTGTACCTTCCTGTTTTGCGCCGTTTAACTTTCAAATTCCCACCATAACCACCACAACAGCAGGGTTTACTTGGAATGCCTCAACTACATCTGTATCTAACGGATATACAGTATACTACAGTTCAACGAATGCAGCACCGGATTCTTCAACTGTACTTGATGCTACCAACTCAGTTACTAGTACCGGACTTGGTGCGTCTGTTACCGGTTTAACACCTGCTACTACTTACTATGTTTGGGTACGTTCAAACTGTTCCACTTCTGTTCAGAGTGCCTGGCTGCCGGTACAGTCATTTGTAACAGCTTGTGTGCCTGCTACCTCAATGTTTGAAAACTTTGACAGCTATGGAACCGGGAATATAGTTCCAACCTGCTGGGTGAGGCTGGCACCTGCTGCTTCTCCCGGATCGCAGACCATAACCAGCACCACGCCGGCTTCAGGTACGAGGAATATTTATCAATATTCAACTTCATCAACAGAACCTGTAATTGTTGTGTTGCCTGAATTCAGTAATGTGAATGCGGGAACAAACTGGTTACGTTTTAAAGCGCGTGTTAGTACTGCACCGGGATCACTGGATGTAGGTTATGTTACCGATGTAACTAATCCGACATCATTTGTTGTTATCTCTACCCTAAACATAACCAATACAACTTATACCGTAGCTGCCGCAGAGTATACAGTACCTGTGCCTTCCACGGTTCCGGCAAATGCACGTCTGGCGATCCGTAATGCAGCTGACGGTAAATCCTATTACTGGGACGATGTTTATTGGGAAGCTATGCCAACCTGCTTTCCTGTAACCTCAATTGCATTTGCCGCGCCAACAAGCACCAGCGGTCAGGTATCGTGGACTCCACCGGCAACTGCTCCTGCTAACGGTTACACTGTTTATTACAGTACGGTAAATGCAGCACCAACCTCATCTACAGTACTTAATTCAACAAACTCGGTAACCACAGCAACTCCTTCGGCAACGCTTAGCGGTTTATCGGCTTCTTCTACTTATTATGTGTGGGTACGCACCAACTGTTCATCCACCGATGTAAGTATTTGGGAAGGCGGTACGTCGTTCAACACATTATGTGGACCTGTAGCAGCACCGTTGACTCAGTCATTCAGCTCAGGTTCACTTCCAAATTGCTGGATCAGTGCGAACCCAACAACTGCATCTACAAGTGCCGCTGCTTTCTGGAAATTCACCGGCACGGCAGATTATGGAGCTGCTATTGCAAACAGTGTAAAACCTTCGGGTACTTTTGCCTGGGTGGATGCCAGTTCACCGTACGACAATGAGCATACGGTTCAGCTTCTTACTCCCGAGATTAACCTGACAGGTCTTACCAATCCGTACGTACAGTTTGAATGGTATAAAAATCACCTGACTTCAACCGGTACATTGCCTGCATACGATAATAATAAACTGTTGGTGCACATTAGTACAGACGGTACAAACTGGACAGAAATTTTTGCTGATGATACAAACTCCAGCACCTGGCGTACAGTTGGAATTCCACTTGCCTCATCTTATGTAGGAGCTACTGTGAGAATTAGGTTCACTGTAGATAAAGACGTAGCTGGAAATGGTTATTTCTATGATGATGTACTTTTGGATGAATTTGCAGTGATGCAAAATCCTAATTTGGCCACAGGTGAAGTTATCGCTGAAACCAGAAGTGTAAAAGTATATCCTAATCCATTTACGGATTTGGTAAATATATCGGATGCTAAGGATCTCCAAAGTGTTTCTGTAATAGATATGTCCGGAAGGTTAGTGAAAACCATCACATTTGCCGGAAGGCCTGTTAATCTCGGAGAATTGAAATCCGGTCTGTATGTTCTTAAGTTAGAATACAAAGATGGTTCAGTGAAATCTGTAAAAGCAGTTAAAAAATAATAATTTAACAAATATTGAAGAGGCAGCGATTGAGCTGCCTTTTTTTATGTCCAGTAATTGTTAAACGATTGTTTGCTTCTTAGTTTATATGATTAAATACTACGTTTTACGTAATGGAATAAATTAAACGTAATTAAATGTTCTGTATTATCAAAAATGATGTACATTTACCGTAATTTAAAAACTATTATTATGAGGAAAATTTTACTAATGTGCCTGCTTTCATTGGTCGGCACATACGCGGTAGCGCAAAATGACTGTGCCACCGCAATTCCGATTACGGCGCTTCCGTTTTCCAGTGGAGCGCAGACCACATGTGGTTCGGTGAATGACTATCCAGCCGGAAGTTACGGAAATGCGAATTATGGTGATGGAGAAGACTTCGTTTACTCCATAAACATAACCACCGCGCCTGTAAATTTACAGATTGCGCTGGGCGGCACAGCCACCTGGAAGATTGCCGCCGTACATAGCGCCTGCGCCCCAACCCCAGCAAACAGTATGGGGTTTGTTGCTACCAGTTCCGGCAGTAGTGCAACTGGCGTGGTGACCATTCCGACCAATGGCACCTACTATATTTTTGTGGATACCTGGCCAACGCCTGCATGTGGCAGCTTTACGCTTAGTATCACCGAGGGACCACAGTCTCCTCAATGTGCAACTTTAACAGGTCCTGCAAATGGCAGTACAGTAACCACCCTAACTCCTTCGCTTAGCTGGACAGCTCCGACTTCAGGGGTAGCCCCAACCGGTTACAAGGTATACCTGGGAACTACCAATCCGCCTACAACTCTGGCTTCAACAGTTACCGCACCGGCAACAACCTATACTGCCAGCCTTACACAGTATAATACACCGTATTATTGGTATGTGGTGCCTACCAACGGGGGTGCTGATGCTATAGGTTGTAATGCCACGATTTGGTCATTTACAAGCCCTGCCGCACCTGCTGCACCTGCAAATGATGATTGTGCGAATGCTGTTGTGCTTACCGCTAATACCGGTGCAACATGTGCAACGCCCGTAAGCGGCACCACCCTTGGCGCTACCGAGTCTATGCCTGCAGGAGCTTGCAGTGGTGCACCCAATGATGATGTTTGGTATTCGTTTGTAGCTACAGGTACAACCCATATTGTTACCCTTTCCAATATAGTGTCGGTAGGTAATCCTTCCGCAACGGATATGTATTTTCAGGTAATGAGTGGAACCTGCGGTTCTACAACCAGTTTACTCTGTTCCGATCCTAACACGGGTACGGTAACAGGACTCACAGTGGGAAATACTTATTATATAAGAGTATATACATATTCAAGCACACAGACAGCTGCTGCTACATTTGATATCTGCGTAACAAGTCCGCCGCCCCCACCAGCAAACGATGACTGTGCAGGCGCAGTAACTCTTACGGTGAATCCGGATTATTTATGTGGAGTGTTTGCTTCGGGTACAACTGTAAGTGCAACGGCTTCTACTGAAACAGCACCTAGCTGTGGTGCTAGCGGAACCAATGACGATGTTTGGTTTAAATTTACAGCGACCGGACCGGCGCACAGAATTGCATTATCCAATGTGTCAGGCAGCACCGATATGGCTATGGCACTTTACAGCGGTGCGTGTGGTTCTCTTGTTCAGGTGGCCTGCAGTGATCCGAATACATTAAATGCCACGGGATTAACAGCAGGTTCAGTATACTACGTACGTGTCTGGACAATTACATCAACGGCAACTACCAGAGCAACTTTTGACATCTGTGTAGGGACGCAGCCGCCGGTTCCGGCCAATGACGACTGTTCAGGTGCTGTTAGTCTTACTGTAAATCCTGATTTGCTGTGTGGGTCATTTGCACAGGGGTACACCGACAGTGCTACTGCTTCTACTGAAACAGCACCTACCTGTGCGGCCAGCGGTGTTAATGATGATGTTTGGTACAGCTTCGTCGCTACAGGATCAAACCATGTTGTTTCGCTTTATGACGTATCCGGCAGTACAGATATGGCTATGGCCCTGTACAGTGGCGTATGCGGTAGTTTAGTTGCGGTTCAGTGCAGTGATCCGAACACGATGACAGCAACTGGTCTTACAGCAGGAACAACTTACTACGTGAGGGTGTATACATATACTTCAACAGCTACAACCAGAGCGTCATTTAAAATATGTGTAGGAACACCACCACCGCCTCCTGCAAATGATACTTGTGCTACTGCAATCGCAGGACAGCCGGCAAATTCGTCTACACCTTACACAAATACACAGGATGCGACCAGCGCAACAAATTCAGGTGGTTTTGTTGGTGCGTGTACAGGAACCAGCGGAATGAATGACGGTGTTTGGTATACAGTTACAGGTGACGGTGGAAACATGACAGTTACAGTAACGCCAACAGGATGGGATGCAGAAATTGGGGTATTTACAGGAACCTGCGGAACATTCACCTGTGTGACCAGTGTGGATGCAACAGGAAGTGGTAGTGCTGAAACAGTGACGTTCCTCTCCACAGTTGGTGCAACGTACTACATCAACGTCGGACATTATAGTGGAAGCACTGATTCTCCGGAAGGTCCTTTCAGTATCACTATCGCCACAACAGGATCTTTGAAAACAAACGACGTCGTTGCGAATGCGAATGAGGTGAAAGTTTACCCGAACCCGTTTGCTGATTTGGTAAACATCTCTGATGTAAAAGATCTGAAGTCAGTTTCTGTGGTAGATATGTCCGGAAGATTGGTAAAAACAATTGCCAATCCGGGAAGACAGATCAATCTGAGTGAATTGAAAACCGGTCTTTATATCCTGAAACTGGATTATAAGGATGGAACTTCCCAAACCGTGAAAGCGATTAAGAAGTAATCAGCTATTTTTATCAGTAAAAAAGGCTGTCTCACCGCTTGGTGGGACAGTTTTTTTTATGCCTTGATCCCGGCAGAACAATTTTAATTAACCTTCTATAAATGTATTTCGCAACACTTATGCTTATTGTTTAAATGCTTCTTGATTTAAAGTCATTTTTATTAGCTATTATATATTAAAATTTTATAAATTAGCTTAAACTATTTAAATCACAATTATGAAGAAAGTACTACTATCATGCTTTTTGTCCCTCGGGCTTGGAGCATCTGCGCAAACGTATTGTGTGCCCGCATTTTCAAGTGGATGTGCTGATGGAGATCAAATTAACAGTTTTTCGGTCCCCTCCGCTGGATTCAGTCATCTTAACACCGGATGTTCTAATGCTGCTTATGGAGATTTCAGTGCTACACAGACAGTCACTTTGCAGGCTTCACTCCCGTACAATTTCACAGTGGAGCATGGCTACAGCGGTCAGTTTGTGAACATCTGGGCAGATTTTAACAATGACGGAATTTTCGATCCTACCTCGGAACTGATAGGTTCAGGATCTAGTGGATCAGGATTGCAGACGGCTTCTACGATTACTGTACCGGCAGGCACTCCTGTGGGTACTTACAGAATGCGTGTCGCCGATCGCTGGAACAGTGCACCAATACCGTGTAACACCGATGGCTATGGAGAAGCACATGACTATACACTGGCTGTAACACCACCGCCTAGCTGTACAATTCCAACGGCGGCAAGCACAACAACTGTATCTTCATCTTCACTGCAGGTATCGTTCACGGCTCCTCCAACTGCTCCGGCTCTGGGATATGACATTTATTACAATACAACGAATGTTGCTCCTACAGCGACTACCTCTCCAATATTAAATGTGCCGTCATCACCCGGCCTGATTCCGTCTCTTTCCCCAGCCACAACCTATTATGTGTGGATTCGCTCCAACTGTTCAGCAGCAGATAAGAGTATATGGGTGGCGGCAGGTTCTGCAGTAACGTCATGTGTCGCATTTGCAGCTCCGTTTTACGAAGCATTCAGTTCGGGTACATTGCCTAACTGCTGGACAAATATCAATCCGACTACTACTTCCACCAGTACCAATGCTTTCTGGAAGTTTGCAGGCAACCCTGAGTATGGTGCAAGCCCGGTGAATAACGGTAGGACAGCAGGTACATTTGCCTGGGTAGATGCAAGTTCACCGTACCTGGGAGAACATCAGGTTCAGCTCATCTCTCCTCAAATCAATTTGACAGGACTTACCAATCCTTATATACAGTTTGAATGGTATAAGAATCACCTTACGTCAGCTACAGGAACGCTGCCACCTTATGATAATAATAAGCTTACGGTACACGTAACCAGCGACGGAACCACCTGGAACCAGATATTTACAGGTGATACCAATTCAAGTAACTGGAGACTTGAGGGAATTCCACTTGGAACGGCATATTCGGGAACTACCATCCGTATTAGATTCACCGTGGATAAAGATGCTGCAGGAAACGGTTATTTTTATGATGACCTTCTCCTGGACGAGGTACGTGTGATGGAAACTCCAACCTGTGTACAACCTACGGGTGTAGCTGTATCTAACGTTACCAGTTTCACCGCTGATTTCGTATGGAATGCAACCACTCCGGTGCCGGCAAACGGGTATGACTTTTATTACAGTGCAACCAATACTGCTCCTACAGCAGCTACAGTACCAACAGCCACTGGTCTTACGACACCCGCATACCAGTTAACCGGTTTATTGCCGTCAACCACTTATTATGTTTGGGTGAGATCAAAATGTTCGTCCAGTGCTCAGAGTCTTTGGGCGGCGGGACCTTCATTTACCACCGTGTCTTTCTGTCCTGTGGTCACTGCACCGGCTAATGCCCTTAGCGGAGTCTCTCTGACGCCAACCATCACGTGGAATGCAATGCCGGGTGCAACTTCCTATATTATCACGATGGGAACCACTTCCGGCGGGACCGATGTTCTGAATGCCGTTAACGTTGGCAATGTAACTTCCTACACATTACCTACTGCACTTGCAAACAGCACCACCTATTATTATACGGTGAATGCAACTAACGGTACTGTACTTTCGCAGTCCTGTACAGTGAGAACTTTCACTACAGCTTGTGCTGCTATCCTGCCTAACTATACCAATAACTTTAATACAGTACCCGGTAACTGCTGGTTAATTGCGGCCGGTGGTTCCCCGGCTTCGGGACCTGCACCTGGTGCAACTGTAAGCTATAACTGGAGATCTGAAGCCTTCCTGTTGGGTAACGGAGGCACAGGTGGTGCAGCATTAAACCTTTATTATTTTGACCGTGCCGGATGGCTTATCAGCCCAACTTTTGATCTGTCTGGTGCAGGTACGCATACGATGACCTTCAATTATGGCGTTACAGAATATTACGGTTCAGATCCAATTGCGATGGGTTCCGATGATGTGGTGAATGTACTTATATCCACTGATAACGGTGCTACTTGGTCCATTATTGAAGAGTTTACTTATATGGACAATATCAGCAACACCTCCAATACCTTTACTTATACCGTTCCGGCAGCACAGGCTACCGCGCAGGTGAAGTTCGCTATTTTTGGTACCGACGGTACCGTGGATGATGCTGAAGACTATGATTTCCATGTTGATAATTTTGCGGTAACGACCGGTGCACTTTCAACTTCAGAAATCGCCGCTCAGAGCACTGAAGTAAGGGTTTATCCAAATCCATTTACCGATGTTGTCAACATTGCTGATGCCAAGGACCTGAAATCTGTTTCTGTGATCGATATGTCCGGAAGATTGGTAAAATCAATCAGTAATCCGGGAAGACAAGTTAATTTGTCTGAGTTGAAATCGGGACTGTATATTTTGAAGCTTGACTTTAAAGACGGTTCTACAAAATCAGTAAAAGCTATTAAAAAGTAAAAATTCATTAATGCAAGCGGCCAATTCTGGCCGCTTTTTTATTTTATATATAAGTCGATAATTTGTTTAGCTTTTCCTTATTTTTTCCTGGCATTTAGTCAGAACTACAGGTATATTTACCGCAGCACCCTAGTCCACCGGAAAGAAGGACTGTATCATTGTACTTACGCTTCAGGATGGTACCCAGTATTCCCGAAAAGTGATTAAGAAGTAAGATTCAGATGAAATAAACAAACAGCAGCCTCTTTAACGAGGCTGTTTTTGTTTTTATACGACCGAACCGAATCTGTTGTTATAATTTCAGTGGGCGCACGACCACGAAAGGAGATGATGAAAGGATTCACTTGTGCACGGAGGCACTGACCTGCGTTTATTCGTTGCCCAGATATCTTTCGGGAATGGTGGTTTTTTCGCCGCAGCGCTTGCAGTAGTTGGCATCATCATCTATATCATCGTTCATGCATCTGCTGCACACTTTTTCAAAATTCTGCCTCTTGTTGCGCATTTCAGCGGTTACAATTCCCGTAGGTACAGCAATGATGGAATAACCGGCCAACATAAGAAGTATGGCAAACAGTTTCCCAAGTGGGGTAGTGGGCGAAACATCGCCGTAGCCTACTGTGGTCACTGTAACTACCGCCCAGTAAATGCTCTGCGGAATGCTTTCAAAACCTTCCTTATGACCTTCCACCATATACATCATGGAACCCACAATCACGGAGAATATCATCAGGAAAAGCAGGAAAATGTAGATTTTACGTGAACTGTTCTTCAAAGCACGTACAATCAGATAGCCGTCATTCATGAAATCCAGCAGGTTCAGGATCCTGAAAATACGCAGGATTCGCAGCATCCGGATAATTAAGAAAAACTTGGTTACAGGAAGTAAAAGACTCAGGAAAAACGGCAGAATGGCCAGCAAGTCTATAATTCCGAAGAAACTGAAGATGTATTTACGTTTGTTGCGAATGGTGATGATCCTTAAAATATACTCCGCGGTGAAGAAAAGCGAGATGGTCCACTCGAGAACTATGAAGAGTGTGTGAAACTGAAGGTCAAATGAAGGCACGCTCTCCATCATAACAATGAACGTGCTCAGGAAAATCAGAATAAGCAGGCAAATGTCAAACATCTTACCCAAAGGAGTATCCGCGCGGTAGATGATCCTGAACAGCTGCCGCTTCCACTTTTTTCTCTCCGGAATGAAATCGTGCTCCTTTTCGATGGCGTGATGCGGCTCCATAGGGTTCTCTTTGGAATTATTCCTTATTTTCGTTACAAACTTAATGAAATGAACTTAAAGGAGGTGGTTTTTGAAATTGAAAATACATTTTCAATGAAACAGGCGGAAGATTTTGATAACGTAGGCCTGCTCTGTGGTAATCCGGAACGTGAGGTCACCGGCATTGTGGTGTGTCATGACGCACTGGAAAAGGTGGTGGATGAAGCTGTCGCCTGCTCGGCCAACCTGATCGTGACCTTTCATCCTATTATTTTTTCAGGTCTGAAATCCCTGACCGGTAAAAACTATGTAGAGCGGGCCGTGCTGAAGGCTGTTGAAAATAAAATTGCCATCTATGCCATTCATACCGCATTTGACAATGATTATTACGGGGTGAATTATGGAATATGCGAAAGACTAGGACTTTCAGATCAAAAGATACTGATGCCAAAAAGGGAGAACCTGAAAACACTGGAAGTCATGGTTCCGGCAGAGAATGCAGAGGCTGTTCGGGAGGCTCTTTTTTCAGCGGGTGCCGGAGGCATCGGTTTCTATGACCAGTGCAGTTTCAGTCATACCGGTACGGGTACCTTCCGTCCGCTAGTGGGTTCGGATCCTTACTCAGGGAAGCAGGGCGAGCGCAGTATGGCAAATGAGGAAAAGGTTTCAGTTATTTTTGAAGCGTACAAACAGAGCCGGATCCTGAGAGCCATGAAAGAAGCTCACCCTTATGAAGAGGTAGCCTACAATATTATCCGGCTGGATAATGAGAACAGCTATTCCGGACTTGGCCGTTACGGCGATTTACCTGAATCTTTGGCTCCGGGCGAATTCCTGAAAATGGTGAAAGAAAAGTTCAGCCTGACAGTAATCCGTCACAGCGGCCAGCTTCCGCAAGCCATTAGAAGGGTAGGAGTGCTGGGCGGCAGCGGAGCTTCCGGTATTGATGCTGCAATGGCAGCGGGATGTGACGCTTACCTTACCGGTGATGTGAAGTACCATGATTTCTTTAAGGCTGAGGATAAAATAATGATCTGTGACATCGGCCATTATGAATCGGAACAGTTTGTAACTCAACAATTATTTGAGATTTTGTCGGAAAAATTTCCTAAATTTGCAGTCTCAAAATCAACCGGGAATACCAATCCTGTTAATTACTTTTTATAATATATGGCTAAGAAAAACGTAGAAATTTCTGTTGAAGAAAAATTAAGGGCGCTGTATGACCTGCAGATTATTGATTCCAGATTAGACGATATTCGCAATACCAGAGGTGAACTTCCAATTGAAGTGGAGGATCTGGAAATTGAGATTGAAGGCTTGGAAAAGAGAGCAGAGAAGTTTCAGGCTGAGATTAAGGAGCAGAACGACGAGATCAATACCAAGAGGGAAGTGATTAACCATGCCAATTCCCTTATAGAAAAATACAAATCGCAGCAGGACAACGTACGCAACAACAAGGAATTTGAATCTCTGGATAAGGAAATTGAATTTCAGGAACTTGAGATCCAGCTTGCGGAGAAGAGGATAAATGAGTTTGAGGCCAAGATCTCCCATAAAAATGAAACTCTGGACGAGCTGAATGCTAAGATTGAACAGTTGAAGAGCCACCTGAAGTTTAAGAAGGAAGAGCTTGAAAACCTGGTAGCCGAAACCCAGAAAGAGGAGGATTTCCTGGTTGAGAAATCTGCCGAATTTTCCAAGAAGATTGATGAGCGTCTGCTGGCTTCATACAACAGGATCCGCTCCAATTCCACCACCGGTCTTGCGGTAGTGGGTCTGGAAAGAGGTGCGCCTAAGGGATCTTTCTTCACCGTTCCGCCACAGAAACAGATGGAGATCGCGCAGCGTAAAAAGATCATCATTGACGAGCACTCCGGGAAAATCCTGATTGACGACGAAATGGTAAATGAGGAAAACGAAAAGATGAAGGACATCATCAAGTTCTAAGTTTACCTTTTGAAATATAGGAATCCGATTCAGTATTGAGTCGGATTTTTTGTTTCAAAAACTTCCCGGAAGGGTGAATGGTTTTGAATGAATATAACCTGTGTTTATCGGTAAAACTGAAACTTTCCCTTAAACAATCGCCCTGGTTTTTCTATTGTGAACATCTCAACTTCCGCTTGTGTGCTTTATTCAAAGTAATATTCGGTTCAATTTATAGAGTCATGCCCTACTGCGGTACGCAGTCGGATATTTATATGAGGAAGCAAAAAAAATAATCCGACTCCATGGGCGTGGAGCCGGATTATTCCAATTTTATTAATGATCAGTTATCTGTCGCTATCATGTCCGTACATCCTGTTGTACAGCGTAGAGAAACGTTCCCTGATGGCTTTTCGCTTCAGTTTTAAAGTGGGTGTAAGCAGGCCGTCGTCTATAGACCATACTTCAGGTGTGAGCTCAAAGCGCTTGATTTGCTCCCAGCTTCCCAACTTGGTATTCAGATAGTCTATTTCCTTACCGATCCTTTCTTTAAGTTCGGGGCTTTGTGCAATCTCTTGCGGGGTAGAGCCAATATCCAGTTTATGACGCTCGGCCCAGTGTCTGGAAAAATTAAAATCCGGTTGAACAAAAGCACAGGGCATTTTTTCGCCATCGCCCACTACCATGATCTGTTCAATGAATTTAGAAGCCTTGGCCTGGTTTTCTATTACTTGCGGCGCAATATATTTACCGCCGGACGTCTTGAACATTTCCTTCTTACGGTCTGTTATTTTCAGGAAACCTTCACTGTCTATATGTCCGATGTCGCCGGTGCGGAAAAAGCCGTCTTCCGTAAAAACTTCACGGGTCATCTCTTCATTCTTAAAATAACCTTTGAATACGGAAGGTCCTTTTACAGTTATTTCGCCATCCTCCTGAATCTTTACTTCCAGATTGTCCAGCACATGTCCTACGGTTCCGATTTTCATCTTTTCAAATGAATTCACCGAAATTACCGGCGAAGTTTCCGTAAGTCCGTAGCCTTCCAGAATTGGGATTCCGGCATTCTGGAACATTTTGTTAAGCCTTTCTGAAAGTGCCGCCGAACCTGAAACCAGTGTTATGATGTTGCCGCCCAAACCTTCTCTCCATTTGGAAAATACAAGTTTGTCCGCAATGATTTCCATAAGACCGGAAGGTTTTCCGATGCCTTTCTTGTTTTTGTTCACGCCCAAAGCCCAAAGGAATATTTTTGATTTAAGACCACCTGCGCTGGTGCCTTTGTCATAAATCTTATCATATACCTTCTCAATAAGACGCGGTACCACACTCATATAATGAGGTTTTACTTCTTTAATATTGTCACCCATCTTTTCAATGCTCTCAGCGAAATAGATGCTGAAACCGTTATACTGGAACAGGTAAAAAAGCATCCGTTCGAAAATATGGCAGATGGGCAGGAAACTCAGCACGCGGGCATCATGGTAATCCAGTTTTCTGTCGCGCGGAATTCTTTTGTCGGAGGCCAGCACGTTGGATACAATATTCAGGTGGGTAAGCATTACGCCTTTTGGTTTTCCGGTAGTACCGGAGGTGTAGATTATCGTGGCCAGGTCTTCCGGATTGATTGTCGCGGACAGGTCAGTCACTTCACTTTGGTTCGCATCATCGCTGCCCATGTCCAGCACCTCCTGCCAGTTAGCCGCGCCTTCAATGGAATCAAAGGTGAAGATGCCCTGCAGTGACGGTACACCGGGCTTCGCTGTTTTCACTTTTGCCAGCAGGTCACGGTCTGATACAAAGCAGTATTTTACTTCAGCATCGTTAAAAATGTATACATAATCCTCTGCCGAAATCGTAGGATATACCGGTACGCTTATGGCACCGATCTGCGAGATCCCAAGGTCCATGACGGCCCATTCCGTACGTGTAGCTGTGGTGATAAGCGCAATCTTGTCCCCGGGTTTGATGCCGAGCTTAAGTAATCCGCGCGAAATGCGGTTACCCAGGTTAATGTATTCCTGGGACGAGGTTTTTTTCCATTCACCATCATATTTGGTGACAAACATATCCTCCTGCGGGAAATTCTTTAGGGCATGGTGCGCAATATCAAATAATCTTCTTATAGACATACGGTGTTTTTTTTATTAAAAATTCAATCCTATGGGTAAATGTAGCTATTTTCCGTGAAATTTACAACACGAAACAAATTTCCGTTTTGCATCAAAAAACCGTAAATTTGCACGCAAACAAAAATCTATTATGAACTTTAATTTATCAGAAGAGCATTTGATGATACAGCAGGCAGCCAGAGATTTTGCACAGGCTGAACTTCTGCCAGGGGTTATCGAAAGGGATAATGCTCAGAAATTTCCGCACGAACAGGTTAAGAAAATGGGGGAACTTGGTTTTCTTGGCATGATGGTGGACCCAAAGTACGGCGGTGCCGGTATGGACAGCATTTCCTACGTTTTGGCCATGGAGGAGATTGCAAAAGTTGATGCTTCTGCAGCTGTGGTAATGTCCGTGAATAACTCTCTGGTATGTGCCGGTCTGGAAAAATACTGCAACGAGGAGCAGAAAATGAAATATTTGTACCCTTTGGCAAGTGGAGAGGTTATCGGTGCTTTTGCCCTTTCTGAGCCTGAAGCCGGATCCGATGCCACTTCCCAAAAGACTACTGCGGTAGATATGGGTGATCATTATATCCTGAACGGAACAAAGAACTGGATTACAAACGGTGGCAATGCCACTTATTATATCGTTATCGCACAAACCGATCCTGAGAAGAAGCATAAGGGCATCAACGCCTTTATCGTAGAAAAAGGATGGGAAGGTTTCGAAATAGGTCCTAAGGAAGATAAACTCGGAATTCGTGGTAGTGATACACACTCCCTTCTTTTTACCGATGTTAAGGTTCCAAAGGAAAACAGAATCGGTGAGGACGGGTTTGGATTCAACTTTGCAATGGGTGTACTGAACGGCGGGCGTATCGGTATCGCTTCTCAGGCTTTGGGTATTGCTTCCGGTGCATATGAACTGGCGCTTAAATATGCTAAGGAGAGAAAAGCTTTCGGTACAGAGATCATTAACCACCAGGCTATTGCCTTCAAACTAGCAGATATGGCTACGCAGATCACTGCCGCCAGAATGCTTTGTCTTAAAGCAGCGGTTGAGAAGGACGAGGGAAAAGATATTGGTGAAAGTGGCGCTATGGCAAAACTGTATTCCTCACAGGTTGCCATGGATACTACTATTGAAGCAGTTCAGATTCACGGTGGATACGGTTATGTAAAGGAATATCATGTAGAGCGTATGATGCGTGATGCCAAGATTACCCAGATTTACGAGGGAACTTCTGAGATCCAGAGAATCGTAATCTCCAGAAGCATTGCGAAGAAATAATTGATTAAAAGTCAGTCCTGAAAATAACTTTTTAAACCACAAAAATGGCCGAGTATCAGTTTGAAGAAAAAAAAGGCGGTTACGGAAAGATCCTTTTCTGGGTGCTGCTTGTACTTTTCCTTTTCGGAGGTGTATTCATCTGGTATAAATACTATTTTGTATTTGGTGAAGGTGTGAAATCCGGTTATTTGAATTACGCGGTGAAGAAAGGCTATGTCTTCAAGACTTATGAGGGTAAGATCATTCAGGAAGGTTTTGGTAAAGGCCGTACCGGAGCGCTTACGAGTTATGAGTTTGAATTTTCTGTAGATGATCCCAAAGTTTTTAAACAACTGGAGGAAAACAGCGGAAAACATTTCGACCTTCATTATAAAGAGTACAACGGAGCCATTCCGTGGCGTGGTAATACCAAATACGTGGTGGACAGGATTGTCAACATGAAATAACAGCAATCCCTTCGAGATATCGGAGGGATTTTTTAAATTTTTACGATGAAAGAATACTTTTTAAAACGTGAAGGCGTCATCCGTCTCCTGTCTTTAATTGCCATAACCGTTTCTGTATTTTTGGATGAACCGGTACTGAAAGTTGGCTTGCTGGTCCTTGGGATCGGCGGTCTGATCACCCTTGCCTGGTACCGTAAGCAGAAAATAACTTTAATTATTTTCTGTGTCCTTTTTGTGGCTACATTAATCGTTTATTATTTAAAATCCATTGGCACTATCTGATCAGAAGCATAGGTAAGTTTAACAGACCTTAACAGAAGCTTTGCATTATTGTTGTACATCCCTGGGAAATAAACAATTAAAAGATGAACAACCAAAGATTAGCCGGTCTGTGGATCGATACCGAAAAAGCGATTGTAGCCAAAAATCACGATGAGCAATCCTCATCCGAATTTTTTCTCTGCAATCCCGTAAAGCATGAAATCCAGCATGGAAACTCTAATGAGCACACGGGCAACAACGCTGAACAAACCAATAAGCGCAAGTATTTCAAGGAAATCGCAGAATTGCTTGTCAACACGGAAAAAGTTCTGATTACAGGTCCCAGAACCATTCAGGAAGAGCTTAAAAGCCATCTTCTTGACACACCCGAATTTAAAGACCTGGACATTACACTTCAGACTTCACAGCAAATGGGTGAGCAGCAGGTTCTGGAAACAGTAAAATCACATTACGGAAATTAATTTTTCTTCATTTTTTGCAGAAATCCCCTGAGCAATTGCCCAGGGGATTTCCTATGCGTATTCTTCGGATTCTTTAATATTTGCCGCCAAAATTATTTGGGGCGGTACTTCTCATACGGATCTTTACCGTTTTCATTTTCAGCCGGTGGATTTACCTCTTCGGCTTTCTTCACCGGATGGGTTTCAATAAATTCCTCCTGAGGGACTTCTTCCACGTAGGGTGAAGCAGCGGTTTCCTCAAATTTTTTGTTCCGGTTTCTGCCACGCATAAAGTACCAGATGATCGCACCGATTACGAGCACGGGCCAAAAAGGCAGCAGTGCCAGCAGGACCTTGCCTAATACATCGAATCCTTTCATAAATGCACCGGAAGCACTTTCTTCATTTTTCTCAGTGGAGCTGTCCGGTCCGGCTTCAGCCAGTATATTGCTCATGCCCTCTTGCTTTTTTTCGCGTAAGATGAATTCCAGACTGGACATTCGGTTCGGATCATAATCTGTGCCGGTACTTTCTACGCTTCGGGTAGTTAGTGTACCCAGACGTTCAGGTAGGTGGGTGGCGGCTTCGTCAAAATATTGAGTCGGAATCCGAATGCGGATCACCTGTTTCCGGTCTCCGTTGATATCTTCAAATTTTTCCGAAACAATATCACCCTGAAACCTCCTCAACGCCAGTGTCAGGTCGTCGCGAGAGTTGCTGAGGTCATACACTGTAACCTCCATTACCCCGGTTTTAGTTAGCGGATCTGCAATTATGGTAACGGGTTCCTCTGCAGTCTTTGCCACAGAATTATTGGCTGCGGAAACCGGTTGTTCCCCGGCCTTTTCCTCAGCCTTTTCAGGTTGTGTACCTTGTCTTGCCGATTTTGATACTTTATCGATGGTTTTGGAAATAGTGGAAAGAACATCAATTGGGTTGGAGGTCTCCTTCAGAACCCTGCCGGCAGAATCCATTGTCTTAAGGACTTCCGAACCCTTCTGAATATCCCTTCTGGCATTTTTGAGCACGGCGTTCAGCGAGTCCAGGCTTTTGGCATTCTCCTGAATCACTTTGCCCACGCTTTCCTTGGTTTTCTCTATTTCCGGCACAACTATTTTGTTGAATCTCGCGGTATCCCTCACGATTTTAGAAATGGAATCCAGCGTTCGCACGCCATCATTGGCACGCGTAAAGAGGCTGTCGGCATTTTTTATGGTATCACTGGTTTGCTGCATCTCCGATTTCGAGCACGAAATCAACACGGTTCCCAAAGCCAGTGCGTATAGTAAGTTTTTCATTTATAACAGATAACGGATGCAATTAATCAAAATGTATTCCTAAGTTAACGGCTCTGGTTAATTAGGATCAGGGTCTTCCTTAGCCAGTTTTTAGCCCACCGGTATTTATCAAGTGTGGATCATAGGGTCGGGCACTAATGTTGGAAGTAAATTGTAAATGTTCCCATCCACTCACCAATCACCATTCACTAAATTCTCTCCTCCTTAATCTCCTCCACAATCTCCGGATTCAGAAGGGTAGAAGTGTCACCAAAGTTGGCGAAGTCACCTTCCGCAATTTTCCTCAGAATCCTACGCATGATCTTCCCGGAACGCGTCTTAGGCAGGGCGCTTACAAACTGAATTTTGTCCAGCTTCGCAATCGGTCCCACTGTATCACTGATCACCTGGTTGATTTCCTTTCTCAGGTTGTCGCGGTCGCGGCTCTCACCTACGTCTTTCAGAATCACATAACCATAGAGGGCGCTGCCTTTAATATCGTGCGGATATCCCACAATCGCCGATTCGGCCACCGCCGGGTGCTGGTTAATGCTGTCCTCAATGGGTGCGGTGCCCAGGTTGTGTCCGGACACAATAATAACATCGTCTACACGTCCCGTAATTCTATAATAACCCACCTCATCGCGCAGGGCGCCGTCGCCGGTGAAGTATTTTCCCGGAAAAGCGGTAAAATAGGTTTCCTTATACCGCTGATGGTCGCCCCAGATGGTTCTGGCAATTCCGGGCCAGGGAAAACGGATGCAGAGGTTGCCGTCTACCTGGTTTCCGGTAATTTCATTGCGTTTATCGTCCATCAGAACGGGTTGGATTCCCGGCAGCGGCAGCGTGGCATAAGTGGGTTTCGTAGGTGTAACAAACGGAATTGGTGAAATCATAATACCACCCGTCTCGGTTTGCCACCAGGTATCTACAATCGGGCACTTCTTTTTGCCCACATGGTCGTTGTACCAGTGCCAGGCTTCATCGTTGATCGGTTCTCCCACGGAACCGATAATACGCAGGCTGGAAAGGTCGTGCTTCTCCACCCATTCGTAAGATTCCTTGGCCAGCGAGCGTATGGCCGTTGGTGCAGTGTAGAACTGGGTCACTTTATGTTTCTCAATGACTTCCCAGAAACGGTCGGGTTCCGGGTAGGTGGGAACGCCTTCAAAGATTACTGTCGTGGCTCCATTGGCCAGCGGACCGTAAAGGATATAGGAATGTCCGGTAATCCAGCCAATGTCGGCGGTACACCAGTACACATCGTTTTCGCGGTAATTGAATACATTTTTAAACGTATATGCGGTGTAAACCATATAGCCGGCTGTGGTGTGCAGCATGCCTTTCGGTTTTCCGGTGGAGCCCGAAGTATAGAGAATAAACAGCGGGTCTTCGGCATCCATAATCACCGAAATAAAATCCGACGGCGCTTTTGCATAGAGCGGTTCCAGCCAAAGGTCACGCCCCTCCTTCATATTTACATCTCCGCCGGTGCGCTTTACAACAAGGACTTTTTCAACCGTGGGGCAACTTTCCACGGCTTCATCTATGATGCCTTTCAGATCTATGGCTTTGCTGCCACGGTAACTTCCGTCGGAGCAGATAATCATTTTGGCTTCACAGTCATTCACCCTGGAAGTTACAGCTGACGCGGAGAATCCCGCAAATATCACCGAATGTACCGCGCCCAGCCTGGCGCAGGCCAGCATGGTAACGGCCAGTTCGGGAATCATAGGCAGATAGATACAAACCCTGTCGCCCTTTTCAATTCCCTGGTCGCGCAGCACATTAGCCATTTTGCACACCCTTTCCCTCAGTTCGGCATACGAAATATGCTGAGCCGCCTCATTAGGGTCGTTGGGCTCCCAAATAATGGCGGTCTTGTCGCCGCGCGTATTCAGGTGCCGGTCTATGCAGTTTTTGGTGATGTTGAGTTTGGCATTTTTAAACCATTTTATTTTGGCTTCGTTCATGTCATATTCCACCACCTTACTCCAGCGCTGGTACCACACGAAGTTCTCATCGGCTATTTTGTCCCAGAATTTCTTTGGGTTCTTAATCGATTTTTTATACTGTTTAAAGTAGTCTGGAAGGTCATCTATAAAATAATTCTTCATAATTTTTAATTTTTTATTCTGCTTTTATTCAGGAGCTTTTTCCTGCTATGCGCTGCAATTCCTCGTCTCGTCCTTGAGACGAGACTGCGGGATTTCCGCTGCAATCAGGGCTAAGGAGCCTGGGTAGCCAAATCCTGTTCAGGTATCTAAGTTAGATTTTTTCTTTTTTATACACGTCCATCATTTGCTGAAGTTCCTCCACAATGGATTCATCATCAATGGTAGACGGCATCTGGTATTCCTTCCCGTCCAGCATGGTGCGGATCAGTTTTCTTAAAATTTTCCCGGAACGTGTTTTCGGAAGTCTGTTTACGACCATGGCATTTTTAAGACAGGCCACTGCGCCTATTTTCTCTCTTACCAAAGCTACAATATCCTTTTCCAGCTGCTCCTGATCTGCTTTGGAGCCCGATTTTAAGACCGCAATGGCAAACGGAACCTGACCTTTCAGATCATCATCAATTCCCACCACGCAGCATTCGGCGACCTCCTTGTGCGCCGATACCACTTCCTCCATTTCTGAGGTTGAGAGCCGGTGTCCGGCCACATTAATCACATCGTCCACCCGTCCGGTAACGAATACGTATCCGTCTTCATCTTTAATCGCGCCATCACCGGAGAAATAATAACCCGGAAACCTGGAGAGATAGCCGAATTTAAACCGTTCGGGATCGCCCCAAACTCCGGTCATGGCTCCCGGAGCCAGCGGAAGTTTGATCACCAGATATCCTTCGTGGTGCGCTTCCAGTTCGTAACCTTCTTCGCTGAAAATTTTAATGTCATAACCGGGAATTGGTTTTCCTGCGGAGGCTCGTTTAATTTTAACATCTTCCACACCGGGCATTAAGCCCAACATCGGCCAGCCGGATTCGGTTTGCCACCAGTGATCAATTGCGGGAACGCCCACAAATTCCTCGTACCAGTCCAGGGTAGCCACATCGCAGCGTTCGCCGGCCAAAAACTGGGTTCTGAGGGAAGATAAATCGTATTTCTTTACAAACTCGCCTTCAGGATCTTCTTTTTTAATAGCTCTGATTGCCGTAGGAGCGGTAAACATGACCGAAACTTTATGTTCCTCAATGACACGCCAGAAAGTGCCAGCATCTGGAGTTCCAATAGGTTTTCCTTCAAAAATAACCGTAGTGTTTCTATTGATGAGCGGAGCATAAACCGAGAAACTGTGGCCCACGGCCCAACCGATATCAGAGGCGGCCCAGAAGGTTTCGCCTTGATTTGCGCCGTAAATATTTTTAATCGCAAATTTCATCGCGACTGCATGACCTCCATTGTCGCGAACCACGCCCTTTGGTTTTCCGGTGGTACCAGAGGTATAAAGAATATAGAGTGGGTGGTTAGATTCTACGGGGACACACTCCACAGGTTCCGATTCTGCGATCAGTTTATCAAAATCAATCAGACCGTCAGCTTTATGATTAATTCTGTTACCCAACAGTTTGCGGTCGAACGCAACAATATGCTCGGGTTTGTGCTCGGAAAGTGAAATGGCTTCTTTAACAAAAGGCAAATACGGAATCCGACGCGCCACCTCCATACCGGAACTTGCGGTAATGATGGCTTTCGGATTACAGTCGTCTATCCTGATGGCCAGTTCTGTAGGTGCAAAACCACCAAAAACCACGGAATGCGTTACGCCCAATCTCGCACATGCCAGCATGGCAATTAATGACTCGGGTATCATAGGCATATAAACAATAGCGGTATCGCCTTTTTGCAACCCTAAGTTTTGCAATCCTCCCGCCAGTTTAGCAACCTTTTCCCGAACTTCGCTGTAGGTGTATTTAATGATTCTGGAGGTTACCGGTGAATCGTAAATAATAGCTACCTGATCGCCGAAACCATCATTAATATGCTTGTCCAGAGCCAGATAACAGGTGTTTAACTCTCCGTCTGTGTACCAGGTCGGATAGTTTTCACCGTCCTTCGTAAGTATTTGGGTCGGTTTTTTGAACCATTCAATATTTTCGGCTTGTGCTGCCCAAAATTCTTCTTTATTGTCCACACTTTCGCGGAACATTTCCTGCGCTTTCATATTTTCAGTTTTATTTAATTAGATTTTCTACCTGTTCTGTAAGTTTTTTAATGGAGTAGGGCTTTGTAACGTACGCATCGGCACCCAGTTCCAATCCTTTGGCAATATCGGCCTCACCGCTTTTTGCTGAAAGGAATATGACTTTTATATTGGAATAAGCTTCGTTCTTTCGGATTTCTGCCAGCGTACTATATCCGTCCACGTTCGGCATCATAATATCGAGCAGAATAATATCCGGAATTTCGGTTTTCAGGATTTCCAATACTTCTGAGCCGTCCCGCGCGATAAATACCTTGTAACCTGCTTTGCGGAAGGCATATTCCAGCGTCATTATAATTTTATGTTCGTCGTCTGCAATTAATATCTTTTTCATTATGTATCATTTTTAGTGGGCAAAAAAATCTCGAAGGTTACCCCGATTTCTTTGTTTCTAGCTTCAATGGTTCCGCCATGCGCATTGATTATCCGTTTACAAATTGCCAGTCCCAAACCGCTCCCTACAGGTTTCAGGAGATTCTGATTTTTACTTTGGTAAAACTTTTCGAAAACGAACTCCAGATCTTCTTCCGGAATCATTTTTCCCGTATTGAAAACCGATATCTTAAGTCTGCCTTCTTTTTCCTGCAATTTAGTCTGTATCATTCCCTGTTCATTGGTGAATTTCAGTGCGTTCCCCAGGATATTCTGAAACACCTGAATCATCTTCATCTCATCATATTCATAAGTTTCATTATTAAGTAAATTCACTTCGGAGTGGTGCAGGTGTTTCTGATCAAACAGTTGCAGTAAAGGTTTTAGTGATTTATGGTAGGTTTCAACAATGTTTTTCCTGTCAATATTAAGCGGCATAGTTCCGGCTTCTAGTTTATCCAGGTACAGGATGTCATTAATGATTTCGGCAAGCCTGTCACTTTCGGAAATAATATTGCCCAAAAAGTCTTTTTTAATCTCTGCAGGCATATCTTCATCATCCAAAAGCAATTCGCTGGTTGCGCGTATGGCGGTAAGGGGAGTGCGCAGTTCGTGTGCTACGGAATCCAGAAAATCGTCTTTCTGCTTGTCTTTTATCACCAGTGTTTCATTCGCATTCTGCAACTCTTCCGAAAGTTTGCTCAGCTGTTGTGAATGCTCGGTGAGCTGCTTGTTCATGGAGATGTTCTCTTTTGATTCTTCCAGAATTTTAAGAACTTCAGGCAAGGTAATTTTATCCTCCTGAGTTACCCCTTCAATTAAAATCTTAGCTGAAGCAGTACCGATTCTTCCGCTGAGTAAATTCTCTGAAAACTTAATGAATCGCGAATCTGCACTGTCGTTTTCATCAGAAATATTGTACTTAAGATTAAAGATCTTCAGCGCCTGTCGGGTTTTTTTCTCACCTAAAAAGCGGGTCAGAATTTTGCGGATATCGGAGATGTTGGCGGTGCCTTTCCAGATATAGGCGTTTTCATGATTCTGAATGTAATCGTTAATGTCAACATAAAGTTCCGCAAAGTTTCTTTCTCTGTAATTACCCGCGGTGAGGGACGAAACGATCATAAAAAGTCCACTGTTTATAAGCAAACTCCAGAAAAAAACATTGGCAACCGGCGAAAGATAGTTCAGTTTAAAAAAATTAAATACTGCTGAATTCTGATAAGTAGTTTCGAAATAATGGGGCAAAATAAGATTGAAATAACAGATCAACATACCCACAATTAGGCCACTTACCGCGCCGGAGAAGCTCCCCCGCCGCCAGAAAATCGCACCAAAAAATGAAGGTGCCAGCTGTGCAATCATCACAAAAGCAATAAGTCCCACAGAAAATAAGGATGCACTGCTAATGAGGAATTTGTAGAACAGGAATCCAACGATAATCAATGAGAAAATACTGAATTTGCGGATATTGACGATCGTTCTGTTGTTGGAATATTCGGTTTCGGTTTTCAAACTGTTTAGCCACCCGTAGGGAATAATAATGTTATTGGACAGCATTATAGACAGTGAAATACTCGAAATAATAATCATGGAAATACAGGCACTCAAGCCGCCCAGAAATACCATTCCGGCAATTAGTATATTCCCGAATTTCTGCGGAATAAGGATCGAATAAAACTCCGGATTAACATTTTCGCCTAAAAATAGGATCTTGCCACCCCAAGCGATCGGAAACACGAAGATATTCATCAGCAATAAATAAAGCGGGAATAACCAAATCGCTGTTTTTAGGTGCTTTTCTGTTCTGTTTTCCACGATGGTTGTGTGAAACTGCCTTGGAAGCATGAAAATCGCCGTCATGGAAAGCATGCTCATCAGAAAAAAATTAAAGCCGCCTTCTAAACCGTTGATGGTATTTTTCTGAGCAAAATCAGGAAGTTTGGAAGCTTGTTCGTAGATATCATTAAAACCGTTAAATACGC
>JAEWIR010000039.1 GCA_023386965.1 Bacteroidota bacterium
GGCCGCAGTGGCACGGGCCCTGATTAATTCGCCTAAAATCATTTATGCTGATGAACCTACAGGTAATCTGGATTCCAAGAATGCGGATGACCTTCACAGGCTGTTCTTTGACCTTCGTGATAAGTACAACCAGACCTTTGTGATTGTGACGCATAACCCTAACCTGGCGGAAATAACAGACCGGAAACTGGTCATGAAGGACGGACAAATCCTGTATTAAATCTGAAGCGTTGCGCAAAACTTGATTTAATTTGATAACTTTATATCTTAATTAAGTTACAGGTTTCCACAAAATGTCCCTTAAACACCTTGCTGAAGACGACCGGCCGCGCGAAAAATTTCTGCTGAAAGGGAAAAATGCCCTCTCGGATGCCGAACTTCTGGCCATCATTATGGGGAGCGGCAACCGCGATGAGAGTGCTGTAGACCTTGCCAGACGAATCCTGAAGTCGGTGGGTGAGAACTGGCATGACCTGAGCCGGCTGAGTATTGCTGACCTGTGTAAATTCAACGGTGTGGGTGAAGCCAAGGCCATTTCTATTTCTGCCGCGCTTGAAATAGGCAGGAGGCGCGCCGCGCAGGAAGTTCCGGACCGCAAGCAACTGGCCAGCAGTCATGAAGCATTTCTTTTCCTGAAGCCTTATCTGGGAGATCTTCAGACCGAGGAATTCTGGGCCGTATTCGTGAACCAAAACAACAAAGTACTTCATTTCTGCCAGCTTACCAGCGGTGGCATCAATTATTCCGTGGTGGATGTACGGATTCTTTTCAGGACGGCTTTGGAACAGTTTGCCACCGGAATCTTCATCGCACATAACCATCCCTCCGGCAACCTGAGACCCAGTGAGGAGGATAAAAAAATAACCAGGCAGGTAGCCGAGGCCGGCAAACTCCTGAATGTGAACTTAATTGATCATCTGATCATCAACCAAAACTCCTATTTCAGCTTCTCGGACGAGGGTATATTATGATCAAACACCTTACATACCCTCAAATTGATTTCGTAAAATATGAAGCATGCCTGGCAAATGCTGAGCAAAAAAATGTCTTTGCGAAGAAGGAGGTCCTGGATTTTTTATGCGAGAACTGGGAACTGCTGGTCTATAATGAGTATGAATATGTAATGCCACTGCCGGTAAGGCAAAGTTTAGGTCAGAAATTTATTGTTTGTCCTATTTTCTGCCAGCAACTGGGTGTTTTCGGTCCACTGGACAAACCTGAAATCAACGCACAATTCCTTAACCATACCCTGAATAATTTCAATACCTACCTGTATTCCTTTAACAGTCACAATACATTCAATAGAGGGCTGGAGCTCAGAAAAAACTATTTTATTGGCGCCGAACATTATGAACTGCAGCGCCGGAAATATTCCAAAGGCAGGAAATCGTCAGTAAAAGCCGCAGTTCATTTAACTTTCAGCCAAATGGACTTTAGTGAGGATGTCTTTAATTTTGTGCGGAAATTCCATAAAGGTCTGGATAAGGAATCCGATCTTGAAACCATGCTCCGTTTTATTGTTTTTCTGGAAGATAAAAATATGCTTAAACTGTACGGTGCTTATCTTGACGGGCAGCTGCTGACGGTGGCGGCGCTTATCGATGACGGAACAACGCTCCATTTGCTGGCGCTTGTGAGTGATGAAAAATTCAGGAATGAAAATCCAACTTCTTTTTTGGTTGATAAGATTCTTGAAAAGTATATTGGAAGTCGCAATTTCAGTTTTATGGGCAGCAATGTGCGCAGTATCGCTGTTTTTAACAGTAGTTTTGGTGCGGAACTTCAGGGGTATCCCGTAATCCGTTTTTCAAAGAAAGAACTGGCAGTTAACTGGCTCAAATCGCTGGTGAGGTAAAATTTGGCCAAATTAAGACCAACTAAATAATGATCAAATCTATATATCAAAAGATATTTTCGGAGAAGACGCGCTATAATTTCCATGTCAGTCTGCGGAAGTTGAAAGCTGTGTTTCTATCCGGCAGCCGTTATTACTGTCCCTGCTGCGAAAAGTCGGCCAGCCGGTTTCTGGAAAAAGGCAACGGAATTGAAGTTCGCGGTAATGCGGTCTGTCCGCACTGTGGTTCGCTGGAACGTACGCGTTTGCTTTATTTATTTCTGAAAGATAAAACCAATATCTTCCGGGATAACCCATTCATCCTACATTTTGCGCCCGAGGACGCACTTAAAGTGCATTTTGCAGCAAATCCCAATTATACAGACGCGGACCTAAATCCCAACCTGGCCAGCCATCAGATGGATATCACAGACATCAGATTTCCGGATAATCATTTTGACTTTATTATCTGTTCGCATGTATTGGGTCATGTTCCAAACGAACAGAAGGCACTGCAGGAACTCTATCGTGTCCTGAAAAGTGGTGGCCGTTTGTTCCTGATGTCATTAATGGATCCCGAGGCGCAACTCACCCTGGAAAATCCCGAATACAATACCCCGGAAATGAAACTGCGTCATTACGGTGAAAAAGACCTGGAAAGGCTGTACGGAAATGATTTTTCAGAAAGGATAAGTGCAGAAGGGGTGACAGTGGAAAGGATTGACTACCGACTTCAGTTCAGCGATTCCGTAAGGCAGCGTATGGCACTGGGTAACGGACGCCGGGAAGTCATTTATCTGGTCACAAAAGGATGATTGCCTGCATTCTGATGCGTATAATAGGCCTTCGCTTTTTCACTGCTTACATCTGTTAAATTCTCCCTTTTATTTATTACTTTTGCAGTCTCAAATTTTATGGATGTTCAACTTCGGCAGTTATATTAATTCACCGTACTTTCCCTATCTGTTTTCGGTGGTGCTGGCTATACCTTTTCTCGTTCTGCTCAGGCAGTTCGTGTTTGAGTATATAAAGATGAAGAACCAGGAACTGAAGATGCTTTCTGTAAAAGGCAATGCCCAGAACAAAAGCCAGGCTTACGAGCGTATGGTACTTTTTCTGGAAAGACTGAAACCCGCTAATCTGGTGACCAAATTTGACAGCGGACTGGCCAGGCACGAATACCTTTACCTGCTGGAAAAGTCCATAAACGAAGAGTTTGAGTATAATGCTTCGCAGCAGATTTACATCACCGCCAACTCCTGGCGCGACACGGTGCAATCCAAAAATGCAATCCTGAAAATGCTGCATGACACTTATGAAAGTTTAGGTGAAAATGCAGACCTGTCGGATTTTAAGACCGTATTCCTTATGAACTACATGAACGGTCCCGATTTCATTTCCGAAAACATAGACGCACTGAGAAGAGAAGTTCTTCTGGTGACCTGATACCCTTTTAAGATATTAATGATAATGATACCAAATTTTAAAGCACATCCGTGGCATGGCATATCTGCCGGTGCCGATGCTCCAAACGTTGTAAACGTTTTTGTAGAGATTGTTCCCAGTGATACCATAAAATACGAGGTCGATAAGGCCAGCGGTTACCTTAAGGTAGACCGTCCGCAGCAGTTTTCAAACATTATTCCCGCCCTTTACGGATTTGTACCCAGGACCTACTGTCATAATGAAGTGTTGAAACTGGCGCTGGAAAGCGGTGCTGAAGACGTTACCATGGGCGATCATGACCCGTTGGACATCTGCGTACTGAGCTCACATAATATTCATGCCGGAGGTATGCTGATGGAGGCCATTCCAATCGGTGGTTTCAAGATGATTGACAAAGGTGAAGCTGATGACAAAATTGTTGCAGTAATGGTGGGCGACCACGCGTTCGGTCACTTCCGCGACATTGCGGAGCTGCCGCAGGCCGAGGTAAAGCGTTTGATGCACTATTTCCTTACCTATAAAAACCTTCCGGATGAGCCGGCTAAGTGCAGGATTCAGGAAGTATACGGTGCCGCGCACGCAAAAGAAGTGGTGGAAGCTTCCAGAAGAGATTATGCCAGCAAGTTTGGCGGTTAATTATAACCATATAGAATAAGTTGAAGACAGGTGTTATGCCTGTCTTTTTTGTTGCCTGGCCGTCACATATCTTTTACGAATTATACCACTGTTATCATGTTTTTATTATCTTTAATCTTATTAACCAAACATTAAAAATAATAAGTATGATGGATTTGTTTTATTTGGTGCCCATTTTCGGCATCATTGCCCTGATTTACACTTTTCTTCAGAGCACCTGGGTGAGCAAGCAGGATGCCGGTAACGAGCGCATGCGAACGATCAGCGGCCACATCGCAGATGGGGCCATGGCGTTTCTGCATGCCGAGTACCGGATCTTAACCTATTTCGTTATTGTCGTAGCCATCCTTCTGGCACTGATGGGTTTTTCCAACAGTAATTCCCACTGGACCATCGGGATCTCATTTATCATCGGTGCGGTACTCAGTGCTGCCGCCGGATATATCGGGATGAAGATCGCTACCAAAGCCAACGTAAGGACTGCCGAAGCTGCGAAAACCAGCCTGGCCAAAGCACTTAAGGTTTCCTTTACCGGCGGTTCGGTAATGGGAATGGGAGTGGCCGGACTCGCCGTGCTGGGCCTGGGTACCCTGTTTATTATATTAAGACAGATATTCGCACCCGACTCCGGCGTAGACAGCCATGAGATGGAACGTACCATAGAAATCCTTACAGGTTTCTCGCTGGGTGCCGAAAGTATTGCACTTTTTGCCAGAGTAGGTGGTGGGATTTACACCAAAGCTGCCGACGTAGGCGCCGACCTGGTAGGAAAGGTGGAAGCGGGAATTCCCGAGGATGATCCGCGTAATCCAGCCACGATTGCCGATAATGTGGGCGATAATGTTGGCGATGTGGCCGGTATGGGTGCCGACCTTTTCGGTTCTTACGTTGCCACGGTTCTGGCAACTATGGTTCTCGGACGCGAAACATTCTCTCAGGATGCCTTTGGTGGTTTTGCACCGATCTTACTGCCAATGCTTATCGCCGGTACCGGTGTCATCTTCTCCATGCTGGGAACTTTGTTTGTAAAGGTAAACGACAACGACGGCGCATCTACCTCCAACGTACAGAGCGCACTTAATTTAGGAAACTACGGAAGTATCGTTATCACGGCAATATCTTCCTATTTCCTTGTAAATTATCTTCTTCCGGACACCATGGTATTGCGTGGACATGAATTTACTAACGATGGTGTATTCGGCGCTATCATCGTAGGTTTGGTAGTCGGTACGCTGATGAGCATCATCACAGAATATTATACCGCCATGGGCAAGCGCCCGGTAAGCAGTATCGTAAGACAATCCTCCACCGGACATGCTACCAATATAATTGGAGGTCTTTCCGTAGGTATGGAAAGTACGCTGCTGCCCATCATTGTGCTGGCAGGTGGTATTTACGGCTCTTTCCTGTGTGCCGGGCTTTATGGTGTAGCCATTGCGGCTGCAGGTATGATGGCTACCACAGCGATGCAGCTGGCCATTGACGCGTTTGGTCCTATTGCCGATAATGCCGGCGGTATCGCCGAGATGAGTGACCTCCCTAAAGAAGTTCGTGAAAGGACGGATATCCTGGATGCCGTAGGAAACACGACAGCCGCTACCGGTAAAGGTTTTGCCATTGCCTCCGCCGCACTTACCGCGCTGGCACTTTTTGCTGCCTTTGTAGGTATTGCGGGAATTGACGGTATTGACATTTACCGTGCCGATGTACTGGCCGGACTTTTTGTGGGCGCCATGATCCCGTTTATATTCTCGTCACTAGCTATTACAGCCGTAGGCCAGGCCGCTATGGCGATGGTGGAGGAAGTGCGCCGCCAGTTCCGTGAAATTCCGGGAATCCTGGAAGGTACCAGCGAGCCGGAGTATGAGAAATGTGTAGCTATCTCCACCGATGCTTCCATTAAAAAAATGATGCTACCCGGAGCCATCGCAATTGTTTCTCCTCTTTTGGTAGGGTTTATTTTCGGACCTGAGGTATTGGGTGGTTTCTTAGCCGGAGCTACGGTGTCCGGAGTTTTGATGGGAATGTTCCAGAACAATGCCGGTGGCGCCTGGGACAATGCCAAGAAATCGTTTGAAAAAGGCGTTGATATTAACGGTAAGACTTTCTACAAAGGTTCCGAACCGCACAAGGCTTCCGTTACAGGAGATACTGTGGGAGATCCCTTCAAGGACACCTCCGGACCGTCCATGAACATCCTGATTAAACTGATGTCCATCGTTTCGCTGGTCATTGCGCCTACCTTAGCCATTATGCATGCCGATCAGATCCGCGATAACCGCGCGGCAAAATTACAGGCACTGAAACTTGCCCCAAACGGTACCGCGGTACACGGAACTCCTGCTGTAGCTGTAGATCCTGCAGCGCCGGGTGTGGTAACTGTTATGCCGGAACCTGTTGGAATGCTTAATGCCGACGGCGACTTTGTGTATGATACCGGCAACATCACGCCCGTAACCTTGCCCAACGGACAGGTAATCAATTTGGGTGAAAACAGCCGTATGAAATATTTTGCGCAGGGACTCGCCCAAAATGACCGGACCTTGCTGGATGAAAACAGATGGTTCACGGTAGAAAATCTGTATTTCGTAAGCGGAAGCAGCGATTTGAAACCGGAGTCTCAGGAGGCCATTGAGAATATCTTCAAAATAATGGAAGCCTACCCAAATCTGAAAATCAAGATGGGCGGCTACACCGACAATACCGGTAATGAAGACACCAATATGAGGCTGTCTAAGCTACGTGCCGATACTGCAAAGCTGAAGCTGATGGAGTTGGGTATTGCTGCCGACCGTATTGAAGCAGAAGGTTACGGACCTCAGTTCCCGGTTTGTGCCGAGGACGACAGCGACGAATGTAAGGCGCTGAACCGTAGGGTAGATATCCGTGCACTGGCACTTTAAAACTAACTGAGTAATATCAAAGGAGCGTCACTTTTGTTGACGCTTTTTTTAGATAATCGCAGGAAAAAATTTTTTACTCTTCTTTTGTCTGGAAGAGTGTTTCCTCCTTCCTGGCAAACCTTTGACGATTCAAAATAAATGTTTATATTCATTACGTGTAAACATGCAGTCAGTCCACGTTGCGAAACTTATAAACTACTATTTTGTTTCGGCTCACAATGGTTATTTATATAACGTTAATAGTTTCTGGCGAAGCAATGGAATCACGCAGTAGTGGTGAATTGACAACAGCGCAAAGTCAGGAGACTTGGAGCAAATTTTATCGCCTTATTTTACATAAAACCATATCTTTGATCAAAGCACAGCTATGAAAGCCGGTTACGTCATCAGAGATCAGGAAAGACCACATTTCATAACAATCACTGTTGTTGACTGGATTGATATCTTCACACGTAAGAACTATCGCGAAATCATCAGTAACTGTTTCCGGTTCTGCATTAAAAACAAAGGCATGATACTGTACGGCTACGTAATTATGAGCAATCATATTCACCTCATAGTGCAGTCCAGAGATGGTAAACTTTCCGATCTTATTCGGGACTTCAAGAAATTTACCGCGAACCAAATTCTTGCGGCTCTGCACAATGAACCGGAAAGCAGAAGAGAGTGGATATTAGAGCGCTTTGCCAAAGCCACGGAAACCCATACCCGAAACAAGAACTTTCAGGTTTGGTAGTATGGGAATCATGCGGAAGAAATCTTTAGCTTAAAGTTCTTGTGGGACAAATTGAATTACATTCACCTGAATCCCGTCCGGTCAGGTATCGTGGAAAAAGCAATTCACTACATTGATTCTTCAGCCAGAAATTATGCCGATGAAAAGGGAGTATTGGATATCACATTAGCCGAAAATCCAGTCACTGACACTCGAAAGAACAGTGAGTTTTGGAAGTATAATAGTTATGAGGATTGATGGATTTCGAAAGACATAAAATCAAAGATTATTCGTAGCATTTCACGTAGTGGAAGGCCCTGTATATGTTCGAAATATAACAATTATGAAGCATAAATAGTGCGAAGATATTTGGAACGGCTCAAAGTCAGGAGACTTTGCGCAGCGGGGGTAAGATTTAACTTTATAGCAGTCGATTATCTTATTTACACGTATAAAGTTCTTGAAAATTTCAATCAGTCTTATCAGCTTCCTCTGATTGCCTAGGTGGGAAGACAATAAACCTTATTCGGTTTTACACTCAAACATAGTTTTTTAAGAAAATTACGAGTTTCAAATGATAAGGATTGAAAGTGGTGTAAATTTCAGTTGTTTTAAAGTCCATTTCAGAAGCCAATTATTCCGTTTCAGTAAACATAAAGTTCGGTCGGTGGCATCTCGTTCATTTCTTTGTATGATAAATATAGATAATTGAAACAGAATATTATGAAAAGAAAATTTTTTTTAACTGATTTCGAAAAAAGGAAAACACCAATTATTTTAACAGGTATTGCCCTTACTGCATTGGTTCTTGTTTTAACTTTTACTTGGCTGGCAGGTCTGATAGGGCAACGTATTACCACTAAAACATTTTTAAGCAATACCCCAGAATCATTTCCGGCAGGGTATCGTAGAGCTCACGGCAAAGGTATCTGCTTTGAAGGTACTTTCCACGCATCTGGAGATGCTGTGGAATTATCTGTAGCGCAGGTATTCGAACAGAAGAAGGTTCCTGCAATTGGTCGTTTTTCCTTGGGTACCGGCAATCCATATGCTCCGGATAATTCCAGCCGTACAGTAAGTATGGCTTTGATGCTGACTTCCAATGATGGCGAACAATGGAGAATGAAATTAAATAATAAACCCTTTTTCGGTACTCGCGATGCCATAGGGTTTCTAAAACAAGTTGAAGCTTTTAAGCCCCAGCCCAAAACAGGAAAGCCTGATCCTAAAAAAATTGCAGCTTTTCTTAAAGAATACCCTGAAGCCAAAAAGTCTATGGAATATGATGCGAAGGCACCGTGGACCAAAAGTTTTGCAGGTTCAGAATATTATGTTATAAATGCATTTCTATTAATTGATTCTAGTGGAAAAGAACATCCAGTTCGCTGGTCAATGCGTCCACACGCTCCATTTGTTTCGATGAATGCGGAGGAGAGAGAAAAAGCTGGACCAAATTATTTATTTGACGAATTGAAAAAGCGACTTGAAAAAGCACCCCTTTATTGGGATCTGGTATTAACTATCGCTGAGCCCGGAGACCCTGTTAACGATCCTTCCCGCCAATGGCCTGCAAACCGTAAACAGATCATTGCTGGAACTTTGGAAGTTAATCGTGTTTATGACCAGGAAGAAGGTGGATGCAGGGACATTAACTTTGATCCAACGCTCGTACCTAAAGGAATTGCGCTGTCTGATGACCCAGTTTTAGCGGCTAGGGCAGGAATCTATTCCCATTCGTACAATGACAGGGTGAGGGAGATTGGCTATGGTAAAGCGACCGATGCAGTAGGCAAATCAAAAAAAGACGATTCTAAAAGCAAATAATGATGAATAATAAAAAGCTGACTCAAGTGTATCCAACATCTTTTAATATTACTGCGAGAATACTACACTGGCTGATGGCCACAATGATATTAACAATGTTATTCGTTGGAGTAGGAATGATGACATCATTAACATTAAGACCTTGGCTGTTAAACCTGCATATACCCTTGGGAGTAGCGGTACTGCTGTTGGCTATTGTTCGTCTGATCAATCGCTTACTCACACCTGTTCCACAGCTTCCGGATCAAATGCCGGGCTGGCAGAAATATATTGCTACGATACTGCATTGGGTATTTTATGTACTGATGTTTGCACTGCCTCTCTCCGGCTGGGCGCAACTGTCTTCCGGTGGCTTTTCTGTGAGGCTTTACGCGGGCTTACACCTTCCTCCAATGTTGGCACAAAATCCAACTTCTCATGCCTTATTGCACGATTTGCACCGAATAATGGCGTGGTCGTTCTTCTTTATGGTCGTTGGACATCTTTCTGCAGCATTGATTCACGGCTTTATTTACAGGGACAACATTTTGCGATCAATGACATTGCAAAAAAAGCAAACTGATAATTCTGAAGAAATCTGTTCTGAACAATAAACTTAGAGCCACCAAGGTGATATCAAAGTAAAAGTCTTTGTATATTTAGATTATCATTTTTGTAATCAAAAATGGATTTTATATAAGTCGATCGTAACCCAGTAATATCTATTATGAAGAAAGAACAAAATACATTTTTAAATAACCGCTGGAAACGTATACTGATTGTATGTTTCGCATTTTTAATGATGTATCTTATTTCATTTATCATCGATCCGTTCTCTATTTACTGGGGCAATTTTTTTAAAAGAAATTGGACGAAAATGATAGGAGATTTTGCAGTGTCCTTTATATTTTGTTTTATTGTATCAGAGGTAAGTATTCTCATTAGCAATAAGTTTAACAGGAGTGTTCCCTGGACCAATTATCCAGGAAAACGTTTTATGATTGAAATATTTCTGAATCTTTTTGTGATACTTGCAGTACAACTAATTATCAGTTTGTTAAAATCGAGGATGTATGGAAAACCTCTGACTTTCGGATTTGGGCCTGGAGGATCGGTCGAAGAGGCTAGAGGAATGATACAATGGCTTGTCGTCAGCACTATTATTGCACTATTTATCGTCGGAATTCATATTGGGAATTATCTTATATCCAATTGGAAAAATGAGGCTTTAAAAGCTTCTGAGCTTAAGCAGGTGGCATTGGATGCTGAATTACAGTCACTAAAACTTCAGATAGATCCACATTTTGTATTTAATAATCTGAGTGTATTGTCTGAGACAATTCTCAAAGACCAGATGCTGGGATATAAATATGCTGAGAACTTTTCCCGCATTTACCGATATCTTCTTGTAAACGCTAAAAAAGATATTATTACGCTGGAACAGGAGCTTAAATTTTTAGAATCTTACCAATTTCTTATTGAGCACCGATTTTCTAATGGCGTACAGTTTCATATCTCTGCAGATGAGTCATCAAAAATTCTTCTAATGCCCCCTCTTACCTTGCAGCTCCTTGTAGAAAATGCATTAAAGCACAATAAAACAAGCCGAAAAGAACCTCTAATGGTATGGATCATTACTGACAAAGCACAAACATTGACAGTTGAAAATAATATGCTGCCATTTGCAAAAGTGCAAGACTCTTTAGGAATAGGATTAAGCAATATAGTGAGAAGGTATCAATTGCTGTCAGATCGGCCGGTTGAGATAAGTAAAGCCAATAATTGTTTTAAAGTGACCATACCACTTCTTAGCTATGATGACAAGTAGGATTTTAATTATAGAAGACGAAATTCCCAATGCAGAAAGACTCGTTCGTCTGCTTGGTAAAGTAAGACCGAATGCAGAAATATTAGCTGTAATTGAAAGCGTTGCGGAAAGTATCCGGTGGTTCAATGAAAATGAACAGCCAGATGTTGTGATGATGGACATCAGGCTGTCTGATGGATTAAGTTTTGAAATTTTCGAGAATACAAAAGTGTTATGCCCTGTGATTTTTACCACTGCATATGATGAATATGCGGTTAAAGCGTTCAGGTATAACAGTGTTTTTTATCTTTTGAAGCCTATTGACCAGGATGAACTGAGTTTGGCTATAGCTAAGCTCGAAGCAAAGACGATCGTAAACATTGATCGTATTTTATTGGAAACTCTTTTAACTTCTCTAAAACCAAAAGGTTACAGGAGTCGTTTTCTGATATCGTATAGAGAAAATTATAATTCTGTACTGGTGCAGGATATCTCATACTTCTATTCAGAATTTAAAATTACCAAGGCCAGGCTGGTAAATGGTGATAATATAGTTGTGCCCGAAACTTTGGAAGAATTGGAACAGCAACTTGATCCAAATCTTTTTTTCAGAGCTAATAGGCAGTATATTATACATGTTGATTCTATTCTTCAGGTCAGTAATTATTTTAAAGGTAAGCTTAAAGTAAAACTTAAAAAATTCGATGGGGCAATTATGATAAGTCGCGAAAAATCTACACAATTCAAGGGTTGGATCGGTTACTGATCAAGAGATTTTCTTTCTAGTAACAGCATTTTACAAATTGAGGCCTATACCGATAATATATTTTGATGCAGAAAAATCAGATATCTTAAAGATATTTCAATTACTCGGAATTTATCTCACATTACTTTTTAATAGATATAGAAACATATTTTGTCCAAAGAATAGAAGCATCTGAAGCAAAATTTATTATTAAACGTTCTATGATAGATGACTACCAAAGGATAGAGTATGTCGTTGCAGACTATCCTTACCGATGCGAAGAAGTAATGTTACCGATGGAAAGGTAGGACAAAGAACAGCAGAGCAAATTATTGTCTACTTCAGGTAGCTTTCCCCGCTGCGCAAAGTCTCCCGACTTTGAGCAAATTTCTTCTGCTTAACATTCCATAGAGGTTTATCTTTGATCATAGAAGAGCTCCGCTGCCGCGCTAAATCGAAGATTTGACCAAGTTAATCCATTGTGTGGTTAACATATGAAATCAAAAATTATTCGTGCATATTTCACGTAGTGGAAGATTAGATGTGTTTGAAATTTAACAATTTGCAACTATTGGTAGTAAGAAGATATTGGGAACGGCTCAAAGTCAGGAAATCGAAGATTCGACGAAGTCAGACTTTTCGCAGCGGGGGTAGTAACGGGAGGTACCAAGCAATTACTGGCCGAAGCATTTTTGATAATGCTGATGCGTAATTTAATCAACATGGATATTATATTCCTTAATATATGAATATCATAAAATTTATTGATTACTTAATATTCCATTTGAACTGCCTTTATAAGAGGATGGATACATTTAAGGATAGGAGTAGAAGTATAGAGAAGCTGTGGCTTTGTGTCATACTTTCAATATTTATAACTCTAATGCTGTCAAGCATAGACAATATATTTCTTAACAATAACTTAATTTCAATTAATGAATATATATTCTTTATATTATATCCTATACTGTTGGTGCTTAATTATTATTTATTTATAAAATCAGAGAGATTCTTAGATTATGGTTTTAGAGAAAGTTTTATTGGGTATTTGATAATATTTCTGTTAATTATTATAATGATATTTTTAATGCTGCAAGTGGAGCCAATAGTAAGACGATGAAAGTAAGATAGCTACTGAGCGGGCCAGATCTTCTTTAGTATGAAAGTCTTTACACCTATCTCTGTGGCAATGACCTAAAAAGCAACGATCTTTATCCTTTCGGTATTAGTTTTGTGAGAAATGAAGAAGAGGATTCTAAGTATGGAGCCGGCAGTTTCTATAATTACAAGTACAACGGAAAGGAACTGCAGGATACAGGTCTGTACGATTATGGGTGGCGGCAGTATATGCCGGAACTGGGACGGTGGAACGGCATGGATCAGTTAAGCGAGATGTATAGCAGTGCCAGCCCTTTTGCGTATGTATTAAACAATCCTGTGATGCTTATAGATCCCGATGGAAGATGTCCAAACAGACCAGAAGGAGAATTGTGTCCGGATGCTCCGGGTGGAACAAATAATCCTATAGATATTGAGGAGGTAGTTGTAAGGCCAAAGCCAAAATCCAATGCAATTGCATCGGATCCATTTCCAACCAGCGATTATTTAGGCTGGAACTGGGGACTTGGAGGTTCTTCCGGAACCTCTGGATCACGTCCTGGCGGTTCATCGGGCAGTTCGGGCGGCGGTCTTGGAGGCGGATTTTATGTGGGTGGTGGATACAGAACACCGGAGATTTCAATATCCAATAGGCCTACGTTTAGACCCAAATATTCACATGATGGGTATGAGTATGCCATGAAGTTAATAGATGCAATTGAAGGTGCTATTGGTACAATTGAAAGTGCGAAATTTGCTCTGCACAAAGAGGTGCTGCGCTTCAACTAAAACGCAGCTTACAAATGGAGTAGCCCACTAAAACAGATGAAGAACGGACAAAGCTATTGGAATAATAACTTTGTAAAAGCAGCACGCACTAACCATCTGACCTCACTGAAGACAATTAGTAGTAAGGCACCAGGAGGTATTTTGGTCGCGGCGGATATAGCTCTGTCGGCAGAATTGAAGCCGTCACATGCAATAAATTCAGCGATGATAGTTGCCTCCTTTACTGGAGTAGGAAGCGTTGTCGCGGGAGTTTGGTTTATTGCTGACAATGGTGTTGGAATCTACAATTACTTTGATGATCATCAAGAAGGGTTTTACACGCTCTCCGATGTTATTGATGATAGTGATTTCGGAAGCAAAATCACGATTGAAATGTATAATGGAATTTATTGATATAACAAATGATTAGAAGTATTTTTTTGTTGAAAAGTTTAATATGGTTTATTTTCATGTTAATATTGGCATTATTTGGTTTGATATTTTATGTCTGTGAGCCAATCGTTAATAATGATGTTGGTAGAGATGATTGGTTATTCATCTTATTTTTTTCGTGCCTTGTTTTTTTCATCATCTACCTTATAAAGGAATTTAAATTTTTAATTATAGATACTCGAAACGAAAAGCACTTCTTTTATTTTCGTTCCATATTCCACCCTTTTGGAAAAACCCTTTATTTCAAAGACTACACAGGCATTTATAAAACTACTGAAAGCGGAAGTGGCGGAACTTATGAGGTAGTTTATCTTGTAGACCATAACAATATTACCCAATTTAAGATTATGGGTCTGTACTACAAAAATAAGGACGAGATCATTGCAGCGATTCCACTTCCCGAAATAAAAAGAAATCTGTCAGGAAAGGAATACCTGAAGCTAATGTTTACCGGTAGGGCGAACCTCTCCAAAATAAAAGACAAGAAGAATACAGACAGCAAAATTGCTTTCTATTTTAAAGTTTTTAGTGCAGTTACAATCCTTATTTTTGTGATTGGAATGCTTGTTAGAGTTTTTTCTAGATAGTTATTATTAATTTTTCTACTTGTATATGCCGTAACTCGGCCGGTGGAACGGCATGGATCAGTTAAGTGAGATGTATTTAAGCACAAGCCCGCACGCGTACGTTGCGAATAATCTTATTACCTTTTTGGACCCTGATGGAAGATGTTTATCCAACCTTGCAGGTGAGTTTGAAGATCCAAATTGTGCAGCAGATATTGAAGAGGTTATTATAGTAAAACCAAAATCTAATATAATTGCAGCGGATCCATTTCCGACCGGCGATTATTTAGGCTGGAACTGGGGATTTGGAGGTTCTTCCGGAACCTCTGGTTCAGGTCCTGCCGGTTCATCGGGCAGTTCGGAAAGGGGTCTTGGAGGTGGCTTCAATGGGGTTGGTGGATATAGAACACCTGAGAGTAATGTTGTTCCCCAACCTCAAGTTACCCCAACTATGAGTGATTTTGATTGGGATCGAGTGGTTGAATTGTTAACTAATCCCGCAACTGATGGCATTATTAATGGATCTTCGGCTTTAGTAGCTCGAGGTTTAAAGAATTGGGACACAGCGTCTACAATTGTTAAAACAAAAGTAATTGTAGAAACGATAGGTACCAAAACACCCTTTTCTGCCCAAACACTGAAAAATGCGTCGCCTTATTTGAAATGGGGAGGCAGGGTTGTAGGTGCTCTGGGTATTTTCAATACTGGTCTTGATTGGCGTAACGGAGAAATTTCCGCGTCACGTGCTGGTCTTGATACCGCGATGGGAATTATAGGCTTTATGGGTCCTGGTGGCGCGGTTATCTCTCTAACTTATTTCGGTAGTGTCGCCCTTTATGAACATTTTTATGTTAACCAATTCTTTTCAAAAGATGAATTTTATTAATTTTTTTAGGCTGCTTATATATCATATTTACATTTATTATATGAAAGTTGATGATCATAATAAGCCATTAGCTAAGTTCACTACTATGTTAATATTTACCTTAATCGGTGGCTTCCTGGTTGTTAGTACATATGATCTTATTTTTCAGTTTAGAGAAGCAGCATACACAAATATGGAGGACAAGTATTACAGAATGTTGTTTGTTATTATTGCAAGCTTCATCAGTATCTATCTTTACAAGGAAGGATTTACAGACTTAGATAAATCGACACACTACCATAGAAAATATTATATTTATTTTATCCTCCTGGTACTTATCACTGCCGCTCTGACAATTTGGTCGGGTTCTGTCAGCAGGGAAAGAATCTTTGAAAATGAAAAATACGGGAAAAGCATACCTAAATCATAGGTTTTAGAAATCAGCTCATCACTGTGCATATATGGAAGACTACATATGGCTTGTTACTTTTGCTGCCGCACTAAGATAGTGGGCTCTCAGACGACAGAACAGTAATAACTCTAACTTATTTCGGTAGTGTCGCACTCTTTGACCATTATACTGGTAATGAATTCCTTTCAAGAGATGAATATTATTAAATTTTCTAGATTTCTGTTTTTTCATGTCTACCTATATTTTTATAAAGTGGACAATGAAAGCAATGTGTCGGCGAAAGTTGCTACATGGTTAGTTTTCACGCTACTGTGCAGTATATTTATTTTTAATTCCTACAACATTATAAATCAATTTACAGATAAAAGCTTTAGCAGTATATCCTTACGAGGGTATGTGGTTATCTATTGTATAGTGGGACCTATAATGGCTGTTTACACATATTTTGAGAATTTTAGTGATTTTAATACATTTAGCGATTATCACACCAAATATTATATTTATTTTATCGCTGTTGTATTGTTTACAATAAGTCTACTATATTATTCATCCTATAATAGCAGGGGAAGAATTTCTCAGGAAAGGGTAAAGAATGAACGAATTGTGCCATTGGTATAGCTGCTAGTGGAAAATTTGCTCTTCACAACGAGGTGCCCCGTTGCGCAAAGTCTTCCGACTGTGAGCAAATTTCTTCTCCTGAACATTCTTTAAAGATTTATCTTTGATCAAATCATAACCCCGCTACACACTAAATCGAAGATATGACGAAGTTAATCCTTTGTGTGGTTAACATATGAAATCAAAAATTATTCTTGTATAATTCACCTAGTGAAAGATCAACTGTGTTTGAAATTTAAAAATAAGGAGGCATAAATAGTAAGAAGATATTGGCAACGGCTCAAAGTCAGGAAATCGAAGATTCGATGAGGTAAGACTTTGCGAAGATGAGCACTGCAAAAGATCTAATGTTAGAGACAAAAATTAATTAATAATGAATAGTAAATATCCATTAATTATAATTTTGATAGTTATAGCAGTAATTTTATATGGGTATTTTAATGCTAATAAAAATAAAGCAAAGCTTTTGAATAATTATAAATTTACAGTAGCAAGGATAACCACGGATTGGCATTATAAGAATGATAATGGAATTGGTGTGGACTACGAGTATGATGTTAACAAAAAGAAATATAGTTCGACAGTTAATGTAGATGTTAAAAATAACGAAACATATTTACTTATATATGATTCCTTGAATCCAAGAAGTTGTCTTGTTTTGGAAATGTATCCCATATATGATTCAATAGAACCTCCTAAAAACGGCTGGAAATATGAGGAAGTACCTATAAGAGTAGATACACTGAGAATTAAGGAACATATTAATAAATATAAGTAGGATAAATCGGAGACAGTATACGTTAGCATAATTGTATAGTCACAGCACCCCGCTACCGCGCGATATCTTTGCTTGACTAAAATAGAAACCCAAAATTATTAAAAATCAATCCTTTCGGATCTGCTGGAAACAGGTAGGCAAACTTGCTCCATCGGCCGTGTCACCCTCTGTTAAATATTTTTTGTTTTCCAACCTTTGCGGCGCTCAGATTCTTAGCGAAAAATTCTTTTAGCTGCTCTGCGGCCTGAATCAGTGTCTCATCCTTCTTGGCAAAACAAAACCGTAACTGTCCTGTGTCCCTGCCGTCATGATAAAAAGCTGAATAGGGAACACACGCTACCTTGGCCTCGCGGATCAGCAATTCGGCAAACTCGCGGTCGCTATAGGGAAATGTCTGCCGACAAAAACTTACGGTCTGGAAATAACCTCCCCCGGCTTTATGACTGATTTCCAAAGGTAAACCTTCAAGCAGTTCACAAAAGAGATCGCGTTTGGCCTGGAAAAATGATTTGTTACAATCAACATCAAAAACTTGGAGGAAATTCCCCAGCGCAAACTGCGCGTGGGCATTCACAGTGAACGTAAGGTATTGGTGAATCTTTCTGAAGGCCCTGGTGTACTCAGGCGGCGCGATGATATAACTGGCTTTCCAGCCGGAAATATGAAACATTTTCTCAAAGGAATAGATGCAGAAGCACCGCTTCGAAATTTCAGGATGGTGCCAGGCACTCCGGAATTCGTGACGGTCATAGCAGAGCAGGTCATATACTTCATCAGAAATAACGATGATATCCGTATCCTTAATGAGTTCCCAAAGGCATTCCCAGTCTGTCCGGTCCCAAACCTTACCAGTGGGATTATTTGGTGAATTGACGATGATTGCTTTTGTCCGGGGCGTTATCGCCTCTTTAATAGTTTCCCACGGAATTTCTGGACCCGGCATCTGTACAAAAACAGGTTGGGAGCGCCGGATTTCCACCGCGGGAACGTAAGTATTATAGCAGGGTTCCAGGATAATGACCTCATCACCGGGTTCCAGGAAGCTGGCGAAGGCCACATACATGCCATAGGTGGCTCCGGGAACCAGCGTAATTTCATCTGCCTTCACCTCTAAAGGTTTTGGCCTGTTCAGGTTGAACCGGATCAGATTTTCCTGCATGACGGGCAGTACACAGACCGAAGCATAGGTGTTCATGTCATGGTGTATGGCCTCCTGCAGAAAAGCAGTCAGCCTGCTGTCCGGAGCATAATCGGGTGAACCCTGTGCCAGGTTAATGGCTCCGTATTCTTCGGCTTTTTTTGCGAGTTCGCAAAAAATATTAAGATCATCGCCCGAATGCCGGTCCTTAAAATGAATTGCCACGGTAAATTTTTATCATATTACTTATAAAAGTAGTCAAAATTCTTCACCGGAATGATTAATAGTTACCTTAATCATCTGAAATTCAGTAAATAAGTTATGCAGCGCATCTTATCTGTTTTGCGGGAATTTTTTATCTTTAAAAAAAATTAAAGACAATGAACAAGGCTTTCACGGCAATTCTAACAGCTTTTGTGCTTTCCTCCTGCGCAACGGCGAACCTTACCTATGAAGGACGCGCCTTCAGGACCAGTTCGGAAACGATTACTGAGGCGGATCTTAAAAGACATCTTTATATTATTGCGTCCAACGAAATGGAGGGGCGGGAAACAGGCTCCGAAGGTCAAAAGAAAGCCGGACGGTATATGATTGCAGAATACCGCAAAATGGGTGTCGCGCATCCGGAGGTGCTGACAGATTATTATCAGAAAGTTCCTAAGGAGGCACTGAACAGCCGGCGCAGCAAACTGAATGATTCCGAAAACATCCTGGCATTTATAAAAGGCAGTGAAAAGCCTGAGGAGATCATCGTAATCTCTGCGCACTATGACCATGTAGGCATGAAGAACGGGCAGATTTACAACGGAGCCGATGACGACGGCACCGGTACGGTGGCTTTGATGGAAATTGCGGAAGCATTTAAAAAAGCGCAGAAAATGGGTAAATCGCCTAAACGTTCTGTCCTTTTCCTGCATGTTACAGGCGAGGAACATGGTTTGCTGGGCTCAAAATACTATGCCGATAATCCGGTGTATCCTCTTGCGAATACGGTAGTGAACCTCAACATTGATATGATTGGCCGCAGCGATGCCGAAAATGAAGGTAAGGATTATGTGTATGTGATCGGTTCAGAAATGCTGTCGAGCGAACTGAAGGTGATTAACGAGGCTGCCAACAATGCTACGCAGAAACTTGAACTCAACTATAAATATGACGATCCTAACGATCCGCAGCGCCTTTATTACAGGTCGGATCACTATAATTTTGCCAAAAACGGCATTCCGGTAGCCTTTTTCTTTGACGGTATTCATGCCGATTATCACCAACCCACGGACGATCCCGAAAAGATTGATTACAGGCTGCTGCGCAAACGAACGCAGCTCGTGTATGCGACGGCCTGGGAACTGGCCAACCGCGACGCCAGGATTGTGGTGGATAAATAAGAAGCTTACATATCTTTCAAACAAAGAAGCCGTTTCAATTGCTGAAACGGCTTCTGCTTTTAGTAGCCTCACCAGGAATCGAACCTGGATCTAAAGTTTAGGAAACTTCTATTCTATCCGTTGAACTATGAGGCCCTGAGGTGCGCAAATTTACAAAAGTTTTGAAAAAGCAGGCGCCATTCCCGGTTAAATTTTGTGACTAAACATTGTGCAACCTTCTAACCAAATAGAAGAATCCGCTCTTTAGGAACGGATTCAGCAGATAAAGACATCTCATTTTTTAATTAGACAAAAAAAAAGAGAAGCCGACGGTGCTTCTCTCAAATATATTAAGTTTTAATAGTTTCAACCCAGTATGTGCTGTTTGACCTCATTGTCTTTAATTTCCTGTAAATGTAAGATTTAAATCAATACGGAAGATGAACCAAATGTTAAAATTCACATGTTACTAACAATTTTTTGTAGATAACTATGGATTTCGAACAGGCATTATTTTTCTGAAATTTCAAATTCCTCCTTAAGCAGCTTAATCAGTTCCTGTTCTGTCAGACCTTTTTCAGATTTGAAATAAAAATGCACAAGTTCATCTTCTGAAACTTTATATCCTTTTCCAATAGTCAGATCCACAATATCCTGCAAATCTCTGTTGGTAGCTTCAATCATATAAATTTTATCTTCCAGTCTTTTATGAGTTATTATCCAGGCGTTATTTTCCAAACAAAAAAGTCCCTCTACCCGCAATTCATAGTTGGCGGTCTTGATATTGATGAGTTCAGTGTTCTGGTATGCAAGATAAGGTACAGTGATCAGAACAAAATTGAAAAATGTGTGAAAAAGGATGGCCCACAAAAATCCAAGCCGAAGACGGATATATCCCAGAAAGAGGCCTGTGACCGACTGCGAAAGTATAAGTAGAGGCAGCAGCAATATAAACAGCCAGTTCCATTCATTTTCAAAATTTAATGAATGGATCAAGCCGAACAAAACAGCAACCAGATAGAAAATGATCTTAAAATTCCTTTGCCAGAAAGAAGAAAACAAAGGTCGGCCCACAATTTTATCGGCCAGCCGCACCAAATAGTTCCTTTCCGGTTTCAGCGGAAACCTGAAGACAAATTCTTCCCAAAGAGGTGCAGCAATCGTTGCGAGAAAAAGCAGCCACCAAATTGTTTGTGGCCGCAGCTTTCCCTTATGTTCGATGTCAATCAGATAATAATCAACCAGACTGACCACCGGTATTATTACTGATACGTTAATTAGAATCGCAGCAAAAAACAGCACCGTGAAGATCCTGTATCTATCGTGTGCAGATATCCTGTCAGAAAAGCGGTCCCTGGGACTTTTTAAAAACTGTAAAAAATCCTTAATTGTTTTGGTTATATCGTTGATCATTTTACAGTTTTTCCTTCAGAAACCTTGCGGTATGCGACTTCTTATCTTTTACAAGGTCTTCCGGGGTGCCGGAAAAAACAACTTCACCTCCATGCTTGCCCGCATCCGGACCGATGTCAATGATATAATCTGCCGATTTAATGATATCCGGTTGGTGCTCAATGACAATCACCGAATGTCCCAATTCAATTAACGCCTGCAGCGAAACCAAAAGTTTATTGATGTCATGGAAATGCAGTCCTGTGGAGGGTTCATCGAAAATAAAGAGGGTCTTGTCGGTCGTAAAGCCTTTCACCAGGAACGAAGCCAGTTTAATACGCTGCGCCTCACCACCGGAGAGGGTAGAGGAGCTCTGTCCCAACTGAAGATAGCCCAAACCTACGTCCTGAAGCGGCTGTATCTTGGTGACGATCTTTGTTTCCTTGTTTTCGCTAAAGAATTCCAGGGCCTCATCCACAGTCATATGCAGGATATCTGAGATGTTCTTGTCGTCAAACTTCACTTCAAGGATCTCACTGCGGAAACGGGTACCATTACAGCTTTCACAAACCAACTCAATATCGGCCATAAACTGCATGGATACATTAATGACCCCTTCACCTTTACACTCCTCGCAGCGGCCGCCGTCCACATTAAACGAAAAATGCTTTGCCTTATAACCCATCATTTTGGAAAGCTTCTGCTTCGTGAAAAGTTCACGGATGTCGTCATAAGCTTTCAGATAGGTCACCGGATTGGAGCGGGACGATTTACCGATGGGATTTTGGTCAATAAGTTCAATGTTCTTTACCAGCTTTTTGGGAAACTCCACGCTGTCGTAGTCGCCCTTCTTTCCGCCCATGCCCAACTGGATCTGGATCTCATTGGTCAGGATTTCCTTCATCAGAGTCGATTTTCCTGATCCTGAAACGCCCGAAACGACCACCAGACTCTCCAGCGGGACACTCACATCAATATTTTTCAGGTTGTTTTCCCGTGCGCCTTTTATCTCAATGAATTCTTTGGCCTTACGGCGTTTAGCGGGTGTTTTAATCTCCAGCTTGCCGGTAAGGTATTGCGCGGTAAGCGAATCCGATGTCTGCAGTTCGTCATAATGACCCGCAAAAACCAACTCACCGCCCAGATAACCTGCCTCGGGACCGATATCAATGATATAGTCTGCAGCCCGCATCACATCTTCGTCATGCTCCACTACGATCACGGTATTTCCAAGGTCCCTCAGATTTTTAAGCACGCCAATCAGATTTTCAGTGTCCTTACTGTGCAAACCGATGGAGGGCTCATCCAGGATATAGATGGATCCCACCAGTGAACTGCCCAGACTGGTGGCCAGGTTAATACGCTGGCTCTCACCACCCGAGAGGGTGTTGGAGGTCCGGTTCAGTGTAAGATAGCCCAATCCTACTTTATCCAGGAACTCCAGACGGGTGGTAATTTCGTACAGCAGCCTTTTTGCGATTTCCGCATCGTGCGGACTTAAATCGAGTGATTTTACCAGAGGAAGCAGTTCGTTCAGCGGCAGTTCAATCATTTCCTGTATATTGTGACCGTCAACCTTAACCCACTGGGTTTCCTCACGAAGCCTGAGGCCTTCACAGGTGGGGCAAAGTGTTTTTCCGCGGTACCTGGAGAGCATCACGCGGTACTGTATTTTGTAAAGGTTGCCTTCCACCATTGCAAAGAAGGCGTTGATGGAAGGGAAATTGGCCGAGCCGTCGCCTTTCCAGAGCAAATTGCGCTGTTCTTTAGTCAGCTGATGATAAGGTTTATGAATAGGAAACTCGCCGCCCACCCATTTTATGAAGGATTTCTTCCATTCGCCCATGCTTTCACCTTTCCAGGCTGCTACAGCGTCTTCAAAAACCGACAGGTTCTTGTTGGGGATCACAAGGTCTTCATCAATGCCGATTACTTTGCCGTAGCCCTCACACTGCGGACAGGCACCGTAGGGATTGTTGAAACTGAAGAAATGGACATTGGGTTCCATAAACTCCATTCCGTCCAGCTCAAACTTATTGGAGAAGTCGTATACCTCGCCGGAATCAATATTTTTAAGTGAGCAGTAGCCGTGTCCTTCGTAAAAGGCCATCTGTATGGAGTCGGCAAGTCTCTGCAGGAAATGTTCGTCTTCCTCATACACAAACCGGTCGATCACCAGATGGATTTCCATGTCTTTCTCGGGCGTAAAGCCGAAACTCTCCAGATCCTCAATACCTGCAACATTGCCGTTTACTTCAAGCCTTGTAAAACCCGTTACTTTCAGGGAGTTCAGGGTTTGCGTAAATGTGTCCGGGCTGAACTGCAGTGGTGCCCGAAGCAGGAAGGCGGTACCGTGGGCCTCTTTAATAAAGTTAATGACGTCCGTTACACTGTCTTTGCGCACTTCCCGGCCCGAAACCGGCGAGAAAGTATGTCCTATCCTGGCAAAGAGCAGTTTGATATAGTCATAGATTTCGGTTGATGTCCCTACTGTTGAACGCGGATTGGAGGAGATGACCTTCTGTTGAATGGCAATGGAAGGTGCCAGCCCTTTAATGCTGTCTATCTTGGGTTTCTCCAGTTTGCCGAGGAACTGTCGGGCGTAGGAGCTCAGGCTTTCTACATAACGGCGCTGGCCTTCGGCATAGATGGTGTCAAAAGCCAGGGAAGATTTCCCGCTGCCCGAAACACCGGTAATGACTACAAGTTTGTTTTTCGGAATGCGTACATCAATATGTTTCAGATTATTGAGATGTGCATTCTTAACAAAAATCTCTTTCTTAATATCTATATTTTCGGCTGTATCCATGTATGAATTTGAGGACTACAAAATTACACAAAATTTAAGTGTAAACCTTCCTGACTTTAGGCTGCTGCATTGCAATTCTTACTACCTTTCAGTAATACGTTAGGGTTAATGATGATTCATTTTTATCTTACTCCGCCCACAACGTTTCATTCTGCAAAATCAGTCAGCTTTATTATCTTTGCCGCTTCAAATTCAGGCGGTTTTAATTGTCGTAAAGAGCCGGATAAAGTGCTTCCTGATAATAATGAGATGGTAAGATGAAGTTAAAAATTCTTGGATTGCTGTGTATGGGGTTGTGTGGTCAGTTTAGTGCCCAGACAGCCGAATCTGAAATCAGTGAAGTGTTCATTCACGGTAAATTTCTGAATCTCCCGGTTCACAAAGTGAGCGAGAACATCACCGTGATCACGAGAGAAGAGATACGCAGTTCCCCGGCCAACAGCGTGGAAGAAGTCCTTGCGCAGATCACAGGTTTTGATATCAGAAGAAGGGGTGGGAACGGAGTACAGGCCGATATTTCCCTGCGTGGAAGCAGCTTCGAACAGGTTTTGATCCTGGTGAACGGTGTCCGGATGAATGATTCACAAACGGGTCACAACTCAATGAGTGTTCCATTTGACCTGGCCTCTGTAGAAAGGATAGAAGTTATAAAAGGTCCCGCGGCCAGAAGGTTCGGGCAGAATGCTTATGCAGGAGTGATCAATATCGTTACCAAACCTGCGGCAAAAGATGCGGCTACCGTCTCTGCCAGCGGCGGCGATTTTGCTGCTTATTCGCTGGGCCTGGGCGCCCATCTTCAGACAGACCAGGTGGCTCATTTCGTGCAGCTGAATTCCTCAGGTTCTGAAGGCTACAGGTACAATACAGATTATACCATCAACAATATTTTTTATCAGAATCAATTTCGCGCGGCAAATGTAAATATGCGCTTCCAGGCCGGCATCCAGGAGAAGAAATTTGGCGCCAACGGTTTTTACGCAACGGCTGCAGCCAAAGACCAGTACGAAGAAACCCAGGCTTCTGTAGTAAGCTTCAGTGCCGACAGGAAATGGGACCGCTGGACCTTTAACTCCAATATTTACTGGCGCCGCGGCCAGGATATTTACGAATATGTACGCGGAAAACCTGAACTGTACCGCAATATTCACATCGGCAATAATATTGGCGGCGAGATTAACACTACTTTATTTTCGGTATTAGGAACAACAGGGATAGGCGCTGAAATCCGTAAGGAATTTCTGGCCAGCAACAACCTGGGCCACCGGGAACGTTTTATAACCCAACTTTTTCTGGAGCATCATTTTTCTTTTTTTGATGACAGGCTGGATGTGTCACCCGGCATTTCATGGTCGGCTTATGACCGCGAAGGAAATTTTTATTATCCGGGAATCGATGTAGGATTTGACCTTAGCCCCACCCATAAAATATACGGAAACGTGGCCAAAGTTAGCCGCATTCCTACCTTTACAGACCTTTATTACCTGAGTAAAACAGAATCGGGCAATCCATCACTGCAGCCTGAACATGCTGTTTCGGCGGAAATGGGGTACCGCTATCACCGTAAAGGTCTGGAATTGAAAGTCAGCGGATTTCTGCGGGATTCGGACAATTCAATTGACTGGATTAAGGCCGGCGAAAACGATCTCTGGCGTGCCGAAAACATGGGAAGACTTTATACGCAGGGTATAGAGCTGGAAGCCCGGCAGCAACTTGATTCATTTGTGCAGTCCTGGTCGTTGGGATACACTTTTCTGGACAACAGGGCAGAACAGCCCGCAAATCTGTGGTCCCGCTATGTGATGGAAAACCTGAAGCATCAGGTAGTAGCCAAAATGGAAAACAGGCTGATAAAAGGAATGACAGCACAATGGGTATACCGCTATAATGAGCGGGTTTCTACGGGAAGCTACCAACTGATAGACCTAAAACTGAATTACCTTTATAAACATCTGCATCTTTTCCTGACCATTAACAACCTCACTTCCACGAAGTATACGGAAACCTTTGGTGTACCTATGCCGGGACGGTGGTTTCAGCTGGGATTCAGTTACCGGATTGGGTTATAAGCGGCTTTTTTAGATTCAATATTTTTCCTTCAGGTAAAGGTAAGCTTTCAGGTATTTGTTGAGCCTTTTCATGTCTTTTTCGGTCATCGGCTTTGTAAACCGCCGGATGTCCATATTATCACGCAGATCGTTGAGTTTAACAGCCACGGCCAGCGGTGACTTTTCAATTTGTTTAATGAATTCCGTGTAATCCTGATCTGGTGGATTTTTCGTTAGACATTCAACAGCGAAAACGATGTGGTTGGGGAAGCCTTCCTGCAACAGGTAGTCCAGCGTAATTTCGGGACAGTCTTCTATGGTATCGTGCAGGACTCCTACCATTTTTTCATCATAGGTCTTGCCGTAATTCATCACCCGCATAATATGCCCCACATAGGGTGCGCCAAATTTATCGGTCTGGTTACGGTGGGCTTTGGTGGCAATGCTGACTGCCTTATTCAGAAGTTCTTCTTTCGTCATCACTTAGATTTCCACATTCAGTTTTTCAATCTTCTTCCTGTTGCCCACCACCCAAACAATGTCGTCCAGCTGCAGGATTTCAGAGGATTCAGGATTCAGGATCCGTTCATCGCCGCGTCGGATGGCAATCACAAGTCCGTCGGTCTTGTCACGTATACCGGATTCCTGAATGGTAAGGCCTTTCTTAGGTGAATGATGATTGATGAGGATCTTGCCGAGTTTAATATGGTCAATATTTTCTTCTTCGATGACTTCCTGACTGTCGAAAACTTCCTTAAAGATCTGGAACTGGTCATCGGTAGCTATGATGCCTACCTTGTCGTAGGGCATAAGCACCTGATAGCGGTCCGGCGTATGGATAAGTTTGCCGCCGCGGCGTATATATCCGATGTTAATGCCGTATTTCTCGCGCCACTGAAGGTCTACCAGACTGCGGCCAATATAATCCGCCAGCGGTTTTACTTCCAGTTCAATGATATGTACATCCCAGGCTGCCAGGCTTTCTTTGATATTGGAAGTGCCGGCAAGGGTGGTTACAGCTTCAGGATCGCCCATTTCGGAGCGGTCGTTCAGGTTGGTGATAAACCTGCTTTCTATACGGCTGTAAAATTTATTAAGCCTGTTCGAGAAGATAACCATGAGCACAATTGCTACCGGAATGGTGATGAAGAAAGAGACCGTTGTTGAGGCGAACCGGTCCAGAAAAAAACCTAAGATTCCGATGCCGATTGAAAACCGGATAATTTCTATGATCAGCAGCGGCCCCCGGCTGTATTTGGTCTTGGTCCACAGTTCGCGGTAGGCCACGGAATTTGGCCTTTTTACCATAAGCGCCCAAAGGAAAGGCAGTATAAAGAGCACCGGTAAGGCATTGCCAATGATGTTCTTCAGACTGTTGCTTTCCAGGTTATCGTTGATGGCGGGAATGATAAAGTTTGCAAAAAGCAGATAAATGGCCATGATGATGATTCCGTTAATTACGATAATCCGCGCATAGCTTGTAAGTATGGTCTTCCAGCTGTTTTCGGCCTGGATGTTCTGGGTATTGGAGGAATAGCGGTTGATCTTCTCAATATATTTGGGCGGTACGACGCGTACCAGCCAGTTATAAAACGGTTCGGAAAGTTTGATAAGATAAGGTGTGGTGAATGTAGTGATGGCCGAAACGCCCACCGCGACCGGGAAGAGGAAATCCGAGATCACACCCAGCGAAAGTCCGAGGGTGGCTACGATGAAGGCAAACTCACCGATCTGCGCCATACTCATCCCCACCTGAATAGACTGTTTCAGTGGCTGTCCGGAGATCAACGCTCCCAAGGCCGAACTGAAAAGTTTGCCCACAATGGTCAGGATGGTTACGATGAAGATGGGCCAGGCATAGGTAATCATGGCTTCATAATCGATCATCATACCTACGGAGACAAAAAACACGGCTGCAAAAAGATCTTTTACAGATTTCAGTGTATGCTCCACTTTTTCGGCCACGGTTGTTTCAGCGATGATGGATCCCATAACAAAAGCGCCAAGTTCTGCCGAGAAACCAACATTCACAGCGATCAGTACCATGCCCAGACAAAGACCGATGGACAGGATGAGCAGAATTTCGTCATCAACCAAAGGTTTTATTTTCTTGAGCAGGGTAGGGACCAGGAAGATGCCCAGCAGGAACCATAAAATAAGAAAGAACAGCAACTTAACTACGGTAAAGAGGATCTGTGTGCCTTCAAATTCCTTAGTGACCGCAATGGTGGAGAGAAGTACCATCAACAAAATCACCACAATATCTTCTACGACGAGAACACCAAAAACTGTCTTTGCAAAATTCTTGGTCTTCACACCAAGTTCATCAAACGCCCTGATGATGATGGTGGTAGACGAGCTCGCCAGCATACCACCCAGAAACATACTGTCCATCACGCTCCAGCCCAGCCAGCGCCCGGTATAGTAACCTGCTATGGTAATGAAAATAATCTCCACAAAAGCCGTCACTGAGGCTGATCCTCCCACGTTCATCAGTTTCTTGAAACTGAATTCCAGTCCGAGACTGAACAGGAGGAATATCACCCCGATCTCTGCCAGGGTTTTGATATTGGCACTGTCCACCACCGACGGGAAAATGTTCAGGTTTGGGCTCACCAGGAAACCCGCGATAATATATCCCAGTACAAGAGGCTGCTTGATTTTCCTGAAAATAATTACGACAAAAGCCGCCACTATCAATATCAATGCTAAATCCTCTATCAACTTTGGTAGGTGTCCCATTTTGCGTAAATCTGTATTTTCCCAAAAGTAAGGAAATGCTTAAGTTTTTCAAAGGAATAATTCATTAAAGTTGCATTATGTGCACTCCATTAAATTCCGCCATTTTTATGTTGAAGGGCGGTTTACCAATTATCCGGCACGTGAAGCAGAGACCTTATGGAGCCCTCCCAAAATCCAGCTATTTTTTTTTCTGATGATATGTTTCATATTGACTGACGCCGAAAAAGTGCTTAACTTTAGTCTGTAATAATCCACAAAAAGTTTACACCATGGAAAACCACATTCTTATTAACGAGTTTCCTGAGTATGTGCAGAAAATCGCAGAGCTGAAAACCAAAGACGATGCATTCCGTAAAATGTACGTCAACTATGAGGAGGTGAATGCCCTCATTCAGCATTACGAAGACGGTGAGGTGAATCACACCACTGATGAACACCTGACTGAACTTCGCAAAAAGAGACTGTATCTGAAGGATGATATTTATTCTTACCTGCACACCAACTGATTTTCCGGATTACAATTACTTCAGGCGGCTTTCAAAGGCCGCTTTTTTTGTTTGTTTTCACAACAGAATCGCCTTAGCCGGGAAAGAGCACGACTGATGCTTTTTTAAAAACAGGTTTTGTATTTCATATTATTTCACTTATTTTTGACCCCATGGAAAACTTCGTTGTTTCAGCCCGAAAATACCGTCCGCAGGAGTTTGATACTGTTGTGGGGCAGGCACATATTACGGACACGCTGGAGCACGCGATAGAAGAAAACCAGCTTGCGCAGGCACTTCTTTTCTGCGGTCCTCGTGGGGTGGGCAAAACCACCTGTGCCAGGATCCTGGCCCGAAAAATCAACGAAAGGGATGGTGCCACTTCCGAAGATGGCTTCACTTACAATATCCATGAGCTCGATGCCGCCTCCAACAACTCGGTGGATGACATTCGGGAGCTGATCGACCAGGTTCGTTTCGCACCCCAGGTGGGCACCTACAAGGTGTATATCATTGACGAGGTGCATATGCTTTCGTCGGCTGCTTTCAACGCCTTTCTGAAGACCCTGGAGGAACCGCCTGCACACGCCATCTTTATCCTGGCCACCACAGAGAAGCATAAAATCATTCCGACGATCCTTTCCAGATGTCAGATTTATGATTTCAAAAGGATAACCATTGAGGATATCCAGCAGCACCTCCGCAAGATTGCTCAAGCTGAAAACATTCAGTATGATGACGACGCACTTTACCTCGTAGCTCAAAAAGCTGATGGTGCCCTGCGTGATGCCTTATCCATTTTTGACAGGCTCTCTACATTTACCCAGAAAAATATTACACTTCAGAAAGCGGCTGAAGTCCTGAATATCCTGGACTATGACCAATATCTTACTGTTGCCGACCTTGCGCACGAAAATAAGATTCCTGAGATCCTGACCGCCTTTAACGAAATTGTAAAGAAGGGATTTGACCCGCATCTTTTCATCGCCGGCCTGGGCAGTCACTTCCGCGATCTCATGATGGCACAGAACCCTGTTACGCTTTCACTTATTGAAGTAGGCGAGAAAACAAAGGAACGTTTCGGAGTCCAGAGCCAGAAATGGACGCCTCAGCAGCTTATTGACGGCATTGAAATCTGTAACCATGCAGATATCAACTATAAGAATTCCAAGAATCCAAGACTGATGGTGGAGATTGCTTTGATGCAGCTTGCCAGCCTGACCGCGGCAAATAATTCCGTCAAAAAAAAAAATTCCTGATTTTAGCCCCAGGGGTTGAACAGCTTCCTCCTCCCGCAGCGGAAAAACCAAAAGAGATACTGCCTGAACCCGAAACAATAGTAGTTCAGAAGGCGGTAACTCCTGTAGTGAAGTCCAAACCGGCCACGCCTTCCCGGTTCAGCATCACGCGCAAACTGACCGTTGAGGAAGACGAGGAGAAAAGTACGGTGATCCAGGCAGATAAAGAAGAACTGCCCAACAGCCATTTTACAGAAACCGATTTGCAGACCGAGTGGAATACCTTCCTGAATCAGATTCAGCGGAAAGATATCGTAATTTACAATGCAATCAGCGGCTTTAAAGTCCATAAGGAGGACGAAGACCTTATCCGCATATTTTATCCTTCGGATACTGCCAAATCTGAATTTGATAAAGTATCCCATGATTTCCTGAACCACTTTCGGCACAAAGTTCACAATTATACTTTCCGCGTGGAATATAAAATGGATGCGGTAAACCTGAAGAAAGAAATCGTAACCAAACGCAGTCTCTTCGAAAAGTATGTGCAGATCAACCCCGTATTGAAAGAGCTTGATGATCTGTTTAAACTTGACCTTAGTTAATAACCACTTTTACAAACACATGCAGTTAACCGATATAAAAAACGACTGGATTTCACAGTTCAATCATCCGCTAATCATCGCAGGACCCTGCAGCGCCGAGAGTGAGACCCAAATGCTGGAAACAGCCGGCCGCATGAAAGAATCCGGTGCTTCTGTCTCTGTTTTCCGTGCCGGAATCTGGAAACCGCGTACCAAGCCTAACGGTTTTGAAGGTGTGGGAACCATCGGATTGGGGTGGCTGAGGAAAGTAAAGGAAGAATTCGGTTACAAAACAGCAACCGAGGTGGCCAATATGCATCATGTACAGGCGGCCTTAGATGCAGATGTGGATATCCTTTGGATTGGCGCACGCACCACTGTAAATCCGTTCGCCGTGCAGGAAATTGCCGATGCCTTGAAAGGTACAGACCGGATCGTGCTGGTTAAAAATCCCGTAAATCCCGACCTGGCTCTATGGATTGGAGCCCTGGAGCGGCTTGCAGGTGCCGGAATCCGCCAGCTTGGGGCTATTCACCGGGGCTTCTCCACCTACAGGAAAACAAACTACCGCAATATCCCCAACTGGCAGATTGCGCTTGATTTTAAAAACCAATTGCCTAATATTCCGCTGATCATTGATCCTTCCCACATATGCGGAAACCGCACAGGACTGTCCTCAGTAGCTCAGGAAGCCCTGAATTTGGGATATCAGGGTGTGATGATTGAGACCCACTGCAATCCGGACGAAGCCTGGAGTGATGCGAGGCAGCAGATTACACCGGAAACCCTTTCAGCCCTCTTGAAGGGACTCATCGTCAGGAACGAGGAATGTACGGGTTTTGACGAGGAACTTGAAAGGTACCGCACCCTTATTTCTGACGTAGATTATCAGGTAATTGATTTACTGTCACAACGGATGAAACTTTCAGAGAAAATCGGTTTGCTTAAAAGTGATAATAACCTGACTGTTTTTCAGCCGGACCGCTGGAAGGCCGTTACAGAATACGCCAAAAGAAAAGCGGAAGAAACCGGAATGTCGCAGGAATTTATTGAAAGCATATTCAAGACCATTCATGAACAGTCTGTGGTGGTGCAGAATGACATCATGAAAAGCAAATAAAGGTAAGGTATGAAAGGACTTGTAATAAAATCTACCGGCAGCTGGTATCAGGTGATGGACCATGACACGAAAGAAGTGTACGAGGCCCGGATCAGAGGTAAGTTTAAACTGATAAAAACACGTTTAACGAATCCTTTGGCCGTGGGGGACCATGTGGAGTTTCAGTTGGAACAGGACAGTGTAGCCTGGATTACAAAAATTGAAACCCGCCGCAACTACCTGATCCGTAAATCTGTAAACCTTTCAAAAGAAGCGCATATCATCGCGTCAAATATCGATATTGCCTGTTTTATTTATACGCTAAAGTTTCCGGAGACCTCGCTTGGTTTTCTGGACCGTTTCCTGGCTTGCTGCGAAGCTTATAATATTGAACCGCTTATCCTGATGAGTAAAATGGATACCTTAAGCGAAGGCGAAGTGGAAATCATTGATAATATTGAAGAGATGTACCACACAATCGGTTACGAAACGCTTCAGGTGTCCTCCTATACAAAACTGAATCTGGACTTGTTGCAGGAGAGGCTTAAAGACAGGGTTTCAGTTTTCTTCGGACATTCGGGGGCAGGAAAATCGACTTTAGTCAATGCCTTCCAGCCCGGCTTGAACCTTAAGACCTCGGAGATTTCCGAAACTCATCTTAAGGGAAAACATACGACCACTTTCGCGCAGATGCATTTCTGGGATTTTGGCGGAAGCGTAATCGATACGCCCGGTGTACGGGAGTTTGCTATGATTGATGTACTTAAGGAGGAGGTACAGCACTATTTTCCGGATATCTTCCGGAAATCGGATGAATGCAAGTTTTATAACTGTCTGCACATCAACGAACCAAAATGTGCGGTTTTAGCAGGCCTGGAAACTGGTGAAATCGAAGAAACAAGGTATTCCACCTATCTGAAACTGATGGAGGAGGCAGACGCGCTGGAGCAGGAGGGTTTTTAGCACAAAAAACCCAGCCGAAGCTGGGTAAAAACTAATAACCATGAAAACTCAAATTAAACATGAGAATCTGATTTTAGTAAGCAAGCCGCGTGCCAAAAGTGGAAAAACGTTTAAATAAACTTTTTTTCTCAGGAATTAATTAAAAGCGTAAATTTGCACTCGAAAATAAATATATAGATATATGTCAGGAATCACATTTACGATGATCAAGCCAGATGCAGTTGCAGACGGGCACATTGGCGCAATTTTAGGAAAAATTGCTGAAGCCGGATTCAAAATAAAAGCATTGAAGCTTACTCAGCTTACACTTAGTGATGCTAAGAAATTTTACGAAGTTCACAGCGAGCGTCCTTTTTACGGAGAACTTGTGGAATTTATGAGTTCAGGTCCTATTGTTGCTGCGGTTTTGGAGAAGGATAATGCGGTTGAAGATTTCAGAACGCTTATTGGTGCTACCAACCCTGCTGATGCTGCAGAAGGTACCATCAGAAAAATGTTTGCAAGAAGTGTAGGCGAGAACGCGGTACATGGTTCAGATTCTGATGAAAATGCACTTATTGAAGCTCAGTTCCATTTTTCAGGCAGAGAAATATTCTAAGTAAGTAATTGGTAAATAAAAAGCCGTACCGTTCTCCATGAACAGTACGGCTTTTTTTTGACAATAAAATCCAGGCAAAATGCTGAAATTCATATAGCACATTAATCTGCTTTATTGCTTGTCTGTGTCTTCAGTTTCGCTCTTTTCCGAGTCTGTTCTTACGGCCTCGCTTAAATCTTCGCTTGCCTCAGTGCGCGAGATAAAATGGTGCGCGCCATATTTATCGCTGATCTGTATGGCCCAAATGATACCTCCAATCAAGCCTAAAATGATACAGATTCCAAAGACTACAGCTCCAGTCTGGCCTTGGTCCAGGTATTGGTACAGCGCGAATCCCAAAACAGTTCCGGCAATTAATGGTGAAAGAACGATTTTGAAGAAGGAGTAACTTTCAATGAATTTAGCAAACATAAGACCTGTTTATAGATTATACGCTTGTTCAAATGTTTAAGTTACAGTGTAATTCATTACATTGACAGGATGTACTAAATCTTCAGAAGTTCTATCGTTTTTTCAGGGTTTTCGCTGCTGAAAACAGCGTTACCGGCCACAAGCACATCGGCACCAGCGTCAAACAGTTTGGATGCATTGTCCAGGTTTACACCGCCGTCTACCTGAATAAGAGCTGTGGAATTGTTGTTAAGAATAAGGTCTTTGGTCTCAGAAATTTTCTTGTAGGTGTTTTCTATGAATTTCTGACCGCCGAATCCCGGATTCACACTCATCAGCAATACCAGGTCCACTTCAGAGATAATATCTTCCAGCATCAGAACGGGTGTGGAGGGATTCAGCACTACGCCCGCCTTGGCACCGCTGTCCTGGATAAGTCTGATGGTACGGTGCAAATGCACGCATGCTTCGTAATGCACTGAAACGAGGTCGGCGCCGTGTGTAATGAATTCTTCAACATATTTTTCCGGCTCAACAATCATCAGGTGTACATCCACAAACTTTTTTGCATGCTGCTGCACCGTCTTCATCACCGGGAAACCAAAGGAGATATTGGGTACAAAGCGGCCGTCCATAACATCGATATGCAGCCAGTCTGCCTGGGAATTGTTCAGCATATTAATATCCCTTTCCAGATTTCCGAAATCTGCGGACAGCAGGGAAGGGGCAATCATCTTGTTTTTCATTATATTTTACTTAGCGTGATATTTCAGGTTCATTTCAGGTTCTATGCGTAGTAGGGTTTCGTAGATGAGCTGTATCACATTGGCTACATCTTCTTTAGATACCATCTCTACCGTGGTATGCATATAGCGCAGCGGTAAAGAAATCAAAGCCGACGGTACACCACCGTTAGAATGGGCAAAGGCGTCGGTATCGGTTCCTGTCGCGCGACTGGAAGCGGCACGCTGGAATGGTATTTCCTTGAGTTTGGCGGTGTCCACAATCAGTTGGCGGATGTTGTGGTGAACGCTTGGCGCATAGAATACCACCGGTCCGTCACCACATTTTTGGTCACCTTCCTTTTTCTTCTCAATCATGGGCGTGGTGGTGTCGTGCGTAACATCCGTTACAATGGCGATGTTGGGCTTCAGTGTTTCCGCAATCATGTGTGCGCCGTACAGTCCCACTTCTTCCTGCACGGAATTGGTGATGTAAAGACCGAAGGGCAACTTGTTTCCGTTTTCCTTCAGCATGCGCGCGACTTCCGCAATCATAAAGCCGCCAATCCTGTTGTCCAGGGCACGGCAAACGAAGTAGCGGTCATTAAGTTCAAAGAATTCATCCGGATAGGTAATCATGCAGCCTACGAATACACCAAGTTCTTCCACTTCTTTTTTCGAAGTAGCACCACAGTCAATGAATATATTTTCAAGTTTTGGAACCGGCTCATCTGAGGTAATACCTCTAGTGTGAATAGCCGGCCATCCGAAAACTCCTTTTACAATTCCTTTTTCACCGTGAATGTGCACCACTTTGGAAGGGGCGATCATCTGGTCCGACCCACCGTTGCGGATTACATAGATAAGTCCGTCGTCAGTGATATAATTAACATACCAGGAAATTTCATCGGCGTGGGCCTCAATCACAACTTTGAAGGGAGCTTCAGGATTTACGATGCCATAGCAGGTTCCGTAATGGTCAAATTCAATTTTATCAACATAAGGCTGAATGTAGTCCATCCATATTTTCTGCCCGTCATGTTCGTAACCCGTTGGTGATGATTGGTTTAGGTAAGATTCTAAAAACTTAAGAGATTTCTTGCTGAAATTCATTGAAAGGGAATAAAATTTGCGTTAGTTTGTGGATTTTTGAGACAGTAAAAATAATGAAAATATATCAGACCCTTTTGGTCTTTCTCCTCTTTGTCACCGTATCGGTGAAGGCACAGGATACAATCATGGTAAAACCTTTAAGTGAATATCCGCAGGATCAGCTTAAGGTAGATGAATTCGGTCAAAAATACTTCTATGATGAGAAGCAGAAGGCCAAAATTTATGAAATTAACGGCGAAACTGTAGTGATCATGGATGAGTTGGTCCTGAGAAAGGGGCCCGGATTTAACAATCAGCTTGACCGTAATTATTACTTTTTCCTGAATAAGAAACTGGCCCGCGTCTATCCTCTTTTCGTTACTGCACTTGCGCAGTACAACGGGATTCAGAATGATATCGCGAACATGGACCGTAACTCGCAGAAAAAGTATATTCGCGAACGCCAGTCTAATCTCGCAAACCAGTACGAAAAGCAACTGCGCGATCTAACAACCACAGAAGGACGTGTTTTTGCGAAGCTCATGCACCGTGGCACCGGAAAAACGGTTTTTGAGATTATTAAGGAACTTCGCGGGGGCTGGAGCGCATTCTGGTGGAACGTTAAGGGCAATATTGCCGAAGTTGATATTAAGGAACCTTACGATCCCTACCGCAACCGTACCGATCTGTATATTGAGTCACTGCTGCATTCCAACTGGAATTACGGCTATCTACAACCCTATCCAGGTGCTCAGGATTATAAGGTGAGAAAATGATTGGTGGTCATTTTTTGCCTTAGCTTCTCAAAGGCAATCCTGTCTATGGGCAACGGGAAAATATTCTCGGAGTCTATGGGCAGCCATTCCACTTTTTCAATACAGGGATCCATAATAAGAAAATCGGTTTCATCTATTATCTCTACGATGTAGTAAATGGTAAGCAGCTGCTCGTTCTCGCGGAACCGCGAAACTTCAAAATTTTCCTGCGTATATAAGTGTTCTACGATCCGGATCTTGGCATTCAGTTCCTCTTCAAATTCGCGGTGAAGGCAGTCCAGAACGCCTTCGCCATACTCCAGTCCGCCGCCGGGGAACTTCATCAGGTGTTCGCCTGCGTACTCTTCATGTAATACAAGTACACTTTGATCTTTAACTGCACAGGCATAGATGCGGACGTTGGTTTTGTTGATCATGTATAGAAGTTTGGATTAAAAGTACATTATTTTTTTGTTTTAATCAGTTTTTCCAGGCGATGAGCATCTCCCGTTTTCCCGGTGGACCGGCTTTTTTTTCCACTTCAAAATCCAGGGACTTTAAGATCCGTCGCACCGAGCCTTTGCTGGAATAGGTCGTCAATAGTCCGCCTTCAGACATTTTTTCGGCCACAGATGCAAAAAGAGATTCCTCCCAAAGATCCGGCTGCACACGTGCGCCAAAACAGTCGTAATACACCAGGTTAATTTTCGGCAATTCAACCGCTGGCAAAGCGTGGAAATCACACTGTATTTTCCGGAGGGTGAAATTGGGAATGATTTCAACAGGAATTTCCCAGTCGGATTCATGAATTTTGACGAATATTTCCTGCAACTCACTGTTTGAAAAAAGTTCACTGTAGCCCAACTCTTTAATCTCAGCTTCAGTTATGGGATATTTTTCAAGGGTATAAAAGTTTATTTTATGATTTTTATCAGTTTTTAAAAACTCATCAATAGTGACTAAAACGTTCAGTCCTGTTCCAAAACCCAGTTCTAAAATATTAATTTCGTAATCATTTACCAATTTTAGTCCATTATCAATAAATACGTGTTTTGCTTCCTGAAGCGCACCGTGATGTGAATGATACCCTTCATTTAATTCATTAATAAACAGTGTTTTACTTCCGTCTGACGTGACTTTAACCTCTCTTTTCAACTTATTTTTTTTCAAATTTAAACTAAAATATGTATATTTAAAAAATTATTTAGAGTTGTAAAACACGTTTAAAAAAATTAAGAAATGATAATCCAAAAAACCGAAAATTCAAGGATTTCTTCCTTTGATCCAGAAAATTACTCATTCGGAGACCACTTCACGGATCATATGATTATATGTGAATATGAAAACGGTGCCTGGGGTGAGACGAGACTCATGCCTTACGGACCGCTTCCATTTTCACCTTCCAATATGGCTTTCAATTACGGTCAGGCCTGTTTTGAGGGTATGAAAGCTTATAAAGACAGTAATGACGAAGTTTATCTTTTCCGTGTAAATAAAAATTTTGAAAGGATTAACAAGTCAGCCAAGCGTCTGGCAATGCCTGAGATTCCAGAGGAGGTTTTTGTGGGTGGTCTGAAAGCGCTTATGGACATAGACAGAGCCTGGATTCCAACCGGAGAAGGTAAATCCCTGTATATCCGTCCCCTCATCTTCGCGACCGAAGAAGGTTTGAAAGCAAGGGTTTCCAATAAATATATGTTTGCAATTGTGGCTGCACCGGCTACAAGCTATTACAGCGCACCTGTATCGGTTAAGATTTCGGATTATTATTCACGTGCTGCAAGTGGCGGAGTTGGATTTGCCAAGGCGGCCGGTAACTATGCGGCATCTTTCTATCCTACCCAGCTGGCTAATGAGGAAGGTTATGAGCAGATTATCTGGACCGATGACAGTACGCATGAGTATTTTGAAGAAAGTGGCACCATGAATGTTTTTGTTAGGATTGGTGATACCATCTATACACCTCCAACATCTGAAAAAATCCTGGATGGGGTTACAAGAGACAGTTTCATTACTCTGGCTAAGCATAAAGGAATTGACGTTCGGGTAGAGCCTATCGCTGTGAAGGATGTTCTGGCGGCTCACAAAGACGGAACACTTAAGGAAATCTGGGGAGTAGGTACGGCTGTCGTAACGACTGCATTCAAATCCTTCGGTTATCAGGGCCAGAATTTTGAACTTCCTGTACTTTCAGAACAAGAGAGCTATGCTCTTTCTCTTAAGAAAGCCCTTGTTGATATTCAGACCAATGCGGCCGAAGATCCGTTTGGCTGGAGAGAGAAGGTTGAAAAAGACGTTCTTCAGACAGTATAATCCATATAATTTACAGATGAAAGTCAGGCTTACTTGCCTGACTTTTTGTTTTATTATTTGGGGCGAATTCCGTATTTTCGCCATGCTCACCGCATTAACAATAATAAACCAGTAATGTTCAGAAAATACTCAATTTTAGCAATAGCAGGATTAACGCTATTTAGCTGTACACCAATATATAAAAAGATGAATGTAGACAAACAAACGTACGAAGGTTTGAATGACGGGCTTTATGCGCACCTTCAAACCACAAAAGGGAACATGATTGTAAAACTGGAGGATGAAAAATCGCCTGTAACAGTTGCTAATTTTGTTGGCCTTGCAGAAGGTACCATTCCCAACAAGTCCAAAGGAAAAGGGGTACCTTTCTACGACGGTACCATTTTTCACCGCGTAATTTCAGATTTTATGATCCAGGGCGGAGATCCGCAGGGAACAGGAATGGGCGACCCCGGCTATAAGTTTGCTGATGAGAAGAACGATCTGAAACATGATGTGAAGGGTGTTCTTTCAATGGCGAACTCCGGTCCGAATACCAACGGATCTCAATTTTTCATTACTCAGGTACCAACACCCTGGCTGGACGGTAAACATACCATATTCGGGAAAGTAGTGAACGGTGTTGAAGTGATCGATACAATAGCAGCTGTAGAAAAAGGACCACAGGATAAGCCTAAAACAGACGTTGTACTGGAGAAAGTTTCCATCTTCAGCAAAGGCGACAGCTATAAGAACTACGATGCAGCAAAACTTTTTGAAACTGGTAAGGATAAAATTCAGGAAAATAACAAGGTCTACCTTAGCAAAATGGAGGAGGAAAAGGCAAAAAAAGAAGCTGAGTTCAAAGCCAATCAGCAAAGACTGGTTGATGAGATGGCAGCCGGTATGCAAAAAACTGCTTCCGGTCTTTACTATAAGATCACTAAAACTGCTGCGGGCAAGGAGCCAAAAGCAGGTGATATGGTAGCCGTTCATTACGCCGGCCGCCTGGTGGACGGAACAGAATTCGACAGCTCTTACAAAAGAAATCAGCCACTGGAATTTCCGGTAGGAACAGGACGTGTAATAAAAGGTTGGGACGAAGGTATCCTGATGCTTAAGGAGGGTGAATCCGCCACTTTGCTTATTCCTTCGGAACTTGCCTACGGACCGAACGGCGCAGGTGGTGTAATTCCGCCAAATGCATGGTTGGTTTTCGATGTGGAACTGGTGAAGATCAAGTAATCAGAACAGAATAATACATACAGGCTGTCCCGCAAGGAGACAGCCTTTTTTTGTTGATTAAAGATAATGAAGTTGTGTAATCTACCAGTTCTGGTCGATCATATAAACCATTTGAGCCATAGCCACGGCTCCGAGGTTTAATTCACGCCGGTTTACTTTATCAAAAGTATCCTGACTGGTATGGTGAATATCGAAATAGCGCTGCATATCCGGAACCAGTTCTGCCAAAGGTATACCCAGCTTTTTCAGTGGCGCTATGTCCTGTCCGGAAGTTTCCTGCGTAAAATCGTACACTCCGTAAGGCAGGAAAAAGTTTTTCCAGGCAAAGACCAGCCTGCGCCGCTGCGGAATCATGGCCAGTGAAATCCCGCGTGGAGAATATCCGCCGGCATCGCTCTCTATCGCAAAGATGTGTTTTTCGCCTGATTTCTTAACGGCAGCAGCATATGTCTCGCCGCCATGAACGCCGTTTTCTTCATTGGCAAAAAGAACGAAACGTAAAGTATGTCTGTTCTTGATATCAAGTTTTTTAAAGACGCGAAGTACTTCCAGTACCTGCACCACACCTGCACCATTGTCATGTGCTCCTTCGGAAATATCCCAGGAATCCAGATGTGCACCTATCACGATGACACTGTTGTCCTTATTCCCCGGAATTTCAGCAATCACGTTATGATTAATCTTTTCGCCTTTTGTAGCGGAGGTGGTGTTAATCTTAACCATTACAGGCTGTTTCTTAACTAACTGTTCCAGTTCATCGACGCTGCGTGCACCAATGGACAGTGCCGGAATCCTGTTCTTGTCCAGTACGTCGTAATATACACTTCCGGTATGGGGCAGATCGTCTGAAGCGGAGGTTGCCGAACGGGTAAGTACTGCTTTGGCTCCTTTGCGGCTGGCCAGAGAGGGTGTGGACCAGCGGTACTTGCCTGCAATAAGATAGGCTTCATTTGGGTTAATGATAGTTTGGTCGAACGCGTAATTAAAGAAAACAATTTTGTCCTTTACATCGCTTGGAAACATCTGTGAAAATTCTGCCAGGTCTTTAGCGAAAATGATTTCACCGGTTAAGTCTTTTCCTCCCGTCCCTTCAGAGGTGCCCAAAGCCAGTGCCGGTATGCTTTTCCAGTTCCCGCCCGCCGTTTTTATCTGAACGCTTTCGCGGCCGCGCTCCCAAACAGGCACCATCACATCCTGTCTGCGAATATTGGAACCGCCGTTCTCTGCAAATTTTTTTTCGGCCCAAACAACAGCTTTGTCGTAGGCGGGCGTCGCGGCAAAGCGGGGGCCAATTCCTTTCACAAGTTCGCGCAGGTTCTCATACGCATTGCTGTTCAGCATAATTTCATCGGAAATCCTGCGGAATTCGCCGGCGAAATCCGTTTTGGGCTGGGATGAAGGCTTACGCTGAGAAAATAAAATTCCACCCAAAAAGAGTGGAATGATTATTAGGGTTTTCTTCATTTTTATTTCCTTTCAGGACTCAAAAATAAGAAATTTACTTCATGTCATACATGACCAGCGCTGTAATGAGTTTGGGCTCAATGTACGTGCATTTGGGCGGCATGCTGATCCGGTTATCCGAAATTTTAAGCATTTCATTGAAGCTGACAGGATATACCCCGAATCCGATCTGACCTTCATGCAGGTCAACTTCGGCTTTCATTTTTAATATGCCCTCTACGGAGGAGTTTCCTTTCACATATCTTATCTGCTCTGAGCTGTCGGTATTTTCTATTCCGAGGATGTCTCTTAATATATATTTGTCCAGCAGATGGTGGTCCAGGTTGTCTTTGGAAATCTCGGGATTGCGTAAACTGTGCTTCACATGCAGGGAGTAGAACAGCCCGTCCATATACATTGAAATATGAAATTTCTGCGAAGGATAGTACGGTTCTTCACCTTTAACATGAATATCAAAACACTGTTCCAGTTTCGCTAAAATCTCCTCTGACGAAAGTCCGTTACGGTCTTTAACGATCCGGTTGTAATCATGAATTTTAATGGACTGGTTGGAAACAATGAAGCTGAAAATATAGTTGTAGGGCTCTGTACCTTTATGCTTCTTATTTTTCTCCTTATGATTTCTGGCGTTCAGAGCGGTGGAACCTATACGGTGATGCCCGTCGGCAATGTAGAAAGAGTCTATCTGCTCCAGCACTTCCTTAAACTGCTGCATTTTCAGGCGGTTGTCTATTTTCCAAACCTTATGACGAATGCCTCGGCTGTCATAATAATTAAGCAGGGGAACATTCTTTTCCTCATGATTCATCAGGAGTTCAACTTTCGAATTGGCCGGATAAGTCAGGAGTACGGGTTCCGCCTGCAGACCCACTTTGTCCAGGTATTGGGCAAGTTTTTCTTTCTTTTGCGGAATGGTGCTTTCGTGCCTCTTGATTTTCCCGTCCCAGAAATCCTCTACGGAGACCAGGCCGAGCAGACCGCGGAAGACGGTTTTGTCGGGTTTGATCTGCTCATACAAATAATAAGAGGAGGCGTCCTGTATGAGTTTCTTATCCTCCAGGAGTTCTTCGAAATTGGTCCTTATTTTCCTGAGGTTGCGGTCTATATCTTTGGATTTACTCACCACATACGGTTTGATCATCTGTACGTAGGAAAAGTCCTCCTGCGCTTTTCTGTTGATTTCTTCCTGTGTAAAATTGTCCAGCGGATGCGTTGGAAATACATCCAGATAGTCTTGGTGCGGACGTATGCCGCGAAAAGGTTTAAATATCGGCATCGTTAGGCAATTGAGTTCTTAATTGCGATGATCTGCTGCGCCAGTTCAGTGCCAATCTTTTCCTGTGCGTCCAGTGTATTACCTCCAAGGTGAGGTGTGAGCGAAAGATTTGGATTCATCAGTAACGGCAGTTCAGGTGTAGGTTCGTTTTCAAAAACGTCCAGGGCTGCTCCTGCAATCTTGCCGGATTCTATGAAATCCAGAAGCGTTACTTCATTTACAACACCACCTCTGGCAGTATTCACGATATAAACACCGTCTTTCATCATCTCAAACTGAGGTGTATCCAGTACATAGCCCTCTGTTTTTGGCGTATTGATGCTGATGAAATCGGTGTCTTTCAGGAATTCAGCATAATCTGTTGTCGAAGTAATCTCAAAACTTACAGTTTGGCCGTCAAAAAAGGTCAGGGTGAGTTTTTCCGTACGTGGCTTTCTGGTAAGTACCTTCACCTTCATTCCAAGGGAAATTCCCATCTTCACCACTTCCTGACCGATACCGCCAAAACCGATTACTCCCAGAGTCTTCCCTTCAAGCTCGATGGCGTTGCCGTATGATTTCTTGAGTGCATTAAACTGTGTATCACCTTCCAGCGGCATCATCCGGTTGGACTCGTGCAGAAATCTTGCAAGGCTGAAGAAGTGGGCAAAAACGAGTTCGGCAACAGAACGTGAAGATGCGTTAGGTGTATTGATTACGTACAGACCTTTTTCAATTGCATATTCAACATCAATATTATCCATGCCTACGCCGCCGCGTCCTATTATCTTCAGTGTGGGGCAGGCATCAATGAGGTTCTGTCTTACTTTTGTGGCGCTGCGCACCAATAGCACGTCCACCTTATTCTCCTTAATAAAGCCGGTAAGATGTTCCTGTGACACTCTGGCATCTAAAAGCTCAATACCGTTTTCCTTCAGTTTATTTTCTCCTGCCTTGGAAATTCCGTCGTTAGCTAAAACTATCATAATTCTTGGAAATTAGAGGGTAAGTTTAAAATTTATTGGTCTACAGGGCTTTCATTACATCAACAAGCACCTGTACACTTTCCAAAGGCATTGCATTGTACATGCTGGCACGGTATCCGCCCAGACTTCGGTGGCCGTTCAGTCCGCTGATGCCGGCTGCCTTCCAGGCAGTATCGAACTGTTCCTTTTTGGATTCGTCCACAAGTTTGAATGAAACATTCATCACTGAGCGGTCTTCAGGAACGCAGAAGGTTTCAAAGAGCGGATTTCTGTCAATTTCATTATACAGCAGTTCGGCTTTTGCGTTGTTTCGGGCCTCCGCCGCGGCTATGCCGCCGTTGTTCTCCAGATGCTGAAGGGTGAGGAGGGTAGCATATACAGGGAAAACCGGTGGAGTATTGTACATGGATTCTTTGGAGATATGCTGCTCATAATCGAGGATGGAAGGAATGTCGCGACCAGTTTTACCCAGTATACTTTTCTTAACAACTACAAGTGTAACACCGGCAGGACCCATATTTTTCTGAGCACCGGCATAGATCAGGTCAAATTGGGAATAATCTACCACACTGGAGAAGATGTCAGAACTCATATCGCAAACCATCAGTGTATCCACTTTTGGAAATTCTTTCATCTGAGTTCCGTAAATAGTATTGTTGGATGTGCAGTGGAAGTAATCATAACTGCTGTCTGCCTTATAGTCTTTTGGAATAAACGAATAATTGGACTCTTTGGATGATCCGATCACATCTACAGTTCCGAATTTCTTTGCCTCCTTAATTGCTCCGGCTGCCCATGTCCCCGTATCCAGGTAGGCGGCTTTTCCGTTTTCAGACTTCATCAGGTTAAAGGGCACCATAGCAAACTGCAGGCTGGCACCGCCACCCAGATAAAGAACCTCATAATCGTCGCCCAAATTCATCAGTCTTTTTACGATGGCCCTTGCTTCGTCCATTACCGCTACGAATTCTTTGCTGCGGTGTGAGATTTCAAGGAGTGAAAGGCCCATTCCGTTAAAGTCCAGAACGGCTTCTGCTGATTTGGTGAAAACTTCCTGAGGTAAGATGCAGGGTCCTGCACTGAAGTTATGTTTTTTCATCATTTAGTATTTTTGGTTGTGTATTTTTGAGTTTGTTAAATTCTGGAATGGGCTGTAAAAAAAAGCCCATCAAAAATGAGCGGGCTTTTTATTATTCTCCGTGTAAGAAGGCTTTTTTCTCCAGTAAACTTTCTTCAGACTCTACATGGTCCTCATCCGGTATGCAGCAGTCTACCGGGCAAACGGCAGCACACTGCGGCTCCTCATGGAAACCAATACATTCGGTGCACTTATCCGTTACAATAAAGTAAACATCATCACTTACCGGTTCCTGGGGTGCATCAGCATCAACAGTGAGACCGGACTTTAACACTACGCGGCCGGATAGGGAAGTTCCTTCGGAGGCCTTCCAGTCTACCGCTCCTTCATAAATTGCATTATTAGGGCATTCCGGTTCACAGGCGCCACAATTTATACATTCATCAGTTATTTTGATAGCCATAGCTATTGCTTATTTTAAATTTGGTGCAAAGTTACGAAAAAATAGCGCATGCTGAGGGGGAAAACCGCAGTGTAAAACTGATTTTTCACCAGTATTACGAGCGAATTTCACCAGGATGAATCTTCTACTATGAAATGGGAGGTCTGCTTCCGTAAGGTTCGGCTTAAATTGGTTAATTTTGCAGCCGGAATGGGTTGGAACGATCTGCCCACAATAATATTTATATGAATCAAGAGATGCAGATTGCGGGACTTTGCGCAGTCGGAAGATATATTGAAGATTTCCTGAATAAAGATCAGGCTACCTTTAACGAAACAGATCTGGAATTTGAAACTGTACTGAGAAGATCAGAAAACGAAAATCCGTGGTTTACACAGGAAAATCAGCGTTTCGCACTGAAACAGTGGAGTTCACTTCTCACCGAAGCAAAATTAAGGACATGGCTCTCGGCCTACCGTTGGTCTGCACAGCCCAAAAGGGTTGGTCTTATTCTGGCAGGAAATATACCTATGGTTGGCTTTCATGATGTACTGGCCGTTGTGCTTAGTAATCATATTCCCGTAATCAAATTATCATCCAAGGACAGACAGATGCTCCCATTCCTGCTTCGTTTGTGGAATGAGAAGTCGGGTGGTGAGCTTCAATATGAAACAGTAGAAACACTTCAGGATTTTGATGCTGTCATTGCCACGGGCAGCAACAATACCGCAAGATATCTCGAATACTATTTCAGGGACCACCTGAGTATCATCCGTAAAAACAGGACCTCCGTAGCGGTTTTGAAAGGAGATGAGACTGATGAAGAACTTCAGCTTCTGGCTGAGGATATTTTCCGCTATTACGGTCTGGGATGCCGTAATGTGACACGCATACTGATGCCCGACGGTTTTATGGTAGACAGGCTATTTGAAAATTTTATTGGTTTCAGTGAAGTCATTAACCATAATAAATACGCTAATAATTACGAGTACAACCGGGCGGTTTACCTGCTGAATCTTGAAAAATTCTGGGACAACAATTTCGTGATGCTGAAGGAAGATGACAAACTGTTCTCGCCACTTTCAGTGATCAATGTGTCGCGCTATTCTGATCCGGATGAAGTGAAAGAATTCCTGGCCGCTAATGAGCAGGATATTCAGGCCGTGGTGGCTAAGGCAGAACTGGGACTGAACTCAATAGGGTTCGGAGAGGCACAGAATCCCGGTTTGGACACCTATGCGGACAATGTTGATACGATGCGCTTTCTGGAGGTTATATAAGTAAATTGCAGTTGATCAATGAAAAAGGACCTCAGCAAACGCTGAAGTCCTTTCTTTTTATTCTGGAAATAATTTATTTATCGATGGAGCCCATCACTTTCTGGGCAAAACTGTTCAGTGCATCTTTCTCGCTCATACCGTTTTTAACATTGGCATGCGCTTCCAGAGCTCCGCAGATGTTGGTAATAAGTTCACCCACTACATTAAGATCCTCCTCGGAAGTACCTCTGAATTCTGAAAAAGATTCCAGGACCTCCAGTGTGGCCTCCAGATTTTCCGGAGTCTGGTTCTGGTAGAACTGTCTGATTACAGGTAGTTTCATTATGCTAATTCTTTAAAGAGGTTAATAAGGCTGTCCTGCTGGTTAGTCTGTACCTGATTAACAAGTTCTCCGCCTTTGAACACTGCGAAAGTAGGCAGGTTGTCCACCTTAGCTAACTTTCGGCTTTCCGGTAATTTCTCCGCATCTACGTAATAAAACGGAATGTCTTCGTTTTCAGAAGCCAGTTTTTTGAACTTAGGCTTCATAATCCGGCAGTTACCGCACCAGGTGGCGCCATACTGCACGACTACTTTGTCGTGTTCTGCAATTTTTTCCTGAAGGATGTCTTCAGTTAGTTCTGTATACATGTCTTCAAAAATTTTAAATATTAGTTCTGGTGTTTTGCCAGGTATTCTGCAGTAGATTCGCGGTTGGCGTTCATTGCCTCCTTACCTTCTTCCCAGTTGGCTGGGCAAACTTCACCATGTTTCTGTACGTGTGTGTAAGCATCGATAAGTCTGATGTATTCCTTTACATTTCTGCCAAGAGGCATATCGTTCACGGACTCATGGAAAATTTTCCCTGTTTCATCTACAAGGTAAGTTGCTCTGTAGGTTACATTGGAACCTGTGAAAGTCTCGTTACCTTCTTCATCATATTCAAAATCCTGGTCCACAATTCCCAAAGTGTTGGCCAGCTGGCGGTGGGTATCGGCCAGAATCGGATAGGTTACCCCTTCAATTCCTCCGTTTTCTTTTGCTGTGTTCAGCCAGGCAAAGTGAACTTCATTGGTGTCGCAGGAAGCACCGATCACTCTTGTATTCCTTTTTTCAAATTCACCCAGCGCATCCTGGAATGCGTGTAATTCTGTAGGGCAAACGAAAGTAAAATCTTTAGGGTACCAGAAAAGCAGGATCTTCTCATTGTTTTTTGTTGCTTCTTCAAAAATATTGATCTTCAGATCATCACCCATTTCAGACATCGCATCTACTGTAATGCTTGGAAATTTTTTTCCTACTAATGACATAATTTTAATTATTTATTGTTGTTAATTTCGTAATACAAATGTACGCAGTTTTGTCTATTAAAACAACAGGTATTCATTTATAAAAACTATCAAGGTGATTAGGAAGCATTTATTTCTTCTACTGAACCGATCACGGATTCCTCCAGGCACTTTTTAATCCGGCGCATTGATTCTTTTAGATCGTGTTCTGAAGCTGCGTAGGAAAATCTGAGACATTCAGGGCTGCCGAAAGATACGCCGCCGACAGAGCCCACATGTGCGTTCTCCAGAAGATACATGGCAAGGTCGTCTGAATTTTCAATTTTTTGTCCGTTCAGTGTTTTACCGATGTAATAGGACACATCCGGAAACAGGTAGAAAGCTGATTTGGGTAGAAGAACTTTGAAGCCCGGTATTTCTTTCATCAAATCATAAAAGAGATCCCTTCTTTTGCGGAATTCCTCAATCATATATTTATAATCTGTAGGATTTGTTTCCAGGGCAGTAATTGCCGCACGCTGCGCCACTGTATTGGGTCCGCTTGTCATCTGTCCCTGTATTTTCTCACAGGCACGGGCCAGCCATTCAGGACACGCGGAGTAACCTATGCGCCAACCTGTCATGGCAAAACCTTTGGACATACCGTTGATCACCGCTACCTGATCGTAAATCTCGTCGAAGGCTGCAATTGATTTGGTGATAGTTTCGTAGTTGATGTATTCATAAATCTCATCGGAAATCACGGTGATTTGCGGGTGTTTGGCAATGACTTCAGCCAGCGAGCGTAACTCATCATAAGTATAATAACTTCCCGAGGGGTTACATGGTGAACTGTACAGCAGGACCTTAGTGCGCGGAGTAATCGCTTCTTCAAGCTGTTCTGCCGTAATCTTGAAATCGTTCTCGTAGGCGGTGTTAATGATGACCGAGGTGCCATCCATCATTTTCACCATTTCATCATAGCTCACCCAAAAAGGTGCGGGCAGGATTACTTCGTCTCCCTCGTTCAGTACGGCAGCAAGTACGTTAAGGATGGCTTGCTTGGCACCGTTGGACACGCAGATCTGGGTAGGTTTATAGTTCAGGTTGTTGTCGCGCTTAAGTTTTGCGGCAATTGCCTCCCTAAGTTCCAGAAAACCGGGTACCGGCGAATAATGACTGTAGTTCTGGTCGATGGCATCGTGTGCAGCCTGTTTTATATTTTCCGGCACATCAAAATCAGGTTCACCCAGGGTGAGGCTTATGACGTCGGTGCCGTTTGCACGCATTTCGCGTGCCTTATTACTCATTACAAATGTTTGGGAATAGCCCAGGCGTTTAAGCCGGTTGGATAGTCTGTCCATTGGAAATTTTGTGGTTCATACAAAGATAGGCTTTGTAAATTATTTTGCCGGCCGCAAAAGGAAAAGTATTTTTGTGCGAAGAATATAAAAAAATGCCAGCAGACCTTATCATCAAATATTTCCCGGATCTTACTGACACACAGAAAAAGCAGTTTGATGCGCTGGAGGAGTTATACGCCGAATGGAACGAAAAAATCAATGTAATCTCCCGTAAAGACACGGAATCCCTGTATGAGAAACATGTGCTGCATTCGCTGGGTATCGCGAAGATTATGGAGTTTGCCCCGGGCACTAAAGTGCTCGATATCGGGACCGGTGGAGGCTTTCCCGGCATTCCGCTGGCTATTCTGTTCCCTGAGACTCAGTTTACACTGATAGACAGCATCGGTAAAAAAATTACTGTAGTGCGCGCTATTGCGGAAGCCCTGCAACTTGAGAACGTAACAGCAGTTCATGAACGGGCCGAAAAACTGAAAGAAAAATTCCATTTCGTGGTAAGCCGTGCGGTCACCCAGATGCCAGAATTCCTGCGCTGGCTGCGGGGTAAGTTTGAAAAAGAGCAGTTCAATAAAAAGCACAACGGTGTACTTTACCTTAAAGGCGGTGACCTGGGTGAGGAACTGGCAGGTTTACGCTGCGAAGTTCATTCGTTAAAAGACTATTTTGAAGAGGAATTCTTTGAGACCAAAAAAGTGGTATATTTATCCAAAGGGAATTTCGCTTCCTGATTTTAGATCAAATTTATATGCGCTTTTTAGATAAGATATTTACAGAACTACTTGAACAAAACCCTGATTTATCAGGGTTTAATATTGTCCTGCCGGGTAAGAGGCCTATTGTTTTCATCAAAAGGATCCTGATGGAAAAAGGATACTCAGGATTCCTGCCCACTTTTCATACCATAGAAGACCTGATTCTGGAAATATCGGGAATGCAGCGGTTGCAGGGAATTGGTCTTTGGCTCTTTGCCTTCGAGGTGTACAGTGATCTCGACCTTACGCCTAAGGATGATTTTGCTGGCTTCGTGAAATGGTTTCCTACTGTATTGAAGGACTGGGATGATATCCTGAAGTTTGCCGACAGTGACAGCGCGGTGCTTGAGTATATGTTTGATGAGGAGCGCATAAAAGCCTGGGCTCAGGATCTGGGTGAGCAGGAAGATATGCCGCGTAAGAAATACCTCACCTTCTGGAAGAATATGAATGTGTTTCTTCCCGTTCTGAAGCGGAAACTGCATGAAAGAAACTGGGCGACATCCGGAATGATACATGAGGCGGTGAAAAGTAAAATTGAAACCTTCGCGCAGGAAACATCGAAGATTTTTGTTTTCTGCGGCTTCAATGCATTTACGAAAGTTGAGGAACAGCTGGTGCGTAGTCTGCTCCAATGGGACAGGGGTCAGGTGTTTTTTCAGGGAGACTCCTATTATGTGGACGATGAGAAACAGGAAGCGGGAAAATTCCTGAGGGAGCACCGCAAATGGAAGGAGTTCAATAACATCCGCGAATTCCGCTGGATTGAAGATGATTTCCGGGAATCCAAAAAAATTAAAGTTTACGAAGTTTCCGGAAATGTTTCGCAAACCAAGATCCTTCCGGGTATTCTGGGAGGGATTAAAGACAGAGAAACCGACATGTCTGATACCGCGATCGTGCTGCTTGATGAAAATCTTTTGCCGGCCACCCTGGACGCTTTGGCTGAAGTGGATATCCTGAATATTACGATGGGATTTCCGCTACGGAATTTAGGCTTCAGCAACGCTGTAAAACACCTTTTCCATCTGCATAAACAACTGGAATCAAAACCGGGTTCTTACTATTATAACGACTTGTTCTCAATTCTGGAGGAACTGCCCAATTCCAATGAAGACCTCAGAATAATTTCAGATTTTAAATCATTTGTAGAGTCCAGGAACATTGTTTACCTGTCCGCACGGCTCGTAAACGAACATCTGAAAGACCTTTCTTATTTCGGACTTTTCCTTCCGGCGGATGATGTGAATTCGTTTCTGGACCTCATCATTGATTTCTGCTTTAAACTAAAGTTTAACGAACTGGACGATATCCAATATGAAAATATCTCCCATTTTGAAAAGTCTTTCCGGGTCATCCGCAACCAGTTGGCTCCTTACCGTTTTCCGGTAAAGATGGAAACATTGGAGGTGCTTGTCAATCAACTGGTGAATTCCGAAGCTATTGATTTTCAGGGTGAACCCTTGCAGGGTTTGCAGGTAATGGGGCTTTTGGAAACAAGGTTGCTCAATTTCAGAAATATTATCCTGCTTTCCGTGAATGAGGGCAAGCTCCCGCTGGGAAATACTCAGAATTCCTATCTGCCTTTTGACGTAAGAACCCATTTTAACCTTCATACCTTTCTGGAGAACGACAGCATTTACGCTTATCACTTCTACCGTTTGCTTCAGGATGCGGAAAATGTACATCTTCTTTATAATGCACTGAGTTCCGGTGTGAATACCGGCGAAAAAAGCCGGTTTATTACCCAACTCGAATTTGAGGATCATTTCCATCAGATTGAGCATGTGGTGATTGAGAACGCGTCCGAACCCATGAGCAAGCAACCCGTGATCATTGAAAAGACGCAGGCGGTGCTGGATCAGCTTGAGGTCTGGAAAACGCGGATTTCCGCAACCCATCTTACCGGCTATCTGTACAATCCACTTGACTTTTACCTGACCAAAATACTGAAAACCAGGGAGGCCAGCCAGATTGAGGAAGAGCTGTCTGTAATGAATTACGGAAACCTCGTGCATTATGCGCTTCAGATTATCTATGAAGGTGTGGGCAATGAGGTACTTCGCGAGGAGGATCTGACTTTAACAGAGGATCAGTTTCTTGAGGTGATCAATATCTCAATTGAAAATCTGAACCATCAGCCTGAATTCTACGAAAAAGGTATGAATTACATCCACAAGAATGTTGCCCTGCGTGCGGTGAAAAAGGTGGTGCAGCATGACCTTGATCTGATAAGAAACGGGCATCAACTGCGTATCATAGCTCTGGAGCATGAATTTCAGGATGTGGATTTCTACCTGGACGAAGAGAGAAAGGATAAAGTGTCCTTCTATGGTTTTATAGACCGTATTGATGAGCTGGACGGCACGCTGAGAATCATTGACTATAAAACGGGAAAAAGTAAGGAGCTGAAAGTTTCAATTGACGATAAAAACCGTGAGGATTTCTTCTTCAACGATTCAAAAAAACAGGCACTTCAGCTGTGCATCTACAATTATGTCATTGAACGGCTACCGCAGTTTGCGGGTCGCAGCATCGAGACCGGAATCTGGAGTTTTGCCGAAGTAGGTAAGGGTGTCGTTCCGCTTCATTTCGCGAAAGGGGACCTTCAGGAGGCCATGGTTTCCATACGGAATCTCATCCTTGAAATCTTAAATCCGGAAATTCCCTTTACCGAATCGGTGCATGAAACTTTTGAGTTTTAGCTACTTTTTGATAAGCTTCTCCATATGGTTTCCTTTGTCGGTACTGAAAGCAATAAAATAAACTCCGGGTTGTAAACTGCTTATATCCAAAGTGTTGACTAAAGGTTTTAAGCTCATCACCAATCGCCCAGCCGGGTCATAAATCTGAACGCTGAGCAATTTTTCAGGAGTGCTGAAATAGATCCGGTCTGTTGCCGGATTGGGGTAAATTTTAACCGAATTTAAATCGGTTGCTGATGTAGCCAGATATTGCTGAAAGGCATTACCGAAATTTAAGATACCGTAACCCATCTGAACATTCGTATTTGGGAAAAGGGAAGCGGTTTGCCGCAGAACTGTGCGCAGGTACTCGCGGGATGTACCTGGTGCTACTGCCTGGAGCAGACACGCAACGCCACCTGCCGCCAGGGGTGAGGCCAGGGAGGTTCCGTTTGCAGTTGCAGTACTGCTGTTGAAGACGGTTGCCGAGCCTGTACCGCGGGCGCTTGCATCAGGTTTTACCACGCCAGCCGCGTTCGGCCCGTAGGATGAGAAGGGAGATGGGTTACCACTCCCATCTACAGAGCCGATGGTGAAAACTTTCGGATTGTCGGCCGGTGTCCCGATATAATTCCAGGTCTGTGAACCGGAATTACCGGCTGCCGAAACCACGAATATCCCCTTTTCGGCTGCAATCTGTGCCCCGCGCGCAATGAAGGAGGTCGTACCGTTCATATCGGCGTAGGTATAGTTGTATCTCGGGTCATCAAAAGTAGTATAACCCAGTGAGGAGTTGATAACATCAACACCTTTACGGTCGGCTTCTTCCGCCGCCATAATCCAGTAAATCTCTTCCTGCGGAATTTCAACTGAGGCATCTTCAGTGGTATAGAGATAAAGGTCGGCATCCGGTGCTGCACCCACAAACGCCTGGTCCAGATATCCACTGATTACACCAAGTACATAGGAACCATGAGAATTCAGCGCGGTATTATAAATATCGGTATTCTTACTGATGAAGTTGTATCCGCCTTTTATCTGGCTGTTGGTCCAAAGCCTTTGGTAGGCAGTACCTGTATCAACGCTGGGAAAGCCGGTATCCAGAACCGCGATAGTGATTCCGGCACCCGTATAGCCTGCCAAATGCAGATTTTTAAGGTTGATCTGTTCTGTCTGTTCCAGCGCGGTACCGTAATTGAAATTAAACGCAGGCGTTTTTGCGGTTGTCGAGAATTTATTCTGAGGTACCGGACTTTTTACCGTGGCATTTGTATTTCTGGCAAAACTTTCTACTGACTGAACAAAAGACTGGGTCTGAAGCTGTGCGATTTGAGCGGGAGTGGCCAGCACGGCAACCCCGTTCAGCCATTTGGAGTAATCTGTAACCTGAAATCCCAGGTTCTGCATGTTTTGCAGGTAAGTGGGTTCCACGGGAGCGTCCTGGTCGTTCAGTATAATGCCCTGCGCGAGCCGGCGGTTCAGTGATTTCTGCGTCAGTTCAGACAGGGGATTGGCATAAAATGCTGCTTTGTTCGGCTTGTCGGCAAAGTATACAAAAACAAGTTCGGACTGCGCATAAATGCTGACAGACAGGAGCAAAATAAGGGTACAGCTAAACTTTTTCATAAATTTCTTTAGATATTTAAATATATGTAAATTTACGCCATATTGTATTTAGTATGAAGAAAATTCAGATGGTAGATCTGCAAACGCAGTATTTTAAAATAAAGAGCGACGTAGACAATGCAGTCCTTAATGTGCTGGAGTCGGCCGCGTTTATTAACGGCCCCGAGGTTAAATCCTTTCAGACTGAACTGGAAAACTATCTGGATGTAAAACATGTAATTCCCTGTGCCAACGGTACGGATGCCCTTCAGATTGCCTTGATGGCCTTAGGTCTGGAAGAAGGTGACGAAGTGATTACCGCAGATTTCACATTTGCCGCAACAGTTGAAGTGATCCATCTTCTGAAACTGAAGGCAGTGCTTGTAGATGTAGATTATGACACCTTTACCATGGACACAGAAAAACTGAGGGCGGCTGTTACACCACGCACCAAAGTGATCATTCCCGTGCATCTTTTTGGCCAGTGTGCCAATATGGAAGAGATTCTTTCTGTGGCCAGAGCCCATAAACTGGAGGTAATTGAAGACAATGCCCAGGCCATCGGTTCTGAGTTTACATTTTCGGATGGTAGCGTGTGTAAAGCCGGAACGATGGGAACGATGGGTACAACTTCCTTTTTTCCGTCTAAGAATTTGGGTTGCTACGGCGACGGAGGGGCTGTTTTTACTAACAGTGACGAGCTGGCGCATAAACTTCGCGGAATTGTAAATCACGGGATGTACGAACGGTATTATCATGATGAAGTTGGCGTTAATTCCAGGCTGGACAGCGTGCAGGCCACTGTTCTGCGCAAGAAACTTCCGCTACTTGATGGTTATAATGAAGCCCGCAGAAAAGCAGCCGACTACTATGACGAAGCCTTTGGCAATCATCCCCGGATTCTGATACCCAAAAGGGCAGAATATTCTACGCATGTATTTCATCAGTACACGCTCCGGATACTGAATGGACAGAGGAATGCCTTACAGCAGTTCCTGGCTGAAAGAGATATACCTGCCATGATTTATTACCCTGTTGCGTTAAGGAAACAGAAAGCCTATTATCAGGAAAGCAATCCGGAGGATTTCGTGAACACCGACCTGCTTTTGGATCAGGTTTTATCACTGCCTATGCATACCGAGTTAGAGGAAGAGCAACTCAAATTCATCACCGATTCAGTACTGGAGTTCATGTCGGCCGTAGAGGAATAAACAGTTTTTGTGTTATATTTTGATAGTCAGTAACACCATCGAGTTGTTATCTCATAAAGGCGAGCAAGCCTTATTATACCCATTTTAAATGAAGAAATTTCCCCTTCCTGAAAACGAAGAGGCAAGGTTGAATAAACTGGCCTATTATGATCTGCTTAATATGGCGAAAGATCAGGATCTCGATGTGTTTTCTGAGGCTGCCTGCCTCGCTACCGACTGCCCTGTCTCACTGATTGGAATGATGGAGAAGGATGCACAAACAATACAGAGTTGTGTGGGACTGGAATTCCAAACTGTGGACCGCGGGAACACCGTATGCCAGTATACGGTGGAAAGTGGAAGAACACTTGTGATTAATGATACACTTTCGGACGAACGGACCTCTTCAAACGAACTTATTATAGCCGGTGGCATCAGATTCTACGCAGGAACCCCACTTCTGGATGATGAGGGCTTTGTGCTCGGGACACTTTGCGTAATTGACTTTAAACCCCGAACAATTACTGCCCGTCAGGTGGCGGCACTGGAGAAGATTGGTCAGGCGGTTTCCCTACAGCTGATGGCCAAGCGTAAGCGGGCACATGCAGAGCATTTCGAGCAACTGTTTTCCGTAACGAATAACCTGATTTGCGTTGCTGATAACAATTTTATTTTAAAGGATGTAAATGCGGCCTTTTCCCGGACTTTGGAACTGGAAGATGATGTTAAAGGTCAAAACTTTCTCGATATCCTGAAGTCACACAGCAGCGTCGCATTACCGGAAGATTTGGAGTTGGACCATAATGGAGAATATTCATTTAGGGGTTATTTGCGTTCCAGTTCAGGGGAATCAACAGTAATTGAATGGCTGATAAAAAGTAACAACAGCGGCACAGAAATTTTCTGCTTTGGGAGGAATATCACGCAGCTTGTTCAGGAGAAGAAGCGTTTGGAAAGGTCGGAAAAGAAGTTCCGGAGTTTCTTTGAAAATGCCATCGGCCTGATGAGCATGCATGATATGGAAGGTAATATTCTGGCGGTGAATGAAAAAGGACGGCAGATGTTAAATTACACTTCAGAGGAAGCAAGAAAACTCAACCTGCGTGACCTGGTGCCTGAAAAGCGGTGGTTTGAACTCAATGAATATCTGGAGAGGATGAAGAAAAACCATGAAGATTCCGGCTACATGGTTTTACATTCGCGGGACGGACAGGAATTTATCTGGATGTATCACAATATGGTGGAGACAGATGAGGAGGGTGTGCCTTATGTGCTGAGTACTGCGCTGAACGTAACTGATAAGATGGCCCTGGAAAAAGACCTGATTTACACCAAGAAAATTCTGGAGCAAACCAGTGCCGCGGCCAGGGTAGGTGGCTGGGAAGTCAATCTTATCACACAGAAAACCTATTGGTCTGAAACTACTCGCGAGATTCACATGGTACCGCCCGACTACGAGCCGGATCTGGATTCGGCGCTATCTTTTTATACAGAGGAAAGCCGTGAAAGAGTAACCACGCTCTTCAACCGCGCTGTGGGTATGGGAGAAGCCTATGATGAAGAATTGGAACTGCTGCTGCCTGAAGGACGCCGCATCTGGATTCGGTCCATAGGAATACCTGAGTTTGAAAATGGCGTTTGCCGGAAGGTTTTCGGGATCATTCAGGATATTGATCATGCCAAAAGAACTTATATGGAGCTGGAAAAGAAGGAAGCAATGCTTCAGTCCTTTATCAGCGATGTTCCTGTAGCCATTGCGATGTTTGATAATGACCTCAATTACCTCTCCGTGAGCAAGTGCTGGACAGAAGAGTTTTCCATGGATCCCAAGGCCATCATGGGCAAAAACATTTTCCAGATCTCTCCAAATATACCTGAAGAGCGTGTGCAAATCTATATGGACGCACTTGCCGGAAAATCTTACAGTAATGAAAATCTAACCGTACAGGTTTCCAATAAAGAGGAACCTCAGAATTACAATCTGCAGGTTGGTCCCTGGTACCTGTCGGAAAATTTAATTGGAGGGGTTATAGTTACAGTTCAGAATGTTACACAGCGTGTAAAAACTACGCAGGAACTGAAAACTGCCAAAGAAACTGCTATTCTTGCCAACAAAGCAAAATCTGAATTTCTGGCCAATATGAGCCACGAAATCCGTACGCCACTCAACGGTGTCATTGGATTCTCCGATCTCCTGCTGAGGACGCCTTTGAATGAGATGCAGACCCAATACCTCAATTATATCAATGAATCCGGGGAAAGTTTGCTTTCCATCATTAACGATATCCTGGATTTCTCTAAAATTGAATCGGGTAAACTGGAACTGATGATTGACCGCACCCAGCTGTACGACCTCGTTAGTCAGGTGATGAACGTCATTCTGTACCAGTCCCAGAAAAAGAACCTTGAACTGCTGTTAAATATTGAACCCGGACTCCCGCAAATAGTTCTTATGGACGAATCCCGTGTGCGCCAGATTCTTATCAATCTACTGGGTAATGCTGTTAAATTCACAGACCGTGGCGAAATTGAACTGAAAGTTCAGCAATTGGGCAAAAATAAGGACCGCATAAAACTTAGGTTTTCTGTGCGGGATACCGGAATTGGTATTCCTGAGCACAAGCAGCAACGAATCTTTGATGCTTTCACCCAGGAAGACAGTTCTGTAAGCAAGAAATACGGTGGTACAGGACTTGGACTTACGATCTCGAATAATATACTTAAATATATGGGGACTTCGCTGTCACTTAGAAGTACGCTGGGTGAAGGATCGGAGTTTTATTTTGATATAGAAGTACCGTATGAGGAAGGTAAGATCAACGATGAAGAGGATATAGCCGACCTGGGAATTGAGCGCATCCTTATTGTAGACGACAATGAAAACAACAGAATGATCCTGCAGCATATGCTGGCCTTCAAAGGTATTAACTCCCGACTGGCCGCCAACGGCATGGAAGCGCTGCAGATTCTGATGGCAGGAGAACGGTTTGATGTCATATTAATGGATTATCATATGCCGGTAATATCGGGTATGGAAACAATCACCAAAATACGTGAACTCTTTAAAGAACAGGAAGAGGTTTCGCCTTTGGTCGTACTTCACACTTCTTCTGAGGAGCATGAAGTGATTAACTCATTCAGAAAGAATGAGAACAGTTTCTGCCTGTTGAAACCCATAAAATCCCGGGACCTTTATCATATTCTGAAGCAGGCTGTACAGCAGTCGGACCTCCAGGCCGCTAAAGCTAACACGGAACAGAATGACGTACCGCTGTCGGGTCTCAAAGTACTCCTTGTGGATGACAATCCCGTGAATATGGTCCTCAACAACCGCATGATGCAGTCCCTGGTGCCTGAAGCCGTATTTACTGAGGCTACCGACGGTCAGCAGGCCTTAGACCTTTGCCAAAGTCAGGAATTTGACCTCATCCTTATGGACGTGCAGATGCCGGTGATGGATGGAATTGAGGCTACCAGGATGATTAGGATATTGCCGGGCCAACAGCCGGTAATAATAGGTGTTACAGCCGGAAACGTCGTGGGTGAAAAAGAAAAATGTCTGGATGCGGGTATGGATGATTTCCTAACAAAACCGTTAAGGCAGGCAGAACTTCTGGACGCACTGAAAACACATATTTACGATAAAGCTGCAGACGGCCAGATTGTGGACGAATCGGATCTCCATCTGGACATGAAACATCTGGAACAGCAAATAGGCGACGACGAAGAGTTCCGCGCCATGTTTCTTAATCTCGTTATCCAGGAAGCGGAAACATCGGGCCAGGCTCTTACTGCCGCCTGCAGGACAGGAAATGCAGATGAAGTAAAAAAAATTCTCCATAAGCTTAAGGGAACTGCCGGCACTGCCGGATTGTTCAGTCTGGCAGATGCCGCTGCAAGATGGGAAAATACAGTGGATCGCAATCCGGACTTCAATTCCCTGGACAGCGAGATCGGGGAGGCAATAACAAAGGGATTGGAAATAATAAAGAGATTGATAAAATAAACCACACTATGACTGTTTTAATCGCAGAGGATGATGAACTAATCTTAAAGACCATTGAACATAAACTGCAGAAGGAAGGGTACGAGGTGATTCTCACAAGAAACGGGAAGGAGGCAATTGATACAGTTCTCGAGAGGGACGTAGACCTCGTAATTACTGATATTATGATGCCTTTTGCTTCCGGGGTAGAAATACTTGCAGCCATCAAATCCGCCGGAAAGAAAATTCCTGTCATTATGTTATCCAGTATGGGCCAGGAAGATGTGATCCTGAACGCTTTTGGTCTGGGTGCAGCCGATTTCATTGTTAAACCTTTCAGCCCTAACGAACTGATGCTAAGGGTGAAGAGATTAGCGGCTTCCTGATTATGTTGCTTAGTATTTCCCTCCATTTCCTTGTAATAGTACTCATTAGCCTGCTTGCTGTTGTACTGCTGCTTATTTTTGCCGTACTTATTTATGGTTTAGTGCGGTACCGGAAGCAGGTAAGCATTGAATCGTGGTCTGCAGAAATTGATGCAGAAATTGCGGAAGCGATTGTGAATGGTGGAGAGGTCCCCGGACGAATCTATAATTCCGCTTTAGCACAACAGCGTGGTTACCGCAGGCTGATGCTGGAAAAATTAATCAGCGCCGAAAAGAAGTTCTCCGGAGGTGCAGGCCTCATCATACGGTCGCTTTTTAATGACTATGGTCTGGAAAAGGAAAGTATAGGCAAACTGGGGCAAAAGCGTACCCATCTTATTGCCGGTGGGATACTGGAGCTTACCGCTATGAGAGTAGAAAAGGCGTTGCCGGCAATCTCCCGGCTACTGCATCACCCGTCGCCTCAGGTATATCAGGAGGCGCAATATTCTGTAGTGACTTTCAATGGTTTTGAAGGTCTGCATTTTCTGAATGATGCTCAGGGAATACTTTCGGAATGGCAGCAGTTGCGGCTGCTCAATTCCATACCTGCGGTCCCGCCGGATTCTGAAGACATGCTTCGCAAGTGGCTGCATAGTATGAATCCGTCTGTTACTGTGTTTGTCCTGCGAATCATCCGCAAATATCAGCAGCTAAATATGTATGCCGATGTTTTAGCCCTCTTCAGTCATCCAAACACACAAATCCGGCTTCAGGCAGTGCAAACCCTACAGACACTTGAAAACGCGGAAACACTGTCGGATTATATTTTATCTTACGAAACGCAGCCTGATGAGGTAAAGGCCGAGATTGTAAACTCTGTTTGCAAAATGTCTGACCTCCGCGCAGCTGACTTTTTCAGGCAGAAACTGTTGGGTAATGACTTCGTAGCAGTCAGGATTGGTGCCGCAAAGGGGCTCTACGGACTGGGTTTATCCGGCGAATTGCTGTCCTTAGCTTCACAGTCCGGTGCTCCGGCGGAATTGGTTTCAATTATTAAACACGTCTTACAGGAAAAAATATGACAGAGTTTTCCCACATTGTTTATGAGGTTGTAATATGGTTTTTCCTGCTTTATGCATGCGGCGTTTTGCTGGTGTACAGCTGGATGGGTATTTATGCTTTGGGAGCCATCCTGCGCTATAAGAGGGAGAACACATTTACAGACTACAATATCATTGCGTCCAATCCCAATGCCCCGGTCTTCAGTCTTATTGCTCCTGCCTACAATGAGGGTATGACTATTGTGGAAAATGTTCGTTCCCTGCTGTCGCTGTATTACCATAATCTGGAGATCATCATCGTTAATGACGGCAGTAAGGATGATTCCATTCAGAAACTTATCGACGCATATGAACTCGAGTCGGTAGCTTTTTTCGTTCAGGGAAATATACCTACGGCTGAGGTACGCGGAATCTATAAAAGTAAAAACCCCGCTTTCCATAAACTTATAGTGGTCGATAAAGCGAACGGAGGTAAGGCTGATGCGCTTAATGTGGGTGTAAACATTTCCAGCGGAGATTACCTGGTCTGTATTGATGTAGACTGTATCCTGGAGCAGGATGCAATACTTAAACTGGCGAAACCTTTTCTTCAGCAAACCGATAAGAAACTCATCGCCTGCGGCGGCGTAATTCGCCTGGCCAATAACTGCCGGATTGAGAACGGTAAAGTGGTGGAAGTCAATCTGCCGCGGACCCTGCTTGGCAAAACGCAGGTTTTGGAGTATATCCGTGCTTTCGTGCTCGGACGTATGGCCTGGTCCCGGGCTTCCGGACTTATTCTGATCTCGGGTGCCTTTGGTGTTTTCGACAGGAAAATTGTTCTTGCTTGTGGAGGATATGATAAAAACACTGTGGGCGAAGATATGGAACTGGTGGTGCGCATGCGTCAGTATATGGAGGAGCGCAATGAACCTTATGAGGTGATTACCATCCCAGACCCGCTATGCTGGACCGAAGCACCAGAATCCAAAGAAATTCTTGTAAAACAGCGAAACCGATGGATGCGCGGGACTATGGAGACGCTTTGGAAGCACCGCCGGATGATGTTCAATCCCAAATACGGCAAATTAGGCACGGTAAGCCTTCCGTATTGGTTCAGTTTTGAATTTTTAGGGCCAATCATTGAATTTGCCGGATATTTCTTCTTCATTCTGTTCTTTATCCTCGGCATTATCAACTGGGCATTCTTTCTGATCCTTTGTGCTCTCGTTATATCAGCCGGATTCCTGTATTCATTCTATGCCATTCTGGTCGATCTGGTAAGCCGTCAGGTCTACACCAAGCGAAAGGATTTTCTTTCCTTAATAGGGACCGCTCTTATGGAGCCATTCTATTTTCATCCCATGGTTGTGAAGGCGGGGGTTAAAGGTTTTATCGATTATTTTAAAAAATCACACTCATGGGGCGAAATGACCAGGCAGGGTTTCAGTCAGGAAACAAAAAACCTTCCGTGGGGAAAAAGGATGCTGGCAATCCTGAAATTTGGACTACGGTCCTGGGGGGTAACTGCTGCTGTGTTTGTACTCATGTTTTTAATTTCAGTGGCTGCCGAATGGGCTTGGTACCGGTATGCAGTAGAAAGTTTTGAAACAGATCTTATCGTACTCAGTCTTCTATTGGATAATACGCTGTTCCTTTTCAAAATCTTGTTTGGTATCGGTATTATTTATTTGCTGTTAAATTTTGTAAAAACCGGATGGGCCCGAAATCTCGCGCTGATTCTTTTCAGTGCCATGATTCTTTTCCAGTTCATACTGTTTATTTATTTTTCGGAATCCGGCAATATGCTTGGTGCCGATGTACAGTATTACACCAAGGCTGAAATGAAGCAAACGTTAGATGCCAGTGGAATGCTCACCGTGAAAAATATGGCGCTGATGCTAATTCTTACTGTAATTGCGGTAATCCCTTTTTATTTAGCAGGCAGAACTGCTTTTAAATCGCCGCTTGCAGGTATTGTAATTTTGGCCGTAGGACTTGTTTCATTCTTCATCCCAAGACATCTTATAGTTACGGATGATATTAACGAATTCGGACAAGCCGCCGCGAAGAGTAAATGGGAATATTTCTTCAGTTCAAACATGAACAATGTGCTTAATCGTCCTGAAATTTCAGAACTCTTAGGCAATGCAGGTAAGTTTAATTTGCATTCAGAAATGCTGGATGAAAATTATCCGTTCTGGAAAAAAGAAGATACACAGGATTTCCTGGGACCTCTGCTAAATAAGTCAGAAAAAGTTCCAAATCTCGTTCTTATTGTAATGGAGGGGTTTGGACATGCATATACCTCGCCGGAAGGTTATATTGGTAATTTTGCACCTTTTCTACACAAGTTGTCTTCAAAAGGACTTTCCTGGGAAAACGCCCTCAGTTCTTCCGGCCGTACATTTGCGGCTTTGCCCACGCTCACGGGATCACTTCCTTTCGCGCAGAACGGTTTTCTGGAACTCGAAAAAATACCGCCGCACTTTAACCTTTATAATGTATTGCAACGGAACGGTTTCAGTACAGGGTTTTATTATGGGGGTAACGGTCATTTTGACAAGATGGACCAGTTCCTAAAATACAGCGAAGTAGATCATCTTATTGATGAAAACTCCTTTGGTCGGGGATATTCAAAACTGCCATCAAAAAATGGGCAAAGCTGGGGGTACGAGGATCAGGCCGTATTTTCTAAAATGCTTCACGTTCAGGAAGAACAAAACCGTCCCTATTTTAATACGCTATTTACCCTTTCAACACACAGTCCTTTCCTCATTAACAAGGCGGGCTATTATGAAAAGCAATTCGTCAGGATATTGAATTCCGGAAAATTGAATCCGCAGCAAAAACAACTTGCGACTGAGCATAAAAAACAGTTAACCGCAATGCTGAATGCAGACGATGCATTGAAAGGTTTTTTTGAACAGTACCAGAAACGTGCAGATTTTGCAAACACCATTTTTGTAATTACCGGAGACCACAGTATGCCGGAGATTATGCTGCAGTCCAAAATTGACCGGTTCCGGGTGCCGCTGGTTATCTATTCAGATATGGTTAAACAACCCAAACGCTTTAACTCCATGGTCAGCCATTTTGATGTGGCCCCCACGCTTCTGGCTTATTACCGGAATAATTATAATCTGAACACGCCTAAAACGGTAGCCTGGATTGGTGATGGTCTGAAAGGCTCCACAAACAAGGCAGGAAGCGGCATTCCGATCATGAAAAGCAAAGACCAGCTCCAAAATTTCGTTTTCGCAAACTACCACCTGCAGGACAAGCAGGTTTTTCGACTGACAGATATGCAGGAGGACCCGGTAACTGATTCAAAAGAGCGTAAAAAAGTACTGAGTTACTTTAATAATTTCCGGGCGATGAACAACAGCTTCACCTCATCAAACGCACTGGTGCCGGACAGCACAGTGGTGAATTTCTTCCGAAGCCGTTAAAGGATCAGGGAGTAAAGAGAATTCAGCAGTAAAAATCTAAAACCGTTTCGTATAAGCCAAAGTGACATCTACCTGATTCCCGCGTGTATTGGGTCTGTACTCCTGATTGAAATACATAGCGCCTAAGGAAAACAGGTTCGTTTTTTTAACCGAAAAATTATATTCTGCGCCAATTTTATAGGTTTTAAGTTTATAGCTTTCGTTTTCCAGCAGGTTACTGCGGTTATCGTCCGGACTGATTCCTGTTCCTGCCTGGAAAGAGATATAATCGGCTGCACCTTTGGTATAGTAACGAACAGTACCGGTGTAGGAGTGAGAAATATTACTGTCGCCCGGTGTGATATACGTTCTCAGGTTGAACCAGAAATTCTTGTAATATTTACCCACCGCTGCGGTATAAAGCCAGATATAATCGGAAAAATAAAGCTGGCGGTAACCTAATTCAGCTTCAAAACTTTTTGGGAGATTGGCGATCAATGACACTCCTGTTCTGTATTTCGGGAAGATCCCGACATCACCGGAGTATCCTGCACCCAAATAGAGGTAAAACATATCTGAAAGCTTTGGATATGCTTCAAGTTCTGCCTGCGTACCTGTTTCGCCAAATTTATTGGCAATATTTCCTTTCAGGATCACCGATCCTATTGGTGTTACACGCTTGTAACTTATTCCCACGGTGTGCCAATCCTGGGCGAACTGTTTGTCGAAGTGTGTATAGCCGTACGTCATTCCGACAGCGTTTTTGGAGGTAAGGTCGTTAATCCTTACCAGTAGTTCCCGGGCCTCGGTATTTTCAGGGTTAATCTGCAGAACTCTGTTGGCAGCTTCTTCAGCTTCAAGATATTGATCCGAGCTGTTTTGAACCTTTGCTTTCAGAAGCCATAAAGCCTCCGAATCCCTATTTTGAGTGGTTCCCTTGTCCAGAATCTCCAGCGCCTTTGTGTTGTCATCATTCCAGTATTCCAAAGAGGCATAAGCCAGGTAGAAATCGGCATCTGTTATTTGTTTTTTATCCAGTTCAGTAAACACTTTGCGCGCTTCAGCCGGGTTGTCATTCCATGTATACAGTCGGCCAAGGAAAACAGCGATATCTGTATAGTCGGGCGATATTTCCAGTGCCTGCTCAGCAAGCGCAATAGCTTTCGGATAATCTTTATTTTCAAATGCGGTTGTGCGTGCCTGCGTGAATAGTCCGTCCGAACTGACCTCCTGCTGTGCAAATATGCTTAAAGGTAACAGGAAGAATGCAGCTGCGGCAACTGTTTTTGCAGGAGAAGAAACGAAGGAAATATGATCTGAATTCATGAAGATGTTTTGCGGCACAAATATAAAGAACTTTTAGGTTAATAAAGTCTTTGGTGTGCCATAACGATATTCACGTCCGGTACGGTTTATAATATTACTTTTGCTACTTAGCAAATTAAATGAAAATCTTTTATGTTCTTATATTCCTGTTTCTGATGCCGGGCGGTTCAGCAGCACAGAAATCTTCACTGGACGTTGTGAAAGGGGGAAAATCGGATTACGTAATACTCGTATCTTCAGAAGCTACAGAAAATGAAAAGAAAGCCGCAGAAATTCTGCAGCATTATTTCAGTAAAGTTACAGGCGCGGCACTTCCGGTTTCCAAAGATGCGGGAGACAGGCCAGCCATCAGTATTGGCAGGGCAGCTTATGTGCCTCAAGCTTTATCAAACGATTCATTTACCATTTCGGATATCGGCAAAGATATAATTTTGGCGGGAGATGGCCACCGAAGTATACTGTTTGCGGTTTATTATTTCATTGAAAACTATCTGACCTGCCGGAAGTGGGCACCGAACGAACCAGCGGAATGTCCGCAGATCCGTAATCTCCGTATCAGCCTGCCGATAGCCGTTAGCCAATGTGCTTCATTTGCCTACCGCGAGGTATATTCAACAGCGGAAACGGATCAGGAATATATGGACTGGTATAAGCTTCAGAGCCTTGATGACCACTGGGGTTTATGGGGTCATTCTTTTTCCGCGCTGGTTCCGGCCGAGAATTTTAGATCTAATCCCGAATATTTTGCTATATCAAAAGGAAAAAGGACTTCACAGCAGCTCTGCCTGTCTAACCCCAAAGTACTGGAACTTACCCTTCAGAAACTTGAAGTATTATTTGCGGATGACCCAAATAAGAAATTCTGGTCAGTGGGCCCGAACGATAACGGCAGTCATTGCGAATGCGACCGCTGCAGCGCAGTTAACTCTATTGAGGGCGGTCCGCAGGGTTCCCTGCTTAGGTTTGTAAATAAAGTTGCAGCCCGTTATCCGGAAAGAACGTTCACCACACTGGCTTATGGTGCTACAGCAAAGCCACCACTTCAGACCAAACCCGCCAATAATGTAATTATTCTGCTCAGCAACATTGAAATTTTCCGAAATAATCCGGTAGCTATCGAAAGATCTGCGGCAGGTTTCAGAAATAATCTTGAAGGCTGGCTGGCTAAAACCCCTAATGTGTTTGTTTGGGACTATTATACACAGTTCACCAATTACCTGGCGCCGTACCCCGATGTTTTGAATTCAGGCGGGAATTTGGATTATTACAGTAAAAGAAGGGTTCAGGGTGTATTTGCTCAGTTGGGGGGCCAAAACTACGTTGATCAGGGTGAACTGAAAACTTATATTCTTGCCCGGAAACTGTGGAATGCTCAACTGAATGAAGAACGATTAACCGACGAATTTTTAAGCGGTTATTATGGCAAGGCGGCGCCCTTTGTAAAAGATTATATTCTACATTTAAAATCAAACCTGGATCAGTCCGGACACAATCTTGATATTTATGGAAATCCGGTTAGTGAACATAATTCCTATCTCGCACCTGAAAAGCTAAAGGAATACTATATTATACTGAAAGACGCCGGTAGAGCAGCCGGTACGGAAATAATTCGGAAGCGCCTCAGGAAATTAAGTCTTTCACTGGACTATACCGTTCTTCAGCAGGCGAAATTATTTGGCAAAGAAGCCCACGGAATATATACGGAAGGAAAATCCGGTGAATGGGTGGTGAGAGAAAGTCTGAAGAAGAAAATTCGGATGTTCGGAAAAAACTTGAAAACCTATGGTATAAGGGAACTCTCTGAAAACGGCCAAACTCCTGAGTGGTATCTAAAAGAATGGGCTGAAACAGTTAATAAAGAGTTGCCGTCCACGATCGCGACCGGTGCTGTGGTCCGCTTTGAAAAACCCTGGATTTCGGACTATCCTGCAAAAGGTTCAGCTACTTTAACCGATGGGATGTACGGAATGCGTGATTTCAATTTAAACTGGTTGCTCTTCGACAGTGGTAATACGATAACCATCGATTTGCTGAAAGAAACCGCCGTTTCAATCATTTCTTCTACTTTTCTGGAAGACCAGAGGCACTGGATTTTCATGCCGAAAACACTACGGGTCGCCGTCTCTGCAGACGGCTCGCTCTATAAAGAATTTCCGGCATATAATTATGCGGCTTCTGAAAGCCCAGGCGCTTCAATACATCCGGTGAATATCACTGTTGATCAAAAAATAAGGTTTATCAGAGTATCCTTCGATACCTTAGAGCATTTACCGGATTGGACGAGTCATCCTACCAAAAAACCTCTGGTTGGCATCGATGAGATTAGGGTGAATTAGCAAACTGTGTTTGCCCAGGTTCTTTATCTTCAGTATAGTGTATTGGCAGATGGAAGCGTTGGCAAAACTTATATGTAACAGTAACACAGGTACAAAAACAGCAGGCCTTGCACCAAACAGCGAAGCTTTACGAAATTATCAGCTCTGGATGCAGAAATGTTATAAATGTTTCATCAAACAGTACCGTTTATCAGCATTAATTGTTAAATTTAACTATGCAAAGCGGTAATATTGCTACTTCCACAAATATTTTATCCGGACGGCAACTTTCCGTAGCTGTAATACTGATTTTTTTGATGCTGTGGTCGCCGCTTCTTCAAGCTCAGTATGCCTCGGTAATTGAGAATATAACTGAGAATGAAGGTCTCCCCACCAATTACATCTTTAATATTACAGAAGATCACAACGGATTTCTATGGTTTGGAACAGATAAGGGTCTGGTTAAATATTCCAACGGCAAATTCTTGATTTACGATGCAGAAAACGGCGGTTTGCCCGGCAATTACATTCATCATGTGGTCTCGGATCAGAAATCTGGATTGTTCGTCTGTGCAGCAGGTAAGGATCTGGTGTTTTTTAATACTGAAAAGAATAGGGTGACCCACCGCTATCGCAATCTGGGGAATAAGGGTGTGGTTTACGGACTTTTCCCTTCTGATGTGAATCCCGATTTCATCATATTCTGCAGCGAGAGTGAAGATTTTATTTATGCAGTCAACAGAAACGACCTGACTAAAATTTACAGGATTCGTCCTGCATCCGCTGCTCAAAAACAGGTTGTTAAAAAATACTTTACCCAAATAAACGGACAAAAAGTTTTAGTAGCTACCGACCGTTTCCGTACCAGAAAACCTGAGGTAATACAGAAGGGACTTACTTACCGTTTGCTTTTCGGAACAGGCATCATCCGTTCCATCAAGAATAAAGTTCTGGATAGTATAACTGAGAAAAACGGACTGGAAAGTCATATGTTAACGGATGTCCATCAGACTTCGGATGGTCATCTTTACTTTTCCACTCTGGGCGGTGGTTTTTCCTATATACGTAATGAAGGTCAGCGAAAAGCCTATCCCCTGGCTAACGGCAAAGTGAGGTCTGTGGTTTTCAGCAATAATAAGTATTATGTACTTTCAAGGGGTGAAGTGCTGGTTCTGGACGGAAAAAAAATTGAATCCAGGTTTGTGATTGGCAGAGACGCACTCACGCTTTTTGTGGAGGGTAATAGGTTGTATGCCGGCACATTCAATGGGCTACAGGTTTATGTAATCAATAATGGAACATTTAAGCTAGAAAGAATTTTTCAGATTAAAGACGGGATTTCGAAGATCTTTAAAACGCAGGAAGGTAAGTTGGTATTTTCGACCTATGGCAACGGACTGTTTATAGAAAATGGCCGCGGCTTTAAAAATATCAGGCTGCCGGTTTTTAACAATATTGAAAATGTTTTTGAAAGTTACGGCGGAAAATATTTTGCCACATCCTATGAGTCCGGATTTACTGAGTTAGACAGTACGCTTCGGACAGCGCGGAACGTCAGCAGGAAAAATGGATTGCAGTCCAATAATATCAATTATATTTTCGGTGAGAAAGATACGTTGTGGGTAGGGTCGCCTTCCGGCCTGACGGCCAGGGTGAATAGCAGGCAGGTTTTAGATCTGGGCAGGAAACAGGGGTTTTCGGGAAGTTCGGTAAAAAGTATTTTCCGCTGCCGGCAAGGTCGTTTATGGATAGTGTCCAATACGGTAATAATGGAGAAGACGGCGCAGGGATTAAAGCCTTTTGGTTCCTTAGGCAGACATGGTGGCAGTAGTCCCTATATCAGTTTCGCGAAATATATTCCCGAAAAAGATGAACTTCTGCTCGCTACGAGGGTGAGGCTTTCTGTTTTTAAAATGCGCGATATGATTCCCAACAAAAAAGTACCGGCTCCACATTTGGAACGCATTGACGCAGACGGAAGGATTATTGGTCAAGTTAACAGAGTAGAACTTGAACCCGACAATATGCGTACGGTTTTCAGTTTCCGCACCGTGGATAGAGATTTTCTGGATCAATCAGCGCTTTATTATAAACTTGGAGCGGGCGAATGGCTTCCCTTTACGGACGGTAATGTACTGGTGCTGACACACCTGAACGCCGGTCCACATCAGCTTCAGGTAAAAAGCCGGAACTGGGACGGTTATGAGGAAATGTACCCCGCTATGATCCAAATACATGTACAGCCACCGTTCTACCTAAAATGGTGGTTTATCCTGCTGATTGTAATTATACTGATTGGACTGAGCAGTTTTTTAGTTTATCAGTTTTACCGCACGAAATATGAACGTAAACTCCATGAATCCAGGGTAAACGAAGAAATTGAGGAAGAGCGCCGGCGCATCAGCCGGGACCTTCATGACAATATCGGTGCGTACACAACCAGCCTGATCATGCGCATTGAGAACCTGGAGCAAAAGCACGGAGACAAAGGCGGTGACCTAAAGGAAATCCGTGAGATTTCCTATCAGATAATGAGCTTGCTGCGCCAAACCATCTGGGTACTGAAGATGCGCGAAACGACTGTTGAAAACTGCTATGAAGGCTTACTTAGCTACAGCACAAGATATTTTAAGACGGTACCTCATATTGAGCTCAATATTTCTGAAAATATCGCCGTGAACCGCAGCATGGAATCGTCCAGATCCATCAGTGTTTTTCGGATTGTGCAGGAAGCTCTGCATAATATAGTGAAACATTCGGCTGCAGACAGGGTAGACATTCATTTTGAATCAACCGATAAACTGTCGTTAACGGTGAAGGACAACGGAACAGGATTCAACGAAAGAGCACAGTCCAATGGTTTTGGTCTTAGCAATATGAAGGCCCGGGCCAACGAAATGGGTTTTGATCTAAAAGTGAAAACAGGGCCCGAAGGCACACAAATTACGATAGAAGAGCAATAAAAATCGGGCACAAGCAGTATATTAGCAGTATAAAAACACAGATATGATAAAAGTTGCTATTGTTGACGATAATGCACTTAACCGAAATACCATCAGGGAAAAGATCACTAACAGTAATATTGTTATTGATTTTGAAGCCCGAAACGGCGACGACTTCTTTGGTCATCTGGAGCGCATACCATCATCAGACTATCCCCAGGTGGTGCTGATGGACCTGGAAATGCCGGTGCTGGACGGCATTGCTGCCATCTCCAGTGCAGTGATCCGCTATCCCGGAATCAAGTTTATCGTGCTCACTATCTTTGAAGATAATGAGAGGATTTTTGAGGCCATCAAGGCCGGTGCCAGCGGATATCTGCTAAAGGAAGATAAAGGGGTGAACATTATTGAAGCTATACGAAATGTGGTGGAATATGACGGAATCCCAATGAGTCCTGCCATTGCGCGGCGGGCTATGAAACTTTTAAGCGAGGGCACCCAGCCGGATCAGTCGCTGCAGTCACCAAAGGATTACCAACTTAGTGACCGGGAGACCGAGATTCTGACAGAAATTGTAAAAGGACTGTCGCCCGTGCAGATTGCCGAGAAATTCTTCATCAGCCCCAACACAGTGCGGACCCATGTAAACAATATCTACAAAAAACTCCATTTGAATTCCAGAAGTCAGATTATTAATCTGGCTTATAAAAATAAATGGATTTAGGTCGTTGGGGGATAATAAATAAAAAAATTACGTAATTATGCGTATTGGATGAAATAAATGCAGGTGATACATTTGTTTAACCAATCAGATAAATATACCCAATTGGGTGAGTAATTTTTTTTCAATTTTTTTATTTTTGGAGAAGTGTCCTGAATTTTTCGGGGCACTTCTTTTTGTATATTTGCCAAAAGCACAAATTTTATGACCATTCTTGTAACAGGCGGCCTTGGCTATATCGGTTCGCATACCGTAGTAGAACTTTTGAACAGCAATTTTGAGGTCGTTATTGTGGATGATTTGTCCAACTCAGAACGGTTTATCCTAAATAACATTGAGCAGATCAGCGGTAAGAAACCTGTTTTTTATCCTTTCGACCTGAAGAGAAAAGAACTGCTCGCACAGGTTTTTGAGGCACATGAGATCGCGGGCTGTATTAATTTCGCGGCGTATAAAGCAGTAGGTGAGAGTCAGGAAAAACCGCTGGACTATTACGAGAATAACCTTTTTACATTAATCAATATCCTGCAGGAATTCAAAGTCCGCAATATCAGCAACTTCATCTTCAGTTCATCCTGTACTGTCTATGGTCAGGCCGACGTGCAGCCTATCGACGAAAGCACACCGATGAAGACGCCGGAATCTTCGTATGGAAAAACCAAACAGATGGGCGAGGAAATCCTGAAAGATTTTGCTGAAGCTCACAACCGAAAAGTATCGCTGCTCCGCTATTTCAATCCGATTGGTGCACACCCTTCCGGCCTTCTGGGTGAACTGCCGCTGGGCATCCCGAACAACCTTGTACCTTACGTAACACAAACAGCCTCCGGCATCCGCGAAAAACTGAATATCTGGGGCAATGATTATCCCACCGAAGACGGCACTGCCATCCGGGATTATATTTATGTGGTTGATCTGGCAAAGGCACATGTGAAAGCGTTACAGAAACTTATTTCTACCTCCGGGGAAAAGGTGATTGATATTTACAATCTGGGTACAGGCACAGGTTCCTCGGTACTTGAAGTGGTGCAGGCCTTCGAACGTGCCAACAACGTAAAAGTGCCATACCAAATCTGTGACCGCCGTGCCGGCGACATCACCATCGCTTATGCCAATGCCAATAAAGCTGAGCGAGAGCTGGGCTGGAAAGCCGGGACGACACTAGAAGAAGCCCTGCACACCACCTGGCAGTGGCAGAAGTATCTGGAAGAGCGGGGAGCATAACGTTGGATAGCTACCAATACTTTAATCTTCGATGGCCTACGCTCTTTTTTTTTTATGGGCAATGCAGATTCCCGGGGCGTTTCTAAACTATTTTACATGTTTAGATTAAGATTAAATGAGGTTTTTTAGGCAATCTCCAGCTGCATCAGTTCTTTCCCTAAATCTTTTACCCCGGTCAGTATTCTTTGGATTTGCTTTTCTGAAGGTGTTTTTTTACCGCTAACGTATTGCGATAGTAAAGTTTCATTCATGTTGATGCGTTTGCTCAGTGCTTTCGCATTGATTACCGAATAAAACTCAAAGAAACTTGGTAAATCCATTTTGGTTATAATATTGTCTGACGCTACCTTTCTTTTATCCGAATGATCTAAATATAAATTGAGAGCGTCCAGAATATTGTTTTTTAATTCTTCCAGATCCTTTCCGGTACTGAATACGGGCGTGTTTTCATCCTCAGCAAATGCCGAAAAACCAGTGGATGTCTTTTCTACAATGAATTTATAATTTTTCATTATTAAATTTTTAATACCGTTTAAGCTGAGATAACCGCTATTAATTTTCGATTCAAGTCCTTTTCCAATTTTCTGCGAGCCGTCTTTTGGAACTACAAATTCTTTTCCCGTGACCGGACTATACCAAATTTCATGACTTCCTTTTCCCTGTCTCACCAGATAGCAACCGGCTTTTAACAGTTTTCGGATCCATTTATTTGTTTTCATCACGTCGTGTTTAATACAAACGTATATAAACGTTTACTTTAGTTCAAAAAAAGAAGTAATTTATTGTTTACGTTAGGCTAACAAAACGCCCCGGATTCCCGGGGCGTTTAATATATAAAAAGTTGGCAATCTTACTCGCCTTCACATTTTAGTAATGACCTTTCTCTAAAAAATGAGCTGCGATTTTTTCAGTTAACGCGATTACGTTGGGCTGGTTCGTGTATTTTGTGAATCTTCTCAGACCAGAGAGCATCATGCGTTGTTCGTCGCCTTCAGCGAAGGATACAATGCCTTCCTTTGCAGCCATAATAATCTTTTCGACAGCTTTATAAAGGTTCAGCTGAGCCATCGCCACTTCAACTGACCCCGCATCGAAATGTTTCCCCGCTCTCAATACTGCAGATTCCGCCATATAAATTTGGTTGAGGATCTCAGATGCGTTCAGCAACAAATGCTGCTGTTTCTCAATTTCCATCATGTATTTCTGAAGGGCAGCTCCCGAAACCATAAGGAATACCTTCTTCAGGTTGGCGATGACGGCTTTTTCTTCGGTTAACAGTTCAGAGTAATCCGGGACTTCAAAGGAAGGGATTCCCATCAACTCCTTACTGATGGCCATCGCCGGCGTCATAAGGTCAAGCTGACCTTTCATAGCACGCTTGATCAACATTCCTACGGCCAGAAGCCTGTTGATCTCGTTCGTACCTTCGTAAATCCTGGAAATACGTGAATCCCGCCACGCTGCCTCCATTGGAGCGTCTTCGCTGAAGCCCATACCACCATAGATCTGGAGACCTTCATCAGCAGTGTGCTGTGTAAGGTCAGAAACAAAAACTTTAAGGATGGAGGCTTCCACGGCGAATTCCTCTACACCTTTCAGTTCTGCTTCCTGATGGTCCATTCCGCCAGCTATTAATTCATCAATCTTGTCCTGTATATCTTTGGCAGCTCTGTAGGATCCGGCCTCGGCCACAAAGATTCCTGTGGCCATCTCGGCGATTTTCTTTCTTACGGCACCAAAAGTTGAGATAGCTACGCCAAACTGCTTTCTCTCATTGGCATATCTCACCGAATGTTCCAGAATCCTTCTCTGGCCGTCCAGGTTTGCTGCTGCTAATTTTATACGGCCCACGTTCAGTGCATTCAGCGCAATCTTGAATCCGTTGTTTCTCTCTCCCAAAAGATTTTCAACCGGTACTTTCATATCATTGAAGAATACCTGCCGGGTGGAAGAGGAGCGGATTCCGAGTTTATGTTCCTCTTCGCCAAAACTCAGGCCTTCGGTTCCGGTTTTCTCTACTATAAAGGCGGTGATATTTTTATCATCATCAATTTTTGCAAAAACAATGAAAATTTCGGCAAAGCCTGCGTTAGAAATCCACATTTTCTGCCCGTTGATGATGTAATGTTTGCCGTCTTCGGAAAGCTTGGCTCTGGTTTTCCCGGAGTTGGCGTCCGATCCCGCATCCGGTTCAGTAAGGCAATAGGCACCGAACTTTGCGCCCGTCGCCAGGTCCGGAAGGTATTTGTTCTTTTGGTCTTCCGTTCCGTAAAGGAGGATAGGCAAGGTTCCGATTCCGGTATGCGCGCCGAAAGCTGTTGCCAAAGAACCGTTTCCACCTGACAGATAATCGCAGGTAAGCATAGTGGTAACGAAGCCCATTCCGAGGCCGCCGTACTGTTCAGGTACGGTAACGCCCAGGAATCCCATTTCGCCCATCTGCTTCATTTTCTCCTCGGTGAGGGCATAGTCTTTCTTTTCAAAACGTTCATGGTGAGGGACCACTTCTCTGTCAATAAATTCTTTGGCCGAATCGCGGAGCATCTTTTGTTCGTCCGTAAGCTCTTCAAGTGTGAAAATATCTTTCGCTGGCGTCTCGGTAATCAGGAAATCGCCGCCGATCAGGGTTTTTGGGGTTGTATCGCTCATAGCTTTTGTTGTATTTGTGTACGATGTACTAAGTACAATGTACCTGAGGTTAGTTAGAATTTGTTAAGTTGTCATCGTACTTTGTACATGGTACATCGTACATTTTTCGGTTATAATAATTCGAATATCGAAGCTGCTCCCTGTCCCGTACCTACGCACATGGTGACCATTCCGTATTTATTGCCGCGCCTGCGCATTTCGTCAAGAAGCTGAACGGTGAGTTTTGTGCCGGTACATCCGAGTGGGTGACCAAGCGCGATCGCACCGCCATTTACGTTCAGGATTTCAGGGTTCAGGTCCAGTTCTTTTTGAATGGCAACCGACTGTGAAGCGAAAGCTTCATTTAACTCGATCAGTTCAATGTCCTTCAGTTCCAAACCTGCCTGCTTCAGCGCTTTTGGGATTGCATATACCGGTCCCATTCCCATGATCCGGGGTTCAAGTCCGGCCGCCGCGTAAGAAACCAGTCTTGCTTCAGGTTCCAGGCCTAACTCCTTCACCATTTCTTCACTCATAACGATTACGAATGCCGCGCCGTCTGACATCTGAGAAGAGTTTCCGGCAGTTACCGAACCTCCGTTGGCAAACACCGGGCGCAGTTTAGCCAGACCTTCCAGTGAAGTGTCTTTTCTGGGACCTTCATCTACAGCGAAATCAAATTTTTTGGTCTGCATCTTTTGATTTGCATCAAGGAAATTGTATTCCACCGGAATTGGTACGATCTGATTTTTAAATCGGCCTTCTTCATTTGCCTTCAATGCTTTCATGTGAGATTCATAAGCAAATTGGTCCTGCTCTTCACGTGAAATCTTATACTGATTAGCCACCTCTTCTGCCGTATAACCCATTCCCCAGTAATAATCAGGATTGGTTTTAGCAATATCAGTTTCCGGGACAGGTTTGTAACCACCCATTGGGATATAGCTCATGGATTCTGTACCTCCGGCGATGATACAGTCGGCCATACCTGCCTGAATTTTCGCTGAGGCAATTGCGATTGCTTCAGAGCCGGACGCACAATACCTGTTTACCGTTACCCCCGGCACTTTGTCAGTATGTAGGCCCATGAGGGAAATCAAACGCGCCACGTTCAGGCCCTGCTCGGCTTCCGGCATTGCGTTACCGACGATCAGGTCGTCAATGCGGTTCTTATCGAGTTGCGGTACCGCGGCCATCAGTTTTTCAATAACCGTTGCGGCCATCACATCAGGACGGGTGAATCGAAGGGAGCCTTTCGGCGCCTTGCCCACAGCCGTTCTGAAACCTTTTATTATGTATGCTGTTTTCATATCTGTAATATGTACAATGTAATGTGTACAATGATTTTTAAGATTTGTATTTATTAATAAGCTTTACCAACATATTTTGGATGTGTCTTAATTCATTGAATATCATATCAAATTCGTCCTCTGATAAATATTCTAAATTCTTAGCTACGATAATCTGTGTTTCAAACTCAAATGAAGAAGCTAAAGCGATAGAGAGAAACTGTAAAAACTGTTTACTGGAGTCCCGACCGGCACCTTCCGCAATGTTTGAAGAAATAGAAACTAAGCTTCTGCGTGACTGTGATGTCAGTCCGAAAATTTCTTCTTTCGGGAAATTTTTAGAAACCTGATAATACGCTGTTGTAAGTTCAACCGCTTTTTTCCAAACATCTAATTCCCGGAAATTATGCATAGCGCTTTTTATTAAGACATTAACTACTTTGTACTTTTTACATTGTACAATTAATTTCTAAGAGGTTTTCCCTTCTGCAGCATATACTGAATCCTTTCCAGGGTTTTTCTTTCGCCGCATAGCTGGAGGAAGGTTTCCCGTTCAAGATTAAGCAGGTACTGTTCGGTTACTACCGTAGGTTCTGAAAGATTTCCGCCTACAAGCACGTTGGCCAGTTTATCGGCGATGAGTTTGTCGTGTTCCGAAATGTACTTACCGGTCAGCATTTGGTCGGTACCTACATAGAACATCCCAAGTGCATCTTTACCCAGGACTTTCACTTTTTGTTCAATCGGTTGGGTATAGCCGTGCTCAGCGAGACTTAATGCAAGCATCTTGGCCGTCCGGATCTGACGGTTCTTATCTACCACAATAATATCCTTATGTTCTTCCAGAATACCCATGTCATAAGCTTCATAGGCTGAAGTAGCTACTTTACCCATCGCGATATTCATGAACATATCACGAAGGCGGTTGTTTTTTACATCGTCTTTCTGGAACTCTCTGGATGTGCGCAGTGCAAATTCCTTGGTACCGCCGCCGCCCGGGATTACACCAACGCCGGTTTCTACAAGACCAATATAAGTTTCTGCAGCTGCAACCACGCGGTCGGCATGCATGGTCATTTCACAGCCGCCACCTAAAGTCATACCGTGAGGAGCGACAATTACAGGAATCGAAGAATATCTGACCCTCATCATTGACTTCTGGAAATAGGCGATGGCCATATTCAGGTCATCCCAATCCTGCTCAATGGCCATCATAAGAATCATAGCCAAGTTGGCACCTACCGAGA
>JAEWIR010000040.1 GCA_023386965.1 Bacteroidota bacterium
ATCTTGGCCGTCCTGATCTGACGGTTCTTATCAACCACAACAATGTCCTTATGTTCTTCCAGAATACCCATGTCATAAGCTTCATAGGCTGAAGTGGCTACTTTACCCATGGCGATATTCATAAACATATCCCTGAGTCTGTTGTTTTTTACATCGTCTTTCTGGAATTCGCGTGAAGTCCTGATCGCAAACTCTTTTGTTCCGCCGCCACCTGGAATTACGCCAACGCCGGTTTCAACCAGTCCGATATAAGTTTCGGCAGCTGCAACTACACGGTCGGCATGCATTGTCATCTCGCAACCACCGCCTAAAGTCATTCCGTGAGGCGCGACAACGACAGGGATTGAGGAATAACGAACTCTCATCATTGATTTCTGGAAATAGGCGATGGCCATATTCAGGTCATCCCAATCCTGCTCAATGGCCATCATAAGAATCATAGCCAAGTTGGCACCTACCGAGAAATTAGCCCCTTGATTTCCAATCACGAGACCGTCATATTCCTTTTCGGCCAGGTCGATGGCTCTGTTTAAACCATCCAAAACTTCACCACCAAGCGAATTCATCTTGGAACGGATCTCAAAATTGATAATACCGTCACCCAAATCCTGAATAGCGGATCCTGAATTACTCCAGAGCGTTTTGTTTTTCCTGATATTGTCGAGGATGATAAACGCTTCTTTTCCGGGAGTATTCCTGTATTCGCCGGAGTTTTGGTCGAAATAAGTACTCAGACCATCATCATCAACTTTATAGAAAGTATCCACATTCTTCACCCAGTCCGAGACTTCGTAGCCCGCTTCTTTCGCCAACTCAATTCCTTTCTGCACGCCAACAGCGTCCCAGATTTCAAACGGTCCGTTTTCCCATCCGAAACCGGCACGCATGGCATCGTCAATTTTGTAGACTTCATCCGAAATTTCGGGAACCTTATGCGAAACATAACCGAAGAGCGCGCCCAGTGACTTTCTGTAAAGTTCACCGGCTTTGTCTTTTCCTGTAATGAGTACCTTGAAACGGTCAATAGGCTTGTCAATGTTTTTAGTCAGCTCAAGAGTAGGGAAGTTGCTTTTTTCCTGAAGTTCATACTCCATAGTTTCCAGGTTCAGACCGTGGATTTCCGATTTGCCCTCCGCATTCTTGATTTTCTTGTAGAAGCCCTGTTGCGTTTTGGATCCGAGCCATTTGTTGTCTACCATTTTCTGGATGTACTCTGGAAGTTTGAATACATCATTGGAATTAGAGGCTTCGGTCCCGCTGGCACTTACGCCATTCGCCACCATCACAAGGGTATCCAGTCCCACAACGTCTGCGGTTCTGAAAGTAGCTGATTTTGGCCTGCCAATCACAGGTCCTGTCAGTTTATCAATATCGGTAACCGAAAGGCCGAGACCTTTCACTTCATGAAGCAGGTTCATCATAGAGAATACCCCGATCCTGTTGGCGATAAAAGCCGGTGTGTCCTTGGCAAGAACGGTAGTTTTTCCGAGGAATTTGGCACCGAAATCCATATAGAACTGCACAATTTCCGGATCGGTTTCCGGAGTTGGGATGACTTCCAGAAGCGGCAGATATCTTACCGGGTTGAAAAAGTGTGTTCCGGCAAAGTGCTTTTTGAAATCCTCACTTCTGCCTTCCACCAGATGATGGATTGGAATACCCGAAGTATTGGAAGATACTAAAGTTCCCGGCTTCCGGAACTGTTCAATTTTTTCATAAACCGATTTCTTGATGTCGAGTCTTTCAACTACAACTTCAATGATCCAGTCGGTGTTTTTGATCTTCGGCAGATCATCATCAAAATTACCCACCGTAATACGGTCTGCGAACTTTGGTGAATAGAGAAGTGCTGGATTTGCTTTTTTAAGTTTCTCAAAACTTTCGGTGGCAATCCTGTTTCTTACAGACCTGTCTTCTTTAGTAAGACCTTTCTTTTGCTCGGCTTCGCTCAGTTCAAAGGGTACAATATCCAGCAGCAACACCTGTACACCTATATTGGCGAAATGTGCTGCAATGCCGGAGCCCATGATTCCAGAACCAAGAACCGTCACATGTTTGATCCTTCTTTTCATATTAATTTGTTTTGCGTTACTTCTGTTTGGATTCAACTGTATTTATAGTTGTTTTTTGTTATTCAGATTGTTGGCAATCATTAGGATGTCACTCATCACTTCCTTAAAAATATCCATCTTTTCTGGTGAAATGCGGTCCATCACTGCCTTGTTGAAGTTCACCACAGCTTCCTTTGAAAGGTTACGGCTCAGAAGGCCTTTTTCGGTGAGTTTAATAATGACTTCGCGTTTGTCATTGGACGTTTTTTCCTTATAAATGTACCCATTATCCTCCAGCAGTTTAATAATTCTTGTAAGCGAGGTAGGTTCAATGGCCATTTTTGGGCCCAGGTTGGTGCTGCGGGTTCCTTCCTTAGGGTCAATCTTAAGAAGTGTAAGCGCCTGCACAGCGGTGGCATCATGAAGATTGGCCAGCTCTGAATACATTTTTGAAACGGCCAGCCACGTAGATTTGAGGATAAGATCTACATTTTCTACTTTTTCCATATTCTTGTTTTCCATATCTCCATTTATGTGGTTTTACACAAATATAAAGAAAATATACTATGCATGCATAGTATATTTTTGCAAAATATGTAATCAACTGGACATCAATATGTTAATTTATATGACAAACATATTAATGGCGCTAAAAAAAGCAAAATTCGCAAGCTAAGGATATTAAATCAGAGCTGTTTTCTTAAAAATGCTGAGATGTCGCTAAATGAGGAGCATTTTTCCTGACTATTTGAATGTGAAACAGTCCAAATTGAGCCAGAAAATGTAAAATGAAATTGTGAAAGGTCGGCCTTGAAGTTTTTCTGAAGGTAGGAATACAGCATTTCCTTTTGAAGTGCAGGCGCAATGATTTGGGGAGCTACAAAACCTGAGCTCATATGGAAAAGCTGTGGATTCAGTAATTCATCATGTTTCAGGAGGATTTCTTCGGTAATTCCGCTGTCCATGTGTCCTGCATGTACCAGCCACATCTTATCGGCAAACTCCTTCGCCAGCCGCCAGTCATGCGAAGAGAAAAGGATGAGTTTCCGATGCTCCCGCGCCAGATTCCTGAGCAGTTTGAGGATGATGATCTTGTTTTCCTCATCCAGATGAGTGGTGGGCTCGTCCAGGATAATCATAGGTGAATTCTGTGCCAGAGCTCTTCCGATAAAAGCCTTCTGAAGGTTGCCGTCCGAAAGTCTCTGCAAGGGAAAATTGCGGTATTGTGCCAACTGGAGACTGTCAATGATTTGATTCACTTCAGCCTGATCTTCTTTTGTTAATTCAAAGTAATAAGGGTAGTGTATGTATTTACCAAATGCAATAAGATCAGACAGCGTAAAATTTGACGGCACACGGGATTTTGAGAATACAACGGCAACCTTCTCAGCGAGCTCCCGGTTAGAAAAAGAACTGATGCTCCTCTGATCCAGGAGAATATCTCCGTCAAGTAAGGGTGTCTGATTCAAAATGCTTTTAATAAGTGTGGTTTTTCCCACACCGTTATTGCCGATAAGCAGACAGATTTCGCCCAGCTCAAGTTCAGCAGTTACCTCATTGAGTAACGGGGTTTTATAGCCTACTGTACAGTTATCGAGCTGAAGAAACATAAATACTTTTTGTTTTTTTGTTGATCGGATTAACTTGTTATTTTTTTATTCATCAGCATCAGCAGAATAACAGGGATTCCAAACAGGGAGGTGATTACATTCAGCGGAAAAAGGGTGAGTTCTGAGGCGATTGAAAATACGGACATCACCAAAATTCCCAAAATCATATTAAGGATCCACTGCTGCCAAAGCCGGGAAGGATTATAGATCATCCGGCTGAAATGCGGAACTACGATACCGATAAAAAGTATGGGTCCCAAAAAGGCGGTAACCGATGCCGACAGCAGGGAAGAGGCTACAATAATGAGCAGTTTAAGACTGTTGAGATTCACACCAAAACTTTTTGCATAGGCACTGCCCAGTGCATTGCCTATAAGTGGTTTTACAGACTGGAAGCTTATTGCCAGGCCAATTAGGACAATTCCTGCCAGCACCCATAGTTGCGGTGATGACACCTGACTGTTGGCACCAAAACTCCAAAGGATATAACTTTTCAGGCTTTCATTTTCAGCGTAAAGCTGAAGTACGGACACCACCGCACCTGCGAGGGCGGAAATCAGAAATCCAAAAATAATAAGGAAAGATTTGTCGGTAAAGCGCGTGCTGAATGCCAAAAGAACAAACATCAGCAGTAAACTTCCGCCAATTGCAGAGATGCTGATGAAACTGTTCTGCAGGAATTCCGGAATGAGGTAATCCCGCGATAGAAATATATAGAAGGCTACACTTAAACTGGCCACTGACGTAATACCCAAAACTGACGGTCCGGCCAGCGGATTCTGAAAATATTCCTGCAGCAGGAATCCCGATGTAGGTATGGAAATACCGGCAAGCAGCATAGCCATAACTCTGTTGATGCGTAACTGTGCGATCTGCGCATTTGCTGCATCCGAACTTACAAAGTCGGATAATTCCAGATCAATATAGCCGATGTTCAGGTTGATTACGGCGGAAATCAGGATACCCGAAATGATAATGATGCAAAGGTTGCTGAAACGGAACATATATCTATAAAAAACCGGGCAACTGAAACAATGCCCGGAATCTGCTTTACTTGAATGAATTAATCTTGGTATCCAGCTGTTCTTTGGTCATCATACTCATATACTCGTCGGTCTGGCCGCGCTTGCGCATAAAGGTAAAAGGGATTCCGCTGCCGTCCCAGTTTTTGAAATTACTGCTGAAAAAATCCTCCTGAAGCAGGCTGCCGTCCAGCAGAACTACATTCTCGGTAAGGCCGTTCACTTCAGCAAAATTCTTCACGTCCGTAGGCCAGTCGGTCTTCTGGTCCAGGCTCACGAAGGTGAACTTTACGGGCTGTCCCTTCAACTCCTGCATTTTTTCTTTGAAATGAGGCATTTCCCTCATGCAGGGTGCGCACCAGGTAGCGAAGAAATTGGTTACATAGAGGGTGTCATTGTCCTTTTCCGCCAGGAAGTCTGAGATCTGTGCAGGGCTATATTCAACAGGATTATAGATTAATGCCGGTTCGTTGGTCTCCGGTACAGTAATGCTGTCTTCAGAATAATCAATATTCTCTGCTACGGGCTCTTTTTTATTACAGGACGAAACGGCTACTGCCAAAACCACCATCACAACTAACTTCTTCATAATTTTTTTACTATTTTTGGATATAGATTATGGAAAACCAATCACCTTACGCCAGGCACTATGATTTTCACCGGCTAAAAATAAAGAAAAAGCGGCAACTGACCAATTCGGTCTTTGCGCTGAAGTTTACAGTTCCTGCCCATCTGAAGGAGAATTTCCGCTATCGGTCCGGTCAGTATGTAGCTCTGAAGTACCGGCATAACGGGCAGGATTTCATCAACGATTTTTCCATGACTTCGGCACCGCACGAGCCAGATCTGGCACTTGGCATAAAAATCAATTCTGAAGACAGTTCTACCAAAGATCTTTTTGAACAGTATGAAGAAGGTGACGAAATGGAAGTCTCCGAACCCATGGGGAGATTTATCCTGACTTCCAAACCACATGAGTTCCGTACTGTCATCGGATTTGCGGGTGGCATTGGCATCACACCTTTACTCAGTCATTTTAAAAATATCCTCTATACGGAACCCCGTACACGACTTTTTCTTTTCTACGGTAACCGACGCACGGAAGAAATTGCCTTTCGGGACGAACTTGATTCTCTTGCAAAACAATCTGGCGGCAGGCTGCAGGTCTTTTATTTCTTTTCGCAGGAACAGACGGCGGACAATCTTTTTAAAGGCCGGCTGGATGAGCATAAACTGAAACTGATCATCAACCAGATCTTACATCTTGATGATACCGATGAAGAAAGCACCATTTGGGACGCCGTGGATGAAGTCCTTATTTGCGGTAAAGGAGAAATGATAAAAGCTCTTGCCAATGCCTGTTACCAAAACGGGATACAGAAAAGGAATATTCATTTTGAACTTTTCGAAGAGTATAATGAGGATATTTATCCTCAGGAAAAGGATTTTCCGCTGGTTGAAGACATTGACCTTCAATTCCGTATGAACCGTCGCACCTACAGTACTCATTTGCCTGATAACCGGACAAGAATACTGCAACAGCTGCTCATACAGGGTTTTCCGGTACCTTATTCCTGCAAATCGGGAATCTGCGGCAGCTGTATCTGTTCACTTGAAGAAGGGGAAGTCGATTTGCTGGAAAATGAATATCTGACAGAAAAGGAGGAGCAGTCCGGTAAAATTCTAGCCTGTATGGCTGTACCGCTAAGCAGAAAAATCGTACTTAATTTTGATTTTGAAACCCCGTTAGCATAGACCTACCACCTGAATGTTGAGCAGAATCCTGAACATATTGCGAACTTTCTTTTCCCTCGTAGAGGTTGGGATTCTGCTGATGATACTGGCTAATATCTGGGTATTCTCGGTGACGGACGGGCGCACTTTCAACAGGATCTCAAAGGTTCCGCCCCGTGAAACGGCCCTCGTACTGGGAACTTCGCCCAAAATGAAATCGGGCGCCGCAAATCCATATTTTTTAAAACGTATGGATGCTACAGCGCTCCTTTATCATCACGGGAAGGTAAAAAAAATTATTGTAAGCGGCGAAAAGAGTAAAGGATATGATGAGCCGGCAGCTATGAAACGGTTTCTTGTCTACGAAGGGGGAGTTCCGGAAAAAATTATCACTGAAGACCCAAAAGGTTATAATACACACCGAAGCATTATCAGATGCAAAGATGTTTACAAGGTGAATGATGTGATCATTGTGTCCCAGGGATTCCATAACCTCAGGGCGCTTTTCTTTGCCCGAAACAACAATCTTAACGCACTCGGGTTTGATGCCCAGGACGTTTCCCGGCCCGAAAGCTATTACCGGAACCAATCCCGGGAGGTGCTTGCACGTGTTTTGGCTGTAGTATACTTTATTCTGGGAATTTCTCCGGAATAAATCACTTAGAACGGGTAACCGAATGCAAAGTTCAGCGTAGGTTTCAGCGGCTGTATCTTGCTGAATCTCCAGCGGTCGCCTTCTGGCTTATTCGGGTCATAGATTTTATATGCAAGATCGATGCGGGCTGTGATATACGCCACATTGATCCTAAGACCCAACCCGCTTCCTACACCCATCTGCTTCAGGAATTTGCTGAATTTAAACTGATCACCAAATCCGGTATTCTTCAGGCTCCAGATATTTCCTGCATCTGTAAATACAGCAACCTCATACATTTCGGTAAGCGGCAGGCGGTACTCCACGCTTGAGGTAAGCTTTACATTGCCCATTACAAAAGTACGGATGCGCTCATCAAGCTGTGAATCGGCCGGTCCCAGACCACCGAAAGGACGCCACGCTCGGATGTCGTTGGAACCACCGTTAAAGTAAGACCTTACAAACGGCATCTGGTTGGAGTTACCATAAGGAACTCCCAATCCCACAAACTGCCGCATGGCAAGGGTCTGCTTGCCGAAAGTCAGGTATTTACGAACATCTATATCAAATTTCACAAACTGAGAAAGAGGAAGTTTGAAAAGGGTTTTCTGCTGTCCCGTCGTAATGCCTTTTTCGGCTTCGGTTCCGGCAACCAGACTTAGTAAATTTCCGGCAACTTCGACTTTCCCATTAAAGTAGAACGGATTTTCAAATTCCTTTTTCCCTATTTCATTATAAATGAAGTTGTAGATGAATGATGAAATGAGGACATCCTGCGTTTGTCTGTCCTTGTTGACAAGTGATTGTCTGAAAGTGTTATAAGTGTTCAGTTCGTCGGGCGACAATGAATTTACAAAGGCCTGATCGTTCAGGATGATTGCTGAAAATTCATCTGATGAAATCTCACCCTGCTCAAACTGGGTGTAAAGTGAGGGCGAATATTTCTGGAACACGAAGTTTCTGACATCACCATCACGTGGGAAGTATTCGTAATACCGATCTTTATTTCGGGTAAGACTGAGCTGCGTATTGAAGATGGTGAGGCGGTGTGAAATCACGTCATTGACGTTGGCAAAATAATTAAGGCCCGTATTGAAGTTTACACGGTCCATGCCTATGTTTTTCTGGAATGAGGCCCCCAAACTGACGGATGTGGACGGTGAGTACCGTTTCGGAATCAGTTTATAATAACTGAAGGGTAAAAGCAGTCGGGGGAAACTTAAATTAGCATTTGCGGAAAATTCGTGCGCCCACACACGGGTATCCAAATCCTTGGAGTTGCGCACACGGCCTGCAATCCAGGACACCGAAGTGTTCAGGTTTTCAGCACCACCAAAAAGGTTTCTCGTAGTAAGGTCCACAGAAGGCGAGGCAGCCAGATTAAGCAGTTGGGAATAGTTAAGGTCAGCCGCTACTTTCAGTTCATATTTAGGCAGTGGTTTAAGGAGATAAAGGACATCCACAATGCTGTCATTAGGTGCTGCAGTTCCGCCGCGGCGCAGGGAGTCACGGGCCTTGATGAGGCTGAAATTGTTCATTGCCTGGAAGTTCCGTCTTGTAAGGTCCAGGTTTTTCTGGTCGTAAAGGTCACCGTTTCTCAGGATTACAGCACGCCACAGGGCGCTGCTTTTAAACTGATCGTCAAGCATATGGAAACGGATGCCCCGCAATGAATCTTTAACGGTATTCTGAGGGAAATCATTTGCATTTTCAACCACTGCAACATCAATATTACCGATGGTCGCGGTTTTATAGGGGGTATCCAAGGAATCTTTATGTATTTCCATGGTAACCGGTACATTTTTTCGGCTGCTCAGGGTATCTGCCATAAAGAAAATCTCCTGGCCGGAACTGTTGAACTGATAATAGCCACGGCTGCGCATCAGGTCGTTAATCCTCTTTACTTCGGCTTCCAGTTTTTCCTGATCCAGGGTAGTCCGGGACCGTATAGTGCTGGCGGTAAGGTTTTCTTCGTAGATGGATTTTATCCTGGCGTCCGGGATATCGTAATAATATTCACTGATCTTCGTGGCATCTTTTGGAGTGATCAGATAATTGACCTGTGCCTTTTTAGCAGCCGAATCCAAATCGTGAGTGTAGGCAGTCTCGGCATCCCAGTAACCGCGGTACACTAACCTTTTGCGTATGGAATTGGCACTGCTTTCACTTTTACTGGGGTCCAGGATAACCGGTGGCTGCCCGACATTATGAAAGAAACGGTTCATAAAAAGGTTTCGTCCCACATATTCCGGATGACCATATTTGATGAACAGGGAATCCCTGAGTTTCTGATCCCTCATGTCAGAAGGGTAGGTCATGTATTCATTCAGGATGGTATCGTATTTAGGATCGGCCAGGTTATACATCCACAAACCCGCAGGAAAGAAAAGCAGCTGCTTTTTATTTGGTTTTTGGGTCACATAGTCCGGCAGTTCATTTGCCAGGACTTCCGGTCCGTCATACCGGAAGTTGTTTTTTGTAAGAAGGTATTCACCATCCGGCACTTTGCGCGTAGTGCTGCAGGCATAGAGAAAAAGGACAACGGTTGCAGAAGATAGAAATATATGATATTTTTGGAGATATTTTCCTGAATGGTTACGGCTCATACAATTAAGATATTACAGTCCCTCGACAAAAAAAAGTACCGGCAGAAGCACGGTTTATTCGTGGTTGAAGGTAACAAAAATATACGTGAACTGCAGAGTTCACGCTATAAAATTAGAGAAATATTTTCCATAAATCCAAGTGAGCTGCTGTGGGCTGGTCAGGCTGTAGAAACCATAAGCGAACAGGAACTCAGGAAGATCAGTTTTCTGCAGCATCCGCGGGATTCTGTTGCTTTGGTCGAAATTCCTGAAGCTCAGTTCTTGCCGGACATTAACCTTCAGCTCGTGCTGGACGGTATACAGGATCCCGGCAACTTCGGCACCATTATCCGTTTAGCCGACTGGTTCGGAATAGAACAGGTGGTCTGTTCGGATGATACTGTAGATCAATATAATCCAAAAGCTGTAATGTCTGCGATGGGATCTTTTAGCAGGGTCAATGTGGTTTATACCGATATTAACGCTTTTCTGTCTGAATCTCCCAATGTAAATCTGGGCACTGATATGGAAGGGGAGAGTATTTACTCCTTTGTCTTTCCGGAAAGGATGAACATCGTGCTTGGAAATGAAGGCAGCGGTATGAGACCTGAAACTGAAAGCTTAATCCGGCACCAGATCACCATTCCGCGTTTTGGAAAGGCGAAAGCTACTGAAAGCCTCAATGTCTCCATGGCAGCCGGAATTATATTAGGACAGATTTTTTCCGCAAAAGAAGGTCTAAGATAAATTAAGGGTAGTTACATCAACCTGTTGATCCATTTCCATTTGTCTTCAGTGTAGGGCGGATATTTGAGGTTCGGTTCGCCCCACGTGGCGCGGTCCATCACCGCTTTATGATGTGAGAATGTTTCAAACCCATATTTCCCGTGATAGTTGCCTATGCCTGAATTTCCTACACCACCGAAAGGCAGGTTGTCATTGCTCAGATGCATGATCACATCATTGATACAGCCGCCACCGAAGGAAAGCAGGGAGGTGAAAAGTTGTTTTTCGTCTTTTTGGCTGCTAAAAAGATAGGCCGCAAGCGGTTTTTCCTGCTCCAGCACCATGTTGATAGCCTCGCGGTAATATTTAAAAGTCAAAACAGGCAGTAAAGGACCGAATATCTCTTCCTGCATCACACGGTCATTCCAGGAGATATTGGTAAGGACCGTAGGCTCAATATATAGATTTTCGGCATCAGTGGCGCCGCCGTGATAGATCTTCTCAGCTTCAATCATTGCAGTTAACCGGTCAAAATTTCGGCGGTTAATGATGCGTGTATAGTGCGCTGCGTCCGGGAAGTATTTAAATTCACTTATGTAATTCCGCAGATATTCCAGGAATTTATCCTTTACCTTTTCGTCAACAAGAATATAATCAGGCGCAACGCAGGTCTGGCCGGCATTCAGAAATTTTCCCCATACAATTCGTTTGGCAGCTACGTCAAAGTCGGCACTTGCAGTTACGATTGCCGGCGACTTGCCGCCGAGTTCAAGTGTAACAGGAGTCAGATGCTTTGCGGCTGCTTCATAAACAATCTTTCCCACACGCGTGCTTCCTGTAAAGAATATTTTGTCGAATTTATGCCTAAGGATTTCAGTAGTTTCCTCGACTCCGCCTTCAGCGACAAAAAGATATTCCTCCGGAAACTCTTCATTGATCAGTCTTGCCATCAGCGACATCGTGTTAGCGGCAATCTCGCTGGGTTTCACTATACAGGTATTTCCCGCAGCAATAGCGGCGACCATAGGAGAGAGTGACAGCTGATAAGGATAGTTCCAGGCACCGATCACAAGCACATTCCCTAAGGGCTCGCTGTATATCTTACTGGTGGCTATCTGGTTCACCAGGTTGGTACCTGCTGTGCGGGGACCGGCAAAGCGCTTCAGGTTTTTCAGGTAATAATCAATATCCTTCAGGACAAAGGAAATCTCTGTGGTATAGGTATCGAATCGTGATTTACCAAAATCTTTCGCAATTGCTTCATACAGGAGTTCATCATTTTTCTGAATCAACTTTTTAAGTTGCTCCAGTTTATGTTGCCGGAAGCCAAGATCCTTTGTCTTATGGGTGCGGAAAAATTCCCGCTGTTTTAAAATAATCTGTTCAAACATGGACAATTTTTTTTGCGTCGAGATAACATCAAGGAGGCAAATTTTCTGCCAGTTGGAGGCTGTTAGTGCAGAAGTTATTCTTCTGACTACTAATAAAACCTCTTTGCTGATGAATCACTGCGTTTTAATACTTTAAGCAAAATGATACAGATAAAAAAAACCACAACGCGAACGCTGTGGTTATAATTTATACCGAAGTACAGTTTATGCTTCTTCAGAAGTGTCTTCAGCTGCTGCTTCAACTTTCTTAGGCTCAGCTTTTGGAGCTGCCGGAGCTGGAGGTGCATCAGAAACAACGTCGAACTCATAAGTATACTCAACATCACGGTGCAGTCTCACCTGAGCGGCGAATTTACCTGTTCTCTTAATGTTGTTACCAGGAATCTTGATGTATTTTCTGTCGATATCAACACCTGCCTTAGCCAATTCTTCAGCAAGGTTTGCATTGTTGATGGAACCGAAAAGTTTATCACCGGCACCTACTTTGGTAGCGATGGTAAGCTGAGTTTTCTTCAGCTGTTCAATTTTAGCTGTAGCATTGGCTACCAGTTTAGCTTCCTCTTCTTTTCTGGACTCAAGAGTCTCAGCAAGGGCTGCTTTGTTTTTTGGAGTTGCCAGAAGTGCATATCCTTTTGGTAAAAGGAAGTTTCTTGCATAACCCGGTTTCACACTTACAGTATCAAACTCAAGTCCTAAGTTCTCAACGTCCTGTTTTAAAATAATATCCATTGTTGTCCTTTGTATTTAAGTTAGGTGCAGTTGGCTGCAACCAACAATTGTTTTTTGTAATAATTATAGATCTGTCTTACTTAAGCATATCTGCTACGTAAGGCATAAGAGCCAGGTGTCTTGCTCTCTTGATTGCAGAAGAAACTTTTCTCTGGTACTTCAGTGAAGTTCCGGTGTATCTTCTTGGAAGGATTTTCCCCTGCTCGTTCACGAACTGAAGAAGGAAATCTGCATCTTTGTAATCAACATGCTTAATTCCGTATTTTTTAAATCTGCAGTATTTTTTCTGAGATTTTGTATTGATATCAAGCGGGGTAAGGAATTTTACTTCTGATTCTCCTCCTGCTGAGGCTTGTTTAGCCATATCGTCTATTGCCATGTCCTGTAATTTTGAGGGTTAAAAATTAAGCTTTCGCAGTTTTCACTTTAGTTCTTCTTGTAACTGCATAATCGATCGCATGCTTATCCAGTTTAGTGGTAAGGAAACGGATTACTCTCTCGTCACGCTTAAACGCCAGTTCCAGATCAGCTACTACATCTCCTTCGCCTTTGAATTCAATTAAAGTATAAAACCCATTCTTTTTCAGTTGGATTGGATACGCCAGTTTCTTAAGTCCCCAATTTTCCTTGGCAACAATTTCGCAATTGCGTGAAGTCAGAAGATCTTCAAATTTTTTCACTGCTTCCTCCACCTGTGCGTCAGATAGAACGGGAGTTAAAATGAAAACAGTCTCGTAGTTGTTCATAATGTTAAAAATATTGTTAATTATTTCGAGGTGCAAAATTAGTTTATTTTATTGAATACACAAAAATTCATTATGTTTTTCTCTTTTTCCGCCGCATATTTTGTAAGTCAATGCCCGGATCGCTGTCCAGCTCCTGCAGGTAGGCGATTTTCAGGCTGTCATATAGTGATTTCCGGCTTACAAGCAATGAAATCAATGATGATACCATGCCTGCCAGCATAAGGTAAAAAATAAGCGAATGTCTGTCGGTCATTTCCAGTACCAGGATTGCGGATGTAAACGGAGCACGTGTTATACCGGTAAGAAAGGCTACCATGCCGGCCAGGATTACGACATTGGTCTCGTTGCTCTGCAAATCCATTATCCCCGAGAAGAATGCTCCGAAACTGGCGCCCGCACTTAAGGCGGGTGCAAATATCCCGCCCGCACCTCCTGAGGTAAAGGACAGCGCTGGTCCTATCATCCGCAGTAAAGGTACATACCAGGCTTCAGATTTATTATCGGAGAACAATACCCTGTCCATAATACCTTTTCCGGAACCCAGGACTTCCCAGTTTACAAAGTAGGCGAGGGCTGCAATGATCCAGGCACTGATGATAAGGAATATTATATTTTGAGTTGGCGTCTTCAGTTTCCGTTTCCACCTGTTGATACGCAGCATCACGACCGACAGGTTACTGCTCAGCAGGCCGCAGACCAGAGAGACCGCAATTACCGGAAAGATGATTGACACGGTTACTCCCGCGGTTTTCGGATAACCAAGGTAAAGATAGGAACCGGCCAGCCACTGTGCCGTGAGTCCAGCAATAATTACAGCGGTAAAGAGCGCGGTCTTAAAATATTTAAGATGGATTTTGGCGAGTTCTTCCACGGCAAAAACGATTCCGCCCATAGGCGTGTTGAAAGCCGCCGCAAGTCCGGCCGCCGCGCCGGTCATGATCATGTTTCGGATAGAAATCCGCGGCCACCAGTTAGGCAGCAGCTGGTTAACGAACCGGAAAACTGAGCCCGCAATCTGAATGGTGGGTCCCTCGCGGCCCACCGCGCCGCCACCAAGGACCAGCACCGTACTGGAAAGGACTTTAATTAATACAATTTTAAAGCTTAATAGAAACCTCAGCTTATGCCGCTGTCCCGGTGTGGCCAAATCTACTGCTGCCATCACCTGTGGGATGCCGCTGCCTTTGGCATAGGGTGCATATTTCTGTACGAGCCACCACGACAGTACAAAGGCTGCAGGTGCCGCTGCAAATATGGACAGGGCATTCCATTTAAGCATTAGCTGTAGGAGGTGTTCGGCCCATTCAAAAACTTTGGCGTACATCACTGCAGCCACACCGGTCAGAAATGAGGCTATCCAGAACGGAACCGCCTGAAGCATGCTTCTCTTCAACCGTTGGTTTTCAATATTGTCAAAAATATGTTTAAGCCGGACACGGCTGTACCGTATAAGTTTTTTGACCATAAAAGACCAGAATATTTTTAATAATTTGAACTGTTATCAGCAATAAAAATAGGTATAAAATACAAAAGGTTACCCGCAGTGACGTTTGGACGGGGAACATCTTCCGCCATTCATTAACAAAAAACCTCCGGGAAACCGGAGGCCTGTATCTCTAACTTTCTGAATTATATTTCAGTGTTCAAATCCCAGTTCTGCAGGTAATCGTGAACATGTTTCAGGAACATTCCACCCAACGAACCGTCTACCACGCGGTGGTCATAAGAATGAGACATAAACATAAGGCTTCTTATTGCTATTACGTCTCCGTCCTTGGTTTCAAGAACTGCAGGTTTTTTCACAATAGCCCCAACAGCAAGAATTGCCACCTGTGGTTGTGGAATAATAGGTGTTCCCATAAGGTTACCGAATCCGCCCACATTTGAAATCGTATAGGTGGCGCCCTGAGTGTCCTCCGGTCTCAGTTTTTTGTTTCTCGCGCGGTAAGCCAGGTCGTTGATGGCCTTGGCAAGTCCTGAAAGGGAAAGTTGGTCTGCATTCTTGATTACAGGTACAATAAGGTTACCGTCCGGCAGGGCAGTAGCCATACCGATATTGATGTTTTTCTTTTTGATGATTTTATCACCATCTACAGAAACGTTGATCAGCGGGAAATCCTGAATGGCTTTTACAATAGCTCTCACGAAAATCGGCATGTATGTCAGTTTTTCGCCCTCTCTTTTCTCAAAGATATCCTTATGCTTTGTTCTCCACTTCACGACATTGGTTACATCCGTTTCTATAAATGAAGTAACGTGCGGTGAAATTCTTTTGCTGTTCACCATAGCGTCCGCAATGATTTTGCGTACACGGTCCATTTGGATTACCTCGTCGCCGGCACCTACCGTTACAGGAACGGCAATTGGAGCCGCGGCTTTTTCGGGTGCTGCAGCCTTGGGAGTCTCGGCTTGCTGTGGTTGTGCAGAACTTCTGCTGGCAACATAAGCCAGGATATCCTCTTTTGTGATCCTGGACTCCAGGCCACTACCTTTTATTGATTTAAGTTCGCCCTCAGAAATATTCTCCTGCTGAGCAATACTTTTTACCAGAGGCGAAAGATAAAGGTCTCCCGAAAACTCGTGGGCAGATGCGGTTAAAGGTTTTTCCAGCTCCTTAACCTCCTGCTCCGTCAGCTCCGGAATTTCTGTTGCCACTTCCTCACGGGATTTAGGCTCCTGAGGTTGCTGAGCAGCCTCGCCGGCGCCGGAAACCTCCATAATTGCAATGGCTTCACCAATCTTGGCAACTTCATCCTTTTGCTTCAGAATCTTTACAATTTTCCCTGAAACCGGTGTCGGCACATCGGAGTCCACCTTATCCGTAGCGATTTCCACTACAGAATCATCTTCGTTTACAGTGTCTCCTTCATTGAACAACCAACTGATGATTGTAGCTTCCATCACGCCTTCGCCCATAGAGGGGAGTAACAACTTATATTCTGCCATCTTTCAAATTTAGATTTTTACAAATATATAAAATTATTCAAATATTTTAAGAAATCGGTAATTTCCTCTTAATGATATTCCACATAGATGCGTTCACCTACCTTCAGACCAAAGAGGGTTTTGGCGCCATTGCTGCTGTTTCCCTTATATATGGTTAGTTCCAGGAGGCCTGCACTGTTAAAGATAGCGGCTGGTTTCCCATGATATTCTGTCTCCTGATTCCAGTCTGTTACAATGTCTGTATAGCTCTTGTAGATCCGTGAGAGAGCAAGGTTCCTGAATTTTATGGTAAAGCTATCGTAACCTTTCATATTTTCGTCAAAGTAAGACCGGCTGATATTAGAGATGATATTTCCGAAGTTATCAATGTAAAGAACCTCGCCAAAAATAAGGTTGTCCGTGGTGCCGGCCTTGGGCAGCGACAGCTCTTTTGGCGTAAGATATTTTCGTCCGATGACTTCCGGCAGGCCACCGTTCTGGAGATGCACCGCTGCGGGAGCGAAAACATCAAGCGTAGTAAAGCTCACCACATCATCGAAGCGGGTATTGTACGTTATTTCATATACAGCCTCAGGCTGGATATCGGAAAAAATCAGACTCAGCACACCGTTGTCCGCGGCAATGAAATAGTGACCGTCTGCCCTGTAAATGATGCATTTCCGGTCTTTATGGAAAAAACTGTCCACGGAAATAATATGGATGCTGCCTTTGGGAAAAAAGGGATAGGCATTGTTCACCGTGTATGCCGTTTGCTGCAGGTTATAAGCCTGCATGTCGTGGGAGATGTCCACAATCCGTGCTTCAGGATTAAGGGAAAGAATTCTGCCTTTTATCGCAGCCACACGATAATCTGTATAGCCATAATCAGATGTTAATGTAATTAGGGACATTGGTTTGTACGGAAAAAATCAGGTGAAGGGCAAATTTAGCCAAAAAATACCTAAAGAGGGTCCTATTGTTGCAATAATACGGTGGGATATAAAAAATAATTTTAAATTTAGATTCTTAACCATAATAACATATACTGAATGTTTGAACTGAACTATGAACTAGAAGGTATTGATGCAAAAATATTCTATGGGGTAAACAATCAATACTTTAACCTGATAAAATCAACCTTTCCCACACTTAAAATTACCGGCCGCGACCATCATATATTTGCCATGGGCAACCAGGAAGCGCTGGATGTTTTCCGCATGAAGCTGGATGATCTGGTGAATTTCATCTCGCAAAACCATTCCATTACCCTTAAGGATGTTGAGAATATTCTCAATATTAAAGACGACAGTGAAAAACAACTTGTCTTTGACACTGACATTATAGTGAAGGGCGTAAACGGCAAGGTGATCAAGGCCAAAACCACCAACCTGAAAAAACTGGTACGCGAAAGCGAAAAGAAAGATATGATCTTCGCTATCGGTCCTGCCGGAACAGGTAAAACCTATACTTCGGTAGCACTGGCTGTTAGAGCACTGCGGGATAAGGAAGTGAAGAGGATTATCCTTACACGTCCGGCGGTGGAGGCCGGAGAAAGCCTGGGGTTTCTGCCCGGCGACCTTAAAGAAAAGCTGGATCCGTATCTGCAGCCTTTGTACGATGCGCTTCGGGATATGATTCCGCACGAAAAACTGGAGGGTTTTATAGAAAAACGGGTAATAGAAGTAGCTCCGCTGGCTTTTATGCGCGGACGCACGCTGGACGAAGCCTTTGTGATTTTGGATGAAGCACAGAACACAACACACTCGCAAATGAAAATGTTCCTTACGCGAATGGGAATGAATGCGAAATTCATCATTACAGGTGATCCGAGTCAGGTAGACCTGCCGCTGCGTCAGAAATCAGGTCTAAAAGAGGCAATGAGGATTTTGAATGAAGTAAAGGAAATCGGTTTTGTGCATCTCACCGAAGAAGATGTGGTACGCCATCCGGTAGTCCGGAAGATCATCAATGCCTACACCACCGAAGAAAAGCGCGTTAAAGAAGAGTAATTTTCAGACGCTGCCTTAATTTTTATATCCTATCCATTATTTATTATATATTGGCCCGGGTAGAGTGCAAACAGTTTATAGAACACTGGGCAATTATTATATTTGCACATCAATAATAAACAACTGAGAAAATGAAAAAGCTATTATTATGCGCTGTTGTCGCGTTTTCGGCATCAGCTTTTGGGCAAAGGGCTCAAAAAGGGGATTTACAGCTAAATGCAGGTATTGCATTCCCACACCGCTATGCCGATAATGTAGGGTTATATGCAGGACTGGATTATGGGATTCATAACGATATCACTTTGGGTGTAGAAGCTCGCTTTGGATCAAAAAATCATCATAATCACGGTGATGAGAGATGGTTTGGATTAGGTTTTAACGGTAATTACCACTTTAACCGTATTATGCAAATTCCTAACAACTGGGATTTCTATGCCGGCGCAACCGTAGGTTTCAATGCTTTTTCGCACGATCACAAGTATGACAATTACCCGGACTGGCACGAATCAGGACCTGGTGTCTCTGCTCAGGTTGGAGGCCGTTATTTTTTCAACAATAACTTTGGTCTGAACGCCGAAGCGAATGTAGGTAATGTATTTAACGGGGGTAAATTCGGTATCACTTATAAATTCTGATAATTTAACACCAGAAATAAGACCATCCTGCTAAGGGTGGTTTTTTTTATTTAATTTTTCTAAAAAACAGTTGATATATCAATAATAGTTATAAATTTACCGCCGTTAAAAACAAACTAAAAAACATGAAAAAATTATTATTTTTGGGTGCAATAGCACTTTGTGGTGCGGTAAGCGCTCAGGAAAATTCTATTAAGGCTAACCCTGCTGCACTTTTGGGTGGTTCTGACCTTGTAACTTATGAAAGAAAACTTTCTGATAACATTACCGGTGTTATCGGTGCCGGAATCGGTGGTTTTAAACTGGGTGGCTACAAGTACGAAAGTTTAGGTGGTGGTCTTCAGGGACGTTACTATTTTGATGAGGCCCTAACCGGATGGTATGGTGCTGTAGTAGGCGATTATATCACAGGTAAAGTGGAAATGAATTCAGCCGGTTTCGGATTTACCATGGAAGGAATGGAAATGGACGACAGCATGAATTCAGACACAGATTTCTCTGCATTTGGTGGTGGTCTTCGTGCCGGTTACCAATGGGTATTCGATTCCGGATTCACACTGGATCTTAACGGAGGTGCTTCCTATAAGTTCTACGATTATAAGAACGATACTACGGTAGATGGGGACAACAGCACTTCAGGTCTTAAAGGAAACGGAATCCTTCCGTCCGGATCTGTTGGTTTGGGCTACACGTTCTAAGCTGATCTAACAGCAAAACAAATTAAACCTGCTTCCACGGAAGTGGGTTTCTTTTTTTCGTTCCCTTATAAGAACCGCGTGCGGATAATAATACATTTTTGCATACGGCGCCAACTGTGTGCACTGATATTTATCATACGCCCGGAGAGCGCACGGATGCGCAGTATTACTTAGTTTTGCAACCGTTTTTAATAATAAATGAAGAACATGAAAAAGGTATTATTAGTAGGTGCAGTTGCACTTTTCGGAGCTGTAAACGCTCAGATGGAAACTTCTGTTGAAGGCTTTGTAAAAGGTGACACATTCATCACCGGTGCAATTGGTTACACATCTGCCAAGCAGAACAATTTCGAAGAGAGCGCTTTCACTGTAGCTCCAAGTGTAGGTTATTTCGTAAGCCCTAACATTGCTGTAGGTGCAAGAGTGGGTTACACTAACGGAAAGACTGAAGACACTTTTGCTTCTGTTACAGTTAACGAGGAAGTAGAAACAGCTAATGCAGGTCTTTTCGGTAGATATTATACAACTCCTGCGTCAAGATTCTCTCTTTTTGGCGAACTTAACGTAAACTATTCCGCTGCAAAATACACAGAGAACAACGGAGTTACTTCAATGGCTGCAAAGTACAACGGTTTCAATTTCGGTATCGCTCCTGGTGTTAACTATTTCATCAACAAAAACTTCGCTCTTGAAGCTGCTGTAGGTGTACTTAGCTACTCTACAATGAAAGAAGATGTAGCTGGTGCTGAGGCTGTAGATACGTTCAACTTCGGTCTTAACTTCACTGATGTAACATTAGGATTGGTTTACAAATTCTAATCTGTAATATTTTCAAAAAAGGAATCCCGGGTCATCTGATCCGGGATTTTTGTTATCCCCTGCTTTTATGGGAAGATAAATTTCAGTACCGCAAATTGTGGGTGAAACATGTTTTGAACTATATTTGCGCACTTAAAAAAATTAATCATGAAAAAAGTTCTGGTTTTAGGTGCATTTGCACTTTTTTCTGCGGCCAACGCGCAGATGGAGCAGGGGTCCTGGATGATCTCCGGGAAGTCCGGTATCGAATTTACTTCGGTAAACACTAAGTACGAAACTGAAGGAATGTCCTTTGACGGTGCAAAAGTAAACACCTTTAACATTACGCCCAGTGTGGGTTATTTCGCGCTTGATAATCTTGCCATCGGAGTGGATTTGGGATATACTTCTACAAAAACTACTTTCAAAAATGACCAGCTGGGAATCAATTTTGTTGATGAGACCTCTCTGTTTTCGGTAATGCCCACTGCAACCTACTATTTTATCCCAGGCAGTATTGTGAGACCATATCTTGGTGCTGGAATTGGATATGGAAGCCTGACATCTGCAGATTTCTATAATGAGGGAAACACTACGAAGGGTGGCCTGCTGTGGGGAGCTAAAGGTGGAATGGTATATATGCTTAATAACAGGATCGGAGTTGATCTTGGTGTAGGTTACAGCAGTTTTACTACCACCGAGACGGTTGAGGGCACAGAAGTGAAAACCATTGCCGGCGGTCTTGGCGTTAATGCTGGTTTTTCACTCTTCCTGGGCAGTAATAAAATTCAAAAGGAGAAGAAATAATCTAAACCAAATAAAAAATAATAAATCCCGGATCAAACGATCCGGGATTTATGTTGTTATTAAGAGCCGAAATTTACCTTCCAAAGAGGTTTCCGCCCATTCCGGGCATCTTAGGCATTCCCTTGCTCATCATCTCCATCATCTGCTTGCCCTGTGGCCCCTGCATCATCTTCATCATCTTGCCCATCTGCTCAAACTGCTTCATAAGAGCGTTTACATCTTCAATCTTTCTTCCCGCACCTTTGGCGATCCTGTTTTTCCTTTGAGTATTTATAATTGAAGGTCTCCTTCTTTCCTCAGGCGTCATGGAATGGATGATGGCTTCAATATGCTTGAAGGCGTCATCATTGATATCAACATCCTTGATGGCTTTTCCAACCCCCGGAATCATGCCCATAAGGTCCTTCATATTACCCATTTTCTTGATCTGACTGATCTGCTGAAGGAAATCATCAAAGCCAAATTCATTCTTAGCGATTTTCTTATGCAGCTTTTTAGCCTCTTCTTCGTCAAACTGTTCCTGAGCTCTCTCCACCAGGGAAACAACATCACCCATGCCCAGTATCCTGTCGGCCATCCTTTCGGGATAAAACAGGTCCAGCGCCTCCATCTTCTCACCTGTGGAAATGAATTTAATTGGTTTTTCAACTACAGAACGTATTGTAAGAGCTGCACCTCCACGTGTATCTCCATCCAGTTTGGTAAGAACAACACCGTCAAAGTTCAGGGCCTCGTTAAAGGTCCTGGCCGTATTCACGGCATCCTGACCGGTCATGGAGTCTACCACGAAAAGCGTTTCGTCGGGCTTGATAAAATAGTGAACAGACTTGATCTCGTTCATCATCTGCTCATCAATAGCCAGACGGCCGGCGGTATCCACAATTACTACATCATGGTTGTTTTCCTTAGCAAATTTGATTGCGTTTTCAGCAATGGAAGAGGGGTTTACAGATCCTTCTTCAGTATATACAGGCACCTGAATCTGGCTACCTAGCACTTTCAGCTGCTCAATAGCTGCAGGTCTGTATACGTCGCAGGCAACCAACAGAGGTTTTTTGCTTTTCTTTTGTTTCAGGTAATGTGCCAGTTTTCCTGAAAAGGTCGTTTTCCCGGAACCCTGCAAACCGGCAATAAGAATGACACTTGGCTTACCGGACAGGTTAATTCCTGCGTGCGTGCTTCCCATAAGCTCCACCAATTCATCATGTACGATCTTGGTCATGAGCTGTCCCGGCGTAAGCGAAGTAAGGACATTCTGGCCCAAAGCTTTGTCCTGCACACGTTTGGTTAGATCCTTGGCAACTTTAAAGTTAACATCGGCATCAACAAGTGCTCTCCGGATCTCCTTTACGGTTTCGGCTACATTAATCTCTGTAATCTTACCGCGCCCGGAAATGTTGTGAAGTGCTTTGTCTAATTTATCCTGTAAACTGTTGAACATTGTTATTTATTTAAGATGCGCAAAAATACAGAAATTTGATGATATTTAAAATTGAAATTCCCCGCCCGGTCAATAATCAGTACTTTTGCAAAAATTTATGATGAACTCCGAAGATCCGGACCTGCATAAGAAGGAAATCAGCGGTGGTAAACACCTGCTGAATACAGGTTTCCGTCAGTACGGTATCTATTCCGGTATCGTTTTCCAGATGCTCGCTACCATGGGACTGGGTTTTTGGGGCGGTAAAAAGATCAATGACTGGCTGGAGGTAAGCAGCAATCTGCTGACCGTTGGAATCGGGTTGGCTGCCATGGCACTTGCACTGTATAATCTAATAACTCAGCTTAACAAAATTCAGAAAAATGAAAATAAACAGTAATACGCTTTACATTGTACTGTATTTCCTGATGTTCACCGTCCATTTTGGCGTTTTTCAGTGGCTGCAAAAAGGGCATGAAGCCATCTTTATCCGCTATTATATGTTCCTGACACTGCTTTTTGTTATGGTGATCACCGTACTGAGCATCATGAAAAGGATGTATCCGACATATATCGGATTTGGATTCCTGGGCATGGTAATGGTGAAGATGACTGGGCTTTTTCTGGTGATGAATCAGCTGGATCTCAGTTCGGTACCCAATTATAAACTCCACTTTGCGGCTCCCTACCTGTTGACACTTGTCCTCGAAACTTTGTATGCGGTAAAACTCATAAAAGATGTGGATCACGGAGTAAGTTCAAAAGATGAAAAAAATCAGTAGTCTGCTTTTTTGTATTCTGATTATTTATCCTATTTTTGCACAACTTTAAAAAGATATATGTAATGCTTAAAAGAGTTATCCTTTTAGTTGGTTTTTTATCTGTATTTTCCCTTTCGCCGGCACAGCATGATACTGCAGCCATGGAGGCGCACCCAACAACTGAAGTAGTAGGTGAAGTTTCGGCTGCAGAACAGGAAAAGATAGAAAATCAGGAGTTTATTCAACATCACGTAAAGGATGCTCACAGCTTCGATATCATGGTTACCAAAGACGGCCGTCATATTGGTTTTCCGTTACCGGTAATTTTCTACGATCAGGACAACGGACTTCATGCCATGATGAGTTCTGCCTTTCATCACGGCGAAACTGTAGTTGAGAGTAAGGGAAGCCATTACAAGCTGTACCACGGTAAAATTTATAAGACGGACGCTGCGGGAACAATAACTTATGACGATCACGGTCACGCAACCAACGCAAAGATGCTGGATCTTTCCATTACCAAAAGTGTTCTGGCCATCATTTTCGTTTCTCTGCTGATGATCCTGCTGTTTACATCCATAGCACGCGGATACAAAAACTCTTTGGTTCCTACAGGTGCAGCGCGTCTTTTTGAACCTGTGATTGTATTCATCAGAGATGATATCGCCAAGCCAAACATCGGGTCCAAGTATAAGAAGTATATGCCTTATTTGCTTACGGTATTCTTCTTCATCCTTTTCCTTAATATTTTAGGTCTGATGCCTTTCGGTATCAACGTAACAGGTAACCTGGCAATTACAGCGGCGCTGGCCATCATCACCTTCCTTCTTACACAGTTTACAGCCAACAGAAATTATTGGCAGCACATTTTCTGGATGCCGGGATTGCCTTGGCCAATGAAAATCGTTATGATGCCAATTGAAGTGATCGGAATGTTCATTAAACCGTTTGCACTGCTTATCCGTCTCTTTGCCAACATGACTGCGGGTCACATTGTAGTAATGTCACTTATCGCCATGATCTATGTGTTCAAGAACATCATCGGAGGTATCGCGTTTCCTTTCCTTACATTTGTACTTTATCTGCTGGAAATCCTGGTAGCTTTCCTTCAGGCATATATATTCGCAATGCTTTCTGCAGTTTACTTCGGAATGGCGAATGAAGAGCACCACCATGAGGAAGCTCATTAATTAAGAGCAAAGTATAGGTAAAAGTAAAATGCCATTAATGTGGCACAAACAGCCAACAGCTGATTGCCAATAGCTGAAAGCAAAAACAGAAACTAATTTTTTAAATTATATATTATGGAAATCCCTAAGTTAGTAGGAGCAGGTTTAGTAGTAATTGGAGCAGGTCTTGGTATCGGTAAAATCGGTGCTGCTGCTTTGGAAGGTATGGCTCGTCAGCCAGAGCAGGCAGGTAAACTGCAAACTGCGATGCTTATTGCTGCTGCACTTGTAGAAGGTCTTGCATTTGCTGCATTGTTCGCAGTAAACT
>JAEWIR010000044.1 GCA_023386965.1 Bacteroidota bacterium
CTGGGCACTTTGATCAACTTCCACAGTATGAAGAGAGTAAACACCCGCGGAATGCAGAATGCCAACAAACATGTTCTTATGGCTTCCTTAACCTACAATCTGAAGAAATATCTGAAATTCATCAGCCGAAAAGTAAAGTCCAATGCTCAAATAATGAAGTTACCAAAGGGAAAGTTCCGGCTTTTTGAAAAACTCTTTTCCACGACTTCCATATTCTGGAACTAAGCCCACCAAAAATCAACTTGCATCACAGTGAAAAAAAACAAACCTCTCTTAAATCGCTTTAAAAGAGGTTGGATATGGTGGTTTTTTTCAGAAAACTCTTAGAAATTGAGGGTTGTGCAACAGTTACCAATGTTATACGACGTTTTTTTATTTTTCTACTTTAACATCAATATTAATCGCAGGTCCTGCAACAGTCAATTTTGTCCAAGGCCCATAAAAATTTCTGTAATAGACACTTTTCATTAGTGCTCCGCTCAAATATAACCAACCGTCAAATCCATTCATTACTTGGACTGATATAAAAAAATCTTGTTTATCAACCCAAATATTTAGATCACTAATATCAAACGTAAAAGTGTTATTAATTATTTTTTCTTTTGTTAGAACGATAGATAGTTTTTGATTGGTTATAGATTGACTTGGAAACTTTCCGTCTCTTGAATATATATTAAAATCTAAAACTATTGGTTTATCTGTTTTTATATCAACAATATTCAAATTTATTTTGTCAATTTTTACTTTCTTCGAATTTGTGAAAAGAACACCAAATTCCTTAGATTTGTCTTCTTTAGTTCTTGCAGGATTAAAACCAAATAAGATTTTTTTAGATTTAGCGTTTGTTCCCCAATTTTTATTCAGATATTTTTTCGGATTTATAACAACTTCTTCAATTGTAAATACTTTTTCTTTTAAAGGTATTATGTGATTTTTAGAATTAATAAAGTCGTCAATTTTGCTTTTAAATGTTTGATAACCTCCATATTCAACAATTATAAAATTATCCTTAGACATATTTGTTAAGTCAATAGAATAATTTCCATTTTCATCTGCACTGGAACCAATAATTTCATTATCAACTCCAATTTTAGCAAATGGAATTGGTTGTTTGGTTTCATTAGAAATAATTTTACCAGTAATTATTTGTGCATTTATGATTGTGGAAAAGAGGAAAAGAAAATAAATAAATTTTGATTTCATTGACGTGATTTTTTATAAAATGTCGTATAACGTTTTGGCGCTTGGCGAAGAAGCGGATTTCGAAGCACTAAACTGTCAACCCAGCACAAAAGTTGATACGAGGTAGAATGTTCAATTAACCACTGAACCCGCTTTTTTGCCAAACGCCTGTTACCAGTAGGTGTTCTTCGGTCGTGTCTGCTGTCAACCATTTTTTATTATCTCTTTAAGTTCGTCTATTGTCAATGGTGGATTTTGCTTATGCAACATTGAATGGCAGTTTGGGCAAACAGGTCGTAAGTCCTGAATTGGATTTACTTTATATTCTTGTTTGATTGTCGCTACCTGTGTCAAATGATGAACGTGAATAAATTTGTAACCCAAACTACCATAAAACTTTTCAAAGTTGAAGTCGCAAACAGAACAAGAGTAACCGTAATGTTTTAAGCATTCCTTTCTTGCATAAATATTTCGTTCGTATCTTGTCTGTGTAACCTGTGTTGCAGAACCTTCAATATATGTTATTGTCGTGTCGGTTGTTTCTGAAAATGGGCTATAACGAATATTCTGTGTTTTTAAAAACTCAAACCATTCTTCTTCAAGTTCGTCAGCAACTTCAGGTCTGATTGAAATTCCTGAAGATTGTGGTGTCCAAGTTTGCTTTGATAAATTTCCTTTGTCGAGATTGTCAACTGTTAGAATTGGTTCTTTTTCGGGATTTAATAAAGTGTCGAACTCAATTAATACTCTCGGAACGTCTTTGTCTTCACCGCTCCAATGCTGTGAAAGAAATGGTTCTGAAACAACTTTCCCTGATGCAAAAATTCCTCTTGGTGTTGAACCAACTCTTGCTAAAAACGCTCTGTCGCCTGGTCGAATACTTTTATGACTTCGACAACTCCACATTAAAGTTACCTTACCTGTGTTTTTAAGTTCTTCAATATTTTTCTCAATGTATGGTTCATTGTTTGGGTCTGTCCATTGGCTCCATTTGTTAGGGTTCCACACAAAGAGATAAGAATTTTGAATTGAAATCGGTTTTACGTTCTCTGTCAAACCACATTCTTCTAATGCTTCTTTTAATTCCGGTTTGAGTTGATAAATAAAAAATGTCCCTTTGTAGTATCCTGTAAAAAAGAAATCCCAAAGTTTTCTTGTTCCATCTTCACGCTCTGTTTGTTTAATGTCGTGTTTTTTTAGGATGCGTTTTCCAAGTCCAACAATTTTCCCTACAACACCGTTTTTGTCTGACCAACCAATAATTCTTGCAAGGTCTGTCGCTGATGCTTCTTGTTTGTCGAGTGAATATAAAGTTTGAAAAATGAGAAGGTCGTCAGGTTGCACAAGGTCTTTGTCTTGCAGAATTTCTACAAAAAGTTCCTTACTGATATTTGGTGTCGTTGTCGTCATTTACACTTACTGGTAACACGTAAATATATGTATATTATCTGATGTCATAAGGTTTTTGTTGAAAAATTATTCTAATGCAATAACTGTCGCATTATTAAAGTTTTATGATTATATTTGAAGTGCGCATTTTATATTGCAACCATTGAATAACTCGGTTTTTTTGGAAATATTAACATATCCAAAATGCGCATAGGGTATATGGACTTTTCAGACAAAAGATATCGCTTTTGCGAAGGAACCCATGAAGGGAAAAATGTGATATGGATCCAGTTCGAAAAAAACGCTGAAATGATTGGCTTTCTGCGGTTGCACACCAAGGCACGCTGGTCGGCCACCAATAAAAAATGGTATGTTACTGATAACCGCTACCACCGCCAGCTTTTCAATATGCCCCTGCAAATTAACGGAAAAGCGGTACTCACCCAAATTCATCTACTCAATCTTCCGGAATACAAACGCTTTCAGGAGCATCTCCTGCTGAAAGGATACAGCCCGAATACCGCCCGCGCCTACAGCACCGCATTTGCCCAACTGCTTTATGTTCTTAAAAGCCATCCTGTGGAAGACCTTACCCCAGAGCGGCTGCGTGCTTACTTCCTGTATTGCCATAAGGAACTTAAGCTTTCCGAAAGCGAAATTCACACGCGCATCAATGCCGTGAAGTTCTATTTTGAACATGTACTGCACCGTGAACGGCTGTTTATTGACATACCGCGGCCTAAGAAAAAACAGGCCCTGCCCAAAATGCTGACCAAAGCAGAAGTAAGAAAAATTATTGAGGTCACAGAAAACCCCAAACACCGCCTTATACTGCAGGTGTGCTACGGAATGGGGCTGCGCGTAAGTGAGGTGGTGGCGCTCAAACTTACGGACATTGACAGCAGCCAAAATCTTGTGCGCATAGAACAGGGGAAAGGCAAAAAAGACCGCCTGACCCTTTTGCCTGAAAGCCTGCTTACCGATATGCGGAGCTACTACCTGCAGTACCGGCCCAAGGTCTATCTTTTTGAAGGCCAGGAGGGCGCTGCGTATGCTGTGCGGTCGGCACAGGCCGTTTTTAAAAAAGCCCTGGAGAAAGCCGGAATAAAGAAAAAAATAGGCATCCATGGGCTGCGCCACAACTTTGCCACCCATCTGCTGGAAACCGGCACCGACATCCGCTTCATCCAGGATCTTCTGGGGCACACTTCTTTAAAGACCACCCAAATCTATACACACGTTACCGACCTTACCAAAGCACAAATCAAAAGCCCGCTGGACTCTTTGTGACGCGTTTTTTACCATGAGTTCTTCACAGCAATAGGGTATAGAAGTGATAAACCGTTGCTGCGGATTTATAAACCGTAACTTTTACCAGGAAAAAGAGAAAGACACCTTGCATAACCTTTCTACACCAAACAATAATTCCAAACTGCCCGCCGGTGGTTTTTTTATTCCAAAAGCGTACTTTTGCTGCATGTCTAAAAACAGAAGAAAAAATCAGATACTTGAAAATATTCAGCTTGTTTCCGCAGGTGCCAAAGGCGTGGGCGTAGGCCGTACCCCCGAAGGCAAAACCGTGCTCGTGTCGGGCGCAGTTCCCGGCGACCGCGTAAATGCCCGCGTGAAAAAAGCGAAATCCAAATACTTTGAAGCCGAAACCGTTGAATTACTGGAACCTTCCCCTTTCCGTGTGGAGCCCAAGTGCATCCATTTCGGTGTATGCGGCGGCTGCAAATGGCAAAACCTGTCCTATGAAAAGCAACTGGACATTAAACAGGATGAAGTCTTCAACCATATTAAAAGAATTGGTGGTATTGAGGACTTTGAAACGCTGCCCATCCTCGGCAGTGCGGAGCAGTACTTCTACCGCAACAAGATGGAGTTTTCATTCTCCAACGCGCGCTGGCTTACCCAGTATGAAATCAGTTCCGAGGAGAATTTCGGCAGCCGCGATGCCCTGGGCTTTCATATCCCCGGAATGTGGAGCAAAATCCTGGACCTGAAGGAATGCTGGCTTCAGGAACCGCCTTCCAATGATATCCGTTTGGCAGTGCGCAACTATGCTGCCGCCAACGGTTTGGCCTTCTTCGATGTGAAAAGTCAGGAAGGTTTTCTTCGCACACTGATGCTTCGTCAGAACTCAATGGGGGAGTGGATGGTACTTTTCCAGCTCTTCCGTGAGGAAAAGGAGAACCGCGAAAAGCTTTTCGAATTTTTGCTGAAGGAATTTCCCCAGATTAAAACTTTGGTTTATACCATAAACAGTAAGCAGAATGACTCCATTTATGACCAGGAAGTTATTACCTACTTCGGCGACGGCTTTATAATGGAAGAAATGGACGGCCTGAAATTTAAGATAGGACCCAAATCCTTTTTCCAGACCAATTACCGTCAGGCACTTGAGCTGTACCGCAAGACTCTTGAATTTGCCGACCTGCAGGGCCATGAAGTAGTGTATGACCTTTACACAGGTACCGGAACCATTGCTCAGTACGTGGCCCGCAACGCAAAACAAGTTATCGGCATCGAGTCCGTACCCGAAGCTATTGCTGCGGCAAAGGAGCATGCGGAACTGAACGGTCTTTCCAACTGTACCTTCTACTGTGGAGATATGAAGGATATTTTTAATGATGAATTCCTGGCCAACCATCCACCGGCCGATGTGCTGATTACCGACCCGCCGCGCGACGGTATGCATCAGAAGGTGGTGGAGCAGATCCTGAAACTGGCACCCCGCCGAATTGTCTACGTAAGCTGTAATTCGGCCACCCAGGCCCGCGACCTGGCTTTGATGAAGGATCAGTATAGGTTGGTGAAGATCCTGCCCGTGGATATGTTCCCGCAGACGCATCACGTGGAAAACATTGCTCTGCTTGAGCGGATTTAAACCCGATCCATTTTTAGTGGCCTTATTCCTTCTAGTTACTGGCCAGTTGGTTCAATTTATTCCGCTTCGTGTTACTGTAATTTTCTATCTTTAGCCAAATAAAAAATTTGATGATTCTTAAGAACTTATTCATACTCACCCTTGTAACTTCAGCCTTTTCGTTTTCAGGCGCGCAGGAACGGGATACTGTTGTAGTGAAAACAGACACCGCTGCCGTAAAAAAGCCGGATACTGCTGCAAAGGACAAAAAGAAAGAAACTGTAAAACCATATAAGGACGTCATTACCTCTAAAGCCATTTCGGATGCCGGAGCCATCACCGTTCATAAGGTAGATGAGAAATATTACTTTGAAATTCCGGATAAGGTTCTTGCAAAAGAATTTCTTCTGGTTACCCGTCTTACCAAGGCTGCCGCAGGTATGCGTTCCGGAACCACAGGTTATGCCGGCGACCAGATCGCACAGAATCTGATCACTTTTGAAAAAGGTCCGCAGGACAAGCTTTTTGTACGCTCAATTTCCTATGCCGACTACGCTGCTGACTCCACTTCCCAGATGTACAGTTCGGTAATGCGTAACAATATGCAGGCAATCATACATGCCTTCGACATTAAAGCCTACGGTAAGGACAAAAAATCTTTCGTTGTAGAGGTTACCGATTTGGTGAACGCGGACAATGAACTTGTTTCCTTTGATGCAGGCATGAAGAAGAGGTTTAAGGTAGGAGCTTTTCAGAAAGATAAATCATTCATCAACTTCATAAAATCCTTCCCCACCAACCTGGAAATAAATACGACCAAGACATTCGCAAGAACATTGGGTGATGTTACATTCCCGCCGGGCGTGGAGAAACCTACAGTAAGCGGAAACTATACGGTTGAGATTAACTCCTCACTTGTTATGCTGCCTGAAAATAAGATGCAGGCCCGATACTTCGACCCCCGCGTTGGATATTTTACCGTGGGTTATACAGATTTCGACCTGGACCCGCAGGGAGTAAAGAGAGTATCGCTGATCAAAAGATGGAGACTGGAGCCAAAGCCGCAGGACCTGGAAAAATATAAAAGAGGCGAGTTGGTGGAACCTGCCAAGCCCATTGTATTTTATATTGATCCCGCCACACCGAAGAAGTGGGTGCCTTACCTTATGCAGGGCGTAAATGACTGGCAGAAGGCTTTCGAAAAGGCAGGTTTTAAAAATGCCGTTTATGCCAAGATCCCTAATGCAAAGGAAGACCCGGAATGGAGTCTGGAAGACGCGCGTTTCTCGGCTATTGTTTACAAACCCTCTGATGTTCCCAATGCTTCAGGGCCTTCAATCTCGGACCCGCGTACGGGTGAGATTCTGGAAAGTCACATCAACTGGTATCATAATGTTATGAACCTGCTGCGTAACTGGTATTTCATCCAGGCGTCGCCAAATGATGAACGTGCGCGCAAAATGAATTTCGATGATGAGCTTATGGGAGAACTGATCCGTTTTGTTTCAGCTCATGAGGTAGGTCACACGTTGGGACTGAGACACAACTTCATCTCAAGTGCGGCGGTACCGGTAGAAAAACTCAGGGACAAAAAATGGCTGGAAGAGAATGGCCATACCCCCTCCATTATGGACTATGCCAGGTTCAATTATGTAGCACAGCCGGAAGACAGGATTCCGGACAGTGGTATCATGCCCCGCATCGGCGACTATGACCACTGGGCCATCGAATGGGGTTACCGTCGTTTTTATCAGTTTGATTCGCCCGAGAAAGAAAAGGAATACCTTAACAAATGGGTTATGGGTAAAATGAAAAATCCAAGGCTTTGGTTCGGTACCGAAAGCAATCCCTTCGATCCCCGTCTGCAAAGTGAGCAGATTGGGGATAATCCTATGCTGGCCGGCACTTACGGAATTAAAAACCTGGGCCGCATTGTGAAGAACCTGGATGAATGGACCGCTACGCCTAATGAAGGTTATAACGACCTCAGCATGATGTACGATCAGGTGACTTCGCAGTTCAGCAGATATCTGGGGCACGTTTCAAAATATATTGGCGGACAGATGGAAACGCCTAAATCGGTGGAGCAGAAAGGTCCTGTTTATGAAGCAGTACCGCGTAAAGACCAAAAGGATGCTCTGAATTTCTTAAGCAGAAACATATTTGAAACACCTGAGTGGCTGCTGAGGAATGACATATTCGACAGGACAGGCACCTCACCGGTAGAAGTAGTGGAGCGGCTTCAAAATTCTGTGCTGAACAGGATTTTGAGTACAAGCGTACTCCAGATGATGTACCAGACACAGGCTGTGGAAAATAATGTCTATCCTGTGGCGGAATATATGAATGACCTTAAAGCTGAAGTGTTCCGCGGCAAACCGGATCTTTACCGCAGGAATCTGCAGCGTAATTATGTGGAATCCATGGTTGCACTGCTGAATGCCAAACCCTCGTCCGGTGCAGGCAGACCCGGCAGATCAGTTGCTGTTTCAGATAATTCCGACGTAAAAGCGGTTGTTCGCGGTGTACTGAACGAGCTGAAAAACGAACTTACTGCAAAATCAGGAGCAGATACCATTACCAAATACCATTATGATGACCTGGTATTCCGTTTGGAAAAAGCCCTTAATCCACGAAGCTGATGAAGTTTTTTCTTACAGTACTCACTTCTTTACTGCTGCTGATTTCATGCAGTACAGATGATGACGTGTGTACAGGAGGCGAAGGAACCCCCAGGGTAAAGATAAAATTTAAGACATTTGCCACGGGCAAGCCCCGCACACTTGATTCCGTGTTTGTGGCGGTGGATTACGGTTCCGGTCCTGTTACTGTAGTTCAGAATACGGTTAAGACAGACTCCCTGCTGTTGCCGCTTCGTGTGGAGGATCTTCCTTTTACCGATGTCTTCGTAGCAACATCAAGGACGGGGCCTGTGTCGCATATACGGCTCAATTATACAACCAGCACAGAATATGTTTCGCCGGCCTGCGGAATAAGGAGATTATATACAGGCCTGTCTGCGGACCTTCAGCAACCCGATCCTGTATTGGGAGTTGAAACTGCTCAAAATGAAATAGTAAATGAAAGCAAAACTCACCTTTTCCTTCTTTTTTAGTATTTGTTCACTCGGGATTTCTGCGCAGATGGCGGAACCTGTGGAAAAATCAGGATGGAAGTACAGTCCCAATTTTGTTGTTGGGGTTGATGTGCTGGGTGCCGGTCTTTCCTTCTTCGGCGACCGAAAGGTGTTTCAGGGTTTTGTATCGTCAAGGCTGAAGAAGGAACTTCATGCGGTAGCCGATGCAGGGTTTGAAACAAACAGCTACATCAAGAACGGTTACGATGCTGAGGTAGGCGGTCCTTTCATAAAACTGGGTACCTTATACAGGCTGATGAAGGATCCTGAAAATACACTCAATGGTTTTTATGTTGGAGGCAAGGCCGCAGCTTCATTTTACAGACAGGAATACCGGTCCGTGCCTGTGCGGGGTTTCGGCGGAAGCTCGTCTTCCGTGGCTTTCCCGCCGTCTTCCCAATCCTCTTATTGGATAGAAGGTTACGCCGGCGGACGTGTGCAGCTGTTTGACAGTAACTTCTATATTGATGTAAATGTGCAGCCTAAATACGTAATTTACTCTACCACTCAGGACGACGTTAAACCCATGATCATTCCGGGCTTCGGCCGCAGTTCCGGTAAATTTAACATGGGATATATGTGGAATATTGCCTATTCCTTCTGATTATTTCTCCTTGAAGTTTTTGGCAACTGCAAAGTAGAGCTCAGCAAATTCTTTCGGTGGGGTTCCGGAATCAAAACTTTGGCTGTTGTACACTTTGCCCCCTGAAGTTATTTTCAGGTCTGCAGAAAAAGCACCGTCGTAAAAGCGCTTGGTAGTGGGCGATTTGTAATTGTCGAGTCTTGACAGTTTCTCAGCGGATATATGTTTGACGATGGCATTCCATTCAGCAGTGGACAGCTTTTCATTTCTTACCTGTCTGTTTACTTCCACTATTTTGTTAGTAGGGGTGATGGTCACCATTCTTCTGGAGCCGCGGGTCATTTCCTCCAGTTCAATCTTCTGAATGTTCATCTTGGTTGCCGTAGTGCTTACTGCTGCTTTATCTTTATTTTCAGTTTTCTTCTTCTGGGCGGTGCACTGAAGCGTAATCAGCGAGAGTGCCAGCAACAGGATGGTTTTTAGGTAAGTCATAAAAATTCAGATTTTATATAAATTATTCAAAAAATAGCTCTTTAATTTAAATTGTAAGGCCTAACATTAAAAAAAAGCTGTATTTTCGCAAATCTTAAAAATAAATTTAATTTTTTATAAAAGTACAACAAATTATGAGTAAAAGGTCTTTACTGAAATCATTTTTTTTGTCAGCGCTTTTCATGGGAGCTACTGCGGCTCAAGGTCAGAAGCGGACGAAAGCTGATTCAGATGTAGTTATTTTTGGCAAAAAGTACACCAGTAAGGAAATTCAGGAAAATCCTGCGGTTATAAAGTGTGCATCTACTGAATACGAGGCAAGGCTTCAGGCGCAGAATCCGGGAAGGATGAGTGACGCGCAGTTCGAAGCATGGCTGGCTCCCCTCGTGGAGAAGGCAAAAGCAAATAAATCCCAGAATAACGGAATTATAACCATTCCCGTTGTTGTTCATGTGATCCACAGTGGTCAGCAGGTTGGTTTTCAGGCGAATATAAGTGACAATCAGGTGATTTCACAAATTCAGGCCATGAACAACGATTTCCGGAAGGTTTTTGGTACCCGCGGAGAGAATTTTGATCCTGTAGGTGCAGATGTGATGGTCCAGTTTGCACTGGCCAAAGTAGACCCGAACGGAAATCCAACCAATGGTATAGACCGTGTAAACCTTTGTCAGACTTCGTGGAATCCTGATGATGTAGATACAAAGGTGAAACCTCAAACAATATGGGATCCCAACTCTTACCTTAATATGTGGACCGTTAACTTTTCCGTACAGGGTCTGTTGGGTTACGCGCAGTTCCCAAGTGGCTCCGGACTGGCTGGAATGCCCGCTAACGGTGGAGCTGCCAACTCCGATGGTGTAGTTGCGGGTTACCGGGCGTTTGGAAGTTCAGACTACAATGACGGAACCTTTAGCTTGATGCAGGGTTCTGATCTGGGCCGCACCATGACGCACGAAGTGGGCCACTTCCTTGGACTGAGACATCTTTGGGGAGACGGTGGCTGTACTGTAGATGATTTCTGTAACGATACACCTAATTCTTCAAGCGCCGGAGATGCTCATTACAACTGTAATGATTTCCAGGATTCCTGTCCCAGCAGTCCGGGCCTTGATATGGTGCGTAACTATATGAACTATACAGATGATTCCTGCATGAATATCTTTACAAATGATCAGAAAGCAAGAATTCTTGCCGTAATGAATAATTCGCCCAGAAGAACGACTCTTAAAACTTCAACAAAAGACCTTGCAATTCCTCTTTTCCCAAATGATGCAGAAATTAAGATTGAAAACGTTTGTGCAGGTTCTGGTTGCGACGTAGTAACAAACCAATTCAAACTCACCATATTTAACAGGGGTACATCCACTCTTTCATCTGCTGTGATTAATTACAGTTTTAACGGCGGACCTAACCAGGTTTATAACTGGGCCGGCTCACTTCAGCAGGATAAGTCAAGTACTGTAACTGTCTCAATTCCGGCAAATACTGTTTTAAGCAATATTTCGGCAAGTATACAAACTGTGAATGGAGTAGCCGATCAGCGCTCCACAAATAATACGGCGACTAAATCTTTCGGATCTCCAACTTACGGGTTCGGTACCGTTGTCTTCAGACTGCAGCTGGATGCATATGGAGCTGAAACTTCGTGGGAACTTAGAAACGGTGCCGGCGCAGTTTTGTACTCAGGAAGCGGGTATCCAAATACTCAAACGTATTTGCCTGCATTAATTACGCAAACATGGACACTTCCATTGAACGACTGTTATACATTTAAAATTTTAGACAGCCAAAATGACGGTATAAATAGTGGTTTTGGTGTAGGTTATTTCGACCTAAAATCACAGGACGGTACCACGGTCATTTACAGCGGCGGTAGTTTCGATAACGAAGACAGATTTTCATTTAAGCTAAGTTCAAATATGGGAACAGCTGAATCTGCGCAGCCACAATTTGAAGTATACCCTAATCCAGCAAGTGATATTCTTAATATCACCAGGGTTTCTAACCGCGCTGATTACACGATTTACAGCTCTATCGGTCAGGTAGTGGCTAAAGGAAAAGTTCAGGACAATAAAGTGAACGTTTCGGGCCTGGCAACAGGCGCTTATATAATTACCGTAGAAGACGGTGAATTTTCAGGAGATGTGAAGTTTATTAAAAAATAAACAGATGCAATATTAAAATGCTGAATCTGCCTCACAACTGAGGCAGATTTTTTTTGATTTAATTTCCCCCAATGTTATAAGATGTTTTAATTGATAGCGCTACTCCGTAAGTGCTTAAATCTATAACTATTGATTATGAGTTGAATTAATCACAATCTTTTGTTGTTTTAGGCACTCTTAATTGTAAAAAAGAATTAATTTTGTTCAAATTATTTAATGGAATCATGAAGAAACTATTTACGTTTATGGTTCTCCTGAGTTTGTCTTCCGGAACTTTTGCGCAGTGGAAGAAGGCACCAACTAAAGGAGACATAGTGATAAATGCCCAGGCAAAGGAGGAATTTTATGTGCTGGATATGCAGCAGATTAAATCGCAGTTAGTAAATGCGCAGGAATCCGGAAATTATGCCAAGCCTGTGGTAATATCCATCCCTGTGCTGGGTGGAAAAACAGAAAGATTTAATGTATACAGCGCACCTGTTGTTGTAAAAGAACTTGCGGACCAGTATGGTCTTGGTTCATATGCCGGTGTGGGTATTGATGATCCGTCTAAATTGATTAGATTCAGTGTGGCAGGAGATGATTTTCAGTCGTCCATCGAAACCAATGGCTATTACCAGTTCATTTCTCCGGCAGATAAGTCCAAATCACTGTTTAAAGTTCATCCAAAGACGGGCAAAACCGGGAATGACAGCTTCCTTTGTACAACTGAGGAAAGTCCGATGGTGAAAAAGCAGATGGAGCAGTTGTTTAATTCAGGTAAGTCTTTCGCTCATAACCCCGCAGATTTTGCCAAAAGTTCTGACAAAAAGTTCCGTACACTGAGACTGGCACTTTCTACGACAGCGGAATATACCAATTTCTTTGGCGGTGTAAGTCAGGCGCTCGCTCAAATGAATGCCACACTTACAAGGGTGAATTTTGTATTTGAAAAGGATTTGGCGTTAAGATTACTTCTGCAAAACTATCCACAGCTAATTTATACGAATCCGGCGACTGATCCGTATGATGCGTGGAATGCGCCGGCTCCGGGAGGTATGGATGCCTGGAACGGACAGTTACAGCAAACGCTTACCAATGTAGTTGGTAATGCCAATTATGATATCGGTCACCTTTTCGGAAGTAACGGAGGCGGCGGAAATGCAGGGTGCATCGGTTGTATCTGCGTCAATCCAACGGGTTCTGTGCCAAACGGTAAAGGATCCGCCTATACCTCACCAGGAAGCGGACAGCCTATGGGCGACGCTTTCGACATTGATTATGTTGCGCACGAAATGGGACACCAGCTTGCCGGTACTCATTCCTTCACGCATCAGATTCAGGGTGGTGGGAGCAGTATGGAGCCGGGATCCGGATCCACAATTATGGGATACGCCGGAATTACAAACCAAAATGTTCAGAACAACTCTGATCCTTATTTCCATGCAATTTCCATTCAGCAGATCCAGAATAACCTGATGTCCAAGACCTGTGATGTTGAGACTAATATTGCCAATAATCCGCCGGTGATTGCCGCGCTGCCGTCTTACACAATTCCTAAAGGAACAGCATTTGTTCTTACTGCAAGTGCTACAGATCCGGAAAATGATCCGATGAACTATACCTGGGAGCAGTTTGACAATGGCTCAAGCGCTACAACGGCTGCAAACCTGGGAACACTCACTACAGGGCCTTCATTCCGCTCAATGCCTCCTACTACAAGTCCAACGAGGTACTTTCCGAGACTTTCGTCCGTACTGGCGGGAGTGCTGAACAACAGTAACAACCTTTGGGAAGCAGTTTCGCAGGTAGCGAGGCCACAGACCTTCCGGGTTACAGTACGCGATAACCATCCGATAACCAACCAGCAACAAACGCAGTTTGCCCAGCAAAGTATTACTGTTGGAGACGCAGGACCTTTCCGTGTTACATCGGTTTCCGGCTATAACAATACTGCTGGTCCTTTAACGTGGGATGTAGCTTCAACCAATGCGGCTCCATATAATGTTTCCAACGTAAAGATTGACTATACAACCAATAACGGCACTACGTGGGTAACGCTGGCAGCTTCCACACCTAATGACGGTTCGGAAAATGTTGTGTTTACCGGTATTCCTACAGGTTCAAACGTAAAAGTTCGTGTAAGTGCTGTAAATAATGTATTTTATGCAGTAGGTTCATTACAGATCGGCGCGTTAGCGGCCTGCGACGGTAGCGCACCTACCGGTGTTAGTGTGTCCGGCGTTTCAGGCTCTGGTGCTACAGTTACATGGACAGCCATGAGCGGGGCTACTTATGAGGTACGCTACAGGATTGTGGGGTCGCCAACATGGACTACGGTAACAACTTCCAATCCAACAGCAACTCTTTCAGGATTGCAGCAGAATTCAAACTATGAAGTTCAGGTTAATGCTACATGCAGCGGAACACCCGGACCTTTCAGTCCGTCGGTTAACTTCTCTACAACTGTAGTGACTTACTGTCCGGCAGCTGCGCAGAATAGCCAGTATGAATATATTTCAAATGTGACGCTTGCAAATGTGAATAATACTTCTGCAAACAGTTCCTATACCAATTATACCACCAATCCTGCGCTGCAGATTAATTTGGCGCAGGGTAATACATATACCCTTTCTGTAACGAAAGCCTGGTTAGACAATAATCCGGACTATGATGCGGTATCTGCGTGGATTGACTTTAACATGAATGGCACTTTTGAGGATGCAGAGAGAGTAATGACCTCACCTGTAAGTAACACCGCATTGGTTACCGCCACATTCACTGTTCCGGCTACTGCTGTAACAGGACAGCCGCTGCGAATGAGAGTGATCAATATTTTTGCCGGTGCTTCAAATGCAGGTGCAATACTTACGAATCCATGTGCAAATCCCGGTTATGGCGAAGTGGAAGATTATAACGTAGTTGTAACAGGTGCCATGGCCACCAGCGAGGTACAGGATTCAGGAATAAAGATTTATCCTAACCCTGCAACAGACGTACTGAATATTACTAAGGTTTCAGACCGTGCGCTGTACCAGATCCATAATATGGTAGGACAGTTGGTTAGCGGTGGTCAGATTAAGCGTAATCAGGTTAACGTTTCCGGTCTTACAGTAGGTACCTATATTATTACGGTAACCGATGGAGATCTAAAAATGAGTAGCAAGTTCATCAAGAAATAACGAGGCTTGATTTAAAACAGATCCCCTGCGAATTCAATTCGGAGGGGATTTTTTGGTCCTAAATGCCTTTTGCTGAAAGAATACGTAAAAATGAGTAAAGCCGTTTTAAACTTTAAAAAATTATCAGGACTTATGCAATAACTTCTAAAAAAATCTTAGATTTGTAGATAATATAGAAATAGTGTTATTATGAAAAAACTTTTATTAATGCTGATCTTAGGGTTTATGGCCCAGGTTAGTGGGCAGGGCACGCCGTCACCCTTACCCTATAGCCAGCCATTTACTACTAACGATTTTACCTTCGTTGGCGCACAGGCTAACAAGTGGGCACATGGATCCGCAGCAGGTAACCCTGCCGATGCGATCTATATTTCCAACGACAACGGTGTTACCAATGAGTATACCAATAACTCCACCAGTGTAGCGCATGCCTACAAGGATTTAATTATCCCTGCGGGTTCTACAGTTGCTACGCTGTCATTTGACTGGCGTGCAAATGGTGAATCCTGCTGTGATTACCTGCGGGTCTGGCTGGTTCCTTCATCCTTTACACCCACAGCGGGGACGCAAATTACTGCCGGAGGTGGACGGATACAGCTTGGTGGTAATATGAATATGCAGTCCACCTGGCAGAACTACTTCAACACCAATGTAGCCATCAACACCTTCGCAGGTTCCAATATGAGGCTGGTGTTTGAGTGGAGAAATGACGGCAGTTTAGGTACGGCGCCGGCCGGAGGGATAGATAATGTGAATTTTGCTATTCCGACTTGTGTTGTTCCGGGCAACCCTAATGTAACTAACCTTACACCTAACTCCGCAACCCTTAACTGGACAGTACCTTCTACTGTGCCTGCTAATGGTTATCAATATTACCTTACAACAACCAATACCGCACCTACGGCGGCAACTGTAGGTACAGCGGTTACGGGAACAAGTGTTAATCTTCCCTCTCTGATTTCGGGAACAACCTATTACTGGTGGGTGCGAGCGATCTGTTCATCTACGGACAGTAGTTTCTGGGTTGCCGGTCCTGAATTCACTCCGGGACAGATCGGCTCAGGTACAGCAAATCAAGGGTTTCTTCCTGTATATTCATGTTATGGATACAGCTATTCCCAGCAAATTTATACAGGTGCAGAAGTTACAGCAGCTCTCGGAGCTAATAATGTTATAACTAAAGTGCGTTTCAAAGTGTCTTCACCCGCTTCAACTCAGGCCAATTATAACCAGTGGGTTGTTTACATGGGAAATACCACACAGGCCAACTTTGCAACCACAACTTCCTATGTGCCTCTAAACCAAATGATGCAGGTTTATACAGGTACGCTTCCAAATATGGTGGCCGGTACGTGGGTGGAACTTACTCTTAATGTTCCATTTGTATGGGATGGAGTAAATAATATAGTTATTGCTGTGGATGAAAATTCTCCCGGTCTTTCATGTACTGCTAACTGGGGAAGTTATACAGCAGGAACTAACAGAGGTATATTGTATAGAAGTGATTCAGTGAATCCTGATCCTGCTTCACCACCTTCAGCAAGTGCCAGATATTCTGCCATTCCGCAAGTTCAGTTTGTAGGTGAGCCACTACCTGCATGTACGGCTGCAGCGCCAACGAATGTAATGGCTAGTGGACTTACCAGTACGACCGCCAACTTATCGTGGATGCCTGCTCTGGGTGCAAGTTATGTGTTGCAATGGAGACAGGTCGGTTCGCCTACCTGGAATACTGTAACTCCGGCTCCGGTGAACAGTTTCCATGTTCTAACAGGTCTGCAGGAACAGACGCAGTATGAATTCCGAGTAGCATATGTATGTAGCGGTACGCAGGGTGCTTTTGCCGGTCCTATTCAGTTTACGACCCCGGCAATGTCCTACTGTACGTCTGCGCCTACCAGCACAACGCCTTATGAGTATATCTCCAATGTAACCGTTAACGCAATTGGAGCTCCGGCAATGGTTTCCAACTCAACCGGTACCGGTGGTGTTTATACTGATTATACAAATGATCCTTCACGTCTTGTAAGACTTGTGATCGGGACTTCAGGTAACACCGTTTCGGTTTCAAAAATGTGGACTGGGACCAATTATGCAGCAGGTACAGGAGTTTGGATTGATTTTAACAGAAACGGAACTTTCGAAGCTTCAGAAAGAGTTCTTAACTCACCATCAAATACCACGACACCTGTAAATGCAACCTTTACAGTTCCGAACCCACCCGGATCTTACGTAGGACCACTGAAAACCAGAATGAGGGTAATCCTTCAGGAAGGAGGAAATCCGAATGCCTGTGGTGGATTTACCTGGGGAGAGGTTGAAGATTATAATGTGGAATTGGTGGAACCAATCCCGTGTACTTCGGCAGCACCACAAGGTCTTTCAGCAAGTAATGTTGGACCGGTATCTGCGACTCTTTCATGGATTCCTGCATCAGGAGCAGCCTATGTGCTGGAATGGAGAGAAGTAACTACACCTGCGTCACCATGGATTCCAGTTACTCCTGCTCCTGTAAACAGTTTCCATGTTCTTACAGGTCTTCAGGAGCAGAAAACCTATGAATTCCGTGTAGCTTACGTTTGTAGCGGAACTCAGGGAGCCTTCAGTGCACCTTTCCAGTTTACAACACCACCACTGAACTGGTGTCAGGCAGGATCGACTACAACACCGGTTGATGAGCATATTACAAATGTTACGGTAACACCAACCGGGTTCCCTATAAGTGCACCGATGGTGAACAATTCCGGACCAAGTACCTATACAGACTATTATTTTGATCCAACTAAACTGGTAACTCTTGTTCTTGGATCTACAGGAAACACAATCTCCGTAGAGAAAGGATGGGTTAATGCGCCTTCAAACGTTGCAGTTTCGGCCTGGATCGATTTTAACAGAGACGGAATATTTGATACCGCAGAACTTGTTCTGAACACTGCTTCAAGCCAAATCACTCCGGTCTCAACAACATTCGCAGTACCTGCCGTAGGTTATGCAAGTCCTTATAACACTAAAATGAGGGTTATAGCCAGACTTACTACTGTACCGACGGCTTGTGGAACCTTTAACTTCGGTGAGGTTGAAGATTATCCGGTGCGTCTTGTTGAGCCGATTCCATGTAACAATGCTGCGCCTCAGAACGTAGTTGTTTCCGGAATTACACACAACTCCGCAACCGTTACATGGACACCCGATCAAGGAGGTGCTACTTACATCGTACAGTACAAACCTGTAGGTGCAGCTAACTGGACGGGTCAGATTCCTGTAACATTCCTTACAGGTACTTACACCATTCCTAACCTGACGCCTTCTACACAGTATATTGTACAGGTTGTGGCACTTTGCGACAACGTACCGGGACCACCAACGGAAGTTCCGTTTGAAACAAAATGTGATCCTGAACCACCAACTAACTTTACTGTAACTTCAATAACACCAAACAGTGCGTTAGTTTCGTGGAATCCGGTTCCAACTGCTTCCTACGTACTTCAGTACCGTGAGGTGGGTGCTGCTACATGGACAACTGTTAATGTAACAGGTACATCGTATTCACTAACAGGTCTTAATCCATATACCACTTATGAAGTACGTGTTGCTTCGGAATGTTCAGGAGCGGTTAACCCTTACACTACACCACAGGTGTTCACTACATTACCAACCTGTGAAATGGCGCCGATAGGTCTTACGGTAACTAATATCACAATGACACAGGCCCAGGTAGACTGGAACGCGTATCCGGGAGCAACCTATGTGCTGAGATGGAGAAAAGTGGGTTCCAGCGGATGGAATACACAAAACCTGACTACCAACACATACATCATTACCGGACTGTTTGAAGAAACTCAGTATGAAGTTCAGATTGCAAACGTTTGTGGCGGAACTACCCAACAGTTCACACATCCTTATGTATTTACAACTCCTGGATTGATGTACTGCGATATGACAGCGGCAAGTTCAGTTGCTGAACATATTTCCAATGTTAACGTGCAACCTGCAGGCGGAACTGAGATGAACAGTGATTCAGATGCATCAGGCTATACAAGCTATGTGAATGACATCACAAGACATATCCTCCTAACCCAGGGATCAACCGGAAACAGGATTTCCATCAGCAAGGAATGGGCAAATACCCAGTACAACGAAGCTGTTACCGTTTGGATTGATTTCAACAGAGACGGAGTATTCTCCAACAGTGAAAGAATCCTTATTGCTCCGGCGAATCAGCAGACTCCGGTTACAGGAACATTCTCGGTACCAGCCGATGCATATGTAAGTCTTACAAATGACAAGTATGTTGTTATGAGAGTGGCTATGAGCAGAGACGGATCTCCTGAGATGTGTTCAACGTTCGCCAATGGTGAAGTTGAAGATTACCGTGTAAGGATTACCAAGGCAATGCCTACCAACATCCTGAACCCGGATCAAATCCATGTTTATCCGAATCCGGTGAAGAGTACACTCTTCATCACTAAGGTGAAAGACGGAGCTAAGTACAATATTTACAGTTCTATCGGACAGCTTATACAGACCGGTATCGTTATCGGAAATAAGATAGACGTAAGTAAACTGATCAATGGAGTGTTTGTGATCGATATCACCGACACCAACGGACAGGCAGCACAGAAAAAATTTATTAAAGAATAAATGCTGGTCCAATAAGTGAAGCCCTCAGAAATGAGGGCTTTTTTATTGGATAGCTGTTTAGCCTGGAATCGGTTTTTATGTTTTAAAAAATAAGAAGGAGATGACGCTTGGTCATTTCCTTCTTGTTTAATATGCTTTGTGTTATGATTTCGCTTCTGTCAGTTGTGCTATTACCTTCTCTGTTTCAGTTTCCAGCTCAGTTAAGCCTTCATTATTATGAATTACAAAATCAGCCAGTTTCAGCTTATCCTTTTCGGGCAGCTGCCGGTCCATAATAGCTTCTATTTCACGGTAGGTCTTTCCGTCGCGGTCCATTACCCTTTTCATCCTGATGTTGTCTTCTGCGGTGACCAATATGGTGCTGTCGCACTCTTTATTGAGTCCCAGTTCAAATAGCAGGGCGGTCTCTTTAAAAAGAAAAAGGCTTTGCTGCCGACTTCTCCACGCTTCAAAATCCACACGAACTGCGGGGTGTATCAGGCTGTTCAGACCATCAAGAAGGGTGTCATTACCGAATACCTTTCCTGCTACCAGTTTGCGGTTATACCTGTTGTCGCTGTCGTAGGCTGTGGGACCCAGTAATTCTATGATTTGTTCCTTAAGGTGGGGATCGTCATTTACGATTTCCTTAGCCCGGAAATCCGAGTAGTATACGGGATAACCTAATCCCTCAATGAATTTTGCTACTGTGCTTTTTCCCGAACCAATACCGCCGGTAAGGCCTATGACCTGGGGTTCGGGTTCTGGCGAGGCGGTTCCGCCATCGTTAGTGTCCATAAATATGCGTTTAAATTAATTCAAAGATATACAATTCTGATTTTGTTGAGCCGCAACTCTCGGACTCTTAATATCCGAATACATCATTCATCGTAAATGTTTCGTCCAGACGGACACCTTTCTCCGTCATCTTGAGGCTGGCCAATTCATAGTGGGCATCGTGCTCAAAAAATAAAAGATATTCATTGTCAATACATTTCTGCAGGAACCTGGCTTTTTCCTCTATTGTCAGCAGTGGCCGCGTATCGTAGCCCATGACATAAACCTGCGGTATATGGCCTGCGGTAGGAATCAGGTCTGCTGCAAAAACAATTGTTTTTTCCTGGTATTGGATTACGGGAAGCATTTGTTTTTCTGTATGTCCATCCACAAAGATGACATCCATCTTCAGGTCCGGTGCGAACCCGTAGTTGCAGCTGGTAGGAATAGGCAGAAAACGCAGCTGACCGCTTTCCTGCATAGGCATGATGTTTTCCTTCAGGAAGCTGGCTTTTTCGCGTGCATTAGGTTCGGTAGCCCATTTCCAGTGTTCCTCATTGGTCCAGTATTCCGCGTTCTTAAAAGCAGGTTGGTAGCCTGTGCGGTCATCATTCCACTCTATGGCGCCACCACAGTGGTCGAAGTGAAGGTGAGTGAGAAACACATCGGTAATATCTTCACGTACAAAACCATATTTCTTCAGGTTTTTATCAAGCGTATCATCTCCCCAAAGCGAGTAATGACCAAAAAACTTATCGTCCTGCTTGTTTCCAAGGCCGCAGTCTATGAGGATAAGTTTTTTGCCGTCTTCTACCAGAAGTGAGCGTGTACCCAGTTCAATCAGGTTTTTCTCATCGGCTGGGTTGGTTTTTTGCCAAATGGACTTCGGGACGACGCCAAACATAGCGCCGCCGTCCAGTTTAAATTTTCCGCACTGAATTGGATATAGTTTCATCTGTTTTTATTTTCTTTTAGATTCTGTTTCATTTTCAAGGCCATTGTTTTGTCTGAATGGCTTCCGCTGGTCAGCAGGTTCTGAATAATACTTTCGGTATTCTTCTGGTCGCGGTTTTGGGACAATTTTGAAGCGATATGAATTTCGGTGGGAAAGATATTGATTCCGAAAGCACCTTTCATCTCACTTCGAATTTTTTCTTCACCAATGTTTTCAGCAAACATCGGACATTTTTGTTGTTTCTCGTATTTATAGGTCAGTTTTTGCAGATGGCGATAGAGCTCGTGATCTGTCATAGCTTTTACAGTTCCGCGAATTTGAACTGCTTCGTAATTCCAGGTGGAAACATTGACATGGTCGTACCAGGAAGATGAAATATAAGCATTTGCGCCTAGAAAGTCACAAAGTACTTCATCTCCTTCATCCAGCACTTTAGCCTGGTGGTTCGCCCTGGAAACATGGGTTTCGAGGTAGAAATCTTCCTCCGCTTCGTTTAGGATAAACATGGAATGTGTGGCCCAGAGTTTTTCCTTGGCAGAGATAAGCATCGCGAAGCCGCTTTCGCTGATGATTTGCTTCATCAGTTCACGGTCTTCGCTTTTGTAGATTTTCGGGAGGTACATTGATTTTCGCTTACAATGACGATGATGATTTCATCTTGATTTTAACCTGCAGATTATTTTGCTCGAGTTCTGAATAAATTTTTTCAATGGTGACAGCATCAGTATAAAAAGTTGCTACGTCCGAGTTGGGAGGGTTGGAGCTGTCGGTATAAACAGGGATATTGAAATTATTAATATCTCCCGGAGTATTTACGATTTTGTATACTCCTTTTGTCTGTGAAGAAATTTCAATTAATTGTTTATCAATAGGTTTTACTTTTATTTTTTTAAAGATCAGGTTGCCATTAATGTCTGCCCTGTCGGGTAGTAACTCATATTTCTTAGGTGAAATGATAACAGCATTAAGCTTAATATTTTCTGTCAATAAAACAGCCGTAGCCAGTTTAGGTGAGTAGGTGTTCACATTTGTGGGACCGTCTGAAAAGATTAGTATGGATTTGCCTGAGTCCACATTATTCAGAGAGTAGGCTGCATTTAATAAACCTTCCGGAATATTTGTTCCAGGGTTTAAGCTCATGCAGTACTTTTCTATTTCGCTTACAGCACTAAGCAGTTTTTCTTTATTTGCGGTAAGAGGGCAGTGTATATATGAATTTCCCGAAAAAACAATAACTGAAAATGATTCGTTTTTGTCTTTGTTATTTATAATTTTCTTTAAACGTTCAACTACAGCCTTTATCCGGGTAGGCGCAAAATCCGGAGAGATCATTGTTATGGATGTATCAATAAGCAACGCCGTACTTTGTGTGGGAGTTTCTTTCACAGATGAGGTTTTATTGTTTTCCGAACAGCTGATAAATAGTAGTAATGCCAAAATAACCGCTGACCTCATATACCTGCTGTTGTTAAAAAAGCTCATTTGGTCTTTTTGGTATCGATATATTCAAATGTTTATATGCCTTTTCTGTAACCTCCCGACCGCGTGGTGTACGTATTATAAACCCTTCCTGAATCAGGAACGGTTCATAAACTTCTTCCAGGGTTTCCGGGTTTTCGCCGATTGATGTGGCCAGTGCCGAAATTCCTACAGGTTTTCCCCGGAAATTCTCGATCATCACCCTCATTATTTTATTGTCCATATCATCCAGGCCAAATTCATCCACATTCAGTGAATTAAGCGCGAATTTTGTGATCTCAATTTCGATCTCCCCATTTCCTTTTATTTCCGCAAAATCCCGCACTCTTCTAAGCAATGCGTTTGCAATCCTCGGAGTTCCGCGGCTTCTGCGGGCTATTTCCAGTGCTGCATCTTCATAAATCTTCACGCCAAGCACACGGGCACTTCTCTCAATGATCATCCCCAGCAGTTCAATCGTGTAATATTCAAGCCGGGACTGTATGCCAAATCTGGCCAGCATGGGCTTGGTGAGCATTCCACTTCTTGTGGTGGCTCCCACGAGAGTAAAGGGATTGAGGCCGATCTGTACGCTGCGGGCATTGGGCCCGGTTTCCAGCATAATGTCAATTTTATAATCTTCCATCGCCGAATAAAGATATTCTTCTACAATTGGAGAAAGGCGGTGAATCTCGTCAATGAAAAGCACATCGTTCTCTTCCAGATTGGTCAGCAGTCCCGCCAGACTTCCCGGTTTATCCAGCACGGGTCCGGAGGTGATCTTACAGCCTACTCCAAGCTCATTTGCTATAATATTTGCCAAAGTTGTCTTTCCCAGTCCCGGCGGGCCGTGAAGCAGTACGTGGTCGAGCGCACCACCACGGTTTTTGGCTGCGGCTACGAAGACTTCCAGATTGTCGAGTGTCTTTCGCTGCCCGGCAAAGTCCTGAAAGCTCTGGGGCCGGATTTTCTCCTCCTGCAACAGTTCATCATCTGAAAAATTATCCTTATCAGGATGTAAAAAATCGGGCATACCTCAGTTTTGTATATCTTCAAAGATAATAATTTTAGGTGGAATCTCTTAAACAGCAAGGCGTCCGTCATGGCTTGTTCTTCCTAAAATCTTTGCCAGCTTATCTATTAATCTTAAATTTACGGATATGAAACTTATTGGACCTTTTAAACAAATCATCACCCTGGCCAACCTCCCGTTACGTGGAAAACTGGCTGATGAACAACTGCAGATTATAGAGAACGGAGGGATTTTGGTAAAAGAGGGTTTCGTGGAAGAAGTGGCTTCTTTTCAAGACCTTTCCGAGCAATTTCCCGATGTTGAAATTGAGCCTGTTAGCGGTATACAGGTTTGTTTGCCCGCATTCACCGACTGTCATACGCATATCTGCTTTGGCGGAAACCGCGCCAATGATTTCGCCATGCGTAATGGCGGCAAAAGCTATCTTGAAATTGCTGAAAGCGGCGGCGGTATCTGGAGTTCCGTTCAGCACACCAGAACAGCACCTGAAGAGGAGTTGATAAAAACCACACTGGAAAGGGTTGATTTTCTGCTGTCACTGGGAATAACTACGATAGAAATCAAGTCAGGTTATGGTCTGGATGTAGAAAATGAGCTGAAAATGCTGCGCGTCATCAAAAAAGTGCAGGAAATGACTAAAGCTACGCTTATTCCCACCTGCCTGGCAGCCCATCTGAAGCCCCGTGATTTTGCGGGCAGCAACTCGGACTACCTTAATTATATTACAGACAATATTTTACCCTTGGTTAAAGCGGAAAAACTCGCCAACCGTGTAGATATCTTTATTGAAAAATCTGCCTTCCAGCCGGAAGAAGGGCGCGAATTCCTGTTAAAGGCAAAGGAACTAGGCTTTGAAATCACTGTTCATGCGGATCAGTTTACACCGGGAAGTTCGCGAATTGCAGTTGAAGTGGGCGCGAAATCCGCAGACCATCTGGAAGCTACCGCTGATGACGATATTGCATTTTTGGCAAATTCTGAAACGGTAGCAGTTGCATTGCCCGGTGCCAGTCTTGGCCTGGGTGAAAAATTTACTCCTGCCCGCAAGATCCTTGACGCCAACGGTATCCTGGCCATCGCTTCCGACTGGAATCCGGGCTCTGCACCCATGGGTAATCTGGTGACGCAGGCGTCCATTTTGGCCACCTTTGAAAAACTTTCCACGGCCGAAGTTTTGGCCGGTATGACTTTCCGCTCTGCTTTTGCTCTGGGCCTGGAGGACCGAGGCAAACTGGAGAAAGGGATGAAAGCTGATTTTGTAACCTACAGAACCGATAATTTTCAGAATGTACTTTACCGTCAGGGTAGTTTGCAGGCAGAAAGTGTATTTATCAACGGAAAAAAAATAAATAATGATTAGCCAAGGCAACGATATCTGGCAGGGACGCTTTGATGGTGACGACGCCTTACAGCACAGGATTTGGCAACGGGTTTCGCTTCAGGAAGATTATGAAACTATTTCAACTAACGATTTCGTTTTGCATGGCTTCGCTGTAGACGAGGGGGTTCGCCGCAATAAAGGTAAGGTGGGAGCCGCGCATGCACCCGAGGTGATTAGAAGAAATATGGCCAATTTTCCCGTGGTAAAACCTGATTTTTCGTTAAAGGATTTTGGTGATGTTACGTGTGAATTTACTTTGGAAGCAGCTCAGGACGAATTAGCAGAAAAGACAGTTGCTGTTTTAGTGAAGGGTGCGCGTTCATTAGTACTGGGTGGAGGGCACGAGGTGACCTACGCACATTACTCAGGAATTAAGAGAGCTTTCCCAGGGAAAAAGATCGGGATTATTAACATCGATGCTCATTTTGATAACCGTGAGCCGGAGGCTGGGGTAGGCCCAAGCTCAGGTACAGGTTTCTGGCAGATTGCTCAGGAAGGTCCAATACATTCACTTCATATCGGGATACAGCGAAATTCCAATACACTGAAACTTTTTGATACCGCTCACCATTACGGAATGCAGTATATTACTGCAGATGAAATTTTCTTTGAAAATCTGCCGGGTATTTATGAAAGGATTGATGATTTGGCAAACAGTGTAGATGTTCTTTATCTGACCATCTGCATGGATGTTTTTAATGCTGCAATAGCGCCGGGCGTTTCAGCTCTTGCTTACAACGGTATTTTTGCTGATGCTGCGTTCATGCATTTCTACAGACACCTACTTCAAAATGAAAAGCTCCTTGCGTTGGATGTCGCGGAAGTGAATCCGGGGCTTGATGCAGACCAGAGAACAGCCCGACTTGCAGCTTCGCTCGTAAATGAATGGCTGATGAGCTAAGGCATCAGTTTTGAAGCATAAACACGGATGAACAATTGAGCTACCAAAACAAAAAAAATGACAAAAGAAATACAGAATAAACTGAAAGCCGCCGACAAGTCTTTTCAGGATTGGAAAACAGTTTCCTTCAGTGACCGGAAAAAGTTGTTAAAGAAACTTGCGAAACTTTTGGAAAGGGATTCGGAAGATTTAGCAAAAATAATCACTAAGGAAATGGGCAAACCTATTTCACAATCGGTTGCCGAAGTGGAAAAGTGTGCCCTCATGACGCGTTATTATGCAAATGCTGAAAATGTTCTGAAGCCGGAGAAAGTAGAGACCGAATTCCGCATCTCAGAAATCCATTATGCGCCGAAAGGTGTTATTCTTGGCGTGATGCCCTGGAATTTTCCCTTCTGGCAGGTGCTCCGGTTTGCCGTTCCTACCATCCTGGCGGGCAATACGGTCGTTGTTAAGCACGCGTCCATCTGTTTTGGCAGCGGTAACGCTATTGAAAAGCTTTTTCTGGAAGCAGGCTTTCCCAAAGCTGTTTTTCAGAATCTGGAAGTGGGTCATGAGGTGGTGAAGGAACTTTTGGAAAACAGTATTGTTAAAGCAGTAAGCCTTACAGGCAGTGAGGGTGCGGGTGCGGAAGTTGCTGCTACGGCCGGTAAGAACATTAAGAAATCACTGCTGGAGCTTGGCGGCTCGGATGCCTTTATAGTGCTGGACGATGCTGATTTGGAATCCGCGGCAGTCAGTGCCGCGAAGGCGAGGTTGGCCAATTGTGGTCAGGCCTGTAATGCCGGTAAGCGTTTCATCATCCAAAAAAAGATTGAAAAAGATTTTATGCCTCTCTTCATTAATGAGTACAGAAAGTATGTACCGGGAGATCCTATGAATCCTGAAACGGAAATCGCAGGTATGGCGAGGCCGGATCTTGCTGATGAGCTGGAGAGACAATACACCACCGCTTTGGAGAACGGTGCAGAAATCATTCTGCCATTAGAGAGAATTTCAGAGACGGCTTTCATGCCTGGTCTCATTAAGGTGAAGTCCGGTAATCCGGTACTGAAACAGGAACTTTTCGGACCACTGGGAATGGTGATGATTGCGAAGAATGATAAAGAGGCATTGGAGCTTGCCAATGATATTCCGTTCGGTCTTGCGAACTCGATATGGACCGCAGACCGAAAAAGGCAGAAGTTCTTCACAGATCACCTGGAATCGGGTACCGTAAGCATTAACCGGGAAACCAGTTCTGATCCGAGGCTGCCTTTTGGTGGCGCCAAATCTTCTGGTTACGGTGTTGAACTTTCTTTGCTCGCACTGAAGGAGTTTGTAACTGTTAAAACGGTAGTAGGAGAGTAGCTGCCGGAAGCGTACATATAGAAACAGAGAAAGCGTCTTAAAAAAGACGCTTTCCTATTTATTGTAAAGTGTTAACTTACTTAAGTTCTACTTCAGCACCAGCTTCTTCCAGTTGCTTCTTAAGAGCTTCAGCTTCGTCTTTAGAAACTCCGGACTTGATAGCAGCAGGAGCACCGTCTACCATATCCTTAGCTTCTTTAAGACCAGCACCTGTAAGATCTTTTACCAATTTAACTACAGCAAGTTTGGAAGCACCGGCAGCTTTAAGGATAACGTCGAATTCCGTTTTCTCTTCAGCAGCTTCAGCACCACCACCTGCAGACATTACTACAGCAGCAGCAGCTGGCTCAATTCCGTACTCATCCTTAAGGATAGTAGCTAATTCATTTACGTCTTTTACAGTAAGGTTTACAAGCGTTTCCGCTAAGTTTTTTAAATCTGACATTGTGATAATGTTTTAAATGTTGAACGATTATGTTGTTTTGAGTGTGTATTATTCAGCAGCAGGAGCATCAGTTCCTTCTGCAGCTTCCGGAGCAGCAGCAGTTTCAGCGGCTGGAGCTTCGTCAGCAGGAGTTTCTTCAGCAGCATCAGCACCTTCAGCTTTGTTCTGTAATGCAGAAACAAGTCTTTGAATTGGTGACTGAAGCAATCCGATGATTTCTCCAAGCATTTCTTCTTTGGATTTGATGTTTGCCAGGGTTTCCAGGTTTTCATCACCTACATAAACAGTTTCCTGTACATAAGCAGACTTAAGGGCAGGAGTTGCATCCTTTTTTCTGAAATCCTTAATCAGCTTTGCAGGTGCGTTAGCTGTTTCGGCCACCATAAGAGCGGAGTTTCCTTTGAAAGTCTGAAACATTTCAGAGAAATCTACCTCCATTGATTCCATCGCTTTTTGTAGAAGTGTGTTTTTCACCACTTTTACGCTGATGTTGTTCTTAAATGCCTGTCTTCTAAAATCTGACGACTTTGCAGCATTCAAGCCTTCAAGATCTGCCACATAAACCACTTTCGCGTCCTGCAGAAGGTCTTTTATTTCTTGTATTACTAATACTTTATCTTCTTTAGTCATTGTATTTCAGATTTTAGTTTACAGATTTAGTATCAATTGCGATCCCGGGGCTCATTGTGGAAGACATATAGATGCTTTTCACATAAACGCCTTTGGCTGCAGTTGGCTTAAGTTTGATAAGCGTCTGAAGCAGTTCAACCGCATTTTCCCTGATCTTAGCAGGCTCAAAAGATACTTTTCCGATGGCTGCATGTACGATACCGTACTTGTCTACCTTGAAATCAATCTTACCGGCTTTAACCTCTGCTACCGCTTTGGCAACGTCCATTGTTACAGTACCGGACTTAGGGTTTGGCATAAGACCTCTTGGTCCTAAAACTCTACCTAAGGGTCCCAGTTTACCCATAACAGACGGCATAGTTACAATAACGTCAACATCTGTCCAGCCTTCTTTTATTTTCTGTAAATATTCGTCAAGACCTACATAATCTGCACCAGCTTCTTTAGCTTCAGCTTCTTTGTCCGGAGTTACAAGCGCAAGAACTTTTACATCCTTACCGGTACCGTGTGGAAGGGATACTACACCTCTTACCATTTGGTTTGCTTTTCTTGGATCTACTCCTAAACGAACAGCGATATCCACAGATGCATCAAATTTTGCAGTATTTACTTCCTTTACCAAAGCAGATGCTTCTTCCAGGTTGTAGATTTTGTTCTTTTCTACTTTGCTAAACGCTTCCTTTTGTTTTTTAGTCAATTTTGCCATTTTCAGTAAGTATTAAGCGTTTGTTGGTTTCTGTCCTGTTACTCTTAAGCCCATAGACCTAGCTGTACCCGCTACCATAGTGATTGCGGAATCCATAGTGAAACAGTTTAGATCCGACATTTTATCTTCGGCGATTTTCTGTACCTGAGCCCATGTTACGGAACCAACCTTGTTACGGTTAGGCTCTCCGGATCCGGACTTCACCTTTGCTGCGTCCATTAGCTGGATTGCTGCAGGAGGGGTTTTAATTACGAATTCAAAAGATTTATCTTCGAATACTGTAATTACTACAGGCAGTACCTGTCCCGGCTTATCCTGAGTTCTACCGTTGAACTGCTTACAAAACTCCATGATGTTCACACCTGCAGAACCCAAAGCTGGACCTACTGGTGGGGACGGGTTAGCTGCGCCACCCTTCACCTGAAGCTTTACCATTTTAAAGACTTTTTTAGCCATTTTTTGTTTTTAAAAAAATTAGTAATTTATGAATGTGGAAGCATTTATAAATCTGCAAAGCAACTGTCTCACAAAACTACTTTGCATTTCGGACTGCAAAATTAAGAATTATTTTTGATATCACAAGCGTAAGCTATTGATTTTAAGAAAGAATTTCTTATCCCTGGATTCCGTACCACATAGGCATACATTTCAGCCGACGTTCCGTTCCTCTGAAAGTTTTCCTTAGAAAATATTGTATTTTAACGAAAGTCCCATATCCGATGTTTTTATGTCGGTAAAGTAGCTTGTAGAACTGGAACGGTAGGGTGCATACACCAATTCACCCATTAGTCGTTTATAGCGGTAACCTACGCCAAATAAAAATGATGTTGCGGATCCTGATTTCAACTCGCGTTCCTGCGAATTTACGCTTAGGGTTCCTTCAAGGTCTGTTTTAATCTGGTAAGCCAGTGATACAAAAAGTGAGCTGGAATTATTAAAGTAATTATAATAACGGAAACCTACAGGAATCTCCAGTGTGGAAGTGGAAAGTTGGATGGTTTGCGTGTGTGGTGAAACATCGTATACCCTCACATATTCGTTTTTATACTGATAGTATTTCGGTGCTGCGATTATGGAAAAGGACTGTTTGTTGAAGGGCAGGAAATACTCCAGTTCGATTCCGAACTTCGGAACCAGTTGGGATTCCATATTTATATTATCCAGGTAGTAGATTGGGCTGTTAAATGAGGTTTTTAACATATGCGCTTCCACTACAACGTTGACGGCAAATTTGGATTTTCTCGTCCCGGAAGATTCCACTTTCTTGCAGTCATTGTTGTATGTATCAAAAAGTTGCTGCAGGGATGTTGTGCTGTATTGCGCATTGTTGTAATTGGTCGCTGAGCAATTCAGTAAACGGGCAAGTTGCTCACGGTAGGTATTTACAGTCTGCAGATCATTCTTATCATTGTAATATCTGCGGTACAGCAACTGTTTCGGTTGTTCACCGGGTGCAGCATAGAAATATTTCGGCGTACCTTTATAGTAAGAATATAAGTTTAGTTTTCCCTCCGACAACTGTTTCAGAAAAACGGTCTGTTTCTGGAAACTGAAGTCGGGATTTTGATCAATTTTGCCAAGGTCTTTTTCGTAGTTACTGATGTCCACTGTAAATCTGCGGAATACGGTGCCATCCTGAAAGCCAAACTCCTGAACCTCGTTCAGGCCTAGGCTGTATTCTTTTGTTGCCTCCGAATCTTTAACTTGAATGGTGACAGGATTCTCCAGCCAGTCGCCGTTACGGATTAATACATCTTTTTTGTTGCCTGTTTGGTCGATCAGGTAGGCGTTTTCAAATTTGATTTGCGCAACGGCAAACTGTGTCACTGCCAGTAAACAGAAGAAATAGATTTTTTTCATCAATTATTTATTTTGTTAAATATAAAAAAAACCGCTCTGTATGAACGGTTCTGTGTTTTTTTTAAGGTAATGTCTTACACCTTCTCTACCTGCAGGAAACTTAATTCCATTGGAGTTTTACGGCCGAAGATAAGGACAGAGACCTCAAGTTTCTTTTTATCTTCCAGAATTTTTTCAACGGTACCGTTGAATCCGTTGAACGGTCCTTCAATGATTTTGATATTCTCGCCAACTACATATGGGATTTCCAGTTCGGTAGCGAATTCAGAAAGTTCGTCCATACGTCCAAGCATTCTGTTCACCTCAGATTTCCTCATCGGCACAGGATCTCCACCTTTGGTAAGGCTCAGGAAGGAGATAACACCTGGGATATTCTTGATGATGTGCGGGATTTCTCCGATTAAGTTGGCCTCCACCATCAGATAGCCCGGATAGTAAGGTCTTTCTTTAGGAACTTTTTTACCGTTTCTCATCACGATAACTTTTTCCATAGGAATAACTACCTGAGTAACGTACTGTTCGAAGCCATGATGCTTCATTTCGTTCTCGATATAGTTTTTTACCTTATTTTCCTGACCGCTGATTGACTTCAGCACGTACCATTTCAAATCACTCATTTCCCGGGGAAATTATTTTTTAGATGAAAAGACCTGAAAGCAAGTCAATAATGTTTTGGATGGCTTTAGAAAAAAGCTCATCTACTCCGAATACAAAAACTGCAAGTATTACGGTAGCAACTGTGATCACAATTGTAGAAGACTGAAGCTCCGGCCATTTTGGCCATTCCACTTTATCTTTAAACTCGTGATAAGAACCTTTAATAAAATTGGCTACGCTCATTTCTATAATTTAGCACGGGCACAAGGATTCGAACCCTGATCAACGGTTTTGGAGACCGGTATCCTACCATTGGACGATGCCCGTAGATTAAAAAGTTCCGCAAGTTTCCTTGCGGAACTTTATGATTAGTGGATGATTAATCCAGGATTTCAGTTACCTGACCTGCACCAACTGTTCTACCACCTTCTCTGATCGCAAATCTAAGACCTACGTTAAGAGCGATTGGCTGAAGCAATTCTACAGTAATAGTGATGTTATCACCAGGCATTACCATTTCTACACCTTCTGGCAAGAAGATCTCACCTGTAACGTCAGTAGTTCTTACGTAGAACTGTGGACGGTATTTGTTGTGGAATGGAGTGTGACGTCCACCTTCTTCTTTTGAAAGGATATAAACCTCTGCTTTGAATTTTTTGTGTGGCTTAACAGAACCTGCTTTAGCGATTACCATACCTCTTCTGATATCGGTTTTTTCAATACCTCTAAGAAGGATACCTACGTTATCACCAGCTTCACCTCTGTCCAGGATCTTACGGAACATCTCCACACCTGTTACAGTAGAAGTAAGTTTCTCGTCACCCATACCTACGATATCTACACCGTCACCAGTGTTAATGATACCGGACTCAATTCTACCGGTTGCTACAGTACCTCTACCAGTAATAGAGAATACGTCTTCAATCGGCATAAGGAATGGCTTATCCTGATCTCTTACAGGAAGTTCGATCCAAGTATCAACAGCTGCCATCAGTTCTTCTACAGTTGCAACCCATTTTGGCTCACCGTTAAGTGCACCAAGAGCAGAACCCTGGATTACCGGAGAGTTATCTCCGTCATATTCGTAAGAAGAAAGAAGGTCTCTTAGTTCAAGTTCAACAAGTTCAAGAAGCTCAGCATCATCAACCATGTCCACTTTGTTCATGAAAACAACAACTCTAGGTACGTTTACCTGACGGCAAAGAAGGATGTGTTCTCTTGTTTGTGGCATTGGTCCGTCTGTAGCAGCACAAACCAGGATAGCACCGTCCATCTGGGCAGCACCGGTTACCATGTTCTTTACATAATCGGCGTGACCTGGGCAGTCTACGTGAGCGTAGTGTCTGTTCTCAGTTTCATACTCGATGTGAGCAGTGTTGATTGTAATACCTCTTTCTTTTTCTTCCGGAGCGGAGTCAATAGAAGAGAAGTCTCTAGCTTCACCGTATCCTTTATCGGATAATACTTTAGAAATTGCTGCAGTTAAAGTAGTCTTACCATGGTCAACGTGACCGATGGTACCAATGTTTAAGTGCGGTTTGTTACGATTAAACGTTTCCTTTGCCATGATTTAAATATTTATTTAATTACTTTTTAAAATTTCAGTGCGCAAATATAGTGATTTTTTGAAAATCAAAACCTTTTTGCATTAAAAAAAGTTTTAACATTCAAATCCAGGCATTTGCCACGTGGGGACTTTAAATTCTAGGACTGCAAATTTATATAAAATTTTCCGGTTTTAGAAAATATGCAGGTAAAATAATATGGTAACCGCTTTGCTATGGCAGCACAATGTTCTGTGCTTCCTTTACAAACGTGCTTTCACTTTTAATATTGATGTTTTTCTGCATAAAAAAAAATCTCCCATATCTGAGAGATTTACTTTTATAGAGCCAACGATGAGATTTGAACTCACGACCTCTTCCTTACCAAGGAAACGCTCTACCCCTGAGCTACGTCGGCAATTAGTTTTTCCTTGCCAGGGAAACATCTTGTCTTCACACGATACTGCATTGGCAACTGTTTAAAAAAAAATCACAAGCCTGGGTTGGTTGTGATCTTTAGAGCGGAAGACGAGGGTCGAACTCGCGACATTCAGCTTGGAAGGCTGACGCTCTACCAACTGAGCTACTTCCGCATTTGTGTTTAACAAATGATGTTGGTAAACGGTTTGCAAATTTAAGGTTTAAATTTAAAACTGCAAGATATTTTTTATAAAATGTGGGGAGAGCAGGATTCGAACCTGCGAAGTCGTAAGACAGCAGAGTTACAGTCTGATCCATTTGGCCACTCTGGAATCTCCCCAATTTTACAAAAATACTGAGCCTCCTGAGGGATTCGAACCCACGACCCCGAGATTACAAATCACGTGCTCTGGCCAACTGAGCTAAGGAGGCAAATAGATTTCAAAAGAACGCTGATCTCTTTTTGCGAGTGCAAATATAAGGTAGTTTTTTTGAAACCTACAAGTAAATGTTTAAAAAGTTTTAATAAAATTTATGACGCTAATTCTTTTTTCTTGATTAGCAGCTTTTTAGCTACTTCAGCACAAAGGTCCAAACTTTCCTCAAAACTGGAAGTGGTCTTCTTTACTACGATATCATCACCCGGAACTCCTAAAATAAGCTCTACTGTTTTGTTTTCCTTATCGGACTTATTTTCCACTTTCAGGAACACATTGGTCTCTATAATTTTGTCATAGTAGTTCTCCAGTTTATTCAGTTTTTTTTCAATATGGTCTTCAAGCGGTGCGTGGGGTGTCAGTCCTATAGACTGTACTGAAATTTTCATAATAACATTTTTTTAATTATACATCTGAACTTATGTTCACTCATTCTTTATCGCTCTCGGGTGTGTGCTGTTGAACACTTTTTTAAGCTGTTCTATATTTGCCTGGGTATAAACCTGCGTAGAAGCCAGTGAGGAATGGCCAAGCAATTTCTTCACTTTTGAGATTTCCGCGCCGTTATCCAGGACATGTGTTGCAAAACTGTGCCTGAGTATGTGCGGACTCTTTTTCTTCTTAGCAGTTACCATACCAAGGTATCTATTAACCGTTGAATATACAAACTTTTCGCCCAGTTTTTTGCCTTTGGAGTTAACAAAGAAATATATTTCGTTTTGAATCAGAGGCTTCCTTATTTCCAGGTACTGCTGCATTTTCTCGCCCAACGCGGGTGAGATGGGAATGACTCTTTCTTTATTTCCTTTTCCTGTGACACGGAGTTCGGCAGTGGCAAGATTTACATTGCTAAGCAGCAGGCTGCACAATTCTGCCTTACGCATTCCGGTTTGGTAAAGTGTTTCAATGATAAGATGGGAGAGCAGGTCCGGCAACTCCGCTGTAAGTGTGCGGAAGTCCTGCATTTCATCCTGAGACATTGGAATCTGTTTTTCAGGATAGAATTTGAGTGACTGTACGTTTTCCATGGGCGAAACCTTAATCTCGCCAATTTTAAGCAGGAAAAGGAAATAGGAGCGAAGGGTGGAAAGTTTTCGGTTGATGCTGCGTTTGGAGAGGCCGCTTTCGCTGAGGCTGACCATAAAGTTGCGGATCACTTTTTTGTCCGCTTGCGAGGTGTGCACGCTGCCTTCGGTTCGGAGGTGAAATTCCCGGAAGTCCGCAAGGTCTTTTTGGTAGCTTGTAAGTGTATGGGGAGAATACCGTTTTTCAAGCGAAATATGTTCAAGGAATTTACTGATCATGCCAGGATATTAAAAACAAAAAATCACCTTCCAAATATAACTGTTTGGAAAGTGATTTAGTATTTTGTAAGTAAAAATTTTAAGCCTGATCTTCTTTGCTGGCCTCTCTTTGTTTGTAGGCAGCTTTCAGTTTAGATTGTCTTAGTGTTACAGAAGGCTTGATGAACTGCTGTCTGCTTCTTAAAGCTCTAACAACACCTGTTTTATCAAATTTTCTTTTGTATTTTTTAAGTGCTCTGTCTATAGACTCGCCGTCTTTTACTGGGATAATTAACATAATTTACATCTCATTTTGGACTGCAAAAATAGAAATATTTTTATAACTGGCAAACTTAAAGGTGTGATAAAATGATATTTTAAAATTAATTAGTAATTTTATCCGATATAAATGAAGCTTATGACCTTGTTTCAGTGCTTTGCCAACTTGAATTATGGCTGCATACTGCGACGGTTCGGGCTCCGTCCTTTACAATTTCTTATTATGAAAAAACTTTTTCTACTGTTATATGTCCTGTCTGTTTGTGCATCCTTCTCCGGCCAAAGTAAGAGACAGGGAAGTGTTGCAGCTACTCCAACTTCTAAAAGCATGCTGGCGGGTGCATTTATAGATGTTAATGCTGCCTCGTACACACAGAGTTCCTATTCGATACAGCAGCTTATAGAAAATGTACTGATCAGTGGCGGTGCCAACTGTGCGTCCAGTGTTTCAAATGTTGTGGTTTCACCGAACCTCGGAGTTACCAGTCCAAATAGGTCCTGGGGTTATTTTAATAAAGGTACAACGAACTTTCCGTTTAATGAAGGTGTAGTTCTCTCAACAGGATATGCACGTCAAACAGGGAATTTTTTTCAAAGTTGCGTGCTGGGTTCTGTAGACTGTCCCGCTGCCCTCGGTACCGGTGGTGATCCTGATCTTGCCGCAGCGCTGAGCGTTCCTAATGCGAGTTTGAATGATGCTACCTATATTCAGTTTGATTTCGTACCTGTCACTACTGAGATTACTTTTAATTATATCTTCGCCTCAGAGGAATATGGGGGGAATTTCCCCTGCTCTTATACAGACGGATTTGCGCTTTTGCTTAAAAAAGTTACTGATCCTACCTATACCAATATGGCAGTGTTGCCCGGCGGTGGCGGACCAGTGAGCGTTACCAATATTCATCCCTTTATTTCCGCCTCCTGTCCTGCTGTAAACCAACAGTACTATGCCGGAAACAACTCCGCAAATATAGAGACCAATTTTGCCGGCCGCACTGTTCCTTTAACGGCAAGTGCCACAGTCGTACCTGGTCAGACTTACCGCTTCAAAATGGTTTTAGCAGATTATGGAGACGGAAGTCATGATACCGGTGTTTTTTTGCAGGCTGGTTCCTTTAATATTGGTGTACAACTTACTGATCCCTCCGGTAATCCATTGCCGTCCAATATCAGTATTTGTGCAGGATCATCACAGGTTCTGAATGCAACTGTGCCTGTGGCGGGAGCTACTTACCAGTGGTATCTCAACGGTGCACCCATTTCCGGTGCCACAGCAAGTTCGTATACCGCGACTCAAGCGGGCGTGTACTCCGTGCAGGTTCAGGTTCCAAATTCTACTTGCCCGGGTTCCGCGGAGATCACAATTGCCACTCTTCCACCGCCGCAGGCGCTGGATGCAGCCCTGAGCGTATGTTCAGCCACGGCGAACGGAGTATTCAACCTGACATCAGCGCAGCCCGCCATAAGTAATACACCGGGTGCTACATTCAAATATTATCTTTCGCTTGCAGATGCAACTGCCGGAAATACGAACACTATTGCCAATCCCGCCGCACACACCTCAGCAGGAGGAACAGTTTATGTGAGAGTTACCGGCGCGCAATGCAGTGATATTGCTGAACTTACATTAACCGTAAATCCAACGCCAACACCGCCTGTAATCACCGCCTCATCGACATTTATTTGTGGGTCAGCAGGGGTGACGTTAACTTCCAGCTATGCTACCGGAAATACATGGTCCAATGGTGCTACTACGCAGACCATTACCGTAACCAGCCCCGGAACTTATACAGTTACGCACAATTCAGGAGCCTGTACGAGTGCTCCGGCCTCGGTAGTCATTACAGCGGCCACCAATCCTAATGTGCAGATCACCGGAAACCTCGCCTTTTGTCAGGGAGGCTCTACCACACTTACCGCTACCGCCACCGGTACGGGAAATACTTTTCTCTGGTCTACAGGGGCTACGACACCAAATATCACTGTTTCCACCGGCGGAACTTACACGGTTACTGTAACTACTTCGCAGAACTGTCAGTACACACAATCCGTCACAGTGCAGGCAGATACGCCGCCTGTGGCACAGGGCTCCAGTCTCAGCATTTGTTCAGGGGCGGCAACGGGTACTTTTGACCTGACATCGGCACAGCCCAGCATAAGCACTACACCAGGTGTGGCTTTCAGTTATTATGTAAACCAGACGGATGCGAATGCGGGTAATACGAATACCATCGGTGCACCGGCAACTTATGTGTCCGGTTCAGCTACCATCTATGTGCGGGTAACCAGCGGAAGCTGTGCTGTAGTCGTTCCGCTCCAGCTGACGGTGAGTCAAACGGTAGTTCCCACAATAACTGCCTCTTCCACTGTTATTTGCGGCACAGGAAGTGTAACGCTCACCTCAAACTTTGCCACCGGTAATACCTGGTCTACGGGGGCAACCACACAGTCCATTACCGTAACTGCGCCCGGCACCTACACTTTGACAAATACCTCAGGAAACTGTACCGGAGCGCCCGCCTCGGTGACTATTACAGGTAATGCAGATCCTAATGTGCAGATTACCGGAAATACAGCTTTCTGTGCGGGCAGCTCAACGACCTTAACAGCAACAGCAAACGGAACAGGGAATACTTTCCTTTGGTCCAACGGTGCTACTACCGCGACAACTACAGTTAACACTGCCGGAACGTATACTGTAACGGTAACCACACCCGGCAACTGTCAGTTTACTCAGTCGGTCACAGTAACGCAGAATCCGGTGCCGGTAGCTCAAAATGCAGCGCTGAGCACCTGTTCACCAACCACGACATTCACCTTTGACCTCACCTCTGCCCAACCGGCAATCAGTACACAGGCTGGGGTAACATTTACCTACTATACCAATGTAGCCGATGCCAACGCAAGCAATACCAATAATATTACGGCACCTGCTACTTATAACTCGGGAACAGCCACTATTTATGTTCGTGTAAGCAATGCGAATTGTGCGGTAGTCGTACAGCTTCAGCTTACGGTAACCGTAACACCGGCTCCTGTGATTACACAGTCGGCGCCAGCGATTTGCGGTACTACACCGGTTGTGCTTACATCCAACTACGCCACTGGTAATGTTTGGTCTACAGGCGCAACTACGCAGTCCATCACCGTAACCACACCCGGAACTTATTCACTGACAGTGGCAAACGGAGCATGTACCAGTCAGGCTATTTCGGTAAACATTGTTCAGAACAATGATCCTAATGTCCAGATTACGGGCAACCTTTCATTCTGTCCGGGTGCCAATACTACCCTTACAGCAAATGTAACAGGTACGGGACATACGTTCCTGTGGTCCAACGGATCTGCAGCTCAGTCTACGGTAGTGAACACGGCAGGAACTTATACGGTTACGGTTACGACTCCGGCGGGCTGTCAGTATACAGCCAGTGCTACAGTTACTACTGACGCACCAATTAACATCAATATTGCCCAGCCCGCGCAGATCACCTGTACCAATCCCTCGATTACGCTTAATGCATCAGCCTCCACTTTCCAGGCAGGTGCTACCATATTGTGGACGGCCTCGGCAGGCGGAAACATTGTGTCGGGAGCCAACACTCTGACACCCGTAGTTAATGAGGGCGGAAATTATACACTTACAATTACCAATAATTTCGGCAACAACTGCAGTCAGCAGCAAACAGTTACCGTGGTCGAAAATAACCTTCCACCTGTAATTACACTTACGGCCAACGATATGAATATCTGCGCCGGTGAACCTGTTACTTTAACAGCCTCAGGTGCTCAGGAGTATACCTGGACAGGTTTGCCCGGGTCCGGTAATACGCAGATTGTATCGCCAACTGTAACCACTACCTATACTGTTACCGGTATCGGTGCCAACGGTTGCCAGGGTACAGTGGCAAATATTACAATCACCGTAGTACCGGCCATTACTTCAACACTGGAAGATGTTCAGTTCTGTGAAGGTCTTAGCGAGGTGCTTGATGCAGGTTCGGGACCGAACTATACTTATCTTTGGAGTACCGGTGCCACCAGCCAGACCATTACGGTAGATACTCCGGGAACCTATACAGTAACCATCAATAACGGGGTTTGTTCACAAACCTTCAGCGCCAATGCTTCCTTTACACCGCTTGTAGAGGTGAAAGAAATTGTATACGAAAGCAATACGCTGACAGTTATTGTTGATGATCCAAGTCCGAATCTTGAATTCTCCATTGATAACGGTCTGACCTGGCAGTCATCCAATATTTTCGCAAACATTCTGCGGAATACCACTTACTTTATCTCCGTGCGTTATAAGGATCAAACCTGCTTCGGAACAGTGGAATACCTAACGTTCTTTATAGGTAATGCCATCACTCCAAATGGCGACGGCATCAATGATCATATCGATTTCACAGGTGTAAGCAAGTATAAGAACTTCAGTGCCTCCATTCACGACAGATACGGTAAGGAGGTCTTCCGGTCGTCACCATCCAGAACGGTGTGGACAGGGAATTATACCAACTTTAAGGTTGGCACCGATACGTACTGGTACAAAGTTACCTGGACCGATCCAATCACTCAGAAACCGGTGCTCAGAACAGGATGGATACTGGTGAAGAACAGAGATTAGAATATTTTGCACAGGCCGCGTGAGAACGCGGCTTTTTTATGCCGTAATGTCAGTTTATTATTTTGGAATAAAATTTTCATATCTTTGCAGTCTTATCTGGGGTTGACTGGTTTCGACAGCAAGATCAATGGGTAAGTAAGCATGCAGAGAACCGTAGCGCGATCTCTTTAATCCCTTGCTACACAATTTTAACTGGCGACCAAGAGTTTGCTCTTGCTGCTTAATCCGAATCATAGTAAGATTAGCGTTCTCCCGAAGACAGTAAGGAGGCAAGATATCCCACAGAAGTTCTGTTTCGCGACGTCTGAATCCGGGGTATAGCAATGCGGAAATAAGGCTTTGGAAGCTTCGGCCAAAGCACGAAAAATTTAGAAGCTAAGTCGGAAATTGGGTGTCTGTTCTCTGTTTCCGGTCGAAAACCAAAAGCAGAATAAGCATGTAGAAATCTTATGTGTTGCTTGTTTGGACGAGGGTTCGAATCCCTCCAACTCCACATTTTAAAATGTAACCACCTTGTTTTGAGGCGGTTATTTTTTTTGTTTGAACTTTACAGTTCCCTGATTTAAGATCAGAATAATCTTTACCGATGTATTTTTTAAGTTTATCTGCAGTGTAATTTCTTATTTGAGGTGCAAGTAAGTAATAAATACAAAATTTGGTCAGGAAAACCTTCACAGAGCTTGATGTTTATGGCTATTGGCAGACCGCTATTAGCTAAACGCAATCGACCAATTGCTTTTACCGCCTTCCCGGTATTCCACAACCACATATTGGCTTCTGTGCTTGCATTTGAAGTAACACTTCCGGTTGCCAAACCTGCCGAAAGATGCAAACGCGGTATTTTCCAGTGTGAAATGTAAACCTTCACAAGGTTGCATTGGGCAAAGTGCATCAGACTAGATCGGCTCGGAACGGTTGATTCAGACCGCATGGGATTCGGGAACCCAAGCCCATAGCCCTGATCGCAGCGGCTACCCCATAGTGAAGCTGCGGACAGCGAGGAACGAGCCGGGAGCAGCTGAGCGGAGAGTAATAGCGGAGAGCAGGTTCCCGGCTCCAAAAAAAATCCGTTCAGGTGGATCTGAACGCAGTTTCTTTGCATTATGCTCAAGATTATTTGCCGTTAAGTCTAAAACTAGTTGCGTAGGGATATTGCCGGCCCAGAAAGAAGATTTTAATCTATAAAAGTTTCTTTTAGCACTGCTTTTACTTCCACGATTTCCTTTTCAGACAGTTCTCCCAAAATTTTAATTATTCTCTGCCTGTCCACTGTTCGGATCTGATCCAATACAATCCACCTTTTTTTCTTATCGTGTTTAATGAGTACTCTTGTAGGATAAGATTTGTCATTGCTTGTCATTGGCGCAATTACAATTGTGCGCAAAAACTTATTCATTTCGTTGGGTGAGAGGATGATGCATGGACGGGTTTTCGACATTTCGCTTCCCACCGTGGGATCAAGATTGATCAAAACAATCTGATATTGCTTTAAATCCATTCTTCAGGGTTTTCATCTTCAAACACATCATCGATTAAAAGCTCATCATCACAGTTCTCGTGCATTTTTTTGAAGGCTTTTTCCCAATCTTTGCGCGGCTCTTTCTTTGGCTTGAGAATGATGTACCCTCTCTCAAGAATAAGTTCAACTTTATCAGTAATATTATATTTTTCCAAAAGAGTCTTCGATAACCGAATTCCTTTAGAATTTCCTATTGATATAACTGAAACATCCATAATCTTACTGTTTGTGATTACAAAGTTATTACTTTTGTTTAATGCTGCAAATTTAATTTCCAAATAAATGTGGGGGGGTAACTGATTTAAAGAGTGAATATTATAAATAAACAAAAATTCCGTTCAGGACAAAGTTTTGGTGCATATGGCTATTGGCTGATGGCTATTGGCTCAAAGCAAGGGGTCAAAATCGATTACATCATTCCCGACTCAAAAAAAACTCCGCTCAGAAAAATCTGAACGGAGCGTTATTGCATATGGCTATTGGCTGATAGCTTTGGCTCAAAGCAAGCGGCCAAAATCTATTGCATCTTTCCCGGCTCAAAAAAACTCCGCCCAGAAAAAAATCTGAACGGAGCGTTATTGCATATGGTTATTTGCTGATTGCTATTGGCTAAAAGCCAGTGGCCAAAAGCTTATTACATCATTCCCGGCATTCCACCGCCACCCATTGGCATCGCTGGTTCTGCGCTCTTCACTTCTGTAATTACACACTCAGTTGTAAGAAGCATTCCGGATACGGAAGCTGCGTTTTCCAGAGCTACACGAACTACTTTAGTCGGGTCGATGATCCCTGCTTCAAACATATTTACATATTCGTCATTCTTCGCATTGAAACCGAAATCAGCAGAGCCTTCGGAAACTTTGGCTACCACTACAGAACCTTCACCACCCGCGTTGGCTACGATCTGTCTTAGAGGCTCTTCAATGGCTCTCTTTACAATCTTGATACCTGTAGATTCGTCCTGGTTGGACCCTTCGAAATTAAGTACAGAAATACTTCTGACCAAAGCTACACCACCTCCTGGAACAATTCCTTCTTCTACAGCGGCTCTGGTTGCATGCAGTGCATCATCTACACGGTCTTTTTTCTCCTTCATTTCCACTTCAGAGGCTGCACCTACATAAAGTACTGCAACACCACCTGCCAGTTTGGCAAGTCTTTCCTGAAGTTTCTCACGGTCATAATCGGATGTAGTGGACTCCATTTGAGCCTTGATCTGGTTTACACGGCCTTTGATCTGGCTTTCCTCACCTGCACCGTTTACGATGATGGTGTTGTCTTTGTCTATCGTTACTTTTTCCGCAGTACCCAGCATTTCCAGGGTAGCGTTCTCCATTGTGAAGCCTCTTTCCTCAGAAATTACCTGTCCGCCAGTCAGGATAGCGATGTCCTCAAGCATTGCTTTTCTTCTGTCGCCAAAACCTGGAGCTTTAACCGCAGCAATTTTCAGGGAGCCTCTAAGTTTGTTCACTACCAATGTAGCCAATGCTTCGCCGTCTACCTCCTCAGAGATGATAAGAAGTGATTTTCCAGCCTGTGCTACCGGTTCAAGTACCGGAAGAAGCTCTTTCATTGAAGAAATTTTCTTCTCAACCAAAAGGATGTATGGATTTTCCAGTTCGGTGATCATTTTCTCAGGATTGGTCACGAAGTATGGCGACTGATATCCTCTGTCAAACTGCATCCCTTCTACCACATCAACAGTAGTGTCGGTACCTTTTGCCTCTTCTACAGTGATTACACCTTCCTTACCTACTTTACCGAACGCTTCAGCGATCAGTGTACCGATAGTTTCGTCATTGTTTGCAGAGATAGAAGCGATCTGTCTGATTTTTTCAGAAGAGTCACCAACTTCCTGAGACAGTGATTTCAGGTTTTCAACAACTGCGGTTACCGCTTTGTCAATACCTCTTTTAAGATCCATTGGGTTGGCACCGGCAGCAACGTTCTTCAAACCTTCGCGAACGATGGCCTGAGCCAAAACAGTTGCAGTGGTAGTACCATCACCGGCGATATCGTTGGTCTTGGAAGCAACTTCCTTTACCATTTGAGCGCCCATGTTTTCTACACGGTCCTCAAGCTCGATTTCTTTTGCCACGGAAACACCATCTTTCGTTACGTGCGGTGCACCGAATGATTTTTCAATAACTACGTTACGTCCTTTTGGACCTAAAGTCACTTTTACTGCGTTTGCCAAAGCATCAACACCTCTTTTCAGTGCGTCTCTGGACTCGATATCGAATTTTATTTCTTTTGCCATAATATTTCTTGCTTTATGCATTACGCTGTAAGCCTTTCGCTTAGCTTAATGCGGATTTAACTTTTCTTTTAAATTGAAAATTTTGCTTTTGATATTGTTTACTTTCTCAAGTAACTGAGTTGATATTAATGCATCAATTAAACTCAGGTCCCTGCAAAGTATAATCAAATATTCAGTTTCGGAGGCTGAGCCTAAGGCAATATTAAGAAATTGATTAAACTCCCGGTCGGAATTTCTCCCGCATCCTTCACTGATATTTGTGGGAATTGAAGTGCAGGCCCTTCGTAGTTGCGAAGTAATGTTAAACTGTTCTTCTTTGGGAAATGTCCCGCTAATTGAATACAGTTCCAGAACGAGATTATGACTTAATTGCCAAACTTCATATTTCGTGAAATTTCTCATCGCATACTGCTTAAAGCCTACAGCCTAAAGCTCTTAAGCCAAAATTCCCAATAAGTCAGATTCCTTTACAATAAGATAATCTTTACCATCCAGTTTAAGTTCAGAACCTGAATACTTTCCGTAAAGCACTCTGTCGCCCGTTTTAACGGTCATTGGTTCGTCTTTTTTACCGTTTCCAACAGCGATTACTGTTCCTTCCTGTGGTTTTTCTTTAGCTGTATCAGGAATGATGATACCTGATGCAGTTGTTGTTTCCGCAGCGTTTGGTTCAATAAGAACGCGGTCTGCTAATGGTTTGAAATTTACTGACATATTATTTGATTTTAGTTAAGATTTTACTTGTCATCCTTTTCTCCAAAACTTTGCCAAGAAGCGCCGCCGACCTTTTGATGTCACTGTCTGTAATTTTTGGCACAGTTTGAAGAGCGAAAAGTGAAATTTTGGCAGTATATCGAATCTGTTAGTGGCAATCCCTGGATGGGAATCATATATCCAATTTGGAGCAGTCGGTTCGCTGCTATTGTGAGGGGCGCTAATGATGTTGCGTGTAGGGTTGCTAAAGTTTTAACGGGTTGTGATGAATATTTTCATATAAAATATCTGTTTAAATTAAAAAATGGGTGATTTACCTTTATTTTACTACCCGATTAGGAATAATTTTACGAAGTCTGATTGATATCATTTAACTGAAAACATTGCCGTTGGACAAAGCGAAACCCGAAACGCTTAACAGTAGGGAAACCATAAAAACAAATAGTCATGCCTAACGAATTAAACGAAAAGCAGCTTATGCTTGCCCGAAATGAATCTCAGCTTTATCTGGCCAACATCAGCTCAAAATCTGCCCTGAAATTAAATACACCCCTGGCGTTTTTTGAAAAAAACTTCAATACTTCCTTTGAAGAATTGGGTTGTGTAGGCTATAATCCGGACAGTGAAGAGCTGACCGCGATTGTGAAAATTAAGAGAGCTTATGGATACTCCGGAAATCTGTGCAGTGCCGGTTCTCATATTTATGTAAGGTTTTATGTAAATTACGGTGGCGGCTGGGTAGATGAAGGATATGTGGGTGCTAATGTTCATGATATCCCGGATTCAAAAGACTGTGACCAACAGCTTGAAAAACCCATGGAATTCGCACTGCGCCTTAAAATTGACCCTAAGCAGAAAGTCTGTTCGCAACCTGTTTTGCCTAAGGTGAAAGCTGTCCTTCTCTGGAATTCTATTCCGCCGGCAAACGATCCAAATTTAACCCAGCCAGGTTACGTTTGGGGAAACGTGAAGGAAGACCAGATTCAGATTAAGCCCATAAAAATCAATATTCCCTTTGTGAATATCGGTTCTCTGATTGAGAAAGCCATTTTAAATCCTGCTATATCCCTGAAAGATCTTACATCGAATAATCCTGCGGCCGCGAAGAGTCTTAGTGATGCACAGAAAGAATATGCGGCAGATAAAGTTAATTTCTCCCAGCTGGTAAGCGATTATAAAAAAGCTAATCTCAGTGTAGAACCCCATCGGTCTGGTGCCAAACTTTTGGTAGAAGCCATGACCAGCAATGATCCGGTTATTAAAAGCAATATAGTTTCGCTGTTTAAGGCCAATCAGCTTGATTTTACAAAAAGTCTGCAGGATCTCATCAAATCTACAGGCAATACGACCTATGAGGAAATTGGCTGTGTAGGACTGGATTATCACAAGGAAGCTTTTGTGGCCACATTCCGGGCGAAGAAAAACTATGGCTATGGTGGTGGCCTGTGCACGGCGGGTTCTAAAGAATATGTGACTTTCTGGATCAAGGATTCATCCACAAACTGCCAGTGGGTGAGGGTAGGTACCCAGGTGGTTGTTCTCCATGATATTCCCGGACACGCCGGTCTTTCTTACTCTGCCATCCTGCCTTATGACCTTACGAAGTTTAAAACCAAATGCGATGCGCCAAGGGTCATAAAAGTTCGCGCAGTGCTTTCCTGGAATGTGCCACCCACAGGCCTCGATACTCCTTACTGGGGTAATTTCAAGGAGGCATATGTTCAGATTCCGCCCATGCCTAAAGGCTGGAACGGCAAGTCACCAAAGATGATTCTTTTAGGCGGAATTTCAGTTGATCATATTGATGACACCACCGGTCTTACGCTGCCTGCAGCAAAATTTGAAATTAACCAGAATCCGGTGATCAATGGCAGCCGGTTTATGGGCAAAATAAGTATCCACGGCGTTTCATCGCCATTTGCGGGTATGAAATACCGGATTAAGGTGATTAACCTGGAAACCGGAGCTATGAATTATGTGAATGATCCGCTGCATCTGGTAGGTTATGATTCTTCCGGCAACGTAATTCATACTACCATCAATCCGGAACCGGATACTAATTATTATACCTATCAGCCTTATCAGCTCAATATAATGAGTCAGCTGGCACTTTTCAGCCCGGGCACAAATGCCAGACTGAACATTGTGATTGAACATGAAGACGGAAGTTCAGATTCTCACCGTATCCAAATGGATAACACTTATCCTGTACCTATGATGAAGATCAATGATGAAGGGGAATGCGTTCATTTCAAAAAAGGTGATGTAATTCTCGGTAAGTTCAGCGCTACCGACAATTTCATCCATAAATTCACACTTTCTGTTTCCGGTGGCCGCTTTACCGACATGGATTTTGAAGGCGTAAATCAGGTCATTGCTCCCGGCGAGGTGAATTCATTTACCAGAACAGTGAATGTAGTGAACGGCGAATTTAAAGTAACAACTGCAACAGACAAAAACTGTGGAAACATAGTTCTGGTAATTGAACAGAAAAACGTGGTGGACAGTGCTTACATGGCAAGTCCTACGTATACCAATCAGGCATTCTGTCTGAAAGATTAATTCATTTATAATTCTAAAACAAAACAGGAGCTGCACCGCAACTCCTGTTTTTTTTATTTACCCGCAGCCTGCATGGGATTTATCCGTTCCTGTGCTGCACCGCGCACCGCATTTCCTGCTTTTTGTTTAAAGACTTCAAACTTTGTGACCGGAGCCGGAATCTGACCCCAGAAATTATTGCTGATGTCTATGTCGGCGGTTTCACGCAAAGGATCAAGCTGAATTGACTTTAATTTTTTGTCAAAGAAGTAGGTTTTGGACACTTTGTTCTCATCCTTTCGCCAGATTTGAGCTGAGGATTTATCGCTGAGTTTTGTACCGTCTTCGAAAGTGAACTCCAGAATGATGGGCATTACCATCCCGCCCTTATTAACAAAATCAATTTGATAGCCAAATATATTTTGCAGGTCACGCTTATCTTTGGCGGCTACCTTCTCCATTGTTTCGCGCTCAACAGTATATTCACGCTTCGTATTTACTTTTTCCCGGCCACGTGCGTAACGCCAGTAAAAATCCTGACTTTCCATGTCTTTATCGGTGTAAAAGGTGATACTTTTATCATTACGGTTACGGATTTTGGAAATGTCATCAAATGAATTGAGAAGTGGGGCGTCTACATTATAAACCTCACGAAAAGGTTGCGGAGTGGCGTCCAGGTCCGGAGTAGCTACGATGACTTTGTCAATTGCAATATCTACCGGATCGGTACCATAAAACCAGCCCCGCCAGAACCAGTCCAGGTTTTCGGCACTGGCATCATTCATTGAACGGAAGAAATCTGCAGGTTCGGGATGCCTGAACGCCCATCTTTTTGAATAAGTTTTGAACGCTTTGTCAAATATTTCACGGCCCATTATTGTTTCGCGCAGGATATTCAGGCCGGTGGCAGGTTTGGCATAAGCATTCGGGCCGAAATGGATGATGTTCTCTGAATTCACCATGATGGGTTCCAGCTGGTCTTTCGGTAACTTCATATAATCTACGATCGTGTGTGCCGGTCCTCGGCGGGAAGGAAATTTATTGTCCCATCTCTCCTCTGTAAGGTACTCTACAAAAGTATTCAGACCCTCATCCATCCAGGACCACTGCCTTTCGTCTGAATTTACAATCATTGGGAAAAAGTTGTGTCCGACTTCGTGAATAATCACGCCGATCATTCCGTTTTTAATTCCTTCAGAATAAGTGCCGTCTTTTTCTGTCCTGCCATAATTGAAGCAAATCATAGGATATTCCATACCGTTGGCAGCTTCCACCGACTGCGCCACCGGATAGGGGTACGGAATTGTGAATTCACTGTAGGTAAGGATGGTGTGCGCAACTGCCCGGGTCGAAAATTTACGGTAAAGATGGTAAGATTCTTTTGGGTAGAGGCTCATGGCCATCACCTGATTGTTGTTTTCAGGAATTACAACCTTCATACCGTCCCAAATAAATTTCCGGGAAGATGTCCACGCAAAATCGCGCACGTTTTCGGCTTCAAAAACCCAGGTTTTTCTCTGTTTTGACCTGGTTTTTTCAGCTTTTTTGGCCTCCTCCAAAGTAACTATTTCAACTGGTTCTGAAGCTGTTTGGGCTTTTTTCCAGCGAGCAAGCTGAGTAGGTGTCAGAACTGTTTCAAAATTCTTTCCTTCACCTGTTGAAGCAACAATATGGTCAGCGGGAACATTCATGGAGACTTTGTAGTTGCCGAAGGGGAGCGCAAATTCACCTCTTCCCGTAAACTGGTTATGCTGCCAGCCTTTAAAGTCGCTGTATACGCACATCCGGGGAAACCATTGTGTTATGGTGTACAGATCATTACCGTCTTCAGGAAAGTGTTCATAGCCACCACGGCCGCCCATTGTTATACGGTTGGGAATATTGTAATTCCAGTCTATTTTAAACGTGTATTTTTCTCCGCTTTTCAGCGGTCTGGGCAGGTCTATCCGCATCATGGTTTTATTTACGGTGTAGGGCAGGGTATTTCCCGCGGCATCAGTAACTTTTTCCAGATTTACACCGTAGCCGTTATCCTTTGCCGGCAGATCGGTCACTTTCAGGCGGTCTGTTGTAATTTGACGCGGCAGGGTGGATTCCATATCATAGCCTGCATTATTTACTGAGGACTGCTGGTTTTCATCCAGTTGCAGCCACAGATATTCCAGTTCGTCCGGTGAATTATTATAATAAGTCACAGTCTCCGATCCCCGCAGATTTCTTTTTTCCTCATCCAGATACGCCGTAATTTCGTAATCTGCGCGGTTTTGCCAATATTGGTGCCCGGGCGCGCCGGAGGCATTCCGATACACATTGGGAGTGGGCAGGATGGTTCCCAGCTGTTCAAATTTGTTTCCATGGTTGCTTCCCGGGTTATTCTGGATATTCTGAGCAAAAAAACTCACGGGCAACAGCACAGCGAGCAGCAGATTAAAAAGTTTCATAAAAACCAGATTTAATGAAGTAGTGTTTAAATTTAGCTAAATGTTACCAAATTCAGCTAAATATAATTAATTGAGTATGAAATGTTATTAAAAAGGCAGTCTTTCCAGCGTCATCTGAAGAGCTAAAGCAAAAACAGCTGCAGAAACAAAAAGGATCCAGTCTTTACGGTTAGCTTTAAAAATTGCCAAAATGAGCCATTGAAATGCGAGAATGACCGCGACTACTACAATTTGTCCCAATTCCAGGCCGATATTGAAGCCAAGTAAAGGTAAAAACAGATCCTGCTCGTTTGCCATGGTCATCCGTGCGGTGTTTGCGAAACCCATTCCATGGATGAGGCCGAAAATCATCGCCAGATAATGGTTCATCTTCATCAGATTCTGCTGTCTGTTTTTCATCAGGATATTGTCTGCAGCCGTGATAAAAATGGTGAGCGGGATCAGGAACTCAACCCATTGGCCCGGAACCTTTACTAGATCTAATACACTTAGTGCTAATGTAATGGAGTGGCCTATGGTGAATGCGGTAATAAGCCATAGGATCTTTTTCCAGTCCTTCATGCTGAAAACAACAACCAGTACCAGTACAAAAAGCTGGTGATCCAGGGCGTCAAGGGAGATGATATGCTCCCAACCCAAACTCAGATAAAATAGAAAATCCTGCATTGGCCGTTCTTTTAAGCTGGCGATAATACAAAATTTATTTCTAATTTTGGCAGATGCGTAAACTGCTGATCCTTTTGTCCATCCTTCTGTTTTCGGCTCTCCCTGCAAGCGAAATTCATCCATATCATGTAGGCTCCGTTGAGTTCAGATATAATGCATCATCCAAAACCTTTGAGATCAGCGCTAAGTTTTTTCTGGATGACCTGGAAAATGCACTGAAGGAAAAATATGGCGAGGCAGTGCACTTTAATGACGGATCGTATAAGGCAAAAATAAATACCTTACTGATTAATTACCTTTCCGGCCACCTTAAGCTAAAAGCTGATGATAAGGTGTTACATCTCACCTATCTCGGATTTGAAGAAGACAGTGAAGCGGTGAATATTTACCTGGAATCCCAAAAACTTGATTCTCCCAAAAAAGTAGAAGCTGCCGTAAGTGTACTTTATAATCTTTTCGACGATCAGATCAACATCATTCATATTATCGTAAACGGAAAAAGGCAAAGCCATAAACTCAGTTATCCGGACCGTTACCTTTACCGGAATTTTTAGATCCGAAAACGGCTGTTGAAAGTTTCAGCATGATTTACCAGGTCGGGGAAAAATCTCATGAAATGATGTTCAAGCTGAGGCTTGTTATTCAGGAAAACCTCGAAAACAGCTAGGTTTTTATCCAGATATCTGGCCTTGTTCAGGACGTTGCGGAACGAAAAGTGAATGCCCTGGTCTTCGCGGTAATGATAAAGCCAGTTATCTCTTTCCATTCCTTCAAGCATTCGGTGAAAAGTTGGTGGGAAAAGATGCAGATGATGTCGCAGAACTCCGTAAACTCTTTCTGCGTGCTGTTTTAAAACTTCTTCAGGAAGATGGTTGGCCAGGAAATAATCAAACGCCACATCTACAAACGCGCCCGAATAAAGCCGCACGAGTGGGCTGAAAACCTTCTTGGCCTCATGAATCTCAGGATGTGCATCCGTAAAGGTATCAACCTCGCGGTGCAGCAATATCCCTTCCACAACTTCGGGCGGAAACGAAAACCGGTCTTTATTCCGGATGAAATCCTGAAGGAACTGACCAACGATATGCCCGTCCGAAAATGCCAGGTAGGAATGTGCCAAAAAATTCATCTGCTAATTTATATAAATTGGCAGGAACAGAAACCCGCTTAATATGCTTATTCATGAAAATAAGGTCAATATTTTTGGTTGATGATTTATTTTACGATGAATTTCGCTGAGCCTTTTAACTCATGATCAGTTCCCGAAACCGTCAGGATGTATTCGCCCGGACTCAAGTGCCGTATGTTTACCGTTTTTTTCTTTCCTGTGTGCACCAGCTGCCCGGCCATGTTGATGATGCGGATGTTAATATCTTCACTGTTTCCGGTGATGATATTGATTTCCTCTGAAGCCGGATTTGGGTATATAGTGATTTCATTCCGGGTTTCGATAACTGATTCGGCGGTGTTCATGCTTGCAGTTGGCATAAAACCGGCAACCACGCATGCAAAACGTGCAAAGCCGAAGGCTTCGTCAGAGGGGTTAGGATTGGGAGCTGCTATTCCGGTCGATTCTCCGTTATAATGCACCAAAGGGTTGGCCCACCGGTTGGTTCTGGAGCAATTGATGCCCGCATCAGCGCACTCATCGTTGTAGGCCATCAGTGTGCGCCAGCGCTGAGAAGTGGAGCTGGCTGTGCCCAGTGTAACTGCAGTTCGATTTACATAGCCGTGCATATTGGAGCAGGGGTTATTACTTTGGTTTACATACCAGTCATGGTTAAGCCCCATATTGTGCCCCATCTCATGGCTTAAAGTATAATTTGAAACAGCGCAGTTCCGTAATGATACCGAAAACGCCGCGGTATTGCTGTAGTTGGAAGGATTGGTGTTTAAATATCCGAGGCCGCAGGTATTGGTAGGCGTAGCTGTGATCAGCGCACATAAATCTGCACCATGCGTGGCTCGCAGTGTGTGTGCATCATCCATAAAACCGTCTGCCGGCAAACGCAGCCTGTTTAGGTCGGTACTAATGTTACCACTCTCAGTGTAATCAATTTCGCCGGCATAGACCAAATTTATTGTTGTGTTCGGTATGCCGGAATTCAGGAGCGAGAGGTTGAAATTGGTGATGGCAGTGGCAATCTGGGAATTGCTTTGAGCCACGCTTCCCCATCCCAATCTGGCAGCTGAGGTGTACACCACCATCACATCAATGGTCGTGGCCCCGCAAACAGGTGTCTGGGAAAGGCAGATATTGGGGTTTGATTTATGTGTTGCTGCCGCCGGAAGCAGGAAATCCATACTGGAGTCGCGGCTGTTGATATACGCCTCATTAACCAGTGAAACGGCAATGATCTTGTCGTCTGTTTGCTGAAACATTATTTTTTCACCTTCAGATGAGGCATACATGCCCGAAAGCATATTGCCGAAGCGCGAAAATACAAGTTCGGAATTTGGTTCGTTTTCTATGGAGTAAGCAAATGATGTACTTTTATTGGTGTACTTGAACGTTTTGGTGAGGATGGCCCGGATCTTCTTTCCGGTCAAGAGCTGTATTTCCAGATCAGTTTCTGTATTAAAAGGGGGCTGCAGGTAATAGCTTGTAGATATATAGGAAGCTGACAGGTCTTCGTGCAGCTTTTGGTTAGGCTGAAGGTGAGCCGGATTCACCGGATTCTGAAATAAAGACGTTTGAGCACATAACAGGGCAGTACAAAATGACCAAAGAAGGGAGAGTTTTCTTTTCATGCGGTTTGTGTTTTAATGGTAAGTTTTACCAAATATAACCATTAATATCTTCCGCAGGATGGTTAAGTAAACTTAAAACAGCCGGTCATGAAATTCTTCCACTTTGCTAACCTCCTCTACAATGATCCCGGATTTTCTTTTGGGTAGTTTGTTCAGTTTGGATACAAATATCTTTTCATAGCCCAGTTTTTCGGCTTCAGAAATACGCTGCTCAATCTGTGCTACCGGACGGATTTCGCCACTCAGGCCAATTTCGCCCGCGAAGCAGAAGTGTTCAGAAATCGCGGTATCCTCATTGCTTGAAAGAATAGAGGCTACTACGGCCAGATCCAGCGCAGGGTCGTCGGTCTTGATGCCTCCGGTGATGTTCAGGAAAACATCTTTGGCTCCCAATTGAAAACCCGCACGTTTTTCCAGAACTGCCAGCAGCATATTCAAACGTTTGGAATCGTATCCGGTACAGCTTCTCTGTGGTGTTCCGTATACAGCAGAACTTACCAGAGCCTGAATCTCGATAAGCATCGGCCGGTTGCCTTCCAGCGTAACGGCTACAGAATTGCCCGAGAGTTCTTCAAACTTTTTTGTAATCAGTATTTCCGAAGGATTTTTTATTTCCTTAAGTCCCTGTACTACCATTTCGTAAATTCCGATCTCTGACGTGGAACCGAAACGGTTTTTATTGGCACGCAATAGGCGGAAAAGATGGTTTCGGTCACCGTCGAAATTAAGTACGACATCTACCATATGTTCCAACACCTTGGGTCCTGCAATCTGGCCGTCTTTGGTGATGTGGCCTACGAGAAAAACGGGGGTATTGCTGTCTTTGGCAAATTTAATAATCTCATTGGAGCATTCCCGTATTTGTGAAACCGTGCCGGGAGAACTTTCAATAAGCTGGCTTTGCAGTGTCTGTATGGAGTCGATGATTACAAAATCGGGCTGCAGTTTTTTAGCTTCGTGCAGGATTTTTTCCACAGATGTTTCGGTGAAAAGATAGCAGTTCGGATTCTGAAGTTCTGTAAGTCTGTCAGCCCGCATCTTAATCTGTGAGGCACTCTCCTCGCCGGACACATAAAGAATCTTTTTCTTCATCTTTAGGGCAAGCTGCAGTAATAGGGTGGATTTGCCAATCCCCGGTTCGCCACCAATGAGGGTCACCGAGCCCAGTACGATACCGCCGCCCAGTACGCGGTTCAGTTCCTCGGAAGGTGTTGTAATTCGCGGTTCCTCACTGGTTTGAACTTCAATGATGTTGATGATATGCTGTTTGGATTTGCTGCCTATGGTTTTTACCGGAGATTTTTCTACAATTTCCTCTACAAGGGTATTCCATTCGCCACAATTCTTGCATTGTCCAAGCCACTGCGGATACTGAGTACCGCAATTCTGACAGAAATATGCAGTTCTGAGTTTTGCCATGCCGCGAATTTCCTGAAAAAAATTGACATGGTATTTCAAATGGCCAGATTTCACCTATAATTCGTCAAATGGCATCTGCGGATTGACGAGTTGTAAATTAACGCTCACTCTTTGTAGCGTTCACGCACATTATTCACTCTTACTGTTTGCTGTTTAAGGTGTCCCAGGAGCCTCAGCCGGACCAGCAGACCCAGCAGAAAAAGTATTGCAGACGGTACCAGAAGTGAAATCCAGTTTGGACTCAGAAAGTCGGCCAGTATAAAGGCGCCGGCAAGTGTGCACCACGCGCCCAGATAGAAAAAATTGGCGGTGTGCAGGTTTCGTGTACGGTCTCGCACAGGCTCGGACGGGAATAGGAGGAAGGTAACGTGGGCCAGAATGCTGCCTGTAAAAACATCAATAAGGTGATGCTGATAGGTGGTCAGTGTAGAAAGAGCTACCAAAGCCAGCCAGACCGCGATAAGCGGCCGCCACCGTGATTTTACTTTACGGAAAACCGTCCAGAATGCAAAGGAAAATGCTACATGAAGCGAGGGCGACTGGTTGTAAGGGTCATCTACACCTTCCAGCAGCCAAAAGAGTCCACGATACAGTGGATTTTCAATCTCAGGCCTGGGGTAAGCGTATTTTAAGGGTGCGGCAATAAAGATTAAACCTGCCGCTACGGTCATAAATAGAACCCGTTTCAGGAAAACCTCCAGTTGCTGATCATTTTTCAGTAAAGAAAATGTGCCCCAGAAAAATGCCCCACTCGAAAGGTAAGGCACAATGGTCCAGGGAAGAAAAGGAATATGCTTCTCAACAGTGAGTATAACAGAGCTTACATCCGAAAGTTGGGACGCATACCAAAGCGAAAAATTGTAAACCAGTGCAAAGGTCACTGAAAAGATAACAAGCGCGCGGGTTCTGTTATTCATTTTGTTCATATGGATCTTGGAAATCAGCGACTCCGGTTCCGGCTGAGGTGCAACTTCCGGAATATCAAAAATCCTGCCTGCAGAAGCTGTTTATAGAATCAAATAAACATAACTCCTTTATTTCTGTTCTGGAAAATTGATAGGTTGATGCACAGTTTGACAATATGCTACAACCGCGGCAGATTAAATTTTGAAATACGCAAATTGCCCTGTTAAACTTTTTAGCCTAACTTTGCGCAAACCTAATCTAATGAGTAAAAAGAACACGAAGTACATCTTCGTCACGGGGGGTGTGACTTCCTCTTTGGGGAAAGGAATTGTTGCGGCATCGCTTGGTTTATTGCTGAAATCAAGGGGATTTAATGTAACCATCCAAAAACTTGATCCCTACATCAATATTGACCCCGGAACTTTAAATCCTTATGAGCATGGCGAATGCTATGTAACTGAAGACGGCGCCGAAACCGATCTGGATTTAGGCCATTACGAAAGGTTCCTGGATTCCAACACTTCACAAAACAATAACGTAACCACAGGTAAAATCTACCAGACAGTTATTGAGAAAGAGAGAAAAGGCGACTTCTTAGGCAAGACCGTTCAGGTTATTCCGCATATTACGAATGAAATAAAACGCAGGATTAAAATTCTGGCCAAACAGAACTACGATATCATTATTACAGAGATCGGGGGCACTGTGGGCGATATTGAATCGCTGCCGTATATAGAAAGTGTACGTCAGCTCAAATGGGAACTGGGCGATAATAATTCCATGGTTATTCATCTTACCCTTTTGCCTTATCTGGCCGCGAGTGGTGAACTTAAGACCAAGCCGTCGCAGCACTCCGTTCGCCAGTTGATGGAAAGCGGTATTCAGGCCGATGTGCTTGTTTGCCGTACAGAACATAAAATCCCTAAGGAGCAGCGTGCGAAATTAGCCCAGTTCTGCAATGTGTCTCTGGAAAATGTGATTGAATGTAAAGACCTGGAAACCATCTATGAGGTTCCACTTTACCTTCAGAAGCAGAATTTTGATGATGTAGTACTTAAAGAACTTGATCTGAAATCGGATAAGGAGGCCGACCTGAAAGACTGGAAGCATTTCCTGAAAAAGTATCAGAATCCAAAGAAATCAGTGGAGATTGCCCTTGTTGGGAAATATGTCTCGCTGCAGGATTCCTACAAATCCATTGCCGAAGCTTTTATTCATGCCGGAGCCGATCTGGATACAGAAGTGCGTGTAAAATGGGTATACAGCGGTGATATTTCCGAAGATACCCTAAAGGACACATTTCAGGGTGTAGACGGGCTGCTTATTGCCCCGGGATTTGGAGACCGCGGAATTGAAGGCAAGGTCCTGGCTGCCAAATATGCACGGGAGAACAATATTCCGCTTTTGGGAATCTGTTTGGGCATGCAGATTATGACAGTGGAGTTTGCCAGAAATGTATTGGGTTACAAAAAAGCAAATTCCATGGAATTTGATCCTGAAACTCCGGAGCCTGTGATCTCGCTGATGGAAGAACAGAAAAGTGTGGAAAATAAAGGCGGAACCATGCGTTTGGGTGCCTGGAAATGTGCGCTGAAGCCGAATTCCCGTTTAATGGAAATTTACGGTTCCAAAAATATTTCCGAAAGACACCGTCACCGCTATGAATTTAATTCCCAGTATAAAGAAGAATTTGAAACCAACGGGCTGATCCCGAGCGGTATAAATCCTGATACCGGTCTGGTGGAAACCCTGGAACTGGAAAATCATCCGTTTTATGTAGGGGTACAGTATCATCCGGAATATAAAAGTACTGTTGCTACACCACATCCGCTGTTCAAGGCGTTTATCCGTGCAGCTTCAAAATAATATTTTTTCTGAATACCCGCTCTGCAGCGGGTATTTTTTTACTCCGTAAAAAGAAACCTCCTTCCAAAAAAAATCAGTAATTTTGTGACCTTTAATTTCAGCGGCATCAGGGAACGTTTCCATGCGCCGAAACACATTGAAATAAACATATAAAATGCAGCAAAATAACGGTTTAGACCGAAATCAGATCATTCTGTTTATGTTGTTCTCATTAATCATGATGGGCGCAATGTTCTATTTTCAGCCGGCACCTGAGGAGTCTACAGCTACTTCAGCGCAGGTAAGCCAAACCTCGCAGGCAACTGTGCCCGCAGCAATGTCCAATCTGAATGACAGCCTCAAAACAGCGGCCATCAGTCAGGTAGAGCTTAAGAATGAACAGCTGAGGCTGGTAATTTCTACGCTGGGTGGACAGATTTCAACTGTAGAACTTAATGAGTATAAAGCATATAACAAGGCTTCAGACAAGAATGACAAAAACCTGCTGCTATTCGATAAGAATAATTCAGCATACGGTTTCCGCTTCAAAGACAAAACCGGTAAACTGCTAAACACCCGTGACCTTGTATTTACCCCAAAGCAAAACGGTAATTCTGTGACGATGCAGGCCAGTATAAACGGTGCCGTTATCCAGTTTATCTATACCCTTCAGGATAAGTATACCGTAGATTTCAATGTGAGAACCAAGGGGCTTTCCAAATTGGTGTCCAGACAGAACGCTGAGTTTGTTTGGGACCACAGTGCCCGCCAGATGGAGAAAGGCCGTTCTCAGGAACAGACGCATACAGAGTTTAATTATGCGTTTGATAACTACGGCAGCTTCGATTATGACGGCAGGACCACCATGGAGGAAACTGAGGAAACGCTGAACTGGATCGCCATTAAGCAGCAGTTCTTCACGGCAGTTCTGGAGCCTCAAAATGGTTTCACCAATTCTTTTGGTTCACAGGAGAATATTGAAGAGGGTGAATTTTTAAAGAAGTTTAATTTCAGTGCGCAGACAGCCATGTCCGGTGGCGAGTTCAACCAGAATTTCAAATGGTACTTTATGCCGCTTGATCTTAAACTCTTAAAGGAATACGGTAAAAATTTTGACGAGTTGCTGCCTCTGGGATGGTCCTTTATCGGTACGATGAACAGATGGTTCTTCATGCCTATGTACAATATTATCGCCAGTTGGGGACTTACCGCTGGATGGGTGATTTTCCTGATGACCATTATTGTGAAGCTCATCCTCTCACCAATCATGTTTAAGCAGCATAAACTGAGTGCAATGATGCGCGTGATCCGTCCTGAAATTGATGAGGTAAATGCCAAATACAAAGATGCGGACCCGTTGAAGAAGCAGCAGGAAGTGATGTCGGTTTACCGTAAAGCCGGTGTAAACCAAATGGCTGGTTGTTTGCCGGCGCTGGTGCAGATCCCGATCTTCTATGCGCTCTTCAGATTCTTCCCTAACTTCATCGATCTTAGGGGGCAGAGCTTCTGGTTTGCAAAGGACCTTACTGCTTATGATGATGTAATAAAGCTTCCGTTTACTGTACCCGTGTTCGGATGGGACCACATCAGTATATTTGCTTTGGCGTGTACAGTTGTTATTTTGATCTATACGGTGATGACGTCCGGAAACATCCAGCAGCCACAGCAGGAGGGAATGCCCAATATGAAGGTGCTGATGTACATTTTCCCCATCACCTTCTTCTTCTTCCTGAATACATCTTCATCCGGTTTGTCATGGTATTATTTCGTGTCCAATGCGCTGAATATCTTCATTATCCTGGCCATCAAATATCTGATTCTTGATGAGAAGAAGATTCATGCTATGATTCAGGAGAACAAGACTAAGGCACCCAAGCCTGAAGGAAAGTTCCAGAAGCGTATGCGCGAGATGATGGAGCAGGCTCAGGAACAGCAGAAGCAACAGCAGAAACAGACTGGTAAGAAAAAGTAAAAAAGAAACTTACTGCCTAACAATAAAAAACGGAAGAGCGATCTTCCGTTTTTTTATTTCAGTTCCAGTTGTAAGTTTTCAACTTCAAATTCTACTGTCACAGGTAATATGTTGCCTTCCTCACTGTAATCGAGTCTGAATGAGCGTCGGTGATGAATGGTTGGTCCATATTTATTAAGGGCATCACGGTGCTCCCGCGTGGCATAGCCCATATTGGTGTTCCATCCATATTCGGGAAATTCGGTGTGCAGTTCTGCCATTTTTCTGTCACGGTAATTTTTGGCTATGATGGAAGCTGCTGCGATGGAAAGCAGTTTTGTATCTCCCTTAATGACACACTGGTGCGGGATGTAGTTGTACGGGTGAAAACGGTTACCGTCTACCAGGATCAGTTCAGGACGAATGTGCAGCTGGTCAAGCGCAAGGTGCATGGCATGAATACTTGCGTTCAGGATGTTGTGTTCGTCTATAAAAGCCGGTGGTAGTTCCGCAATGGCGTAAGCAACTGCGCGTTCTTTAATGTAGGAATCCAGTTCCTGGCGCAAACGGGGGGTTAACTTCTTGGAATCATTAACCAGAGTTTCGCCGAAATTCCTGTCCAGTATTACAGCTGCAGCAACCACGGGGCCACACAGACAACCTCTGCCCACTTCGTCACAGCCTGCTTCAACTGCAGTTCCAGACCAACTAATCATTAAATTTTGCATACAGAATTACTCTTGCGCAAAGTTACATTTTTCCAACAAATTTGTATATATTGATTATTCATGTATTCATGTAATTCCATGCATAGCGTATAAAAATATTAACTAAATATTAAGAAATCTCTTGGCTATGTTAAATTTTATAGCTTTTTTTGTTTATCGTAAAATCAAAACTGATATGAAAAAATTAACAGCAAGTGTTTTAGCAGTGGTCCTAACTGCTTCATTTACAGTAGTAAGTGCGCAGCAGGACACCCTCAGAACGCAGGAGATTGAAGGAGTTGTTGTTACAGCTCTCGGAATCAAGCGGGAGAAAAAATCAATTGGCTACGCCGCGCAGGAAGTGAAGGGTGAAACCATTTCGGAAGCTGGTCAGTCCAATGCGCTAAGTGCGTTATCCGGGAATGTGGCCGGTGTACAGGTTACTGCGCCTTCATCAATGGGAGGCTCTACAAGGATTACAATGCGTGGAGTTAGCTCCATTATTGGTGAGAACCGACCTTTAATTATCGTTGATGGGGTACCGCTGGATAACAGTAACATCAATGATATAAATACACAGCGTGGTGCTGGTGGTAGGGATTATGGTGATGCAGCATTTGATATTAACCCCGACGATGTAGAATCCGTAACGGTACTGAAGGGTGGGCCGGCTGCAGCCCTGTATGGCTCAAGAGCAGCAAATGGTGTAATTATTTACACTACCAAACAGGCTAAAAGAGGACGGACTAATATTGAGTACAGTTCCGGAATCGCTTTTGAAAACATTTATATCCGACCAAAACTCCAAAATTACTATGGTGGAGGTTCCCAACTTACCCTACCCACCCAAGTCATTAATGGTCAAACCTACAACCTGAATGAATACAGGATGGATGAATCGTGGGGGCCGCGTTACGACGCTAATTTACTTTATTTGCCCTGGTATGCATTTGATCAGGAGGAATTCCCTAATGACTATATGAAGCCAGTTCCATGGGTTGCTCCAAAGCATGATGTTGATTCTTTCTTTGATACCGGTATTACATTAACCAACAACTTTGCGGTCGCAAAATCTTTTGAAAGATCAAATGTCCGTCTGTCCTACACAAATACTGCCATTACCGGTATTATTCCTACAAGTAGCATAGACCGTCATAACTTTGCAATTAATGCCAACAGTGAGTTAAATGATAAACTAAAGGTAGAAACAGGATTCAATTTTGTGCAAACCCGCGGTTTTAACAGGCCGGAGCAGGGTTATGGTGATAATTCGGTAGCACAGAAATTTTATCAATGGGGTCAGCGCCAACTGGATATGTCAAAACTTCGGGATTACAAACTGGCAAATGGTCAGCAGCGTACCTGGAACAGAACAGCATGGAATGATCCGGAGCCCTACTATTCGGATAACCCGTATTGGACGATTTACGAAAACGTAACCAATGACAGGAGAAACCGCTTCTATGGATTTGCAGGGTTAACATATAACATCCTACCTAACCTTTACGCGACTGGTAAAGTATATGCCGACATGTACAGTCAGGATAATGACAACAGAGTCGCAATTGGTTCACAGGCAGTTTCCGGCTATTCGATCTTCAAACGTAATTTTTCTGAGTACAATTACGAAGGTCGGGTGCACTGGAATCCTGAAATTTCTGATAACTGGTCTTTGCAAACCTTTGTAGGAGTAAATAGGAGAAATTTAAAAAGAAGTGATCTGAATGGGGCAACAAGAGGTGGTTTAATTATTCCTAATTTTTATAACCTTAAGAATAGTTTAAATGACCCTCTTGCAACCAATTCTTTATATGAGAAGAGAGTAAACAGCGCATTTGGTTCAGTGTCATTAGGCTTTAAAGAAACTGTTTTCATAGAGGCTACTGGCCGAAACGACTGGTTCTCTACTACTAAAGAGGATCGTTTTTATCCTTCAATTACAGGTAGCTTTGTATTCTCTAACTTGATAGACGCCAATTGGCTGTCCTTCGGTAAGTTACGTGCAGGTTGGGCCAGTGTTGCATCAGATAGCGATCCATACCAGCTTTCGAACTATTCTGTGCAATTTACAAACTTTAACGGGCAGCCCCGCTATGGACTGTTTACGCAGAATAACAACCCCGATCTCAAAGCAGAATTAAAGGAAACCAAAGAAATTGGTCTCGAAATGAACTTTTTGAGAAACCGTTTAGGTTTTGATGTCACTTATTATGATGTGAATATCACTGATGCGATCCTGCCGTTAAGTGTTGATCCTGCAACAGGATTTACTAATAATCTTATTAATGCGGGACAGATCACCAATAAAGGGGTGGAAGCAATGGTGTATGTAACGCCGGTAAAAAATGAAAATTTCAGTTGGACTATGAACTGGAATTTTGCACAGAACAGAAATGAAATAGTTAAACTTTACGAGGGTGTAGCTACATACCAGCTTACCAATGCCCCCTTCCGGGCCAGACTATTGGCAGTAGAGGGTCAGCCATACGGAGCAATTTATGGATTCGACTTTACATATGACGCGAACGGTAACAAGATTGTAGGTGAGGACGGACTTTATGTTCCGACAGCAACTGTTCAAAATCTTGGCTCTACTTTGCCGGATTATAATATGGGTCTTCGAAACTCGTTAAAGTATAAGAATTTAGCGCTGTCATTCCTGTTCGATATGCAGAAAGGAGGTAAATACTTCTCTACCACACATATGTGGGGTATGTACAGCGGTATGTTAGAGGAAACGGGCTTTGGCGGTAACAGAGAAGCAGGCGTCATTCTGGACGGTGTACGCGAAGATGGCAGTTTAAATGATATCAGAATCACAGCTAATGAATTTGGAGGTATGCATTATGGAGGCGTAGACGCGTTAAATGTTTTCGATGCAAGTTATATCAAGCTTCGTGATGTAACCTTAAGCTACGACCTGCCCAAGGAGATGATTGGAAGCTTGCTGGAGGGTGTGAGAATTTCTGCTTTTGGAAGAAATCTGCTCGCCTGGAATCTGGATTGGAAAGGTATGGATCCTGAGAATACGTCTTACGGTTCAGGAAATATCCAGGGGCTTGAAGGGGGCTCACTGCCTTCCACAAGACAATTTGGTGTGAATGTGAACTTTAAATTTTAATAAAGATGAAAAACATAAAAAAAGTATTTGTAATAGCTGCAGCTTCACTCCTGACCCTGGGGACAGCGGTAAGTTGCACAGAGGGTTTTGAGGAACTCAATGAGAACCCCAATAATCCCGAATCCCCGCTAACTTACGGGGTCTTCAACTATGCCAACAGAGTGGTTACAGACGGTACACGGAATTCCTTTGAAAGTGCCCGTGTGACGTTACCCTGGATGCAGTATTCTTCGCAGACTGCTTATAACGATGAGGATAAATATGCATACCGCTCAACGAGTGGCGACGCGTTGTGGCGTCAGTTATATATAGCAGCTTCAAACTATAAGAAGATTATCGATATGAACACCGATCCGGAAACGGCACCGGGGGCAAGTGCTTACGGCTCAAACGCTAACCAGATTGCTGCTTCACGTGTCATGCTTTCATACGTATTTTTGAATCTGGCCGATACTTTCGGCGACATTCCCTACTATTCTTATGGAAACAGTGACCCCGATTTTCAGGCTCTTAATGTTAATCAGTTCATAAAACCAAAATTCGCTTCTCAACAAAAAGTTTATTCTGATATACTGAAGGAGTTGAAGGAGGCTTCTGAAATGATTGAAACTGGCCAACCTGTATTCAGTCCGGCAGATGGATTGTTCGGAGGTGACCCTGTGAAGCTGAAAAAGTTTGCCAATTCACTCAGACTTAGGGTGGCTACCCGCGTTAAAAGTGTAATTCCAAGTGCGCAGACGCACATTACCGATGCTATCGCATCTGGCGTGATGACTTCAAATGCGGACAATGTCGGCGTGAAGTATGAAGCGAACCTGACCAATCCATCGCCAATGTATAATGATTTCAGAACGAGATCAGATTTTTCTGTTTCAAAAACATTGATTGATCTCCTTAAAGGAAACACTGGGAATTTTGGACTTGATCCAAGACTTTTCAGATATGCAGCACCAAATGATGTCAGCAAAGCCTCTATTCTTAATGGAACGTATGCGGATACTACCGATCCAACCAAATTTATAGGTATGCCATATGGACTGCCGGAAGATTTCCAGGCTTCCCAGGCGGCAGTAGGAAACAATTTCTTCAGCAAGTATGTGTACCGTACAGATTATACAGAGATTTTAATGGAATATTCTGAGGTAGAGTTCTTACTTAGTGAGGCCAACGGCTGGAGCCAGGTTAATTACCAGAATGGCGTAAAAGCTTCTATGCTGAAATGGGGCGTAACTGCTGCCGCTGCTGACGCTTTTGTGGCTACTTTGCCACCGGCTTCTGCTGCCACGGTTCTTACACAAAAGTATGTCGCACTGTTCATGCAGCCTTATGAAGCATGGGCCGAATACAGAAGAACTGGCTATCCGGATACAAGTATACTGTTGCTTCCGGGGGAAACTGCTCCTCTACTGGTACCAATCCCAGTAACTGGAGAGACTACCTACACCTTTACTCCGCTGGTACCCGGTCTGACTGATATTCCTTCGCGCTTGCTTTATCCAACGCTTATTCAGACGCTGAATCCTGAGAATTATGCAACGGCAGCAGCTGCTATTGGAGGTGATAAGATGAATACCAAACTCATTTGGGACAATTAATATTTTAGTACTACTCTTTTTTTTTACATTCATTATGAAACCACTCTCCGGAGTGGTTTTTTTATTTGTCTATATTTGTAACTCAATTTCCGACAATGAATATTAAAGATAATCTGCAGCATAAAATTACCGAAATCATCCAGAACGTATTTCAGATTTACGATCTGAAACTCGAAGTTCAGGAAAATAAAACCGCCTTCGACGGCGACTTTACCATTGTTATTTTCCCGCTTGTGAAACTGGTGAAAAAAGGTCCGGAACAGATTGGGATGGAGTTGGGCAGTGCCCTTACAACTGAGACTGATTTTGTTGAAAGCTTTAATGTTGTTAAAGGTTTCGTGAACGTGAAAATCAGCAATGCTCACTTTATAAATAACTTCTCATCCATTGCTGAATCTGTTGACAAGGTGGAGCCAAAGCAGGAGACAGTTATGGTAGAGTATTCTTCTCCAAATACCAATAAGCCGCTGCACCTGGGTCACATACGCAATAACCTTCTCGGATATTCAGTAGCTCAAATCCTGAAAGCCGACGGATATAATGTCATCAAGACCCAGATCATCAACGACCGCGGAATCCACATCTGTAAATCGATGCTTGCCTGGCAAAAGTTTGGTGAACAAACAACTGCAGCCGGCACCGGAATCAAGGGAGACAAGTTTGTGGGCAATTATTATGTGGCCTTCGACAAACAGTATAAAAAGGAGATAGGGGAACTCATGGCCGGCGGTGCCGATGAGGATACCGCAAAGAAACAGGCACCAATTATGCTCCAAGCTCAACAAATGCTGTTGGATTGGGAAAAGGGCGATGAAACAGTAAGAAGCCTTTGGACCGAAATGAACTCCTGGGTTTACGATGGTTTCAGCCAGACCTATGCACGCCTGGGTGTAGATTTTGATCAGGTACAGTATGAAAGTGATACCTATATCTTAGGAAAGGACCTTATTCAGGAAGGTCTGATTCAAGGAGTTCTCTACCGCAAGGAGGATGGCTCTGTATGGTGTGACCTTACGGAGGAAGGTCTGGATCATAAACTTTTGCTGCGTTCCGACGGTACTTCGGTGTACATGACCCAGGACCTGGGAACGGCAGTGGAGCGCTTCAAGAAGAATGATATTCAGAAACTCATCTATACCGTAGGTAACGAGCAGGACTACCATTTTGATGTGCTGTTCAAGATACTGAAAAAACTGGGATACGAATGGGCAGATAACCTTTATCACCTGTCGTACGGTATGGTAGAGCTTCCCGAAGGTAAAATGAAATCCCGCGAGGGAACTGTGGTTGATGCCGACGACCTTATGGAAGAAATGGTGGTAACCGCACGTGAAAAAGCCGAAGAACTTGGCAAGATGGAAACACTGACGCCGGATGAAAAGGAACAATCCTATGAAGTAATTGGTCTGGGCGCACTTAAGTATTTTATGCTGAAGGTAGACCCAAAGAAGAAGATGCTCTTCAACCCAGCCGAAAGTATCGATTTCAACGGTAACACCGGACCTTTTATCCAATACACCTACGCACGAATTCAGTCTTTACTTCAGAAAGCTGCTTACAAGCCTCAGAAAATTGAAGCAGGATATCAGTTAAATGAATCCGAAAAGGACCTGATTACACAGCTGGCCAACTACCGCGAATCGGTATCCAAAGCGGCTGCGGCACTGAGTCCGGCGCTGGTGGCTAATTATGTATATGACCTGGTGAAGGCGTACAACTCATTCTACCAGAATAACCCTATAATGAAACAGGATGATGAGGCTGTGAAGCAGTTCAGACTGGAACTTTCGGCACTTACCGCAAAAACGATCAAAAAATCACTGGAGCTGCTTGGAATCGGTGTTGTGAACCGGATGTAATATAAAATTGCCGCTTAGATCAAAAATCAGTCTATAAGGCTGATTTTTTTATTTTCCATTTTTTTGGTGACTGAGGTAAAAAACTAATAAAATACAAAAAAACGCCCTGAAAATCAGAGCGTTATCTTGAAAATTGTAGACCCACAGGGATTCGAACCCCGACAGGCGGTACCAAAAACCGAAGTGCTACCGTTACACCATGGGTCTCAATTATTGTGGTGCAAATGTAGAATAATTTTTGTAATTTCCAAAATCTTTAGGCAAAAAAAATTAGATAAAATTCTCCCTTATGATGACGGTTGATTTTAACACCTTCAATATGAATAATTTAAACCCCGGGTCTGATTTTGAAAAAAAAGTGGTCAGTTTCATCAGGGATTGGCAATCACCGTCAGAAACTGTTAAGGTGCAGACCTCCGGTTCTACAGGGGTGCCAAAAATTCTGGAGGTAGAAAAAATCAGAATGCGTTGGTCCGCGCAAATGACCTGCGGATTTCTTGGCCTGAAGGAAGGCGATTCCGCGCTTATTTGCCTTCCGGTGGAGTATATTTCAGGCAAAATGATGGTCGTACGCGCGCTGGAAGCAAAACTTAATCTACATGTGGTGAATCCATCGTCCAAACCTTTGCAGGACTGGAACGAACAGGTAGACTTCTGTGCCATGTCGCCACTGCAGGTGGAAAATTCGCTTGATAAACTTCACCACATAAAAAATCTGATCATTGGCGGAGCGCAGGTTTCGGAAATGCTCAGGAGAAAAATCAGCAGCAATTTGCCGGACTCGGGATATACACGCATATTTGAAACTTACGGCATGTCGGAAACGCTTTCCCATATTGCCTTAAAACAGATCTTTCCGAAGGCAGATCAGTATTTTACAGTAATTGAAGGAGTGAGGGTGTCTCAGGACTCCCGTGGATGCCTGCTCATTAATGCTCCGGGACTCAATCCCACACTGCTTCAAACCAATGATGTGGTGGAGTTGCACGGCGAAAAGCAGTTCAAATTCATAGGACGGGCCGATAGCATCATCAATTCCGGTGGCCTGAAGGTCCAGCCTGAACGGGTGGAAGGTATCATTAAAAGGTATGTGGATGCCGAGGCTGTTCTTACCGGCGTTTCAGATGATTCGTTGGGTCAGAGACTGGTTTTGGCCATTGAAGGAAGGGAAACTGCTGAACTGCATTCCGGATTGGCCAAGGCTTTTGATGAGATCAGATCAACAGTGTCTAAAAACCACGTGCCGCGGGAGGTGCGCTATATCAATAGTTTTCCGCGGCTGCCCAATGGCAAGACAGACCGGCGGAGTATTAACAGTTTAATGAATTATGCTGATGGACAGGGATTTTAGCAAAGAACTGAACTACCGGACCGCACGAAGCGGAGGTCCCGGCGGACAGAACGTGAATAAGGTGGAATCCGCGGTAACTGCCATCTGGAATGTAGCTGAAAGCACTTTCTTCAGTCACGAAGAAAAAGAGATGATTGCTGTCAAACTTAGGAACAGGATCAGCCAGGAGGGACTTCTGCAGATTACCGTTTCCGAGAGCCGTACCCAAATTCAGAATAAGAAAATAGCAACCGAAAGGACGATTGAGATGGTTAACAGGTGTCTGATTACACCGAAACCGCGAAAAGCTACCAAACCATCGAAACGGCAGGTAGAGAAAAGGATAAAGGCGAAGAAGCAGATTTCAGAAAAAAAGGAAAACAGGCGCTTCAGGATTTGATATTTAAGCTAACGGTTTGTTTTTTAGCTTTTTAATCCGTATGTTTGTAATTCAATAAAGCAATTATGGTCACTTCCATTTTAAAATATGACAGTGTTCGTTCGCAAAGACTTTTGTCTTCATTGCTTTACCTTCACACGGATTCTTTTCTGAAAAGCTCCAAAGAGTTCATCTATTAGACCCGTCGGGTCCTGGCGGGAACTTTCCGTTTATCAATTTTCATTTTTTCGATGTGTTACTACAGACATGGTGCGGTGCCTCAGGGTACGCAGTGTCTCAGGGCCGTTTGTAGCACTATCATCACAAAAAATTGGCAAAATGTCTGAGAATATCATTTTAACAACCGGAGTTTACGACGTAATTAAAGATCATTTAAGAAGAAAGAAAGTAACCATTGAAGAAGAAAACCGACTTCTGGCAGAGCTGAAAGGGGCGCAGCAGGTAAGAAGAAGAGAGTTGCCGCCCGAGGTGGTTACCGTGAACAGAAAGGTAACTATAAAAGACCACACCCTGGACAGGGAAGAGGAGTTGATTTTTGTGGGAGTAGCAGAAGCCAAACCAAAAAAGAATAAGTTTTCAATCCTTTCCGATATGGCCCTGGCCACCGTAGGTTATAAAGTAGGCGATGTCATAGAATGGCCTTTCCGCGACGGTGAAAGGAAAATTGAGATCCTGAAGGTGGAAAACTGGCAAAATTAAACACAACACCTGTCAAAAATAAAGGCCGTTTCACACACTCGTGAAACGGCCTATTTTCTTTTAAATGCCTTTCTTAAGAATTCTCCAGGATATAGGAGAACATTAGCGGTGCACAGATGGTAGCGTCACTTTCTACTATGAATTTAGGCGTCGTAATGTCCAGCTTGCCCCAGGTGATTTTTTCATTTGGAACTGCTCCTGAGTAAGATCCGTAAGAAGTTGTAGAATCTGAAATCTGGCAGAAGTATGACCAGAACGGAATGTCGGTCATTTCCATATCCTGGTAAAGCATCGGCACCACACAGATAGGGAAATCACCTGCGATTCCACCGCCAATCTGGAAGAATCCTACACCTTTGCCGCCGGAATTTTTTGGATACCAGTCGGCCAGGAACATCATATATTCAATACCGGATTTCATCGTAGAAGCCTGCAGTTCGCCTTTAATACAGTAGCTGCTGAAAATATTTCCCATTGTGGAATCTTCCCAACCCGGAACCACGATAGGCAGGTTTTTTTCCGCGGCAGCAAGCATCCATGAATTCTCCTTCGGGATTTCATAATACTGCTCCAAAACACCGGATAAAAGCATCTTATACATGTATTCATGCGGGAAATACCTTTCGCCTTTGGCTTCAGCATCTTTCCAGATCTCTACAATATGCTTTTGCAAACGGCGGAAAGCTTCCTCTTCGGGGATACAGGTATCGGTCACACGGTTCAGTCCGCGTTCCAGCAATGCCCATTCGTCCTGTGCTGTAAGGTCACGGTAATGCGGCACTCTTTCATAATGTGAATGCGCAACCAAATTCATTAGATCTTCTTCCAGGTTAGCGCCGGTACAGGAAATAATATCCACTTTATCCTGACGGATCATTTCCGCCAGAATTTTACCGATTTCTGCCGTAGACATGGCTCCGGCCAGGGTAATCATCATTTTTCCACCATCTTTCAAATGGGCCACATAGCCTTTGGAAGCGTCAACCAGTGCGGCTGAATTAAAATGGAGATAGTATTTTTCTATAAATTCGGTAATCGGTTTGTTCATGTTTTTTTACTTTTAGCAAAGATAAGGATTTAATAAATCTTAATTTTGATGTATGGATGAGATTTTCCGTCAACAGGTTTTTGAGGTGATCCGGCTTATTCCGGGCGGGCGGGTCACAAGTTACGGTGCCATTGCAAAAGCCGTGGGATACCCCAATCATGCGAGGCATGTAGGCAATGCCTTGCGGAATTATGATGATGATTTTCCGGCGCACCGCGTCTGCAACTCTTCAGGTCAAATCACCGCCAGTTGTCTGGAAGATTTCACTAAAAAACTATCTGCAGAAGGCGTAAAAGTGGAGGGGAATAGGATTCAGCAGTTTAGAAATGTTTTCTGGGATCCGCTGGAGGAATTATAGGACAGGGCAGGGCTTTATAAAGTTTCGGCGGCGGCGAAGCC
>JAEWIR010000010.1 GCA_023386965.1 Bacteroidota bacterium
CATTGCAGCAGTTAAAGTCCGGAGTGCCCTACCAGCAGATTCTTGGAAAGGCTTTGTTCTATAGCCTGGAATTCATGGTGGACAGTTCTGTACTGATTCCACGGCCGGAAACCGAGGAACTGGTGGAGATGGACATTACTGAACTTAAGGCTTTAACCCAACTTCGAAGCTATTCTTCGGCGTTCAGCGATTCTTCGCCAAAACAGCCAATACGGATCATTGACATTGGAACGGGCAGCGGGGCTATTGCCATTACCTTAAAAAAGCATTTTCCAGAAGCCACAGTCTGGGCTATAGACTATTCCGGGGCGGCCCTGCAGACCGCGGCAAAAAACGCTGACCTGCATAATACCCCAATCAACTTCGTACATACGGATTACCTCAATTCGGAACTTGAAGGTAAGTTTGACCTGATCATTTCCAACCCGCCTTATATCGGAAAGGATGAAGCGGATGAAATTGCGGATTCGGTAAAAGAGTTCGAACCAAAAATGGCCCTGTTCTCTCCTGTGGACGACGCGCTGGTTTTCTACCGGAAGATCGCAGCTGATGCACTTGTTCATCTTGCAGAAGAGGGTGTGGTCTTACTGGAAATCAACCAGAAACTCGGACCGGAAACCCTTGCACTTTTTAAAGATTTTCCAAACGCCGAACTGCTGAAAGACCTTTCCGGCAACGACCGGTTCATACGTGTGCGTTCATGAAATGGGTCCGGTCTTTCAGATTTCTTGTTTTGGCACAACCTTCACTACATTATCATGTCATGGTTTTCAGTTAGACAAGCTCCCGGAATTCCGACCGCTAATTCCAAAAAGATTATCTTTGATCACTTATTACCATTAAATGCGTACTGAATAATGATTCTAATCGTAGATGATTCACCTGAAAATATAATTTCCCTGAAAAGGGTGCTCGAGAAAAATGACTTTGAAGTTGACACGGCATCATCCGGCGAAGAGGCATTAAAGAAAATTCTGAAAAAGTCGTATGTACTTATTATCCTTGATGTTCAGATGCCGGGTATGGACGGATTTGAAGTTGCTGAAGCCATATCGGGATACAGCCGGGCGCGGGAAACAGCCATTATTTTCCTGTCGGCCGCCAGTGCCAACGTCAACCTGATTACCAAAGGATATTCCTCCGGCGGACTGGACTACATCAGCAAACCGGTGGATATGAATATCCTGCTGCTTAAGGTGAAAACCTTTTACCGTATTTATGAACAAAGCCGTGCCCTTAACCAAATGCAGGATGCCCTGCGCGAGGAAATTGAATTCCGTAAAGAGGCCGAGCGTAAGAAAGACGAATTCATAAGCATTGCCAGTCACGAGCTTAAAACGCCAATGACCAGCATAAAAGGTTATATACAGTTGCTGGAACGCAGTCTGGATAAGCATGATATCGAATCCATCCGGACGAGGCTCAAAAAAGTACACAACCAGGTGGAAAAACTGAACCTGCTGATTGCTGACCTCCTGGACATCTCTAAAATTGAGAGCGGAAAGCTTAAATTCAACAAGAAATACTTTGCTTTCGATGAGGTAGTGGATCATATTGTAGAGATTATGCAGCAATCCAATCCGCAGGTAAAGATCCTCAAAAAAGGCAGCGTAAACTGTGAGATTTACGGTGATGAAATGCGCCTGGAACAGGTAATCGTTAATTTTATCTCCAACGCGATCAAATATGCGCCTGATACCCACGAAATACACGTCAACTGTAAGCTGGAAGATGACAGGATTTATTTTTCTGTGCGCGATTTCGGGATCGGCATGTCTGAGGAGCATCAGGAGAAAATTTTCGATAAGTTTTACAGAATCGAAGAAACTTCAGAACGTTTTCAGGGACTGGGTATCGGGCTTTATATCTGTCAGGAAATCATTGACCGCCACCATGGAACCATAGGTGTAAAAAGCACTTTAGGTGAAGGGTCAGAGTTCTACTATTACATTCCCCTGCATCCAACCGGGGAAAAAATCAATCAATTACAGCATGAGTTTTAAAAAAAATCTACTTTTTGGGCTGGGCTTTTCGCTCCTCCTGCTTCTTGTAAGTTCCACAGCATCCTTTATCAGTATCAGAAACCTGATAGACAGTTCCACTATGGTTCGCGAAACCAATAAGAACATCAAGGACCTGGACCATATTTTTTCGCTGGTTAAAGATGCGGAAACGGGTCAGCGCGGATATCTGCTGTCCGGTGACGCACGGTTCCTGGAACCCTACACCCGTGCCAAGGCAAAAATAGATGACGCCATTACAGATCTCTCCGTACACCTTACGCAAATGGGCGGGCAGACCCAAAATATGGAGAAGCTGCGCAACAGCATCGATACACGAATTGAAATACTGGACCGCAACCTGAACTATAAACGCGGTAACAATCCGGTATCGTCCGAACAGTTGCTGGAAGGTAAGAAGTATATGGACGAAATCCGCAATATGGTTTCCATTATGCAGTCGGCGGAGAAAAATGTGCTGGCTTCACGTACGGAAAACATGAATAAGTTTGCCTCCTATACTCCCCTGCTTATCATTCTTTCGGCTATTCTGGCCATTACCATTACCCTGGTCTTCTTCCGCAAGGTGAATCAGGACTTCATGGAAAAATCGAATCTTACCCAGGAACTTGAGGAAAAGAACGAGGAAACAGAGAACCGCCTGAAAGCCATTGAAAAGGTGACATCACAGATTTCAAACGGCGATTATGATATCCTGAGTGACCAGAATGCGCAGAAAAACCTGGGCAATGTGGCAGGCCCGCTCAACAGCATGGCCGCCTCTTTAAAAGATTCCTTTAATTCACTGGAAGAAAAGGAATGGCTGAGCAGTGCCGCAGCCAAACTGAATGAGCGAATGATGGGCGAAAAAAGCCTGGAAACACTGGCCGCCGACATCCTGGAAACACTTACCGACCTTACCGGGAGCAGCGTAGCAGCCATCTATGTGCATGAGAACAACCAGTTACACCTGGCCGGAAGTTTTGCGCTTTCGCAGGCGGACCTGCGCAGGACCGTACAGATGGGCGAAGGAATTTCCGGTGAAGCCTTCCGCTCCTCCAAACTGATGGTGGTTCGGGAGATTGAAGATGACGCACTAACCATAAGCTATGCCAGCGGTGCCACGAAACCCACCAACATTGTCGCACTGCCCATCACACGCTATCAGATTCCATTGGGCGTACTTGAGCTCGGCAGTACTCAGGCATATACCCCACGACAACTGGAATTCCTGGAAGCCGTGGCCGGTAATGTAGGTCTGGCCTTATACGGCGCACAGAGCCGCATCAAGCTTCAGGAACTGCTGGAGGAAACACAGGCACAGTCCGAGGAACTGCAGTCCCAGCATTCCGAACTCGAAAATATCAATGCGGAACTGGAAGCACAGTCCCAGAAACTTCTGGCCTCGGAAGAGGAACTCCGCGTACAGCAGGAGGAACTGTTGCAGAGCAACCAGGAACTGGAAGAAAGGACCGCACTTCTGGAAGAGAAGAACCTGCTTATCGAGCAGCGTAACATCGACATTCAGCAAAAATCAATCGAGCTGGAACAAAGCACCAAGTACAAGTCGGAATTCCTGGCCAATATGTCGCACGAACTCCGTACCCCGCTCAACTCCATCCTGCTGCTTTCCAAACTGATGACGGAGAGTGACGACCTGGACGAACAGTATGTAGAATATGCCGAGGTCATGCAGAGTTCCGGACAGGGTCTGCTCACCCTAATTGACGAAATCCTGGACCTGTCCAAGATTGAATCCGGTAAAATGACGCTGGAAATAGAGGAAGTACCATTAGCGGACATCACCTATGATATGCGCATGCTCTTTTCGCCGCTGGCCAAAGAGAAAAATCTGGAACTGATCATTGAAACCGGAGAAAGCGCCGCAGAAACCCTGCACACGGACAAACTCCGACTGGAGCAGATATTGAAGAACCTGCTGTCCAACGCCATCAAATTTACGTCCGAAGGCAGCATTACACTCCGCGTTCTCGGTGATTCTTCAGGACACCGGATCAGCTTTAAGGTCATAGATACAGGTATCGGCATTGCGCGTGACAAGATGCGGCTTGTTTTTGAAGCCTTCCAGCAGGCTGACGGTTCTACACAGCGCAAATATGGCGGCACCGGTCTCGGACTTTCCATCAGCCGTGAACTTGCCCGACTTTTGGGTGGTGAGATTACCCTTGAAAGTACCGAAGGTGAAGGAAGTGAATTTACACTGATCCTGCCCACCGACGCTACCAAGGTTACCCCACCGGCAGAAGCTACAAAAATGTTGGAAGCCGATACAGAGGACACCGTTTCCGAACAGCCTGAAAGGTACATCGCCTCCCATATCCCGCAGCCTATAGAGGATGACCGCGATAACATCAAGGCGGGAGACAAGATTATACTGATCATTGAAGACGATACGCCATTCGCCAGAATCCTGCTGGATTATGCACGCAGTAAGGGCTACAAAGGAATTGCAGCGGTGCGGGGCGACGCCGGACTCGAAATGGCGCAGCTCTATAAGCCGCTGGCTATCCTGCTGGATATACAGCTGCCTGTAATGGACGGCTGGCAGGTGATGGAAGCGCTTAAGGCGAATCCTGAAACCAAACCTATACCGGTACACATCATGTCGTCCATGAAGTTCAGGCAGGAAAGTCTCCTTCGGGGCGCCGTGGATTTCATTAACAAACCCTTCGCGCTGGAACAGATGCAGGACATCTTCAGCAAACTGGAACAGGCACTGAACAAAGGTCCGCGCAAGGTACTGATTGTAGAGGAAAATGAACAGCACGCCAAGGCACTCAGCTATTTCCTTTCAGCCAATAATATCACGACCGACATCGCCTCCAACGTGACCGAGAGCATTGATTCCCTTAAAAACAGAGAGATCGACTGTGTGATTCTGGACATGGGCGTTCCGCACCATAACGCTTACGAGACACTTGAAACCATCAAACAGAGCGAAGGCCTGGAACATCTGCCGATCATCGTGTTCACCGGTAAAAACCTGTCGCAGGGCGAGGAAACCCGGATCAAGAAATACGCCGATTCGATAGTCGTAAAGACCGCCTACTCCTATCAGCGCATCCTGGATGAAGCCGGCCTCTTCCTGCACCTTGTAGAAGAAAAGAATAAAAAGAAACAGGACGGAAGCGGTAATTTTGAAAATTCCGGTGAACTCAGAAATATACTGAAGGACAAAACCGTTCTTATTGCAGATGATGATGTTAGGAATATTTTCTCGCTGACCAAAGCACTGGAAATACACGGCATGAAGGTCATTCCGGCGATGGACGGCAAGGAAGCGCTTACAGCGCTGCAAAGCAACCCGGATATCGATGTGGTACTTATGGATATGATGATGCCGGAAATGGACGGTTACGAGAGCATCCGTGAGATCCGTGCTACGCCGGAGTATAGAAACCTGCCTGTATTGGCGGTTACCTCCAAAGCCATGATGGGCGACCGCGAAAAATGTATCGCCGTGGGCGCCTCAGATTATATTTCAAAGCCTGTAGACATCGACCAGCTGATCTCGCTTCTGCGTGTCTGGCTGTACGACAAAATTTAACCATTCCTAATGAACGAAAAGAAAGAAATCCTGATTATTGACGATGACAGCAAGAATATCTTCGCTCTCAGCGCGGTACTCAAGGCCAGAAAATACGGCTGCGTGTCGGCACTCAGCGCGAAGGAAGGACTGTCACTCATGGTACACAACCCCAATATCGGTGTGGTGCTTATGGACATGATGATGCCCGAGATGGATGGTTATGAGGCCATAGGCCTGATGAAATCGGATGACCAACTGAAAGACATCCCGGTGATCGCTGTTACGGCGCAGGCCATGACGGGCGACCGCGAGAAGTGTCTGGATGCCGGTGCCGACGGATATATCTCGAAACCGGTGAATGTGGACGAACTTTTGCAGTTACTGAACGAAATACTGAACTAAGTGACTTCTGAACATGCTGACGAATATCTGGAAATCCTCCTTTCCGATATTCTGGAAATCTACGGTTATGACTTTACGGGTTATTCCCGCGCTTCACTGAAGCGGCGGATTGTCCGTCTTTATGAACTGGACAGGTTCGTCAGCTTTGCCGAATACCGTTATAAGATCCGTACGGACGCCGTTTACTTCAAACGGTTTCTGGAGCAGGTGACCATCAATGTGACCGAGATGTTCCGCGACCCGGCCTTTTACAAGACGCTGCGTTCCGAAATCCTGCCGCGTCTGGGCACCTATCCTTTTATACGGATTTGGATTGCCGGCTGCAGCACGGGCGAAGAAGCCTATTCGGTGGCCATTTTCCTGAAGGAACTCAATCTGCTCCAGAAATCGCTGATCTATGCTACAGACATCAACAATGCCGTACTGGATAATGCTTCACAGGCCATGATTCCAATGAGCAAGATTCAGCTTTACACGGAAAACTATATCGCGGCAGGCGGAAGTAAGAACTTCTCAGACTACTATTCCGCGAATTACAGTCTGGGCAAGCTCAATGATGAGCTTCGGTCCAAAATCATCTTCTCCAGCCATAACCTGGTGACCGACAATTCCTTTAATGAATTCCAGCTGATCCTTTGCCGCAACGTAATTATCTACTTTGACCGCCCGCTGCAGAACAAGGTGTTCCGGCTCTTCGACAACAGCCTGGAGAAATTCGGTTACCTGGCCCTGGGCACCAAGGAATCACTGGACTTCTCGCCCACGTCCAAAAACTTTGAAAGACTGAAAGGCGAAAAGATCTGGCGTAAAATCTCAGAAAATGCAAAAGTGTGAAGCCCTGATCATAGGAGGCTCTGCCGGCAGCCTGGAAGTATTGCTGAAAATACTGCCGGACCTGAATCCTGCATTGCCCTTTCCCGTGATCATCGTTCTGCACCGCATGGCCGGCAAAGACAGCATCCTGACCAGCCTGCTGGCAGCGAAGACCCAACTCCATGTAAAGGAAGTGGATGAAAAGGAAAAAATGAAAGCCGGCACCATTTATATTGCTCCCCCTAATTACCACCTGCTTTTTGAACGCAACCGAACCTTCTCGCTGGACGCCTCAGAGAAAGTAAATTTCTCGCGACCGTCTCTGGATGTCAGTTTTGAAAGCGCTGCAGATGTGTTTGGCAAAAACATGGCCGGATTATTGCTGTCGGGAGCCAACAGCGACGGCACAGCCGGGCTGAAAGCCATTGCCCGAAAAGGAGGTAAAGTGACGGTTCAGGAACCCAGCACCGCGGTGGTAAGTTATATGCCGGCGCACGCCCTGGAACAGGTGGACACAGATGCTGTACTCACACCGGAGCTGATGCCCGCTTTTATCAATTCATTAGCAAACTGACAGACAATTATATATGGATAAAAAAGTATTTATTTTTGATGACAATGTGGAGATCCTGGAGCTTTGCACGGAGATCCTGGAAGATCTGGGCTTCGAGGTGAAGACCTCGCCTACCACCAACGAGGTGGAAGAGCAGGTACTGGAATTTATGCCCGACCTTATCTTTATGGATAACTGGCTGCCCGACATCAGCGGTATTGAAGCTACAAAACGCATTAAAGGTAATTCAGAACTCAGCCACATCCCGGTAATCTATTTCTCGGCCAACAGCAATATCAGCGAACTGGCCTCACTGGCGGGTGCAGATGATTATATTGCAAAACCTTTCGACATTGAACTGTTTGAAGAAAAGGTACTGAAGTACGCAGAAGCCTAATGAGCCCAAGCATAAATCATCAAAAAAGCAGTCTGCGATCAGGCTGCTTTTTCTATGCGGCGCAGACATGCAGTATATCCTACCCAATCCTGACCCTACGTAGAGTAACGTATTTATTGATAAAAACATTTTATTTATTGTTTCTCAATAAATATTTATTACTTTTGACTAAACTTAAAACCCAAAGTCATGTCAAAAACCGATTACACCCTGTTTATTGTGCTTCAGGTATTCGCCTGGATCATCTTTGTAGCGCTCTGCATTGAGGCCGGCGGCCTGCTTGTCAACTTTGTCTTCAGCCTGTTCGGTCCTGAAATGCTGCCTAAACTTTACAACAAACTGGACCTTACCGGAGTCATTACCCGAAACAGCGGCGCCTTTTACGGACTTTACAGTTTTATCCTGGTCATTGCCTTTCTAAAGGCCGCGCTGTTCTATGAGGTCATCAAACTCACGCAGACACTTAAACTGGATCAACCTTTCACGCTGACGGTGGCCAGACAGATTGCCAAAATCAGTTATTTTACACTCTCCATCGGACTCTTAAGTTTTATGGGCAGACAGTTCGCAAAACAGGTGGAGCGCAGCGGAATCACCACCTCCGGTCTGGAGGTCTTTTGGCACGACAGTCAGGCATTTGTGCTGATGGCCGCGGTAATCTATGTCATTTCTGCTATCTTTAAAAGAGGCGTTGAACTTCAGGACGAACACGATTTAACCGTTTAAGCCATGCCGATTATTGTAAACCTGGACGTCATGATGGCCAAACGCAAGATGTCACTGAATGAGCTCTCCGAAAAAGTGGACCTTACCCTGTCCAACCTTTCCATCCTGAAAACCGGTAAGGCCAAAGCCGTAAGGTTCTCCACCCTGGAGGCCATCTGTAAAGCCCTGGACTGCCAGCCGGGGGATTTGCTGGAGTATGTGAGTGAGGACGTTAATCAGGGAGAACCCACTTAATTCTATGGTTCTTCTTTAAGGTATTCCCTTATCTTTTCCTTCGGGATCAGATCAAGCACCTGATTGATGACGATGATCTTATGTTCGTTAATAATGCTGTTTACCGCTTTGGCCGCATCGGGGTAATTCACCAGCCGCTCCAGAAGACCGTACACGTTGACCATCTTCTTGTGCGTGTTTTCGGCATCGCCGCCAAACCAGGAACCGTTGAAGTGGTGGCTCACGTAATTCCTGGGCAGGTCCTGTGAGAAATAAACCGAAGGATAAAGTTTCACGTCGTGCTTCAGTTCCTGCAGGGTGTCGCTGTACCTTTGGGCACCATATTCCTTTTCCAGCATTTCGGAGAAGATGTCGGTATTGATGCGTTCAAAGAAGCCTTCCTGGCGGTTATACCAGTCCATAAAATCCTTTGACAGCCGGTGTTTGGGCTCTGCCATCCAGAAAGCGGAATACGGCACGCCTTTCACCTCAAAACCGCAGACGGCCTTTTCATTCAGGAACTCATCCAGCGGAAGTTTCAGTTCCATATCGGTATCCATATAGATGCCGCCGTGTTCGTACATCACTTTGGATCGCACATAATCCGAAGTAAAGGCCCATTTTCCCTGCGCATACGCCTCGCGCACATACTGATTATCGTCCAGCGGCGAGTTGCTGTCGTTCCATTCGATAATCTCGAAATCGGGATGAATACGCTTCCATGAAGCAATGCAATGTTCGGCCAGTTCATGCTTAGGCTGCCCGCCAAACCAGCAGTAATGTATTTTTTTAGGAATCATAGAGTTGATTTTGGGTGTTGGGTACAAAGATTGAACCTAATTACCCTTTAACCCCGCTTCCTCCTTATCAACACCCGTAATTTTCTGAATTAAAAGTTCAACGGTTTCATCCAAACGTTTCTTTTTCAGCTCACATTCCCATACGGTAATCACTTTCCATCCCGCTTCAAGGAGCTTACGCTCATTTTCATGGTCCCTCTTAATATTTCCGTTTATCTTATCCAGCCAGAATTCTGTCCGTGTTTTGGGCGTGACAAAGTAACGGCAGTGTTCATGACCATGCCAGAAACAGCCGTGCACAAATAGGGCGGTGTTATACTTTTTAAACACCAGATCCGGTTTGCCTGGAAGACTTTTGACGTTCAGCCTGTATCTGAATCCTGCAGCAAACAGTTTTCCTCGTAAAAGCATTTCAGGTTTGGTATTCTTACTTCTGATTCTGCTCATGTTAAAGCTGCGCTGGGCTGGGGTGTGTCTGTCGGTCATTTCAAATTAATCTGCTTTTGTGTAACAAAAACAGTGCACACTTTTAAGAATTACCCATACAACTGTGTCTGATGCACACTGCTGCAATTGCTTCGCACCAATCTTTTGATATCTTTGCCACAGTCTCAAATAAAGCAGCTGCAAGGTTAAAAAATAATTTTAAAATATATTTTTGACTTTGTGTGTTTCTTTTTACTAATTTTAAAAGCAGCATGCAGAAATTTAAATTTATAGATCTCTTCGCAGGTATAGGCGGATTTCATATCGCTATGCATGAAAATGGTGGACAATGCGTCTTCGCCTCAGAAATAGATAAGTTTGCGCGGAAGACGTACGAACATAATTTTAGCAAAATATCGCCAGACTTATTTACTGGGAAACATTTTAACCAAGATATAACCGATCCGGCTCTTGTTTATTCCAATATTCCGGATTTTGATGTACTGTGTGCAGGGTTTCCTTGTCAGCCGTTTTCTCATGCAGGTTTAAAGAAGGGATTTGATGATACGCGGGGAACACTGTTTTTTAATATTAAAGAAATTGTAAGGGCGAAAATCGAAGCTCACAAACTCGATAATAAGGTTGTAATACCACGAGTGCTTCTTTTGGAAAATGTAAAAGGCTTTAAAAATCATGACAAAGGAAATACGTATAAGGTTATTAAGCATACATTGAATGATCTGGGTTATGAAGTTGCAGCCGAAGTATTAAACAGTAAGCATTTCGGCGTGCCACAGAATAGGGAAAGAATATTTATTGTGGCTTGGCATAGGGATTCAGTTAAAAAAAATGATTTTAAATTCCCGTTCGGTCTTACACAGAAAAACGAAATCATTTACGAGAAAGGAAAACGGGATGAGCTGTCAAAAAAAGTTATGGTTGGAGACATACTCTTAAAGGAAAAAGAATTGCAGGATTTTGAAACCAATACTAATAAAACCTATACCATCTCTGAAAAATTATGGGAAGGTCACCAGAGGAGAAAGATGGAGCATGCAGAAAAAGGAAATGGTTTTGGTTATTCAATTTTTAATTCCAAATCATCATATACAAGTACCATCTCGGCAAGATATTATAAAGACGGCAGTGAAATCCTCATCGAGCAGAAGGATTTAAAAGGAAAACCTGATCGTCCGCGTAAACTTCACCCAGTGGAAGCTGCAAAACTGCAGGGTTACCCGGTTGATAGCTGGTATGAAATTCCTGTATCGGATAATCAGGCGTATAAGCAGTTCGGAAACAGTGTTTCTGTCCCGGTAGTTAGTACTCTGGCTTTTGAAATAAAAAAACAGCTATTAGAGTTATAATCAACAGTGACTCTTAATGATAGTAATAAATCTATGAATCAGGTTATAGTCTTAAACAAGGAATTAAAAAAGATTGAGTTTGCAAACAGAACTTCTTCTTTAGTGCCCTTGACACCTATAGACCTCTACAACCTGTTGCATATTAAGAAGGACATTTTTGGTATTTCTTACAAAGAAATTATGATCGATCAGAAAGTAGCAGAATTAAAGGTCGTGAAATCACAAAATGAATTGGTAGTAACCTTGGACATAGGTTCAGAGTTTACATCTTTATCATTTGAATTAACTTCAGTTTTCAAAACAAGACAACTTAATGTTGAGGAAGTTATTTTTCTAACAGAAAACCATTACCTAGTTAAGAATGGAGAAGTACTGTCGGTGAGTAAAGAATCCGTTTTGTTTACCGCTGGTTTATTGGAAAAGCTTGATACTTCCGGAAATTTACCTCTGCTTCTTGCGCTTGAACTTTATTCGCAACGTGACAAATACTCTTGTTTAAAATTTTCTAGCGAGCAGCTTAATTTTAAACAGATTTTAGAAAGTAAATTATATTCCGGAAACTCATCATTATTTATAAGGGATTTGTACGAGTACCAGAAGGATGGTTTGAAATGGTTACAATACTGTTGTATAAACAAAATCGGTGGTATTCTTGGCGATGATATGGGCTTGGGTAAAACGGCACAGGTCATAGCATTAACTGCCTGGCTTCTGGACCGGAACATCTTTGAAAATATATTAATAGTCGTGCCCAGCACCCTTCTTGAAAACTGGAAAAGAGAATTTTTATTTTTTTCCCCTGCTTTGGAGCCATTTGTCCACCATGGCTCAGTTAGAACCGGTTCAGTAGAGTTACTTAAAAGCAAAGGGATAGTCATCACTTCCTATTCGATGATAATAAACGATCAGTATTTATTTAATAAAATAAAGTGGGGTGCTATTATAGTAGACGAAGCCAGTTTAATAAAAAATCCAGATTCTGAAAGAAAGATCTCCTTAAGTAATATAGAAGCGGAAGTAAAAATAGCAATGACAGGAACCCCCGTCGAAAATTCACTACTCGATTTGTGGTCACTAACAGATTTTGTATTGCCAGGTTATTTCGGCACACGTGAATCATTTACTAATAAATATGTAAAAAAAGATATTGAGCAAACTTTAGTAGAATCGGACCTGTCATCGCTCCGCAATGAAACATCTTTTATTATGCTTCGGCGAAAAAAAGAAGATGTATTGGATTCGTTGCCGAATAAAATTGATATACACCAGGCGCTTGAAATGAATTTGAATGAAGCCTCACTGTATAATAATGAGCGTGAGTCTATATTAGCCCAGATAAAAACGGAAAATCCTGCTAATGTTTTTACACTGATTCAGAATCTTAGACAATATACAACCCACCCTTTACTGCTGGATCCATCTTCATTTGAAAATGCTGATCTAAAACAGCTGTCTACCACCAGTTCAAAGTTTACCAGAACGATTGAAATACTCGATGAAATCAGGGCCCGAAATGAAAAAGTTATAATCTTCACAGAATATCTGAAAATGATAGATACCTTCAAAAGAGTATTGGAGGTAAAATATTTAAATACCATTTTAACAATAGACGGCAGAGTTGAAGTTTCGGACAGACAGAAAAGAATTGATGATTTTTCTGCCTTAGAAGGCTTTGGCATAATGATCTTAAATCCAAAAACTGCAGGCATGGGGCTGAACATAACCGCCGCAAATCATGTGATTCACTACACCCGTCAATGGAATCCGGCACTAGAGGAACAGGCTACGGCAAGATCATATCGCAATAAACAGGATAAAAATGTAAATGTCTATTATTTATACTACGTAAATACAATAGAGGAAACTATAGATAAACGTTTGCGAGATAAGCGGGAGCTTTCCTGCGAAGTGGTAACTTCAACATCCGATCAGTTATCTTTTGACGACTACCTTTCTTCATTAAGCAAAACACCAATTTTAAAAAAAATTTTATGACAGAATCTTCGAAAATGCTGAACATAATGGAACCTTCAGCAGCACGCCTTGTAGAAAGCTTACGAGATACAGGCTATACGTTTACCACCGCAGTAGCGGATATTGTGGATAATTCAGTATCAGCAGATGCAGATAAAATTGAGATTGTATTGCAAACAGATTTCGGTAATAATCCATCATTGTGGATTGCAGATAATGGTGTCGGTATGGATGATGCAGCCTTGGAAGCCGCTATGATTTACGGATCTCCGCTAAGGCCAAGTCCCAAATCATTGGGGAAGTTTGGCATGGGTTTAAAAACAGCGTCAACGTCTTTCTGCCGTAAATTAACAGTAATTTCAAACAAGGACAATCAGTTTTCAATAAGACAGTGGGATTTAGATACAATTAAAGATTTAGACAAGTGGATCTTGCTGGAACCTGAAATGGAAGATTATGAGGAAGAAATAAATTTTCTCACCAAAGTGACGGATGGAAAAAGTGGAACTATTGTAATCTGGGAATCAATTGACCGCCTTATAAGATCAACAGGTGACGGTGCTTTAAAGAATCAGCTTGATAAAATTATAAAGGAATTACGCGAGCATCTCTCAGGAGTTTTTTTTAACTTTTTAAATGGAAGCAGTGACTTTCCGAAAATTGAGATGTCAGTAAATAATGTGTCATTGGAACCATGGGACCCATTCTGTCGTTGGCTTAATGACGAAGGCATGAAAAGGGTTGAAATCCATCCGAATAAACCTTTTTTAATAACTGATATAAACGATGGGGAGGAAGAGGTGATTGGCGAATTCTATGTTAACATTTATATTTTACCAAATAAAAATGAACTTAATTCCAGTGAACTTGAAAGAGCACGGTATGGTTTGGACAATCAGGGTTTTCATGTTTTCCGGGAGGGTCGTATGATCTATTCAGGGGGTTGGCCTAACAGGTTGTTTGTCAAAGAACCACACTTAAATTTGATTCGGGTAGAATTACTGTTTGATCATAAACTGGATCACTACTTTCAGATAGATATTAAGAAATCGCGGATAGATTTACCGAAAGATTTGCGTGACAAGCTGAAAAAAGTGGTTGCACCGGCAAGAAATGAAGCTAATCGAAGGTATCGTATGGGCACTGCGGGGAAGATGAAGAAGAACAGCGAACTCTTAAATGATCAGCATGGGAGATCCAGCACTGCGATCGAAAAACATCACGCATCTGCAACCAGCGGATCTGTTGTACACAATCTCGATACAAGTAGTGGTGTAGCTGAAATCAAAAATAAGTTTGGTACAACCAAGGTTAAACTACAATTTGATTTTGAGAACTCACGCGTTATTGAAACCACAGAAAATCTGACGGACGGTGTCTTGTGGAGCCCTGGTCTTGTTGAAGGTAACAGACATGCAGTTTTTATCAATCAGTCACATGAATTCTACAAAAAGTTCTATCTGGCAAACAAGGACAATTCAGCATTAATTATAGCCATGGATTCATTATTATGGAGTCTTGCTGAAGCCGAGCTAAGTGTTATGAGCGATACCGTAAAGAGAAATCTTGAAGATATGCGCGTAAGTGTATCAAGATCATTAAGAACATTGGCAGAAGAGCTTCCTGAAATCAAGGAAGAGCTTGATTATGAAACCATTGAATAAATTGAATGAGTTCTTTTAAGTCCTACTGTGAAAAAAAATTTCCCGAAAACTGGGAAATCCTCGATAAAGATGGTGGATTGTTTCAGTTTCGTGATAATTCCATAGCTAAAGGAACAGGTTTCCTGGTGATGGTATTGGAAGAAAGTTCAAAATATGAAGTACAACTTAAATTTGAAAATTTTGCGAGAACTCTGTCAACTCATGCAGAAGAAACCCTCTCTGACTCTGCAAGTCCGCTAAAAAATTTGCTGGAAGTATATAAAAATATTTCGGTTATAGTTCACAAACACTATATTGAAACCAACCTTGATCCTTCCACACGCAAATTTGAGAATTGGGATTTTAATTTAATTTATAAAAAGAGAGGCAGTGGCGATCATGCAGATCGTTTTTCGGATATTTTAATTTCCTTCATTTTAAACATCTTTCCATACAGTTTGGAAGCAGAGGAAGAGGGATCCGCTAAATCCGGTCTACTTACACGTTATGAGCGAAGCCAGCGAAACAGGTCGCTCTGCATTGCGTACCATGGTTACAACTGTAAGGTGTGTGGATTGAGAATGAAAGACCTTTATGGCGATATTGCTAGGGAGTATATACATATTCACCATCTGAAACCCATTTCGGAGAGTGGCGTAATTAATCCGGACCCTATTAAAGATTTTGTTCCCCTTTGTCCTAATTGTCACGCAGTAGCGCATCTAAAAAATCCACCATTGACAGTAGACGAGATTCAACTCAAAATAAAAGAGAATGGAAACGCACACGCTAAATAAACACGACTTCAAAAAATATCTGCTTGAGCAATTACCTGACAGCAGACAGGAGGAATTAATATTTTGGAAAAAATCTATCCCCCTTCCTGTAGATCTAATATATAAAATATTTGATTCTAGAGGAGAGCTCTTCCGCATATATCTGGATCATATTTCAGCGATAACGTTATTTTTTTTTGTTGCCGAGACTGAAAAAACAGATTACGTCCAGCTAATCAATAATCTCCCCAATTCTGGTACCGAACTTTTAAGTGACAGGTTTAAAGACCAATTTGAAAGATATTACTTCAAATCTAATATTTCAGCATTAACGGCTTCCCTTGCAGAAAAATTATTTGTGGTTGAGTATAAATTTTGCCATGAAGATTATATTACTGCACTTTCGCATGAAGGTCGAAAGTATCGCAGGATGTATGTACCCTATAGAATCAAAGAAGTTCTGAGAGAATATGACCCAGGACTGCTAAATTATATAGGAGTTTCAAACGGCGACATGTTCGGTAACATAGTTGCAGATCATCTAGGAGTGTACCGAAGTGGTTTTTCAGATGCTTTTGCTGCTATATTTAATAAGTTACTTGATTTTATTGTAGCACAGACCTATGACCACCAAGTAGATATTTCTGCGGCCTCCAGAATAAAGATTTCTCAGATTGCAGAATCTCCGCAGGAATACATAAAACCTGAGATTGGTACCATTGCAGATGGGAGTTTATGGGAACCACGGTACCGTGACGCGAAATCTACTTTTATACTTAACAAAAAGCACCCGTATTTAGAATTAATTGATAAAAAATCAGGCATCGAAGTTTTGGCTGATCTTGCCGGGCAGTCTGCATTAATCGAAAATGAAACACTGCAAGACTCCAAGGCTAAAACTCTGGAAAACTTCAGACAGGAAATTTCCCGTAAGCTAAGGCTCATTTCTGAGAATCCCACATAATTTCAAAGCTTACTTTATTAACAAAATAAAAAAGAGCCCAGACATCTTCTTCAAAATTATAATAAAAAAATTCAGCGGGAAGTGGCCAATACTTATACTAAGGCCGGGCTGCCGTTTACCGTATCGCTTACAGAACTCATGAGGACAAAAGTCAAAGAATAGCGCTATATTGAGCCGTCTATTTGGTCCTGAAACTGAAGCACCGGTTATAACTTTTGCCTTTGCCCTATGTAAGAAACCCTGAAACAATTTATCTTCACCCGAAAGCCTGCCGATGAGGCGGCGCTGCAGCGCGACGGGCAGCACTACCATGTTCCCATTACGCTTTCGGCCTGCGGCTACTCCACTTACAGAGGAAATTGGAGACCAGAAAATACGATGGTATCAAATTGGCACCATCAGCGAAACTTCCTTAACCTACTAACTGAAAAGAAATGAATAAGCTGATTCACTTACTCTTTGCGGCGGCAGTGGCTACGGGCTGCAACGCCGGCAAAGCATCCGCAGAGACACCAACATTAACCGGAACCTGGGAACTGCAGGAACTTCAGGGCCTGAAGCGCGCAACCGGTAAACCCGTATATATCGAGCTGGCAGCGGACAGGAAATTAACAGGATTCACCGGCTGCAATACGGTGCGCGGAAACTACACCGCAGACCTAAAAAACAACCGTTTAAGACTGGAGGGCCTTGCCAGCACCCGCATGACCTGTCCGGACCAAAAGGTGGAAAATGAGGTGACCGGTGTTCTGCGCAAAACAGCGTATTTTGTACTGGAGGACGGAATGCTTAATTTACAGTCGGAAAACCGTACAACCATGGCCCAATTCAAGAAAATTAACCATCCCGAAGTGGTGAACAAATACTGGAAACTGACCGTCCTGGACGGCAAGCCAGTCACCATGGGAGCGGCACAGGAAAGGGAGGCGCATTTCATCCTGAAAAGCGACGGCAGCCTGAGCGGTTTCGGCGGCTGCAATAGCTTCAGCGGTTCCTATGAACTTAAGGACAGCAACCGGATTGACTTTGATGAGAATATGGCCGTGACCATGCGGGCCTGCCCGGAACTTAAAATGGACGAGCGCGCTTTCCTGAATGTATTTTATAACGCGGACAGCTATGTGCAGGACGGCGATACTTTAACCCTGGAGGACGGTAAAAAAGCGCTGGCTGTTTTTGAAGCCGTCTATTTCTGACAGACCGTGGCGTAACAGCCGGCTTCATTAATTAATGAAATTACAGGCAAGCACTGTTTTCCGCATAATTTGCAGAGAAGGGTGCTTTTTATTGTCGCATAGTCGGAATTGCAGGGCCTCAATTCTATAACTTTGCGCTAAACTTATACTTTGGAACAGCCCGTACAGGTCTTTGATGCAAATAATATCTTTGATTTCATAGAGATCAGACACCCGCACCATCCCAGAAATCCGGCATTTCTGATTCTGAAAAAAGGCCGCGTGATCTATAATGAGAATGTGGACAGGATAGAACTTAGCGCCAATCATGTAGCGTTGATTGATTCGCGGCGGGTGTATGAAATTCTGGAAATTAGTGACGATCTGGAACTTCTGCTGGTGGCTTTTTCTAAAGAATACACCGAGAAACTCCCACTGAAAATTAACCGGCTGAATGCCTTTGTTTATTTCCGCAACGAACTGGTGCGGCATTCCGCTTTGGAGCCTGAAACCTTTGAAAGGATATACAAAAATGCAGACCTCCTGAAGACGGTTCTGGAGAGCGATGAGGTGTCCACCCACCGCGATGAAATCATCCGGCATCTGTTCTCGTCCACCGTGTATCAGTTTGGCGATATGATTTCTCAATCCTCGCGTTTCTCCAAAGACAGGATCTCCAGAAAACAGGAAATTGTGCTTCAGTTCCTGAAAAATGTGGGCGATTCCTATCTGGATGAACGTGAAGTTACCTACTACGCCGAAAAACAGTTTATTACTTCCCGACATCTGTCGGCAGTCCTGAAGGAGGTGACCGGACAAACTGCCGGGCAGATCATAGCCGCGTTCGTGATGAAGGAAGCCAAAGCGCAGATTTCTTCCACGGACAAAACACTTCAGCAAATAGCTGCCGGTCTGAAGTTCAGTGATGTGTATTCCTTCGGCCATTTTTTCAAGAAACATTCCGGCGAAAGCCCCAACGTTTACCGAAAACGCTTCCGGGGCTAAATCTTACTTTTGAACATTTTATTCATTCTTTCCGTCATTTTCCCGCGCCTGCGAGGCACCTACCTTTGCGCTGTTAAAAATCACGAAAATTATGACCCTCAAAAATATGCTGACTCCGGTAGTCCTGAGTCTGTTTTTTTCCACCGCCAACGCGCAGCTTACTGAGCGTTCCATGACTTTGGATGAAGTGGTGCAGCTGGCGCTGGAAAACCATACCCAACTTCAGCTTTCAAAAGAAAACATACAGATCGCCAGACAGCAGACGAAAATTGCGGAACTGCAGAAACTGCCATCCATTAACGCGTCAGCCAACGCCTTTTATCTTGGTGACGCACTGATTCTGGATAAAGACTTTTCGAAAGTTGCCACCGTCATCATGCCGCACTTTGGCAATACCTACAGTGTACAGGCTTCAGAACTGATCTTCAAGGGTGGACTTGTAAAGAAATCCGTTGAACTGTCTGAACTCCGCGAGCAGCTGGCGGAACTGGACCACGAGAAAGATGTTCAGAACATTAAATTCCTGGTGATATCCACCTATCTGGACATTCAGAAGATCATCAACCAAAAAAATGTCTATCTGAATAACCGGAAACTGGCCACCCAGAGGCTGGAGAATGTGAATAAATTCTACAAACAGGGCATGGTGACGCGCAACGAAATCATCCGTGGTGAACTTTTGCTGAAAAATCTGGAACAGGGAATCCTGGTACTGGACAACAGCCGCGCCGCACTTAATTATCAGTTAGCCACGGCCATCGGAATCTCACCGGACGTGCTTATACAACCGGCAGCGTCCTTTAATGAAACCGGTGACGCCAGGGGAGTAGCTTACTTTCAGGAATTAGCGCACCTAAACCATCCTGTGCTGAAATCGGCGCAAACCGGCATCCGCATGTCCGAAAAAAACATTGAAATCATCAGGACCGACCGGATGCCTACCATTGCAGCATTTGGCGGCTACAGCATGGCCAGACCGGTAACAAGTTCTTTGCCGGCGCAGGATTATTACACCAATACCTGGCAAACCGGAGTATCCATAAGCTACAACATTGACAATCTGTATAAAACCAAAGAAAAAGAGCAGCTGGGAAAGTTTCAGCTCAATCAGGCCAAAGACGTGCTCGTACTGCAGCAGCAGAATCTGGATGTGCAGACCAATGCGGCCTGGCTGAAATGGCGCGAAGCTGTGCAGCAGGCAAAACTTTATAAGGAAAGCGAAGAGCTGGCCAATGAAAATTATAAAATCATTGAAGCAAAATACCTGAACCAGCTGGCACTACAGGCCGATATGACCGACGCGACCAACGCGAAACTGGAAGCGGAGCTTCAGTACGCGAACAGCGAAATCAATGTACAGTATCAGTACTTCAATTTATTAAAAACCACAGGAACACTATAAAAGAGCAGAGATGACAGAGAACACTACCACCAGCGAAAATATCCAGCCGGAAACAGAAATTACAGCCACGGCGAAAGAGCAGAAACCGGCAGAAGCGAAGGCTACACCGAAAAAATCTAAAAAGAAATCCAACAGGACAAAGATCACCATGATCAACATGCTTGTGTTTGCATTGGCAGCAGGCGGCTTCTACTGGCTGGTTACGAATTACTTTCACCTGAATGAAGATAATTTTACGAACTCGGCACAGGTCGAAGAGTTCATTAATCCCGTAAACACCAGAGTTGCAGGTTACATTAAAGAAATCAAATACAGTGAACACCAGGCCGTGAAGAAAGGCGACACGCTTGTGATCCTGGACGACAGGGAAATCCGCACCCAGCTGGCCCAGGCTGAAGCGGCCTATCAGAACGCACGTGCTTCCAGAAACGTGACCTCATCTGCGGTGAATACGGTTTCAAATAACGTGAATGTTGCGAACGCAAATATCGCGGGAGCGAAAGCCCGACTTTGGAATGCGGAGCAGAACTTGAACCGTTACAGAAACCTCCTGGCTTCTGAAGCGGTGACCAGACAGCAGTTTGACCAGGTAAAAACCGAATATGATGCTACCCGTGCTGCCTACGAAACCCTCATCAGCCAGAAAAACTCGGCTTCGCTGGCCACGGGTGAAACCCGCAGCCGCCTGGGCGTAAATGATGCCGAAATAAAAAGAACGGCCGCCATGCTCGACATGGCCAGAATCAACCTTTCCTACACCGTAATCACAGCACCTTATAATGGGATCATGGGCAGAAGACTCATTAATGAAGGCCAGCTGGTACAACCCGGACAGCAACTGGGCACGATTGTGCTGAACGGCCAGAAATGGATAACCGCGAATTTCCTGGAAAGCCAGATGCCGGGCGTGAAGATTGGCGAAAAGATCAATATCACCGTTGACGCATTGGGCGGAAAGCAGTTTGTCGGTGAGGTTACCGCCATTTCGGCAGCCACGGGCGCAAAATATTCCAATGTTCCCGTGGACAATTCTACAGGAAACTTCGTGAAGGTACAGCAGCGGATTCCGGTAAGGATTGAGTTTACTTCAGCCAACAAAAAAGAAGACCTGGAGCAGCTGCGTGCAGGAATGAACGTAAATGTGACCTTAAACAAAATCAAGTAGATGTCTGATTACAACAAGGGGCTGTTTAAAAGTTGGGTTCCCAAACCGGTGCAGCTTTTACTCATCCTCATCTTCACCATACTCATCATGACCATAAACCCCGTGAATACCGGGAATATCAGCCTGATGGTGGGTGACCTGGGTACATTGCCCGATTATCTGATGATGGCGAATTTTGCTTCTTTCATTGGAATGGCGACCGCAATGCCATTAGTATTGCGGGTGAAGATGCGGTTTCGTACCAAGGAAATCATGATTGTTTCGCTGGCGGTAACAGCCGTGCTTTCTTACGTTGTCGGAACGACGGCCGTGCCTCAAATCATTGTGGCTTCGTCATTTCTTATGGGCTTTTTCAAGATGTTCATGATGATGGAATTCATCCTGCCGCTCATGTTTATTTTAAGTCCAGACGGAAAGAGGGGAAAGTTTTATGCCATATTTTACCCATTTTCCATTACGGTTGGAAATATCGCAGGATATTATCTCGCTAAACTGGCCTACCACACGACCTGGCAATACCCGCATTTACTTACAGCAGGTATTTGCCTGCTGATGATCCTGATTGTCGATATCTTCCAGCATAACCAGCGGTTTGCCCGCAAGATGCCATTCTCTCATATCGACTGGCTGAGTATGGTGCTGTTTGCAGGAACATTTCTTTTTATGTCCTCTATGTTTTCATTCGGCAAGACGCTGAATTGGTTTGACTCCAAAACGATCCGACTCTCATTCTGGGGCACGGTCATCAGCTTCATTCTCCTCGTGCTTCGGCAGCTGATGCTGAAAAGGAGTTACGTTTCCTTTTCTATCTTTACTAAAAACAGTGTCCAAAGCGGTTTGCTGATGCTGCTGTTCACAGCCGTGTTTCTGGGTTCGGCCTCGCTTCAGAATACTTTTACAGTTGGTGTGTTGGGTTATGATATGGTGACGAATGCCTCATTGAACATCATGATGGTGCCGGGCGTGATCATGGCTGGTGTGGTTGCTTTTTTTTGGTTCAAACACGAAAGGCCTTTAAAAATGTTTATTTTTTCCGGCCTTGCAGCCTTTTTTCTGAATACGGTGATGATGTATTTCATGATGGTGCCGGAACTCAACTACGACAGCTGGCTTCTGCCCATGATGCTGAAAGGCTATGGATTGAGTGCCCTGTTTATTGCCGTTTGGTTTTATATCCTGGATAAGCTTGAGATGGATGAGATGCTGCAGGCCATAGGTCTGGTGCTGGTTTTCCGGAGTTTCGTAGCAACGGCTGTTTTCTCCTCCTTTTTTGCCTGGCTGCAGTATCAGTTTCAGTGGCAAAGTGTAAACAACCTCGCGGTTTATATGGATGGAAGCACTGTGTCGGCACAAAGTGCACTTCTCGGGTACAAGAATATCCAGCTTAATGCCATACTCGTGGCTAACAAAAGAATCTACGGCCTGATCGCCATCGCCGCCATTGGAATGATGATCTACGTTTTGCAGCATCATTTCGGCAAACTTCGGTTCACAAGATTCCGATGGACCAGAGGCAGATTTTCGCGTGTTCTAAGAAACCGAAAAGAGAGGACTTCAAAAGTCGCAAAGGCCAGAGCGATAATGGATTCGGAAGAGATCCCTAAGTGATGACAGAGGCTTCGACGGAAGCGGACGAGATCCCTGCCGGATGAGACTTCCGATCGCCCCGTGGATCCCTGCGGGAGGACAGAGTGACCGTTGGTAGACCTGTACCACTTACGTTGTTCTTTTAATAATAGCAGGCAGTAGGCAATGCTCGTCAAGCTCATCAGGAGACAATAAATAAATCCGACTCAGTGGTGAGTCGGATTTATTTCTAATTTAAGATATGTTATTCTATATTTTTAACAAGAACCCATCCTGAGTATTTCACTGGGGTCTTCGCAGCATCAGATTCGTTCCAGGTTACCGTGTACCAGTACGTTCCGGTTGAAATTCTTCTGTCAATGCTTGTACCATCCCACTTATATCCATTTGACTTGTCTGCCTGGTACACATTAATTCCGTAGCGGTCGTATATCTTTACCACCAGATTCTGTTTATAACCCAATGAAGAATAGTCAATGGCATCGTTTACCCCATCGTTATTCGGCGTAATTGCATTCACCAGATTCGGCACCGTCACTTCTACAGCAATGGGCTCACAGTTGAAAGAATCCTTAACATAAATCACGTTTTTACCCCTTGGAACATTCGTAAAGATGTTGGAATCATGCCATACAGCGTTGTCCATAGAGAACTGGTAAGGTGGGGTGCCTCCAATTACATTTACCGTGATGGTGTTGTTTGAAATATCGATGGCTGAAACAACTGGAACTGGAGCTGCTGAAACGGTTACTGTCTGCGTGGTAACACATTCGCCCAAGGTTAGTTTCACCCAGTAACTGCCTACACCTACATTTGAAATGGAGGAAGTAGTTGCTCCGGTACTCCACAGGTAACTGCTGAATCCCGGACCGGCATCAAGTGTAGTGGTATCTCCGGGGCAAATGATTTTATCCTGTAAAACCACCGAATGATTTGGAGAAGTTACATTAAGGGTGATTTTGGAAATACCCGTACAGCCGTTCGGGCTTGTACCTTTTACGTAAACCACGGTACTTGGCGAAATAAAAGCGGAGGGATTAGCGATGGGGTTGGTCCCGTTGACCGCATCCGTATAGGAAGGATAGTAGGTTTTTGTGACTGTTCCCCCGCCAACTGCAGCACTGTTGAGATCAAACAGTCCTGTAGCAGGGTTTGTTTCAAGGAAGCAGGTAGTAAGGGAAGCATCATTCATTACAACAGTAGGATAAAACTGCAGTGAAATGGTGCCGTAGTTAGAACAGCCCTGAGTGGTTGTTACATGCATATAAACCTCAGTCGGAGCTGCCGTGAAGAATGCAGCAGGATTTGTGATGGGATTTACGCCATTATTCATGTCATTTATTGTGCGGTAATATACCCGCGTGGCCGTAGGATCAGCAAACATGGAGGTTGAAACTGACGTAAGATCAAAGATGGCGGTTCCTTCATTGTTATTGTTACAGGCATTAACTGTTGCATTGCCCACCGTGATTGCACCCTGTACAAAGTTGATGGTTCCTGTTTGCAAACACTTGTTTATGGGATTAAGCGGATTGGTAGGATCGGTATAATGAAGTGCATAATAATAAGTATTGGCAGTATTCACTGTAACCGTACCCAGAGGATTACTGTTGGTCAGAAGATCATTGGTGTTATTGTGGTAGGTGACTGTGAAGTGGGGATTTCCATTGACGATCCCAGCAGAGAGCGTGCTGAAGTCAAAGACGCCCGGATTTGTACAGAGGGTAATGATCCCGTCCTGATTGGGACCCGGGGCAATAAAAGGGTTGGGACTGATTGCCGGGTTATTGTAAGGAGACGCCATGGTAGCCGTTCCTCCCCAGGTCAGCGAAAACGGTGCGGTAGTCGTACTTCCCGCCCCCACCCAGTTATCGATGTATAAATAATAAGTCTGACCTGCCGTAACATTTAGGTACTGACAGTATGGAGTGGTGGACCCTCCGGGAGCACTGATCACCGTACTTGTCATATTGAGACCTGTAGAAGCGCCCACGCCGATCACCGTGGCGGCATTGCATCGGATGGGTGAACCCAGGTTACCGCAGGCGACATTAGGACCATAAACAGCCCAGTCATAATCTGCTGCCGGATCAGTAGGAACAAGATCGAAGGTTAATGTTCCGCTTGTAGCAATCGTTATCTTATACCAGATGGAATTATGTTCACCGGTACTCAGACATCCTCCCAAAGGTTCATTTACCAAGCCAATACCGGAAGGACTGTAGGTAATACTGGAGTTTCCACAGACGGTTAATGCGGTAGAGCAATCTTCCTGGGAAAAAAAAGTTTGCGAGATAAGGAAAATAACGAGGAGTAAAGTTTTTTTCATATCAAATTTGGGTTTTATGGTTTAGTATCTATCAAATATAGAATTATTTATTATTAATACTTAAATTATTATACGCTTTTCATTATTAAAAAATAAAATGACAAGTCATTCGGTTTAACCACAGAGACACAGAGAATGCACAGAGGTCACGGCGATTATGGATGTTGAATTTTGAATTTTAGATTCTGAATTATTTTGAATGGTTTCTTTATAACTTTCTAACCTTCTAACCTTCTAACCTTCTGGAGTCTTACATCTGAAATCTTTACTCTTTGCTCTTTGCTCTTTCTTCTAATTTACCACAGAGACACAAGGAATGCACAGAGGTCACGGCGATTATGGATGTTGAATTTTGAATTTTAGATTCTGAATTATTTTGAATGGTTTCTTCATAACTTTCTAACCTTCTAACCTTCTGGATTCTTACATCTGAAATCTTTACTCTTTGCTCTTTCTTCTAATTAACCACAGAAACACAGCGAATGCACAGAGGTCACGGCGATTATGGATGTTGGATTTTGGATTTTGAATTTTAGATTCTATTTTATTGGTCTCCTTATAACCTACCAACCTTCTGGAATCTGACATCTGATATCTGATATCTGATATCTAACATCCTGCCTCAAAATCTCAAATACCCAAACACCCTGCTACATATCCACCTCACTCTCTAACCTTCTAACCCTAATTAACCACGCTGTCGCCAGGATATATTTAAAATTCACCCCACAGATCTCAGCAAAAATCATAAATTAGCCAGCCCTACCTCCTAACCTTAGCTTTACTTATAGGCTGGATGTCGGCATTCCTGAATAATTTATGCAACTGAACAACATCCTCTACAAAATAAGCCACTGGGAAAGCTGGGACTGGCGAATCAAATACATCCCAATCGTCCCGGTATGGGCCTGGAACTGCGCACGTGCAGGGTCGTTCTGGTTTTTCACACCATCCAATCCTAAACTCGCTTTCGGCGGTTTTGAAGGCGTTACCAAAATGTCCATTTATGAACACCTGCCACTGGGCAGTTATCCGGAAAGCCGGCTGGTTACCGCCCGTCAAGATTTCGCAAATGTAGAGCGGCTGGTGGCAGAGCGTTACACCTACCCTTTCGTTGTGAAACCCAATGTGGGCCGGATGGGCTTTATGTTCCGCATCATCCGCAAGCCGGAAGACCTAAGGGCCTATCATGCACTGATGCCTGTGGATTATATCATACAGGACCTCATTGAATTCCCCCTGGAAGTAAGCGTTTTCTACTACCGTTTGCCGGAGGATAAAAACGGTACCATCACTGGATTTATACGCAAGGAATTTCTGGAAATTACCGGCGATGGTCACTCCACCATGGACGAACTTATGGCCGCCAGTCCGCGCGTCTGTTTCCGCCTGGAAGAGATGCGCGCCAAGCATGCCGATAAGCTGGATCTGGTGCTGCAGAAAGGCGAAACTTTTTGCCTGAGCCATGCACTGAACCTCAGCCGCGGCTGTTCACTGGTGAGCCTGGAAGAGGAGAAAGATGAAAGGCTGCTGAAGGTCTTCGATGAAATCAGCTCCTATTCCGACACCCTCTTTTATGGTCGCTACGACATTAAATGTGCCTCCATTGAAGACCTAAAGGCCGGCAGGAACTTTTCTATAATAGAATACAATGGTTGTGGCGCCGAACCGCACCATGTGTATGGCAACGGCAACACTTTTGCGCAGGCGTGCCTGATCCTGGCGCGGCACTGGAACATTCTGTACCGTGTAGCGCGCAGCAACTACCGCCGCGGTGCCAAATACGACAGTTTTAAAACGGGCTGGAGGACAATGACGGGTTGCCGCCGGCATTTCGCCAGACTCCGCCGCCTTGATGCGCACTTCCCGGACTCCTGAGCCTGCACGACCCATAGCCGGCTGCGAAATTTCAGTATTCTCCTATGGTAAGTCTTTAATACTGTATATTTGATTTTCCTGAAGCTTTAAAACCAAAGCCTATGACTCAACTATCCGGTACGGCAGCCGAAATTTATGATCAGATCAAAGGCACGGATACCAAACTCGGTGACCTGCGCCAAATTGCTAAAAACATCAGAACCAATCATCCCCTGGCACTGGAATTATGGTCCACCGCGGAACTGTATCCGCGGCTGTTAGCGATTCTGATTATGGATAAGAAAGAACTCACGGAAACGGTGGTCCAACAACTTATATATGATATGGACAGCCACACCGGCGCAGACCGTACCCAACTCGCCGACTGGCTGATGGCCAACCAGCTTACAAAAGATAAAAAAGGGCTTTCCATGCTGAATTCCTGGGAGCACCATCCTTCACCGCTACACCGCCGGATGTTCTGGTACCATCAGGGCAGGTTGCGTTGGGTAGGACAGCAACCTCCCAACAATACCGCGGCACTTCTGGATGCTTTGGATGACAGGATGGCTACCGAAGAAGCCGAAGTACAGTGGGCGATGAACTTCACGGCTGGCTGGATTGGTATATTTGATGAGTCCCACCGGCAAAGATGTATTGAAATTGGCGAAAGAACCGGCCTTTATAAAGACATGCCGGTGGCCCGAAACTGTGCGCCGGATTATCTGCCGGCCTTTATTGAATCGGAGCTGGCAAAGCGTAAGACGAAAAAACAACCAACATCTTAGCGGCAATTGTTTATATATGATTTTCTTTTTAATAACGAATAGTTTGTTTACTGTTCCTAATGATTAATTCTGATGAAAAAAACTGTATTCTCCCTGCTATGCATCCTTTCCGCGTTATCCTACAATGCACAGAGCCACCGCTTTCTCTACGAATATACCTTTAAAATAGACTCCCTGGACCGCAGTAAGTCTGAAAAAGAACTGATGGTACTGGACATTGGAAAGGAAGGCTCACGTTTTTACAGTTTTGAGAGAGCGCAGTATGACTCTGTCAGAGAGTCAGAAATGAAAAAGGCTATCCAGACAAAAGCAACGCATATAGATTTTACGCATATCCGTGATCGATCGAAAGTCCGCAACCGAGTAACCAAAAAATATCCAAACTACCAAACTACTCTGCATACAACCATCGGGTCAGATGATTTGGCTGTCCTGTACGAAGCTAAAATGGAATGGTCGATTTCGAAAGAAACCAGGACCATTAAAGGTTTGAAGGCTCAGAAAGCTACAGGTTCACTTGCCGGCCGCCGGTGGACTGCATGGTATACTTCTGAAATTCCCTTGCAGGACGGCCCTTACAGATTCGCCGGACTCCCAGGCCTCATCCTTGAGATCAACGATTCAAAAGGAGATCACGTATTTACATTTGCAGGAAACCGTAAACATAAAGACTTGCGGCTGCAGGAGAACGAGAAAGGTATTCCTGTCTCGGAAAAAAAGTTTAACGAACTATGGAAAATATATGTTAAGGATCCAGCAAAATCTACACGTATGATATTGGCGGACCCCGATGTTAAGATTACGATGAGCGATGGTTCCGGCCGCATTATTCCTCAGGCAGAAATGATTCGCAACAATGAAATCAGGCTGAAGGAAAAATTGCAGAAGAATAATAATTTTATTGACCTGACTCTATACAGGTAGTTGTTATCAGAAGAACGGTTTTAACTCTTTTATTTTTGCCGCCCAACTTTCAATAGAAACAAACAAAGCTATTGTATAAGTAATTCGTACCACGATAGCGTGAGTTCTGTACATCTTTTTTGCGATTTGAATCTTATTTTTGTTTACCTTAAGAAGATGCAAATACTGATGAAGATGAATACACCTGTACAAACACTGTTGGTACCGACAGACTTTACCGATAAATCCCGAAACGCCGTCAACCTGGCCGTTCAGGTAGCGCTTCGGCATGAAGCGCGAATGCTGATTACCCATACCGTACCTGCCAATTTCATCATAGACCATACGGGAAGACAACTGATCGGCGGCGAGCGTGTTAGCCAGAACGTAGAAACTGCGGTGCGCGAACTTCGTACCCTTTATGAAGCCCTGACTGCGGAGTATCCTGCGCTGAAGCTGGAAACCCGTGTTACTACAGGCGACGTATGCGACTCACTGAATGAGTTGGCTCTGGAACTGGGTGCCGACCTCATCATCATGGGAACTTCCGGCGTGCAGAAATTCAAACAGGCGCTGCTGGGCTCCCACTCCTATTCTGTGCTGAACCGTGCTGTATGTTCGGTGATGCTTATGCCGGAATCCCGCATGCAGTACGAATTTAAAAAAATCCTTTTTCCGGTGCGGGCCGTAGATCATTTAGCGCTCAAGATGGAATTTGCGCTGGCCATTGCCAACAGAAATGAAAGCGAGATCAGCCTGATGGGTGTGGGTAATATGGATAATATGCCCGCGGTACGCGATGCCTTCCTGCAAATGAAGGAGCAGCTACTGCACAATGCTGAGTATTTTAATTCGAAACTGGTGCTTACTGCAGACAATGCTGAAATGATCAGCCAAACAACAGAATCCGAAAGCAGTGACCTGGTGATACTGAACTTCGAAGACGAGATGAAATGGAAATCACTTTTTTCCGAAAATTTCTTCAAGAAAATCATTAATGATACCGATACCGCACTGCTTTTTGTAAAACCTCAGAATCCGGAACCAATTCCTGTGGATATCAATTCCTACGACATCACCCTTCCCATTCCGGGATAAATACTTATTATGACTGAATTTAAAAAATATACCGAAACACAAAAAGCCACTGACCGGCAGATTGAGCAGATCGTTGACTTCCTGCATGACCATCTGGATCAGTACGGCGATGAAAAAGCAGATATTGAGAAATCCCTCCTTTACGCGATGGGACATAACGGAAAACCGGGTGGCCTTGTGATTACCGCTGAAAATGCCGGGGGTCTGACGGGCGCGGTGGTTGTCAATAAAACCGGTATGGAAGGTTATATTCCGGAAAACATCCTGATATATATTGCCATAGCCCGTGATACCCGCGGTACAGGACTGGGAAAAAAACTGATGCAGCAGGCCATTGAGTACAGTGATGGTGATATTGCCCTGCACTGTGAACCGGAAAACCCGGCCAAGCACCTGTATCATAAATTAGGTTTCACATCCAAATACCTCGAGATGAGGTTAAAAAAACACTAATGTCTTATATTTCATTAAACAGCGATAAACTTTTTCATAATTTTAATTTTCTTGACGCATTGTTCAGTCAACATCAGATTGACTGGGCAATTGTCGGGAAACTGCTTTGCGGAAACGCAACCTTTCTGAAGGTGCTGCTGGATATGACCGATAAGGAAATCTGCGATTCGCGTCTTAGCAACCTGAAAACCATAAAGAAAATTTCTCCCGAAACCAATACCATCTATATAAAACCACCAGCACAGAGACTGGCACGCAGTATCGTAAAATTTGCTGATGTAAGTTTCAATACAGAACTGCAGACGCTGAAAGCGCTTTCAGAACAGGCGGTAATTCAGGAAAAAACACACCGTGTCGTACTGATGCTGGAGATGGGTGAGCTGCGCGAAGGCATTATGCTTAAAGACCTGATGGATTTCTATGCCCGGGTGCTGGAGCTTCCCTATATTGAAATCGTAGGTCTTGGAACCAATCTCTGCTGCCTGAACGGTATCTTGCCGGATGAAGACAAGCTGAAGACGCTGGCGTGGTGCAGAAATATCCTGGAGGATCAGTTCGGTCATAAAATACCCTATATATCGGGTGGATCGTCTGTTACGCTGCCGTTGCTGATCAGGGACGAAGTTCCCACAGCCATCAACCATTTCCGCATTGGGGAAACACTTTTCTTCGGTACCGATGTGTATGCGGACAAGCTGATCCCCGGAATGCATCAGGATGTCTTCACGCTGCATGCCGAAGTCATAGAACTTTCAGAAAAACCGCTCCTCCCCACCGGTACAGCGGGCACCAATCTGACGGGCGAAACTCCCGAATTCAGTGAGGAGGACAGGAACCGAAGCTCCGTAAGGGCCATTGTAGATGTAGGTTTACTGGACACCGATTACAATAATATCATACCCACGAAGCCTGGCATCAGCATTATAGGTGCCAGTTCAGATATGCTGATCCTGGATCTGAATGATAACCCGGGCGACATAAAAGTGGGTGACACGCTGGAATTCAGCATGAATTACATGGCCGTACTGCGCGCCATGAATTCGGATTACGTTGACAAGTCAGTGATACCTCCTTCGGCGGCATCGAACCTAAAGGACAGCAGAAAATCCGGCGGCTTTTCCTATATTTAGTCAATTAAAGTTGGCGGATGCTTCATCAGGAAATGAAGTAACCTCACCCTGACTGATTATTATGCCCGAATCCACAATCATCGCCCTGAACATCAGTACTCTGAAGTGCCCCGTCTCTTTTGGGGGTGACTTTGGGATCCTGCCGTTGGATGCAGCCCCGGCACCTGATGTGCTTTCAACATCGGTGAAGACAAAATTCTATGCCCTTCTGATCCCGCTGGCGGGTACCGGCGAACTCATTCTGGACGGCAATATCTTAGAAATGCGGCGTGGGCGTGTGTTTTTCATCAATTACAGTCAGGTACTTCGATTCTTGCCGGCGGCTTCCTTTACGGGCAAACTTATTGTATTTACCCGTTCTTTCTACAACCTGATCTATACCGGCAACCGTAAAATTAAGAATGACACCGCTTTCTCCGGTCTTCCTGCTTTCGCCGACTTCCGGCGGGGAGATTTTGCTGATTTTTTGGCTACGGTGTCGGATATCACCACTGAGGCGTCAAAACAGCAGGCGCTGAACCGGGAAACGGTGTGCCTGCTGCTTAAGGTAACGATGCTGAAGTTCATACGCGCCAGTGGTGGCGACAATTATATAGGTTTCAAAACCAACCGGACCCTGGCTTATGTGGAAGCTTTTGAAACACTTGTGAACCATAATTTCCGACAGCTGAAGCGTACTTCCGAATACGCAGAAAAGCTGAATATCACACCAAACTACCTTAACTCCATTGTAAAAGACCGCCTGGACCTCACTGCCGAGCAGTACATCCGTAACCGGGTTATCCTGGAGGCGGAACGTCTGCTGCTGAACACCAGTCTTTCTGTTACCGAAATTTCCTTCGATTTAGGTTTCTCTGATAAATCCCATTTCGGAAAATATTTCCGTAAAGCTACCGGCCACAGTCCCAACCGCTTCCGTCACAAATTCGTGAACGGACAGTAGGTGCATTGTGCTTAACTCATTCGGCATCCATCACCTGAAAGTAACATATGTTACGGTGCAGGCCTGAGTCATTGCTTAATTTTGCATCACTGAAAAGGAGTAAGTATTAAAATAATTCAAAAATATACAACTATGTTCTTTAAACACATTTACGACAAAAGTTTAGCACAGGCAAGTTACCTGATCGGCTGTCAGGCCACCGGTGAATCGATTGTTATTGATGCCAAGCGCGATGTGGATACCTACCTGCAGATTGCAAAGGAAAACAACCTTAAGATTACCCATATTACCGAAACACACATTCACGCCGATTTCCTGGCCGGTTCCAGAGAATTGGCGGCACTTACAGGGGCACAGATGTATCTTTCTGATGAAGGCGGCCCGGAATGGCAGTATGAATTTCCGCATAAGGGACTGAAGCACGGCGATCAGACAAAAGTGGGAAATCTTACCCTGGAAGTTCTTCACACCCCGGGGCACACTCCGGAAAGCATCAGTTTCCTGTTAACGGACCATCCTGCTACTGACGAACCGGTGATGATCTTTACAGGCGACTTCGTGTTTGTAGGCGATGTAGGCCGGCCGGATTTACTGGAGAAAGCAGCCGGATATGCGGGGACACAGGAGAAAGGTGCTCATGAGATGTACGCTTCGGTGAAGGATTTTGCACAACTGCCTTCTTTCCTTCAGGTCTGGCCTGGACATGGCGCGGGATCGGCCTGCGGCAAAGCGCTGGGAGCAGTTCCAAGCTCCACCGTAGGGTATGAGATGAAGCGCAACTGGGCCTTCCAATATGAAAATGATGAGGATGGTTTCGTAGAATATCTGCTTGAAGGTCAGCCTGAACCTCCAAAGTATTTTGCGATGATGAAAAAGCTGAACAAAGTGGACCGTCCCCTGCTGACTGAAGTTCCCAAACATAAAGAACTCAGCAGCGAAGAACTTTCAGCGGCTATGCAAAAAGGAATGACAGTTGTTGATACGCGCAACAAAGCGGATTTTGCAGAAGGATTTCTTCCGGACAGCCTTAACATTCAGAATAACAATAGTCTGAGCACGTGGGCAGGATGGCTTCTTGACTATGAAAAACCTTTCATTTTAATTGCTGAAGAAGGTGACATGGAGGAACTGACCCGCAAACTGATGCGCATTGGACTGGATAATATACAGGGATATTTCCCGGTGGCCAAACTTTCTGAACTTGAACTCGAGAAAGCTGACGTAATTGATGTTGAAGAATTCAAATCCTATATCGGACAACCTGATGTTCAGATTGTGGACGTACGCGGAAAAACAGAATTTGAAGCAGGTCATGTAAAGGGTGCCGAAAATAATTTTGTAGGTACTCTGCCGCAAAATCTGGATAAAATTGACCGCGATAAGCAGGTGGTGATTCACTGTCAGGCAGGTGACCGTTCTTCTGTAGCCTATTCTGTTTTGAGAAAAAATGGATTTAGAAATGTAAAAAACTATTCCGGCGGAATGAAGGAATGGAAGGAAAAAGGCAATCCCATAGTCTCGTAGGCAGCATGATAAGGATCATTCAAAACTGGACGCTTCTCCGTGCATTACGCTTGGCAGTAGGGCTGCTGCTTATGGCTGAAGCTCTGCGGTCGCAGAACTGGTTTATAACGATCCTGGCGGCAGCATTCATCCTCATGCCTTTGCTGAATATAGGCTGTAGCTCCCGGGGCTGCGGAATTCTTTCAAAACCTGCAAAGGATCAAACGAAAAAGGATCCGGAATTTAAAGAATACGTTTAACAAAATTAAAAAGACATGTCAAAATTCAGTGAAGTAATCGCTCAGGACAAACCGGTATTGGTGGATTTTTTTGCCGAGTGGTGCGGGCCATGCAAAATGCAGGCTCCCATTCTGGAGGAACTGAAAACGAAAATCCGCGACCGGGCGACCATCATTAAAATTGATGTAGACAAAAATCCTTCGGTGGCGGCCGCGTATGGAATACGGAGTGTTCCTACCCTGATCATCTTCAGGAAAGGCGAGATCCGCTGGAAGCAGTCCGGCGTATTTCCGGCTGACGAACTGGAACGTCTGATCAGCGAAAATTATTGATTTAACCCTTAAATACCGAACTGTAGTGGAGAACATCACTCTTCTGCAGTTTCTTTATATCTTACAATGAACAGCGAAAAAAGAAAAGAATGGCTTAGGAAAAACTGGAGCACTGCCCTGCTCACAGCTTTTTTGGCCGTCATACTGATCAGTCCTGACGCACGGACATGGTTTATGCGGCAGGTGATATCCACCGGTGTAATGAATCTTACCCTGCAGGACCAGCGTGAAGATAATCAGGCTAAACCAGCCACCGAAAATTTTTCGGTACGCGATGAAGCCGGCCGTGTGATCAATACCGCAGACCTGAAAGGCAAAGTGGTGTTCATGAATTTCTGGGCATCGTGGTGTCCACCCTGCCGTGCCGAATTTCCTTCCATTCAGAAATTCTACGACCGCTATAAAGATCGGGAAGATGTAGTTTTTCTGACGGTAAACCTGGACGATCAGGCAGCTGCCGGCAGGAAGTATCTGGATAAGCAAAATTACAGCCTGCCTTTATTGGTGCCGGCATCGGAAATTCCTCAGGCTTTCTATACAGGCTCGCTGCCCACCACCGTGGTGCTGGATAAAAATGGTGCAATACGGCTGCACCACACCGGAATGGCCGATTACAGTAAGGAGTCCTTCTACAAAAAAATAGAAGCGATGCTGGCAGAATAAGGTTAACGGTCAGATACGCGACTGCGCTGCGCAAACATCAGTAAAACCCTTACTTTTGCAGGATTATCCCTGAAAGATGAAAAGTGTACTGAACCTGTTCGATTTTACCCAAAAAGTAAATTACCGTACGGAAATCCTGGCAGGCCTTACCGTAGCCATGACCATGATCCCGGAATCCCTTTCATTTGCCATCCTGGCGGGTTTTCCCCCGCTTGTTGGTCTCTACGGCGCCTTCATTATGGGTTTGGTGACAGCTATATTTGGTGGCCGTCCCGGATTGATTTCCGGCGGTGCCGGCGCTACGGTGATCGTACTGATTGCCCTTATGAAATCTCACGGCCTGGAATATGTTTTTGGTGCGGTGGCGCTGGCCGGCGTGGTGCAGATTGCCGTAGGACTGCTGAAACTCGGAAAATTTGTGCGGCTGGTCCCTCAACCTGTAATGTTCGGATTTGTAAACGGTTTGGCCATCATCATCTTCATGTCACAGTTTGAGCAGTTCCGGACCGTGGTGAACGGAGAAATTACCTGGCTTCGCGGAACTCCCCTCTACATCATGTCTGCTTTGGTGGCATTGACAGTTGCAGTAGTCCTTGTGTTTCCCAGAATCACGAAAAAAATACCGGCCTCGCTGGCAGCTATCGCTATTGTTTTCCTGATTGTTATCGGACTGAATATCGACACCAAACAGGTGCAGAATATTGCCTCGGTAAGCGGCAGCCTGCCGCCCTTTCATATCCCACAGATCCCGTTTACGCTCGAAACGCTGCAGATTATCTTTCCTTACGCCGCCATTATGGCCGCGGTAGGACTTACTGAGGGTTTACTGACGCTGAATTTGGTTGATGAGATTACCGGAACCAAAGGTAACAGTAACCGTGAATGCTTGGCCCAGGGCAGCGCTAACATCCTGAATGGATTTTTCTACGGAATGGGCGGCTGTCCGATGATCGCGCAAACCCTGGTGAACCTTTCGGCCGGATCGCGCGCCCGACTTTCGGGTATTGTGGCGGCATTTACCATCCTTATCATCATCCTTGTAGGTGCTCCCGTCATCGGCAAATTGCCCGTAGCCGCACTGGTGGGCGTGATGATTATGGTGGCAATCGGTACTTTTGAATGGGCAAGCCTCAGAATACTCCGCCGTATGCCGCGTTCCGACATTTTCGTGATGATCGTAGTTACAGGCATCACTGTCATTCTGCATAATCTGGCTTTGGCGGTTCTTATCGGTGTCATTATTTCCGCACTGGTCTTTGCCTGGGACAATGCCAAACGGATCCGAGCGCGCAGGCATACAGATGAAAAAGGAGTGAAACATTACGATATTTACGGACCTTTATTCTTCGGCTCGGTGGCGGGATTCGCTGAAAAATTTGACCCGCAGAATGATCCTCAGGAAGTGATCATTGATTTTGCGGAGAGCCGCGTGGTAGACATGTCGGCCATAGAAGCACTGAGCAGCCTTACGAAAAGGTATCATCGGCTTGGAAAAACCGTGCGTTTGCAGCACCTCAGCCCGGATTGCCGCCAACTGCTGAAAAATGCCGAAGCCATCATTGAAGTAAACGTAGTGGAAGACCCCACCTACAGGATTCCAGTATAGACCAAATATCACTAAATGAATATATCCAGGTCAGTTTTTCTTTTTGAGTTTGCTGATCAGTTTCAGTAGGGCATCGCGGTTTCGTGCTGCGTGATAGAATTTAGGAAGTTTTTCAAGCAGAGTAAAATGGGACCGGTTGTGTTCGAGAAAACGTGCCGAAACAACCCTCAAAATAGCTCATGATGTTGAATGCTTAGAAGCGAAGCAAATGCTTCAAAAACAAAAACCTTTCAGAATTTCTTCGGAAAGGTTTAAGATAAGCAGGGTGAGAATTTATCCCACGTTGGTCACAGTAAGTTTTACGTCCATATTATTTCGCGTGGCATTGGAATAAGGGCAGACCTCATGCGCTTTCTCCACCAGCGACTGTGCCTCTTCCAGAGAGACGCCCGGCACGTTTACCGCCAGTTCAGCAGCCAAACCAAAACCACCGTTATCCAGCTGGCCAATACTTATTTTTGCAGTTACGGAAGTTTCACCAGTTCTTACCTTTGCGAGTCTGCTTACCTGTTTCAGCGCACTGTCAAAACAGGCCGAATAACCTGCCGCAAAAAGCATCTCGGGATTAACGTAATCATCATTGGCGCCGCCCAGCGCCTTTGGCATGCGGACCTCCATATCAATGAGTCCGTTATCACTCTTTACATGGCCGTCCCGGCCGCCGGTAGCAGTTACGCTTGTGGTGTACAGTGTTTTCATATATTATCTGTGGATTTGGTTAATAAGTTTATTAAGCGTGATCTTCAGGGCACTGAGTTCTTCTTGCTTAACATCGATGTTCTCCAGCATCCGCGCCGGAATTTCCATTGCTTTTTCCTGCAGAACCTTACCGATGTCCGTCAGGAACAGATGCACTACCCTTTCGTCTCTTGTACAGCGCTGCCTGGTAATCATGCCTTTTAGCTCAAGTCTTTTTAGAAGCGGTGTAAGCGTTCCGCTGTCCAGCAGCAACTTGCTCCCCAGATCACAGACTGCCAGGCCGTCCTGCTCCCACAAAACCAGCATCACCAGATACTGGGGGTAGGTTAAATCCAGCTCTTCCAGCAGCGGACGGTAAAGTCCGGTAATCTCCCGGGACAGAGCATACAGGGGAAAACACAGTTGCTCGTTCAGGCGCAGGGAATCAGTGGTGCCCATATCTTTACCTTTATATTATTTTCTGATGATGAATTCCTCCATAGGCAACCTCACCTTTTTCATGGACGAAAGCCAGTCTTTTTCAGCATCGCGGTAACCCAGGTAAAGCAGTGTTACACTCTTCAGTCCAAGCTCCTGAAGACCCAGGATATCATCCACAACATCATTGCTGAAACCTTCGGCCGGCGTACTGTCTATCTTTAGTTCAGCCGCCTGAGCCATGGCAAGTCCAAGTGCTATATAGGTCTGTCTGGCAGTATGTGCAAAATGTTCTGCAGGAGTCTGTGACCCGTAGAGTTGCTTAAGCAGATCGGTGTAACTTCCAAACCGTCCGCGCGGCAACTCACGTACATCAGTATGGTAATCATAAACCGCGTCAATTTTCTCAGCTGAATACTCATCCCAGGCTGCAAAAACCAGTACATGGGAGCAGTCGCGCATCACCTCAGGATTCAGGGCACCTTTAACCATCTGCTCCTTCACCTCCTGATTTTCGACCACAATCACACGGAAGGGCTGCAGTCCGGACGAAGTTGGCGCCAGACGGGCTGCCTCAAGGATGCTGGTTAAATCCTTTTCTGAAACTTTTCTGTTTGGATCGTACGCTTTAACGGCATGTCTCCAGTTTAAATCTTCTATTAATGACATTTATTTTAATTTTATTGATTGACACTTTTCTGTGTTCAGATTCATTGAACGGTACAAAGATACACCTCAATTACATTGTGCACAATCTAATTGTAAGAAATGAATAGTAGACAGATTCTATCATGTAGAACAGTTTTGCCCGGGCCATGAGGCATAACTCAAAAAAAATCCCCTCAAAAACGAGGGGAAATCTTTAGCTTAAATCATACCGGTCGGCATTCATCACCTTGGTCCAGGCTTTAATGAAGTCCTGTACGAAACGTTCGCGGTTATCGTCCTGCGCATAGAATTCTGCATAAGACCTTAAAATGGAATTAGATCCGAAAACCAGGTCCACACGGCTGGCGGTCCACTTCACCTGCCCGGATTTCCGGTCGGTGATATGATACAGGTTATCGGTTACGGGTACCCACTTGAAGTTCATATCGGTAAGGTTGACAAAGAAATCATTTGAAAGTGTCCCGGGTCTGTCGGTGAAGACCCCGTCCCTGCTGCCGCCATAATTAGTTTCCAGAACACGCATACCTCCTACAAGCACCGTCATCTCAGGTGCGGTGAGACCCATGAGTTGGGTACGGTCCAGCATCAGTTCCTCTGCTGAGACCACATAATCAGCTTTCAGCCAGTTGCGGTAACCGTCGTGTACCGTTTCCATCTCGTCAAAAGATCTGGCGTCTGTCATTTCCTGGGTGGCATCACCTCTTCCGGGCGAAAAGGGCACCTCCAGATCATAACCCGCTTCACGAACGGCCTGCTCCACGGCAGCAGTTCCGCCCAGAACAATAAGGTCTGCCATACTAACCTTCACGCTGTAATTCTGCTGAATATCTTCCAGCACACGCAGGACTTTGCCCAACCTTTCGGGTTCGTTACCCGCCCAGCTGCTCTGTGGCTCCAGCCGTATACGCGCACCGTTTGCGCCACCCCGGTAATCGGAACCGCGGTAAGTCCTGGCGCTGTCCCAGGCGGTGGTAATCAATTCGGTACGTGTAAGACCACTGTTCAGCAGAATTTGTTTCAGCTCCTCTATTTGGTCATTGCTGAGTGTATAATCAACAGCGGGAATGGGATCCTGCCAAATCAGGTCCTCAGCAGGCACATCGGGACCCAGATACCGGGATTTGGGACCCAGGTCGCGGTGGGTTAGTTTGAACCACGCTCGGGCAAAAGTGTCCGAGAAATAATCAAAATCCTTATGGAAGCGTTCCACAATCGCGCGATAGCCCGGATCCACCTTCATCGCCATATCGGCATCAGTCATCATGGGATTCCTGCGAACATTAGGATTGTGGGCATCCACAGGTTTCAGTTCTTCAGGAAGATCCACCGGCTCATATTGGTTGGCACCGGCCGGGCTCTTGGTGAGCCTCCACTCATGGTTGAGCAAAAGGTCCAGGTAGCCATTATCCCATTGTGTGGGATTAGTGGTCCAGGCACCTTCCAGTCCGGAGGTAACGGTGTCTTCGCTGTGTCCTTTGCCTTTGGGATTCAGCCAGCCAAGACCCTGGGCGTGAAGACCCTCTTCTTCGGGGTCACCGCCCAACACGGAAGCATCGCCGTTACCGTGGCATTTTCCTACTGTATGTCCGCCTACAGTAAGTGCAGCAGTTTCTTCGTCATTCATGGCCATACGGCTGAAGGTCACCCTCAGGTCTGCCGCTGTTTTCAGGGGATCCGGATTTCCGTCTACGCCCTCAGGGTTCACATAGATCAGGCCCATCATAACGGAAGCCAGGGGATTTTCGAGTTCGCGGTCGCCGGTGTAGCGGCTTCCCTCACTGCCTGTTGGCGCCAGCCAGTCCTTCTCGGCTCCCCAGTAAATATCTTTCTCCGGATGCCAAACATCTTCGCGTCCGCCTGCGAAGCCAAAGGTTTTAAGTCCCATGGATTCATAGGCCATATTTCCGGCCAGAATGATAAGGTCGGCCCAGGAAAGTTTGTTACCATATTTTTTCTTGATGGGCCAGAGAAGACGCCTGGCTTTATCCAGATTCACATTATCGGGCCAGGCATTGAGCGGTGCAAAGCGCTGACTGCCCGTGTTGCTGCCGCCACGGCCATCCGCAGTTCTGTACGTTCCGGCGGAATGCCACGCCATTCGGATCATGAGACCTCCATAGTGGCCCCAGTCTGCCGGCCACCATTCTTTGCTGTCGGTCATCAGCGACTTAAGGTCGGACTTTACCGCCTCCAGGTCAAGTTTTTTAAATTCTTCAGCGTAATTGAATTCGTCGCCGAATGGATTGGTCTTTCGGTCGTGCTGCGACAGGATATCAAGGTTCAGCGATTTGGGCCACCAGCTCATCACATTTTTACCGTCTTCAGTGTTTGAACCATGAATGACGGGGCACTTGCCACTGCCTAAACTCGCACCGGCCACCGGAATTGGATTCTCTTCGTTCTGACTGTGAATGGTTTCACCCTGTTGCGGGTTGTTCTCCACAGGTTTGTTGGCCTGCTCCATGGCCTCGTGAGCTTTCCGCCCTTCGTGATGCGGGCACTTTCCTTCTGAGTTTGTCATATTGCTTGTTTTTTATCAAAGTTAGGATTATTCCGCTCCTGTGCAGCCATCCATTTCATAGTTAATCATCATTTTTATTATAGATACAGTAAATCACATGAGCTATATCAATTTAGGATGTCTATCACCCACAGATTAGCAACAGATCTGACCCTGCCACATTCTGCAGATTGGTAAAATTTGCTGAAATTTGCAGACATTCTTAATGTTGCTGAAAATGAAGTTATGTATTGCTGAGAAACCCAGTGTGGCCCGTGATATCGCCAAAGTATTGGGCGCACACCAGTCCCGTGCGGGTTATATGGAGGGCAACGGCTATCTGGTAACATGGACTTTCGGTCATCTTTGCACCCTCAAGGAACCTCATGATTACAGTCCGCACTATAAATCCTGGGATCTGATCTTCCTGCCCATCATTCCAAAAAATTTCGGCATCAAACTCATTCCCAATCCTGGCGTGGAAAAACAGTTCCGTGTAATAGAAGAACTTGTGGAGCAGTGCACGGAGGTAATTAACTGCGGGGATGCCGGTCAGGAGGGTGAACTGATACAGCGGTGGGTGCTTCAGAAAGCGCGCTGCAAAAAACCGGTACAGCGGCTTTGGATTTCCTCGCTTACGGAAGAAGCCATACGGGAAGGCTTTGCCAACCTGAAACCTGCAGAAGACTACCATAATTTGTATCTGGCAGGAAACGCAAGGGCTGTGGGCGACTGGCTGCTAGGAATTAATGCCACAAGGCTTTTTACAAGGAAATTTGGCGGAAACCGCGGCGTACTGTCTATTGGACGAGTACAGACACCGACGCTCGCCATGCTGGTCCAGAGGCAGAAAGAGATCGATGCATTTACTTCTGAAGAATATTGGGAACTTAAAACGGTTTACCGGCAAGTCCAGTTCACTGCAGCCATCGACCGACTTAAATCCAGAGACAAGGCAGAGAAAGGGCTGGAATATCTGAAACAGCATTTGTTTGAAATCGTTTCCTTTGAAATAAAGGAGGGTAAAGAGAAAAATCCCCGCCTGTTTGACCTTACGGCACTGCAGGTAGAGGCCAACCGTAAGTATGGCTTCTCGGCCGAGAACACTTTAAAGTACATCCAGAGCCTTTACGAGAAAAAACACACAACCTATCCCCGTGTTGACACCACTTACCTGCCGGACAGCCTTTATCCTAAAATTGCCGGCATCCTGAAGTCAATGACTTTTTACAGTGAGTTTACAGCACCCCTGCTGGCCGGAGAACTGCCCAAAACAAAGGCGGTCTTCGATGATTCCAAAGTAACCGACCACCATGCTATCATTCCTACCGAAATCACTCCCAGCACAACGCTGGCACGTGAGGAGAAACTTATTTACGACCTGGTAGCGAAGCGGTTTATCGCCGTATTCTACCCGGAATGTAAAATTTCAAACACATTGGTAGAAGGTAAAGTGGGCACCATAACTTTCAGGACAAGTGGACGGCAGGTCCTGGAACCTGGCTGGCGTGCGGTGTACGCAAAAGAAAAAGAAGAAGTCTCAGAAAAATCTGCGACAGAGGCAAAAGCTGAGGAGCAGGAAATCCCTGAATTTAAAGCGGGGGAAACAGGTCCGCATCATCCGCTGGTGCATCAGGGAAAAACCAGCCCACCGAAACCTTATACGGAGGCTACCCTGCTGCGTGCCATGGAAACGGCCGGAAAACAGGTAGAGGACGAAGAGTTGAGGGATATGCTGAAGGCCAACGGTATCGGAAGACCTTCTACAAGAGCGAACATCATTGAGACACTTTTCAAAAGGAAATATATTGAAAGGAAAAAGAAGAACATTTTTGCCACACGCACAGGCATGGACCTTATAGACACCATAGATGATGAAGTCCTGAAAAGTCCGGAACTAACGGGTGAATGGGAATATAAACTCAGAAAGATTGAAAGCGGTGAATATGAAGCCCATGTTTTCCGGGAGGAGCTGGTGACTATGGTGACCAATCTAACCCGAAAGGTAATCAGTGAAAAAGCCCGGAGTATTTCGTTCGAGGAAGTTTCTGTTGCACAAAAAAAGGAAAAGACCGCACGCAAGAATCCTGTACCAGAATGGACTGAAACAACATGTCCTAAATGTAAAGATAACCACCTGATTAAAGGCAAGACGGCCATCGGCTGTGTAAAGCACCGGGAGTGCGGCTTCAAAATACCCTTTGTCTGCTTCGGGAAAAAACTTACTGAGAAACAGATCCATGATCTTGCGGTTAAAGGAAAATCAGCAAAACTGAAAGGCTTTACAGAGCATCCCGACGGTTTAACAGAGGGCTATCTGATTTTAAGTGAACAAGGCTCTGTTCAGTTAAGCAGCTGAATCCGTAAAGTAGACCGATAGATTTGAAGGTTAAGGCCGGAAATTTACGTAAGTGCTCTATTATAAAAATATTACCTTTGTCGCTGGCGGTCTGCAGACCGCTTTGTTTTTTTTTTAATTAAAGGGACCTAAAACCCTTGCAAACTTTACCCTCATGACAATAGAGAAAAACCACGTAGTTGCACTTCAATATACTTTGAATGCGATTGAAGAAAATGGAGCGCAAACCTTCATTGAAAAAACCGATGCTGAAAACCCTTTCACCTTTCTTTACGGTGTGGGAATGATGCTGCCTAAATTTGAACAGGAAATTGAAGGACTGGTAGCCGGCGATAAGAAATCGTTCACACTTACTCCTCAGGAAGGTTATGGTGAAAGAGTGGAAAATGCAACGACTCAGCTTCCTGCAGACATGTTCGCACAGTCAGGAATGCCGCCGGTAGGTGCAATTTTGCCGCTACAGGACCAGGATGGCAATCATCTTAGCGCAGTCGTGATAGAGGTGGCCGATGATGCCGTTACTGTAGACCTTAATCACCCTATGGCGGGAAAGACCCTGAATTTTGATGTTGAAGTCGTACTTACCCGTCCGGCAACTGAGGAAGAACTTTCTCATGGTCATGCACACGGTGCAGACGGTCATTCCGGACACTAATAATAAATAATTTATCAGTAAAGGCTCCGACAATTGTCGGGGCTTTTCTGTTTAGATGAACAGGTTATTGGTCATTGACCTCAGTATGAGAAAACATAATTGTTTGTTATATTTTTTGAAGATTTAAATAGGATATCTGTAAAATTTGTTTACTTTTGTGCCTCACAAAATCCGATGCCCGGATGGTGAAATTGGTAGACACGCTCGTTTCAGGTGCGGGTGCCCACAAGCTTGCAGGTTCGAGTCCTGTTCCGGGCACATTGAAGCTCTCATTTTTAATGAGGGCTTTTTTTTGCTTTATTTTTAAACCGTATCTGATCTATTCACACTCATAACTAATTATCAGAGTTAATTTCATTTTACACTTCGTAAAATCACATTTAATTTTTTTCAAATTATTAATAATTAAATTAAAGCGGCTAAGTGTTTTTGGCTATTTTAACTAAACATCAGTTATCATAAATACTTTTAATTAAAGTTTAACATAACTGGCACTTTAATTGCTGCATTTTTTTTTAGTTCTACCGTCGTCCTGCGATTTCTAGATCCAGTTTTAGTCGACTTCGGATTTGCAGGATCACCCTTTTTCGGACCGGTGGTTTTTTTTGTGCCTGAATATTTTATTCGTGCACACAGCAATTTTAACATTAAAACATTAAAATACTAGTTATGGTTAATCATCACAATCAGGAACCGGCAAATTATGACATCATTGTCTTTTGCCACCTCCGTTGGGACTTTGTATATCAGCGTCCTCAACACATCATCAGCCGTTTGGCAAAAGACTTTAAGATTTTAGTAATTGAGGAGCCCGTACCTACACGTCTGAACGGAAAAGGACCTTTTGAAATAAAGGAAGTTCATCCAAATGTGCATGTGTGCCGGCCACCGGTAAACAGCATGAACGACATCGGCCGCTACCTTCGTAAAAAACTTCCGAAGAACAGCTTCCGCGTAGGCTGGTTCTACTCTCCTGCATTCGTATCTGTATTGGAAGAACTTGATTTTGAAACTGTAGTATACGACTGCATGGACGAGCTTACCCTTTTCCGCGGTGCCTTGATGGAGTTGGTGGATCAGGAAAAAGCCCTGCTCGCAGCAGCAGATGTAGTGTATACAGGAGGTAAATCACTCTATGAATCAAAGGTCAGAAAACATCATAATGTACACTGCTTCCCCAGCTCGGTAGATATTGATCATTTTTCAGGACAGCGTGGAAACACAGCACAAAGACCTTCCGATATGAAAGATATCCCGGGCAGGATTGTGGGCTATTATGGTGTTATTGACGAGCGGATTGATCTTGAACTTCTAAAAAACACGGCGGCACTGGCGCCAGAGTTTTCCTTCGTAATGGTTGGCCCTCTCTGCAAGATCAGTGAAAATGACCTGCCAAAAGCGGAGAATATTTTCTACCTGGGCATGAAATCCTACGAAGAACTGCCGGCTTATCTTCAGCATTTTGATATTGCGATGATGCCCTTCGCACTTAATGATTCAACCAAATTCATCAGTCCAACGAAAACGCTGGAATATATGGCCGCAAACAAACCGATTATCTCCACCCGGATCAAGGATGTGGAGAGAGATTACAGCCATTGCATTATGCTCATAGACAACGAACACGATTTTCTTAAAGCGATTACAAAACCGGCGGGAAACTTCAGTGGCAGCTATGCTGAAATTCTTATGAACACCTCCTGGGACCGTACCGCAAAAAAAATGGGCGCAATCATTAAAAAAACACTGGCGGTATGAAGGTAGATATCCTGATCATAGGGGCAGGCATCTCGGGTGCCACCTTAGCAGAGCGATATGCCAATGCCGGCAAGAAAGTGCTTATTATTGAAAGAAGAGATCATATAGCAGGAAACTGTTACGATCATTACGATGAAAACGGAATCCTTGTATCCAAATACGGTGCGCATCTTTTTCATACAAATGATGATGAAGTTTGGGAATATGTAAACCGCTTCGGCGATTGGTATCCCTGGGAACACCGCGTAGTGGCACGTGTGGACGACAAAACGGTTCCTATTCCTGTGAATATTTCAACGGTCAATATCCTCTTTGGCGAAAACCTGGAAACAGAAGAAGAAATGAAGCAGTGGCTGGAAGCGAACCGCATTCCCTTTGAAACCCCAGCCAATGGTGAGGAGGCCGTCCTGAACCGCGTCGGTCCGGTGCTGTATGATAAAATGTTTAAACATTATACAAAGAAGCAGTGGGATAAATATCCTGCAGAACTGCACGCCTCGGTACTGGAGCGGATTCCTGTACGTCCCAATTACGATGACCGGTATTTTTCGGATACACATCAGGCACTTCCAAAAGGTGGCTATACAAAGGTTTTCAAAAATATGCTTAACCATCCGAATATCACGGTATTGCTTAATACGGATTATTTTGATGTGAAAGACCAGTATGAAGGTTATGAGAAACTGTTTTACACGGGGCCCATTGACCGGTTTTTTGAGTTTGAAGAGGAACTTACCGAGAAACTGGAATACAGGTCCATCAACTTTGTTACGGAACAGGTAGATGCAGAATATTTTCAGGAGAACTCGGTGGTGAATTATCCCGGACGCGAGGTGGAATTTACCCGTATTGTGGAATACAAGCATTTTGGAAATCAAAAATCAGATAAAACGAGTATCGTAAAGGAATATACCGTGGATGAAGGTGACCCATATTACCCTGTTCCCAACGAAAAAAACCAACTGATTTACGAGAAGTATAAAGCCAGGGCAGAACATCTTACAGATGTTTACTTCGTAGGACGCCTGGCGAACTATAAGTACTTCAATATGGACCAGGCATTTAAAAACGCACTGGACCTTTACCGGACACTTGAGCACGCAAAAGCTGACGCCTTATGAATAGTCCGCAGATTTTCAAAAGTTACTGGCAGGGCGGCTTCGAATGCGCAGACCATATCAACCGGCACGGCCACCGTGTGAATCTGCTGCAGGAAACCCAGCACGACGTACGCGTAGCTGAAGATTACCTTCTGCTGACCGATCTTGGAATCCATACTGTAAGGGAGGGTATTTGCTGGAGTAATGTTGAAAAAAGTCCCGGCATTTATGACTTTTCAGAAGTTCTGAGAAGGATGAGGACGGCGCAGAATTTGGGAATACAACAGGTTTGGGACCTTATTCATTTTGGCTACCCGGACGGATTATTCCCCACTCATCCCCATTTTGCACTGAGATTTGAACAGCTTTGCCGGGCTTTTGCACGCTTTTATACAGAACACAGTAACGATACGCTTTTTGTGGTACCCATCAACGAAATCAGTTTCCTATCATGGCTCTCCGGCGAAAGCAGGGGTACGGTTCCGTTCGCAGCACATAACGGGTGGGATATTAAATATCATTTATGCAACGCCGCCATCCGCGGAATCCGTGCCCTGAAGGAGGAGGTACCGGACTGTAGGATCGTACTTGTTGAACCGCTTATCCGTATTCACAGTCATGGCGGCTGCGAGCTGGACCTGCAGCGCCGGAATGAGTATCAGTTTGAGGCGATGGACATAATCGGAGGTCGTATGTGTCCTGAGCTTGGCGGAGAAGAAGGCTTCCTGGACATACTCGGATTCAATTATTACTGGAACTGCCAGTGGCGCAGTGAAGGTGAAAGTTTGTGCTGGCCGGACGGCGATAACGAAAGAGTTCCTCTTCATCAATTGCTCTTACAGGCCTATGAGCGTTATAAAAAACCAATGTTCCTGTCGGAAACGGGACATTTTGGCGAGGGCCGCGCCGAATGGATTAATGAAATTGCCAACGAAAGCCGTATGGCAGCTGAGATGGGCGCAGACTTTCACGGGATATGCATTTATCCGGTAACCGACCGACCCGACTGGGACGATCTTTCCAGCTACAGCAATTGCGGCCTTTTCGACCTGGATAATCAGCATAACCGTATCGCCCACACGGATTCTATAGCTGCACTTCGTCAGCTTATGGAAATGCAGAACATGCCCGAACACGTTAACTATTAAAACAAAACTACAATGGACAATTCAAAAACTATAGGTATCACTTTCAGTTGTTTCGACCTGCTGCATGCGGGTCATGTTCAGATGCTGGCCGAGGCGCGGGCGCAGTGCGACCATCTTATCGTAGGCCTGCAAACGGATCCTACCATAGACCGGCCTGAGAAAAACAAGCCCACACAGACAGTTGTGGAGCGCTATATACAGCTGAAAGGCTGCAGGTACGTAGATGAGATCATTCCCTACACCACCGAAAAGGACCTGGAAGACATCCTCCAGCTGTATTCCATAGACGTACGGATTGTAGGTGCCGAATATAAGGACAAAGACTTCACCGGAAGGGATTATTGTGACGAAAACAACATCGTTCTCTATTTCAATGAAAGGCGGCACCGTTTTTCAAGCACGAATCTGCGGAAGGAAATCTACCGTATGGAAGACCAAAAAATCAATAAAGAGATGCCGGCACTGAACGGTGTTCACAGGGAAGCCATCTCATGAATAAAAGCGCAGGATTTTCCTGCGCTTCTGTTTTTATCTAATATATTGGGTCCATATCATCAGTCTTCATCATCCTCATCATCAAGGTCTGTCAGATTCCATTCATCTTCATCAAACTCATCATCATCAAAATCAGCTTCGTCATCAAAATCCGAAGAGTCATGCTCACGGGCCATATTCTCCATGACCAGTTCATGAAACTCCTGAAAACGGAAGTTGTACGTTTGATCAAGTACACCCAACTCATTTTCAACATCAATCAGAAGATCCTCATCCTCCTCCGTTAACTCTTCGGGGGTAGCCACGTTATAGAGCCAGATTTTGTCCCGCTGCAGGATGCAGTATACTTTATAAATTACTTTTTCTGCCTCGGTACGGTCCGAGCCGATTAACTCATCAAAGGCGGTGAGGTTTTCGAGATAAAAATTTCTGTCAATCATTAATAAAAATCATTGGAAAGCATCAGCATCAAATACTGGAAATGTCGCTGCAAAGATATTAAAGATTTAGGGACCGAGGGACCGTTGCAGCAGTTCAACTAAGCATTTTCAGGCCGGTGGAAATAGCGCTTGGCGCGATGGTCACATTTTTGCATCATTTGCTTCCAAATCAATCTACGAGTAATGAAAAGAAAATCTGTACTTCTGGGTCTGGTCACTGCTACTTTACTGCTGGCTTCCTGCAAAGAAAATGAAGTAGACCGTTTGCGGCAGGAGAATGAAGAACTAAAAGAAACTAAGGGACTTACCCGCGCCGATTCCGTGGAAATCTATAACGCCATACAGCACGACAGTAAAAGGCGCTTCGCCACAGGATTTCTGGATAGCATTAAAAAGCGCGACATCAAACTATACGAGGCTTTCATAGAGGAAGCAGAATCCCGCAACACTCTGCTCTTGCCCGATTAAAAGGTTTAGTTTTCCTTCTTTTTCAGGAATTTAGCATTCACATACTCCCAAACCATGGGCAACAGGGAGATCCCTATGATTCCGAAGATTACTGTTTCAAAATTTTCCTGCACTAAGGGAAGGTTACCGAAGAAATAGCCCATCAGCGTTAAACTCCAAACCCAAACAAAAGCCCCGATCACATTGTATTTGATAAAGGTTGAATAGTTCATCGAACCAATTCCCGCCACAAACGGAGCGAATGTCCGCACAATAGGTACAAACCTGGCGATGATGATGGTTTTCGGACCGTTTTTACTGTAGAAGGCCTGGGTTTGGTCAATATACTTCGGATTGACGAGCTGCTTATCTCCCAATTTCAAGCTCAGCATCCGGAGCCCTACATTTTTCCCGAGGTAATAATTCAGCGTGTCTCCCAGGATGGCCGCAATGGTGAGCAAAGCAAGAATAAGCCATAGGTTGAGACTGGCAGTTTCGCCTGTGGCGCCAATTACGCCCGCACAAAAGGTACCGGCTGCGAAAAGCAGTGAATCGCCCGGCAGAAACGGCATTACCACCAGACCGGTTTCCACAAAGATTATCAGGAAAAGGATGAGGTAAATCCATAATCCATAGTCCATGATCATGGTGAACAGATGCTTATCGAGGTTCAGGAAAAAATCTAGTACAGTTTGTAAAAACTCCATATTCAGTGCAGGTTTAGATGGCTGCAAAAATACGCCAAAGAATTGAAGGTAAAGACACTCCCGCGCGATAAATATGCGAAGGTATTAGTAATTTTTTATTAGTTCAGTTCGTTATCGCTGATTAAGGGAATCGCGCATTACTGAACATTCACAGGACCTTGCAAAGCTTGCTTTAATTTTGGGTTATAAAAGCTGAATTCTACATTAACCCTTACCTAAAAACCTTTGAGGACGGCGAATTGACACGCTTAATAAGAGTGGTAATGCGTAATTCAATACTTCACGTTACCTGCTGTTATTTCATGTGCTGTCGCAGTCAAACCGCAACTGCATACTTTCACAAGCTAAATTAACTGTAATAGTTAGCTCCTGTTTTATCACTTGCCATAGAAGTTTCAAGACTCTATCCCCTATTATTTGACCTGCATCAAGAGATTTCAGAACCGTAATCACTAAATTTGGCTACACCTACGAAATCATCAATCCATCAATAAAATTTAATACAATGAAAAAATTAGAGAACAAAGTAGCAATGATCACCGGCGCAGGATCGGGTATCGGAAAGTCAACTGCGCTGCTGTTTGCACGCGAAGGTGCCAAAGTGGTCGTAAGTGACATCAACACTGAGCATGGTAAGCAGGTCGTGTCCGAAATTGAAAGCCTGGGCGGGGACGCTTTCTTTGTAACGGCAGATTCGTCCAGCCCCGAAGACAATGAAAGGCTTGTATCGGAAACGGTGAAAAAATACGGCAGGCTGGATATTGCAGTGAATAATGCAGGTATCGGCGGCGAAATAAACAAGGCTGGGGACATGTCCGTTGAAGGTTGGAGGAAAGTAATTGACATCAACCTCTCCGGTGTCTTTTACGGTGTGAAGTATCAGGCTCCCCAAATGGTTAAGGACGGCGGGGGCAGCATCATCAATATAGCCTCAATACTGGGCCAGGCGGGATTTGCTACCTCCAGCGGATATGTGGCGGCCAAGCACGGTGTGGTGGGATTGACTAAAGCTGTAGCCTGGGAATATGCCAAGGAGAATGTCCGAATCAACGCGGTAGGTCCGGGTTTTGTATACAGTGGAATGGTCAATGAAGAATCCATGGGGAAGGAAGCACTCAGTTTTCTGGAAACCAAACATGCCTTCGGCAGATTAGGTCAACCTGAAGAAATCGCCGCCATGCTGCTCTTCCTGGCCTCGGATGACTCCTCGTTTGTCACGGGATCTTATTACCCTGTAGACGGCGGCTATCTTGCTGTTTAGCCAAAAACATCAATCTTTAACTACCAATCAAACATTATATTATGGCAAAAAAAATCGCAGTAATTGTAGGATCTTTAAGGAAGGAATCCTATAACAGAAAAATCGCTGAAGAAATGATCCGGCTTGCCGAAGGCAAACTGGAATTGGAGATCGTAGAAATCGCAGACTTACCGCTTTACACAGAGGACCTGGATCAGAATCCACCGGCAGCCTGGACTACTTTTCGGGTGCAGATTAAGGATGCAGACGGACTCCTGATCATCTCGCCGGAGTACAACCGTACCATTCCCGGAGCATTAAAGAATGCAGTTGATGTGGGCTCCCGCCCTTACGGCAGTTCCGTGTGGCCGGGAAAACCGGGTGCTGTCGTGACCTCGTCCATAAGTTCGCTGGGTGGACTGGCCGCCAACCATCATATCCGTCAGGCTTTCGTTTTTGTAGATGTACCTCTGATGCAGCAGCCCGAAGCCTATATAGGAAATTCGGCGGAAATTTTTACGGAAGATGGCAGGACACTGAAGGAGGATACCGCAAAGTTCCTGACTTCCTTTATAGACTCCTTCCAACAATGGGTTGAGAAATTCTAGCTTCTCCCCTCACACACACTTAGGCCTTATCCTCTTTGATAAGGCTTTTTTATGCTCAGACATTCACCGTCGGTTTCATAATTATGCCTAATTTTAAGGTATCATCTCCGAACAGCAGAATATGTGGTTTACGAAATCGATTGACGAAACTTTAAATGAACTGAATGTAGATCCTCAAACCGGCCTTACAGACGCGGAAGCTGAAATCCGCCGAAAATCCTCCGGACCCAACCGGCTTGAGTCAAAAAAAAGGAAATCAGTATTTCAGATTTTCATCTCACAACTCAATGACTGGCTGATTTATGTGCTCTTTGCCGCAGTAATAATTACATTTATTATGGCAGAGTATATTGATTCGGTTATTATCCTGCTCGTAATACTCATCAATGCAGCCATCGGCGTATTCCAGGAAGTAAAAGCGGGCAAAGCCATAGACGCCCTGAAACAGCTTTCGGTACCCAAAGCCCTGGTTAAGCGCAATTCGCGCATCTCCGAAATCAGCAGTGAAGAACTTGTACCAGGTGACATTGTCATTTTGGAAGCAGGGAGAGTTGTTCCTGCCGACCTCAGGCTTATTGAAGCCGTGAACCTCCAAACTGAAGAATCGGCACTGACCGGCGAATCACTTCCTGTAACAAAAGATGCGGGTGCAATTCACACGGATCCCGCAACTCCACTTGGCGACAGGAATAACCAGGCTTTTATGTCGTCCACAGTGACCTACGGGCGGGGAATTGGAATTGCCGTAGCCACCGCAATGGATACAGAAGTCGGAAAGATTGCCCACCTCATCGGAAATGAAGATCACGCCAAAACACCACTTGAAAAAAGGCTCAACGAACTGGGGAAAATGCTGGGTAAAATTGCGGTAGCCGTTTGCGTTTTCATCTTTGTACTTTCCTGGCTGCAGGGGCGGGATCTGGGTGAGATGTTCCTGACGGCCGTTTCCCTGGCTGTAGCTTCGATACCCGAAGGTTTGGCTGCGATTGTGGCCGTCGTACTTTCCATAGGTGTTACCGCCATGTCCCGGAAGAATGCGATCATCCGGAAACTCCCGGCAGTCGAAACGCTGGGATCAGTAAACATCATCTGTTCCGACAAAACCGGCACATTAACCCAAAACAAAATGACGGTTACTCAGGTCTACACCTCAGATGGTCTTTATGATTTGGAAAAAGACGGAACCAATGCAGCAACTGACACCGTGAAGTTTGTAGCAAGAGCTATGATCCTTTGTTCCGATGCCACGCTGCAGGATGGAGAAGCTACAGGGGATCCTACAGAAGTCGCCTTGCTTGCATTGGGCGACAGTCTCGGAATAGACCGCGTGGATTTAGCAAAAAAAACGTCCCGGAAAGATGAAAAGTCATTCGACAGCGATCGGAAAATGATGTCCGTACTTGTGCAAACTGAAGATGATGATTATGAAGTCTTCAGTAAAGGTGCCTTGGGAAGTTTGAAAAAGAAGGTCACACATGTCTACACTAACGGCAAGAGACGCGAAATCACGGAAGATGACCTGCAGCGTTTCAGCGAGGCCGCACGGCAGATGTCCGATTTGGCGCTCCGCACACTGGCAGTGGCCTATAAACCGGCTGACAACGATACCGGCCGGGAGGATATGGAGAACAATCTGGTTCTGCTCGGACTTGTAGGTATGATGGATCCTGCCCGCGATGAGGTAAAACCGTCCATAAAAATGGCTAAAGAAGCGGGAATAAAAACAGTGATGATTACCGGCGATCACAGGAATACCGCTTTGGCCATCGCCAAAGATCTTGATATTGCCACGGAATCCGGCCAGGTTATTACCGGGCCCGAACTTGAGAACATCACCGCAGAAGAACTAAACAACAGAGTGGAGCACTACACGGTTTTCGCCCGGGTATCGCCCGAGCACAAAGTACGTATCGTACATGCACTGAAAGCCAAGGGCAACACAGTTTCAATGACCGGCGACGGTGTAAATGACGCGCCTTCTCTGCAGGCTGCAGACATTGGCGTGGCCATGGGAATCACAGGGACTGATGTAGCCAAAGGTGCTGCTGACATGATTCTTACCGACGATAATTTTTCCACCATTGTAAAAGCCATTGAGCAGGGCCGTAACATCTACAGCAATATCAGGAAATCGGTTATTTTCCTTTTGACCTGTAATCTCGGCGAGGTAGTCCTGATGGTGGTGGCATTGCTTGCGGGCTGGCCCTCCCCGCTTATTGCAACGCAACTGCTTTGGATCAACCTTCTTACCGATACCCTGCCGGCCATTGCCCTGGGGATGGACAAGGGCGATCCGGAGGTCATGAAGGAAAAACCACGCCCGGTAGATGAGAATTTCTTTTCAGACGGTGCCGGCAAATCTGCCATAACCGGTGGAATCTTTATTGGACTCATCACCACGTTTGGGTATTGGTATGGCTACCATGAACTTGGTTATTCGCCATGGGACGACCAAATCCCGGAGGAGGTGGTGAAAAATGCCCGGACTCTCGCCTTCATGGTACTGGTCTGTTCACAGCTTTTTTATTCCCTGGGCCTGAGAAACCGGAAAAAACCCCTTTACAAGACAGGAATTTTTGGCAATAAATACCTGATAGGCGCCATCCTGCTGGGCCTGCTCTTACAGTTGATGGTCATGTTTATTCCGGTGCTGCGCGATGCTTTTAAATTACATATGCTTGATGCGAGAGGCTGGATCATGGCAGCCGCATTGGGTCTTTTGCCTTTAATTGCTCTTGAAATCATCAAAATACTTCGGCTTCTCAGAAAATAATTGTGCTCCATTTAACCTAATTTTTTATGCAAAAACTGTTCAGCAAAATATGCGTGCAGAAAACGCTTCTCTTCATTTCACTTTTTCTTGTCGCGGTTATCCTGATAGAGCTAAAGTACTTTGTGTCCGGAATTATGGGTGCGGTCACACTTTATATTCTCACCCGGCGCTTTTACCTGAACCTTACCGAAAAGAAGAACTGGAACAGCAACCTTACCATAACGCTCATCCTGTTTCTGATTGTCATCTCCTTTGCCGTGCCGCTTTGGATCCTTATCGAAATCCTGATCCCCAAAATCAACGAACTGATAAACGACCATGATGCGATTATAGAGAACTACAATACCGTTCGCAAATTCGTGGAAAACAACGAATTCCTGAAACGTTTTGACCTTCAGTTCTCTGATCAAAGGATTCTCCAGCTCGTAAATAAAGTTATTTCCTACATTCCGTCTACTTTAAACTGGGTAGGCCAGACCTTTGGAAATATATTCGTGGCGCTGTTTATTCTGTACTTCATGCTGAGGCAGTCCCGGGACATGGAACAGCGGGTGAAGGAACTGCTTCCGCTTTCACGCGGGAGCAAAAAGTACCTCATCCGTCACACCGCAGCACTTATCAGGTCAAATGCGTATGGAGTTCCTATCCTGGGTTTCAGTCAGGGAGTTATAGCCATGGTGGGCTATTATATCTTTGGTGTGGAAAATGCCATTTTTTGGGGCCTTCTTACGGGTGCCGCTTCAATTGTCCCGGTTTTGGGTACCATGCTGATCTACATACCCATTTGCATTTATCAGATTGCCACAGGCGACGTACACAATGGGCTCCTGCTTGCAGTATACTGTCTTGTTTTGGTAGGCGGAATTGATAATGTACTGCGATTTACCCTTTTAAAGAAAATGGCAGATATCCATCCGCTCATAACCGTATTTGGAGTTGTGCTGGGTCTGCAGCTCTTTGGCGTGATGGGACTGATCTTTGGGCCCGTCCTGCTGTCCCTGCCGGGAATCCTTTACCGTGTTTTCGAAATGGAGCGGAGTCTCAAGGACCTGCAGGAAAATGAAGAGCACGACTCCGAAAATCATATTTCTTAACATAGGTCAATCAGCACTGCCGGGTGCTCACTGTATCTTTGCCGCACATTAAACAAATTAAGACAATGAAGAAATTATCACTTTTCGCACTTAGCGCAGTTCTGACGCTTGCAGCGTGTAAGGAATCCAAGACAGACACCGCCACCACCTCAGGCGAACAGACCGTAGCGGCTGCTGCGGGTGAAACATTTACCGTAAATACAGCGGCCAGTACAGTGAAATGGACAGCTTACCACAAAGGAGGTCTGAATCCGCGTTTTGGAACCACCCAGGCCGCCGGAACATTCACAGTAGAAAACGGTTCACTTACGGCCGGTTCACTTACATCAGACCTCAACACCCTTACGACAGATCCCAAGGCAGTAGATCCTGCGATGAGTGATGGCAAAACATCAGCCGATCTGGATGCACACCTGAAAAATGAGGATTTCTTTGATGTGGCGAAATATCCTTCAGTAAAATTTGACATCACGAAGGTTGAAGATTTAGCTGCCGGAACAGAAAGCAAAGTTGCCGGTGCCAATAAAACCGTGAGCGGAAATCTTACCATTAAGGACAAAACAGTGAACGTTTCTTTCCCAGCGAAAGTAGACGTAACTGAAAACGGTGTTACCATGGTATCCAACTTCACCATCAACCGTCAGGATTGGGGACTAACCTATGGTACTGAAGGTGACCCAAAGGACTGGATGATTTCTCAGGAAGTAGATCTGGAACTGAATATCGTTGCTGCAAAGTAATCTAACGAAATTACATACAATCCAGGCCGCATTATTGCGGCCTTCTTTGTTTGTAAAGATTTACTAACGAAATAGATCCATGATCCTTTCACAATGATATGCAAAAAATAAAAACCCCAAAGTAAAGTTACTTCGGGATTCCTATTAATATGGTTATTAGTTTCAATAGGTCTTCACGGTTATTGATCCTATACAAATGTACTTACACACCTTTAATGTCACAACAGGAAAAACACCCTTTTTCAGTTGCAAATGTGAGATGATTTAACGCGGCAAAGATTACACTTCCAACAACTTCCGGTGCAGTTTTCTATCCCGAACCACATTAAGTTTAAATAATTTTAATTATCAGTAATAATTGAGATTAATATCAATTTATAATCTTAATTTTGATACAGTACTGAACCTTCGTTTAATATTAAAAAACAGATGTGATGACTATTTCAGATTGGAGTACGGTTGTAATTTTCGGTTTACTGTTATTTATATGGCTGTTGCCGTTCATTATTATCCTCTCATCAAACAGGACACACGGTAAGGAAAAACTTGCCTGGATTTTAGCGGTCATTTTTATTTCATGGTTTGCCTGGATCTTCTACCTGCTTCTTGCACCGGTCTCCAGACAAAGGACCCGCGTGGATTAAGGGCCAGGTTCGTTTGATTGCCAAAAATCCTGATAAAAAAATCCCCGAAAATACTTCCGGGGACCTTATTAGTGTAAAAACCAGTTTATTTTACAGCATCCTGAGCAGCTTTCGATTCCTGCAGGTGATGTTCAAGTGTGGGAAGTGTCTTTTCAGCAAATGCCTTTAGTGAAGCATCGCTTCCACCGGTAACCTGTTGCCTGAATTTTTCTATAGTTTGTGTATGATGCCTGACCATCATATCGGCATAAGCGCGGTCAAATTCTGCGCCGCTTCTGGCCTGCAGGTCATCATGTTCTTTTTTCTGGTTGTCATCAACCGCAGCAGGTAGGGTAAACGCTGCACCGGTGGCCCAGGATTTCAGCTCATCATTGGTTTTAGTGTGGTCACGCACCATCATTTCTGCAAGCGCTTTCACCTTTGCATTCGTGGCCTTACCGGCCGCCATGTTACCAAGCATTACTTCCATCATTCCGCCTTTGGCAGCATCGTTTGCAAATGACCTGTCCTGTTCATTCATTTGTGTATTTCCCGCCACCATCGCTGTATCAACAGTAACAGAATCTACCGGGTAGGCCATATCCATACTGTCCGTGGACGTATCGGTTACAGTGGTCTCATTTTTTTTGCAGGCTGTTAAAGCTGCGACACAGAATAACGCTAAAACTGAATTCTTCATAATAAAATATTTTGTAGGATTAATGTTAGTGCGCTGATTTCTAAGCACATCAACAATTCTGCCAAATAAAAACCAGGATAAAAAGACAAAATCAACGGGGCAATTAATATTGAGAGAAAAAATTTTTAAGAATAACCATTGATCCTATTTATTATTAAAAATACATATCGTAATATTGCAATATTAAATAATATAAATATGGGAGTCACCAAAACGGAGCATTATACGGACGCACAAAATGAAACAGCCAACCTGCTTAAAGCCATTGCCCATCCCGCCAGAGTGGCAATCATTGAATACCTGATCCAAACGAACAGCTGTATCTGCAACGATATTGTGGATCATCTCCCACTTTCGCAGGCCACCGTTTCGCAGCATTTAAGGGAATTAAAAAATGCCGGGATCATTCAGGGTACGGTTGAAGGTAAAGCGATTAACTATTGCATTAACAAAGAAACGGTTCAGAAGCTGGAGCTTTATTTCAGCAGTATCTTCCGGGCGGCAGCTAATCTGGAAAACAGTTGCTGCAGAAACTAACTACACCTAAAAATAAATATATGAAACTTTCAGAAATCAAGGACATCCTAACCAACCTACAGGAACTGCACTTCGTATTGGAAAACGGCGAGCAGGTTCCTGAACATTTCCATGTAACCGAAGTGGGCCAGATCAACAAAAGGTTCATTGACTGTGGCGGGGTTATACGTGACGAAAAGGCCATCAACTTCCAGCTTTGGTTTTCTACCGATAACGACCACCGCCTGGAGGCCGAGAAACTCAAAAAGATCATTGCCCGTTCCGAGGATCAACTGGGCCTGGAAGATGCTGAAATTGAAGTGGAATACCAGCAGACTACCATCGGTAAATTCGGTCTGGAGTTCAACGGAAGCGCCTTCGTTCTCACAACCAAAACCACTGCCTGTCTGGCACAGGATGCCTGTGGAGTCCCTCATGTAAAAAAGAAAGTGAAACTTTCCGAAATCCAATCTGCAAGCTGTGCTCCGGGATCCGGCTGCTGCTAAATTAAGGCCGTTAATCGTTTTGTAACTTCCTGATCAATTAAAAACAAGACCATGTTCAAAAATCTCATGGAAACCATTGAGGTCATTTCCATCACGCCTGTTTCCGAGGAACGAAAAGATGTCCTGCACCCTTTGGCTGAATTCATTCAGAAAAAAGCATATGCGGGTGAAAGGATCAACCTGAACTTCATCTGTACCCACAATTCAAGAAGAAGTCATCTTTCCCAGATTTGGGCACAGGTGATGGCAGAACATTTTAACATCAAAAACGTATACTGCTATTCCGGCGGAACCGAGGCTACAGCCATGTTTCCGAAAGTCGCAGAGACCCTTCACAGTCAAGGCCTGGAAATCCGGAAACTCTCTGAGACAGAAAATCCGGTGTATGCTGTAAAATATTCAGAAAACGCACATCCGGTAATCTGTTTTTCCAAGAAATATGATGATGTCTTCAATCCGGTAGCCGGTTTTGCCGCGGTAATGACCTGCTCCAATGCCGACGCAGGCTGCCCGTTTATCCCAGGTGCAGAAAAGCGGGTCGCCGTGAAATTTGAAGATCCTAAATCCAGCGACGGCACCCACGAAATGGACAGCGTTTATTTTGAGCGAAGTCTGGAGATTGCAGCTGAAATGTATTTTGTAATGAATCTGGCATCCAGCCCAAATAAGAACAGCAATGGCAGCAAATAACTGCGCACCTCACGAAAGAAAAAAACTTTCCTTTCTGGATAAAAACCTGACACTCTGGATCTTCCTCGCCATGTTTCTGGGCGTTGCGATAGGTTATTTTTACCCCGATTCCTCTGCTGTCATCAATACCTTTTCCTATGGCACTACGAATATTCCGCTGGCTGTCGGCCTTATACTGATGATGTATCCGCCCTTCACCAAAGTGCGGTACCGGGAGCTTCCGAAAGTCTTTAAAAACACGAAAGTCCTGGGAATTTCTCTGCTTCTGAACTGGGTTGTTGGCCCCATCCTGATGTTTGCCCTGGCCATTATTTTCCTGCGCGATTACCCGGAATATATGATTGGGTTAATTCTGATCGGCCTTGCCCGCTGCATCGCGATGGTAATGGTGTGGAACGAGCTGGCCGAAGGTAACCGCGAATACGCCGCCGGCCTTGTAGCCATCAACAGTATTTTTCAGGTCATTTTCTACAGTATTTATGCCTATCTTTTCATTACGGTTTTACCTCCACTGTTCGGCATCAGCGGCTCTGAAGTAGAAATTACCATCGCGCAAATCGCCGAAAGTGTGGCTATTTATCTCGGAATTCCTTTTGTCCTTGGTTATTTCAGCCGCTATGTTCTTCTGAAAGCCAAAGGGGAACAGTGGTATAACGAAGTCTTCATTCCGAAGGTCTCCCCTGTTACTTTAACCGCTCTGCTGTTCACCATTGTGATCATGTTCAGCCTGAAAGGTGAAATGATTGTACAGATACCGTTTGATGTCCTTCGCATCGCAGTGCCCCTCGTAATTTATTTTGTACTTATGTTTCTGCTAAGTTTTGTAGCTGGTAAAAAGCTTGGCGCCGATTATTCTAAAAACGCAGCCATTTCCTTCACAGCTGCGGGAAATAATTTTGAATTAGCCATTGCAGTAGCCATAGGCGTTTACGGTATTAATTCCGGACAGGCATTTGCCGGGGTGATTGGCCCACTGGTGGAAGTTCCCGCCCTGATTGCTTTGGTGAGCGTGGCTTTCTGGCTGCGGAAAAAATGGTATCCTTCGAATTGAAGAGGTAATGTAGCTGACATTCGAAGATTTATCTGAAACAGCAGTCTCCGGTAAATTTTACTGCCTTATCTTTATACAATGCAATCACTTGAACAGATAACTGAACTTAAGAATTCCCCCGAACTCATTTCCGAACTTACCCAGTACGGTGTGGTACGCCGTTACGGGGCGGGCGAAATGATTCTGGACGAAAACTCACACATCCGCGCCATCCCGATTGTTATTAGCGGAACTTTGAAGGTGATGCGCACCGAAGAGGATGGCCGCGAAATTCTTCTCTATTATATTAAAGCGGGCGAAAGCTGCATTATGTCCTTCCTGGGCGGCCTGCACGACGAAACAAGTAAGGTACGTGCCGAGGTGGAGGAAGATGCGGAAATCCTTTTCCTCCCGGTGGATAAGGTTTCGCTTTTCATACGTGAATACCCGGAATGGCTGGACTACATCTTCAGGCTTTACCATAAAAGATTCGAAGAACTCCTGGAAATCGTAAATGCCATCGCTTTCAGAAAAGTGGACGAGCGCCTGCTGGATCTTCTGCAGAAAAAGAAGCAGGTTTCCGGCAGCAACACCCTGCAGGTCACTCATGAACAGCTGGCCAATGAACTGGGAACTGCACGTGTAGTGGTCTCCAGACTGCTGAAAAAGCTGGAAGAACGGGGCCAGCTGCAACTGGGCCGGAACAAAATTACGCTAATGTAACCTAAGTAGCGGTGTGCGTTTCCCGTTTGATGCAATTTTGCAGCATCAAAAAATCATCATGGAAATACTGGGTTACGCAGCATCACTTCTTATCGGAATTTCATTAGGGCTTATCGGCGGAGGAGGCAGTATACTTACAGTGCCGGTACTTGTCTATCTGTTTCGTGTAGATACAGCCCTGGCCACTTTTTACTCCCTCTTTGTGGTAGGAATCACCAGTCTGGTGGGTTCGGTTTCCTTTTTCCGGAAAGGTCAGGTCGATTTCCGCACCGCAGTGATCTTCGGAATTCCCTCAGTCATTACGGTGTACCTTACCCGGCTATATATTTTTCCCGCCGTACCGGACACAATCATCTCCGCCGGCAATTGGGTACTGAGTAAGGATATGTTCCTGATGGTCACTTTTGCCGTCCTGATGGTTGCGGCCTCCTACAGCATGATAAAAAAATGCCGTGGCGCAAACTGTGACGAAGAGAAGACGATCACCAAAAAAACCTTACCTGTACTGCTTTTCGGTGCTGCTACAGGACTGATTACGGGCATGCTGGGTGCCGGTGGCGGCTTCATCATCATTCCGGCACTGGTTACGCTGCTGGGCCTGGACATCCGAAAAGCCATTGGTACTTCCGTGTTCATCATTGCCGTTAATTCACTTTTTGGATTCACTGTCTCCACCGCGCAGTTCAGCATAGAGTGGGCCTTAATCATCAAAATCGCCTTGCTGGCCATTGCCGGACTTTTTGCAGGTATGTATATTTCGGCCAGGACCGACGGCAAAAAATTAAAACCTGCCTTTGGCTATTTTGTTCTGGTGATGGGTGTCTATATTCTACTAAAAGAAATCTCAAATTTTTAAAATAAATAAATAAGATATGTTCAATTTACTAAAAAACCTCTTTTCAGCACCGGATCAGTCGGAGCTTCTGGAAATCATGAAAAATAAGCCTTTCCTAGTGGATGTACGGTCGCGCGAAGAATTTCAGGTTGGCTCTGTACAGGACGCGGTAAACATCCCGATTAGTTCTGTTTCCCGGGAGCTGAAGCGCTTTGCCGGCAAGAATAACATTGTGGTCTTTTGCCGCAGTGGCAACCGCAGCAGCCAGGCGAAAATGATCCTGGAGCAGGCGGGCATTCCCAATGTGCTCAATGGCGGTAGCCTTCAAAATGTTCAAAACACCTTAAACCAAATCTAAATGACGGAATTATTATCATCCCCCTGGCCCTGGTATGTAGCCGGACCGCTTATTGGACTTACCGTGCCTGCACTGCTCATACTGGGAAATAAGTCATTCGGGATTTCCTCTTCACTGCGGCACATTTGTGCCTCATGTATACCCTCGGGCATCCCGTTCTTTAAGTATAACTGGCAGAAAGAAATATGGAACCTTGTTTTTGTACTGGGCATCATTATCGGCGGGATTATCTCGGTCACCTTATGGACCAGTTCTGAGCCAGTGAACGTGCATCCGGATTTGGCTCAGGAACTCGCAGGATACGGCATTACGGATTTCAGCAATCTGGTACCGCTGGAACTGATGAACTGGGAATCGCTGTTCACAGTCCGCGGTCTGATTATGATGGTGGGCGGAGGCCTGCTGGTAGGTTTCGGAACACGTTACGCAGGCGGCTGCACCAGTGGTCATTCCATTATGGGTATTGCTAACCTGCAGCTGCCCAGCCTGATCGCTACCGTATTCTTTATGATTGGAGGGCTTATTATGGCCAACTTCATTTTACCCCTCATTTTATCACTTTAAATTACATGAAAATGCAAAAACAAACAGACAACAGTGCCGATGTGGAAGTGCGGTTGCTGGACACCATGTGCGTGAACGAGAGTGCCCTGGAACACCGCTGGAACCATAACATCAAATATTTGCTCGTAGGAATTTTCTTCGGCATTGTTTTCATCAAGGCTGAGGTGATCAGCTGGTTCCGTATACAGGAGATGTTCAGGTTGCAGTCCTTCCATATGTACGGCATTATTGGCTCGGCAATCCTTGTCGCTATGGCTTCTATTTTTCTGATCAAAAAATTCAGGGTAAAGACGGTATATGGTGAGGAAATTGTTTTCCACGACAAGAAATTCAATAAAGGACAGATCTATGGCGGATTGATCTTCGGATTTGGCTGGGCCCTCACCGGCGCCTGTCCCGGGCCGCTCTTTGCACAGATAGGTACCGGCGCCACCGCCATTGCTGTAACCCTGGCGAGTGCCATTGCAGGAACGTGGATTTACGGATATTTCCGCGATAAACTGCCGCATTAATCAGGTAGCAGCAGATCAATAAAATCCGGGCACACTGATTTTACTACAATTCACAAAAAATCCGCCTCACCTTTAGGTGAGACGGATTTTTTTCATCAGGTCAGATATCAAACCGGTAACGGATTCATCTCGCGGTCCCAGAATCTGTGGAGAATAATATCACTTACAAATTCATCCAGGTTTCCGTCCGTAACAATACCGTCTTCAGGATCATTAAGTCCCGGAATTGCCTTTTTAAGTAATTCGGCGCCGTTATCATCTGCACCTATAGGCTTGCAGTGTTTATAGGCCTCAGCTACAAAATGAACTGCACCGGCATGCTCCATCAGGGTTTTCACACTGTCGCCGCCAGCCACATAAACCGCATCAAAAATTACAGAATCTGCAGTAAGCAAACTGTCATCAACAGGATACTCATCACCTTTCGCGGTAGTTACAAAACCATGTCGCGGTGCGATAACCTTTACCATTGCGCCTAATTCAGAAAGAACTTTCTGTGTTTTTGTAAATGCCTCATCATTCACTCCGTTGGCGGTAAGCAAAGCGATGCGCCGTGCTTTTATATTGGTAGGAAGTTTATTGGCCATACTTACGGACGGCGCTTCCGAAATAGGTAGTTCCACTTCAATCGAGTGATAATCCGCCGGATCCCCATCAGCAGGTATAGCACCTGTAATGGGCTGCGGAAGTCTGCTGGGCACCAAACCCAGATGCTCACCTACTTTTCTTGCAAGGTCCTCGTCGATCTCCAGTAACATATCTACCACACGCTGGCGGATCGCCACAACCTGTACCTTGCCCAGTTCAAACGAGAAGGCGTTCTGGATATGGCGCTTTTCATGCATTGTCATACTGTTATAAAACAGTTTTGGCTGGCTGAAATGATCGAAGAAACTTTTACTTCTTCTGCGGATTTTTCCGGCGTCGATACGTTCTTCAAAAGAAGTAAATCCGCCTTCTTTCATCATGGCCTGGAATGGACAGCCCTGAGCGAGGCTGTTGGGGTTGTAGGAAACCCTTCCCTTCGGTATCTGCATGCGGTGGATGCCGTCCCGCTGATTATTGGTAACATCCGGGATGGAACGGTTAATCGGAATTTCATGGAAATTAGGTCCACCCAAACGGGAAAGCTGGGTATCTGTATACGAGAAAAGCCTGCCCTGCAGCAACGGATCGTTGGTAAAGTCAATGCCGGGAACAATATGACCGGGATGAAAGGCGATCTGTTCGGTTTCGGCGAAGAAATTATCAGGATTCCGGTTCAGTGTCATCTTGCCGATAATTTCTACCGGAACCAGTTCCTCCGGAATCAGTTTCGTGGGATCCAGCAGGTCAAACGGGAATTTATGCTCGTCTTCCTGCTTAACGATCTGCACACCTAATTCCCATTCGGGGTACTGACCGTTATCAATTGCTTCCCATAAGTCACGGCGGTGAAAATCGGTATCCTTGCCCGCCAGCCTCTGCGCTTCGTCCCAAGCCAGCCCCAGGACACCCTGAAGTGGTTTCCAGTGAAACTTAACGAAATGAGACTCGCCTTCTTCATTAATAAACCTAAAGGTGTGAATCCCAAATCCTTCCATAGAGCGTAACGTTCTTGGAATCCCGCGGTCACTCATTTTCCAGATCACATTGTGCATGGTCTCAGGCATGAGCGAAACAAAATCCCAAAAAGTATCATGCGCCGAGGCGGCCTGAGGAATTTCATTATGGGGCTCCGGTTTTACGGCATGCACGAGGTCCGGAAACTTCATGGCATCCTGGATAAAAAACACCGGCATATTATTGCCTACCAGGTCATAATTACCCTCCTGAGTGTAGAATTTTACTGCAAATCCACGTACATCCCGTGGTAAGTCGGTGGATCCCCTGCTGCCCTGTACGGTTGAAAATCTTGCAAAAACCGGAGTTTTAATGGAAGTATCATTCAGGAATTTGGCCTTCGTATATTTGGCCATGGATTTATAAAGCTGGAATTCACCGTGCGCACCGGAACCTCTGGCATGCACAATTCTTTCCGGTATCCTTTCATGGTCAAAATGGGTCATCTTCTCACGGAAGATAAAATCTTCCAGCAATGAGGGACCGCGCTCACCGGCTTTCAGGGTATTCTGGTCGTCGTTGATCTTTACACCATGGTCGGTGGTCATGAATTCGCCTTTGTCATCTACTGTATATTTTCCCAACTGTTCAAGTTTGGGATTTGCACCATTCTCAAATGGTTCCTGTTCGTTCACTTTCATAATGTCTGTAATTGGTGTTTTGATGGTTATACGGCATTCAGGTCTTTAGACTGATGCTTGCCTCCCGCGGCCTGTGAATTGAGGTTGGTATCAGCTATTGATGACAGCAGGCAATCGGATTTTTTCTCTTCGCCCAGGGTACGCAGAAGCAGGTCCAGTGCCGGCCTTTCATTTAGTACTTTTGCATAGGCGCACAGCGTGCCGTAGCTGGCGATTTCATAATGTTCCACTTTCTGTGAACTGCCGATGATCGCCGCGTCGCGTACAGGACCCTCCGCAGCACTGGCCACCGTTTCACGGCCTTCTTCCAGAATTCCTTCTATGGCCGGGCATTTCTTACCTTCTGCTTTCATGTCCATCGAGGCAAACGCTTCTTCCAGACGCACAACCTGCTGCTGGGTCTGCAAAAGGTGATCTTTAATGGCAGTTTTGAGTTTGTGATCGGACGCCTTCTCATACATTTCGGGAAGTGCTTTTACAAGAGCATTTTCAGCATAATAGATGTCTTTCAGACCATCTGTGAAAAGGTCGCGGAGCTGCATAGCATCGGCATTCGCAGACCCGTTTTCTGACTTTGTTTTTTTCTTGTCCATTGATTTAATATTTAGTTAATGTTGGTGTTAGAGTTAATGCGAAGCATCAGCCGGATCTCATCAGAAAAGTCCGGTCTCCCTACCGCATCAATTATTAAACCAAACAACCTCCCGAAAATCCGGCAAAACACCGTCATAATATAGACACCCGGTAGGTTTCCCGTATCTGATTTCTGCGGAACAATACTTGCAATAGGCAGGTAAACCACCATAAAACGGGGATGAAACTAAAAACCAACGTAACATTCAGGCAGTATCTGCAGCTGATGTTTAAACTTACCTATCAGAAAACCATGTTGCGTATTCTGGTGGGCATTGCCGCAATGCTGTTGCTATGGATCATCCTTTACCACCTCGGGCTCTTTGCACTGCCCCGACCCATCATTTATCAGTACATCACGCTGGGCCTTATTGCAGTGGTGCAGCCCGTTATTGTTTTCAGCACCGTACACCGCAATTACTACTCCAGCAATCAGCTTAGGGAAACACTGGAAATGGAACTTACCGAAGACCGTATTAAAATTCACGGCGAGACCTTCTATATGGAAATCCTGTGGAAGCAGATTCACCGCTTCAGTGAACTTACAAGATGGTTTATGATCTATCAGAATAATCTTTCAGCCATTATCATCCCCAAAAGGAGTCTTACAACCGACCAGATCGATGAACTCCGCATTGTTTTGGCAAAAGCCGAGCAACACTGTACCAAATGCCGCAGGGAAGTAGCGGTTTGAACTCAACATTAAACCGGGAAAACAGTAGGTTAATGCTGAAGGAATTCCTGATTAAAATATCCGCAATGTAACAAGAGTTACATACAGAACCCCCGAATTGTAGTATTATTGCGCAATGACCTTTCGCTTGTGCAGTTTCAGATCTTTCTTCAGCATCGTACTTGTACTGATGCCATGTGCCGGATGAAAAATGCGCGCAATGTGAAGATTGAGTCCTTTACGTTTCATGATGCCGTGGAGGAATATCTGAAAGTTCACGGCACGGTGACCCCAAAACTGGACGGACGTTCTGTGGCCACGGATCTTGGTACACAGTCCTTTTCCGAAATTAAGGATGTAGGTTACAGTTTCAGATAACAGTACCGCTTTTTACAATGCAAAAAAGGCTGTCTCACCGGTGTGAAGACAGCCTTTTCTGTATGCTTAATCGCGTTGTGCCCGGCGCAACAGGTATTAACTGGTTACCGCCTGCAGTACGCCGGTCTTTTCCATACACCCGCGCATCTTAAGGTAGGTTCGCTCTATATCCTGATCCAAACCAATGGAAAAACGGATGAGTCCCGGCGAGAGTCCCATTTCTTTCTGCTCATCGGCAGGGATTTCGGATGAAGTTGAGGTGCCGGAAGCACAGAAAAGCGTTTTGTAAAAGCCCAGACTAACAGCCAGATAACCGATATTTTCCGCCTGCATCGCCTCCATCAGCTCATTGGCTTTCTCAACAGTCTGCACATCAAGCGCAATCAGTCCTCCGTAACCAAATTCGGCATTCATCATTTCCGAAAACAGCGAATGCTGCGGATGACTTTCGAGGCCCGGATATTTTACTTTCAAGCCGTCCTCCTGCCATCTTTCGGCCAGGTATTGCGCATTCTCACTGTGCTTTTTCATCCTTAAGTGCAGGGTGCGGAGGTTTTTCAGGATGCTCGCTGCACGCAAACTGTCCATGGTGGGCCCCAAAAGCATGCAGGCACCACTGTTTACATCCTTCAGACTGTTGATGAAATCCGCGGTACCACAAATCACTCCACCTACGGCGTCGCTGCTTCCGTTGATGAATTTTGTGAGACTGTGAATGGTCACATCGGCACCCAACCTGGTTGGAGCAACCATCAGCGGCGAAAAGGTATTATCGACCACCAGCTGTAAATTATGTTTTTTGGCCAGCTCAGAAAGGGCGGCGAGGTCTGCTACTTCAAGAAGAGGGTTACTTACCGTTTCACAGTAAATCATACGTGTGTTTTCGGTAATGGCGGCTTCTACGGCGGCTAGGTCCGTGATATTCACAAAGGAAGTACCGATTTTCAGGCCGGGCAGAAAATTTTTCATGAAGGCATATGTTCCACCGTATATAGTTCGGCTGGAAACAATATGATCGCCCGACTTACAGATCTGAAGCAGTACTGAAGTGATGGCACCCATTCCTGAAGCGGTTACATTGGCACTTTCCGTTCCCTCCATCTGAGCCAGGGCCTCAGACAGGTACAGATTGCTGGGTGAGGTATGCCTGGAGTAAAGATAACATCCTTCGGTCTGACCTTCAAAGGTGTCGGACATTGCTTTGGCGGTTAGGAAGGTATACGTGGAACTGTCTGAAATTGACGGATTAACACCACCAAATTCACCAAAAAACTGCAGGTCCTGAATTTTGTTTGCTGCACTGAATTCTTTCATATCTTTTTATTTTCCATAAAATTGCTGATAACCCTGCAAATAAACAATCAAAGCTTTTAAATTCAGAAAAAAGCCACCGGATACCTCCGGCTTATAGATTTATATTCTATATTTGAAAAAGATAAAGTAGCAAATCCAAAATATTTTCTGATGAATCTGGACGCGAAAGACCGGCAACTCCTGAATTTACTGCAGGAAAATTCCAAAAGAACCACAAAAAGTCTGGCAGCCGAACTGAACCTGTCCGTAACTGCTGTTTTTGAGCGTATTAAGAAGCTGGAAAAACAGCAGGTCATTGCCAGCTATGTAGCCATGGTGAACCGCCAGAAGGTAGACCGTGACTTTTTGGTCATCTGTCACGTAAAACTCGTTCAGCACAGCAAGGAATACATCACCCAGTTCGAGCGCGACATCAGCAAATTCCCGGAAGTTCTGGAATGTTTTCATGTGAGCGGCGATTACGACTACATCCTCAAAATCATAGTGAAAGACATTGCAGAATACCGCGATTTTATGGTTACCAAACTCACCAACCTGCAGCATATAGCCAGTACGCAGAGTGCATTCATGATCAAGGAAGTGAAAAGCACCACAACTGTCGGTCTGGAATAAGGGATGCCTACCTGCGCATTTTATAGCGGCGACCCAATTAGAACTCTTACTTTTACAGGCTGAATAACATTGCCATCCATTGAAAAGATTTTTATCCTCTAAGCTCTTCATCAACAGCACTCCCACCAGAGGTAACATGGCCCTGGCCGGATGGCTGTTCCTGATTCTTACCCCTTTGGTCCTTTGGCTGGATTCTGATTTTTTTCTGAATGATTACGGCTTTAACGGCCGCTGGTTGGCAAATGCACTTAGTGTAGCCTATTTCCTGTGGCTGTTCCATGTATCCGATTCCGAACTCCGTAAACTGATGTTTACTATGGTCATCATTTCCTATATCGGTGAACTTATTTTCTGCACCCTGCTCGGAATGTACCATTACCGCACGGTGAACATCCCGCTCTACGTGCCGCTGGGACATGCCATTGTGTACGCATCGGGCTATATTTACGCCAATACGGTTTGGGCGGTAAGTAATAAATCCGTGCTAAAGATAGCATTCCCGGCCTTATTTATACTGATATTTCTGATTCCTGTACTTTTTTTCAATGATATATTCACACTGATCTTCAGTGTATTCTTCTTTGCCATTCTGCGCAGAAAGAAAGGCGATCCGCTTTACTATTTTATTGCATTGTGCGTTATTTACATTGAACTTCTGGGCACTGGGTTCAACTGCTGGAAATGGGTACCTGAAACCTTTGGAATCATCCCTGCTGCCAATCCTCCTATGGGTGCCGTGTTCTTTTATGCGGGTGGCGATGTAATTATCGCTAAACTGGTGAGTATTTGGGGAAACAGAAAAAGAAGCCCGCTTACATAAATCACTGATTAATTTCACGGGAAAGCGATTTCTCATCCTTGAGCTAAAAACGGTCTCCTTTGTAGGTTTTAGCCGCTGAATCTTCCCATCAGATTCCCTCTTTTTTCTTTAGATTTGCCTGAAATCAGGCAAATGGAACCCATATTCTTTGAAACCCCGGCTCTTTTCCGCGAGTGGCTGGCTAAAAACCACGCTGCAGCAAAGGAACTCCTTGTTGGATTCTACAAAGTGGACAGCGGCAAACAGTCCATGACCTGGTCCGAATCGGTGGATCAGGCGCTCTGCTTTGGCTGGATAGATGGTATCCGCAAGTCGCTGGATACTGAAAGCTATACGATACGCTTTACTCCAAGGCGCCCCAACAGTATCTGGAGTGCCATTAATGTGAAAAAAGTAGAAGAACTGAGTGCAGCAGGGTTGATGGAGCCTGCAGGATTGGAAGCCTTCAGCAAAAGGACCGCGGATCGCTCGGGGATCTATTCGCATGAAAAACCTGCAGAACAGCTTTCACCTCAATTTGAAAAAGCATTCACCAACCATCCTCCTGCCTGGGAATTTTTCTGTAAACAGCCACCCTCTTACCGTAAAGTCATCATTCACTGGATCATGTCGGCCAAGCGGGAAAGTACCCGCCACGACCGGCTGAAAAAAGTAGTAGAGAGCAGTTTAAAGCAGCAAAGGCTGCAGTAGGTTCGTTACTTATTGAGAAGGCATTCATTATCCTTAAGGATGCTGATAACTATTGCCCGAATTTTGATAAGTATCATAACTCCAGCCTGCTACCCATGAACCAAATACCACCGCATCATTATCAGCCAAAAAAGTACGTCCGCATCAACAATCCGGACTGGGTGAAAAGTGCCACGCTCTACCAGATAAATACCAGGCAGTTTTCTGCTGAAGGAACTTTTAGAGAAGTAGAGAAACAGTTGCCGCGACTGAAGGAATTAGGGATTGATATTATTTGGCTGATGCCCATACACCCCATAGGAGAAAGGAACAGAAAAGCCAGTTTGGGCAGTCCCTATTCAGTAAAGGATTTTACAGGAATTAATCCTGAGTTCGGAACCGAAGCGGATTTCCGCAAACTGGTTCAGGCCATTCATGATCTGGGCATGTATGTGATTCTGGATTGGGTAGCCAATCACAGCAGCCTGGACAATAATCTCGTGACCGAACACCCGGAGTTCTACAGAAAGTCATTGGACGGGAGCTTCCGGTCGACGCCCTGGCGCGATTATGATGATATTATTGAATTGGACTACAGCCAGCCTGAACTTCGCAAATACATGACCGAAGCGATGAAATACTGGGTCAGTGAATTTGATGTTGACGGATTCCGCTGCGATGTGGCTTCTTTTGTACCCATTGATTTCTGGGAAAATGTTCGCTCAGAACTTGAAAGCATTAAACCTGTTTTCATGCTGGCTGAGGCCGAGGACCGCGACCTTCACCGCAAAGCTTTTGATGCCACCTACAACTGGACATTATGGAACCACCTGCATGCCATTGCTCAGGGGCGCAGTAATGCCGGGACCCTGGCCGAAGCTTATCTGGCAGAGCATGTCGCCATTTTTCCAAAAGAAGGCATCAGGCTGAACTTCATCGACAATCATGACAAAAATGCGTGGGAAGATAATCCGGTCAGCAATTTCGGTGATGCTCTGGAGGCAGCCACGGTCTTTACGGTACTGATGGACGGAATGCCGCTCATCTACAACGGTCAGGAAGCCGGACTGGACCGCTCGCTCAAATTTTTTGACCGCGACCCCATTGAGTGGAAACCACACCACAACGCCGGTTTGTACAGAACCCTCTTCGGTCTGAAACATCAAAACCGGGCGCTTTGGAACGGCAGATACGGCGGTGAAATGGAGAGGGTGACCAATGACTGCATGGAACACACCATTTCCTTCGTTCGGGAGAAAGAGGGCGACAAAGTACTCGCGGTGTTCAATCTAAGCCCCCATAAATTGAAGCTCACGCTGAATACTGCCGCCCACGCGGGCACCTACACCGAACTTTTCAGCGGTTCAGACCGGATCCTGCCTGCCGGCTGGCAAATTGAACTCGAGCCCTGGGGATATTTGGTGCTGTACAGATGACAAGCTGGTGAGTTACTTTGACAGTACGAAAATACGGTTAGCAGGCAAAATAAAATCCGTCCCAACGAGAACTTTGAGACGGATACATCTAAGAAGTTTAGTGTTTAATTAATCTGCCTGAACTTTTTTGTTCACCACTGTCGCTGTGAAGCTGATACAGATACACACCCGCAGGCAAATACTGTTTTTCAATGAGGTTACGTCCTTTAATCAGCCGCTCTGCCGCAACCAGTTTACCCGACTGGTCATAAAGGTAAAAGATGCCTCCATTCTCTGCAACGACCGTAATTGCCTCCCGGAATGGATTTGGATAAACCGCCACGTTTCGCACGGTGGCTTCAGATGTTCCGAGGGTGGTCAGGTTCATAACCCCGAACGGGGAGAAACTTGTAATACCTGTAGCCTGAATCACATAAGGATTGCTTCCGGAAACTACCCCCGAACTTTCAGGTGTCCAGACACCATTGATCAGGTGGCCTACCTGGGCTGTGTTTCGATTAAACGCTGTATTTTCCTGAGTCTGATTCCAGCCCAGCGCAAGTGTAACGTTACTGCCGCCCGCAGTACCCTCACTGATATCCCAAGTGGTATTCACAGCACCGCCGGGCGCGTTGGAAATTCCTTCAGACACTTTTGCAGAGAAAGTATCGCTAGCTCCTGTGTTGGCAATCGTTATGGGATTGTAATTGAGTACCGTACCAATGGGCAAAGTAACCGGGCCGCGTGCAGCATTGAGGTTCTGAACATTCACCGCACCTGTACCGTTGGTTGTGATGTAATTGGAGGCACTGCCGTTCATAACCTGGGCTGCCGATCCCAAAGTAAGTGAATTTGCGTTCAGGGTAATTTTTGCTCCCATATTCAGTGTGCCCCCAATAGTGAGATTACCCGAGGCCAGGCTCAAAGCAGAGTTAAGGTTCAGATTACCGGCAAATGCCGGAATATCCACCGTCACAGTAAAGCCGGAGACCACATTTACCGGATCGGTAAAACCGGGGAGTGCACCCGCATTCCAGTTGGCAGGATTACCCCAGCTGCTGTTCACCGAATTGTTAAAGGTATAGTCTCCTTTAAATTTAAAAAGATTCTGTGGGCTTTCGGTCACAAAATACAGGCTGTCCCCCAGAGTGAAAAAATTTTTTGGCTTTGATGAACTGGACACTGTATAACCTGAAACGGTTACAGATCCCGGATTCACATCCAATACACGTACGGTATTGGAAGCAGTGCCGTCAGCACGCCAAACCTCCATATTATCAGCTACGGTGTTGGAAAAATACGGAACCATTTGGTCAAAATCTTTGAAATAAACAGCGCCCTGATACAGCCCTATACTTGGATGGTTGGTATTCTTTACCGACACAGGATAGGTGCCCGCCGCTGTCCCGTCTGAATGTACCAGTCTGTACGTGCTGGGTGACTGAATAAACTCCTCAAAAAAAACTTTTCCGGCAGAAACTACGATATCATCTACCAAATAGGTTGTTGCATCGCGAATCTTTTTGGTATTAGCCGTCGTAAGGTCTGTGACCCAAAGTTCGTTTTGCTCATTGACAGCCGGATTCTGCTTCAGCATAAAATAGAATTTTTCACCATCATTCACAAAATCCAGTACATTTCCGTAATATGGTTTTTTTGAGTCGAATCCGTTTACTGTTTCATAAAAGAGCTGCGTACCGGCCGCAGTACCGTCTGATTTCCAGATTTCATAGTTCTGCTCGTTCCAGGAAGGTCCCGCGTTATCGGTGGCCCAGAATAGAAATGTTCCGTTCAGCGGTTTGCTGAAGTGCGAGCCCACAAACCAGTTTACGGCAGCACCATTTACCTTCACAGTGCCGGCTGTAGTTCCGTTGGTCTTATAGATATAGCCCCCTGAATCAACAGATAACTGACCTCGCCCACCGAAGTAATATTCTCCGTTCAGCTGAGTTCCGCCTACTCCTCCTCCATATATCTTTTCACCGGTCGACGTGAGCAGCGGCTGTGTTCCCGCAACCGTACCGTCGGTCACCCATGCGATCTGATTTGCGTAAGTAACCGAAGTTGCTGCAGGGTCGTAAGCCATAAAGATGAGTTTGTTCCCCGCAAAATTGTCGTTCAGTTCATTAATATTGCCGTTTCTGCCAAAAAGAGCAATAGGACTCACTGCACTGTAATTAACAACGGGCGTGGTCTTGTTCAGCAGTTTAATGGTCCCTGCAGGCGTACCGTCGGTCACCCACAATTCAGTGGTCATCTCGGTAGGCACCCCACCCGTGGAAGGATTTAGATGCTGGGAGCGGAGAAAATAAAGGCGGTCCGTGGTTTGGTTAAAGGAACCCGTAGTACTCCAATTACCGCTGCCGCTTGTGTAAATGGGACCGAGGTCCTTTACCAGATGCGTACCCGCTGATGAACCGTCGGTTACGTAGAGTTTGCACTCTTGCGGAGTTGAAGGATTACTAATATAGTACATCTTACCATTGAAGATTTGAGGGCGGTCAATATCCTCGTAATCCGGAACTTCGGAATTGCTAAGTGCTTTCACAAGCGTAAGTTGGGCATTGGCCTCTACACCGGCCACAAGTGCCAGGAAAAGAATGAAGGTTTTCATAGCAATTAATTTTTAATGAGCTTGCCCGAAAGAAGCACACTTCCATGCGCGCTCCTGATAAGGTATTGATAGAAACCTGCGGGGAGGCCGCTTACTGTTAAACGGTTACTTCCATTTGTTAACTGGGTTCTGAACGCAAGTTTACCGGAGGAATCGTATAGGTCTATGGATCCCGCTTCCTGCATCTCGACCTGTAAAAGTTCGGTAAACGGATTGGGTGCGACTGATATTTTGCTGCGGGTGAATTCGGTGAGTTGAAGTGCTCCGAAATTCATAACCCCGAACGGGGAGAAACTTGTAATACCTGTAGCCTGAAGCACATAAGGATTGCTTCCGGAAACTACCCCCGAACTTTCAGGTGTCCAGACACCATTGATCAGGTGGCCTACCTGGGCTGTGTTTCGGCTAAAGGTGGTACTTTCCTGACTCTGGTTCCAACCCAGCGTCAGGCTAACATTACTCCCACCGGAAGTCCCTTCGCTAATATCCCAGGTAGCATTCACAGCACCGCCGGGCGCGTTGGAAATTCCTTCAGACACTTTTGCAGAGAAAGTATCTCTCGCTCCTGTGTTG
>JAEWIR010000011.1 GCA_023386965.1 Bacteroidota bacterium
CCCCCCCCCCCCCGCGACTGGTCACGCCCAAAAAAAATCACCCAGAAAACTGAGTGATTTGTTGTTTTACCAGATCTTTATCCTTTCTTCCGGTGCCCTGTACAACTTGTCGCCAGGTTTCACATCAAAAGCCTTATAGAAGGAATCCTGATTCACCAAAGGCCCGAAGGCACGGAAATAGCCCGGTGAGTGCGGATCTGTCTTCACCTGGTTGATCATATACTGCTCTGTGGACTTCGTACGCCATACGGTAGCCCAACTCATGAAAAAGCGCTGATCCTGGGTGAAACCGCTGATAAGTCCCGGATTGCCGTGGTCTTTAAGGTACATCTGAAGCGCCGTGTAAGCCACAGCCACACCTCCGAGATCACCAATATTCTCTCCGCTGGTGAATTTACCGTTAATGAATGTCCCTTTTACAGGCTCATACTTGCTGTACTGATCGGCCAGCTGATTGACCTTGGTTTCAAAATTCTTTAGGTCGGCGGCAGTCCACCAGTTGTTCAGGTTACCGTCACCATCAAAGCGGGAACCGGAATCATCAAAACCGTGAGAGATTTCATGTCCGATTACGGCACCAATACCGCCAAAATTGACCGCAGGATCGGCTTTGAAATTAAAGAAGGGCCGCTGCAGAATAGCTGCCGGGAATACGATTTCGTTATTGGATCCGCTGTAATAAGCGTTTACAGTTTGTGGAGCCATTCCCCATTCCGTTTTATCAACCGGTTTGCCCACTTTATCCAAATTCTTCGCGTAATTCCATTCGGTTACCTTCTGAAGATTCCCGTAATAGCTTCCGCCTTCAGTAGCGGGGGTTAATTCAAGCTTGGAATAGTCTTTCCAGGTATCGGGATAGGCGATTTTCACACCAAATTTGGACAGTTTTTCCTGTGCTTTTACCTTTGTTTCCGCAGACATCCAGTCCAGATTGCTGATGTGCTGCTGGAAAGCCTTCTTTAAATAGGAAATATAAGTTTCCATTTGCGCTTTGGCCTCTGCCGGGAAGTATTTTTCCACATAAAGTTTACCGAAAGCTTCGCCCAAAGTACCGTTCACTACACCTAAGCCGCGCTTATCCATGGAACGCTGCTCTTTCTGGCCCTGCAGGTATCTGGAATAGAAATTAAAGTTGATATCGTCCAGTGTTTTATTCAGGTTTCCGGCATTACCGGCTATCATCCTGGCTTTCATATAATCCTTGATTAAGGGCAGGTTCTTCGCCGTCATCCAGGAGTCCATATTCTGGTAGTATTTCAGCTCCGAAACAATCACCCGGTCAGTTTTTACACCCACCTTATTCAGATAATCAGCCAGATTTACATTTTTAACCAGTTTCGGAAGTTCTGCAACGGTCTTCGGATTATAACGCAGGTTGGCATCACGGTTCTGCTCGTTGGTCAGGAGGTTTTGGGCCAGCTTTTTCTCAAAATCAACGACTTTACCCGCCGTTTGCACTGAGTTTGGCTGTCCTGCTTCTGTAAGAAGCTGAGCAACGTATTTTTGATATTCAGCCAGCGTTTTGGTGTTGGATTCACTTTCTTTCTGGTAATAATCGCGGCCGAGGCCAAGGCTTGGTCCGCCGAAGTAAACCGCATTCATGTTAGAATTTTTCAGATCCGGTCCAACCCGCCACGCATAAAATGGATTGTCGCCGCTTTTTGTGGCTTCAATCAGGTATTTCTGCAGGTCGGAAATAGATTTAATTGCGTCAATTTTCGCCAAATCGCCCTTTATAGGATTGATGCCGTCCGCATTCCTTTTGTCCCAGTCCATAAATGTTCCGTACAAAGCCTGTATTTTCTGACCTTCCGAACCCGGAGCAAAGTTGTCATTCAGAATTTGGTTTAAGATGCCGAGTGAAGCTACATCCACATCTTCCCTCAGGGCATTGAAACTTCCCCAGCTGGCTTTATCAGACGGTATCTCGGCAGTTTTCACCCAGTTTCCGTTTACGTAGCTGAAAAAATCATCCTGCGGACGAACGGTGGTATCCATATAGGATAGATTTAGTCCTTCTTCCTTTACCGGTTCGGATTTCACCGGTGCTGCAGTTTCCGCTGCAGTTGCCTCTGCTGTCTTTGTTGTGGTACAGGAATTAAGGAAAACAACTCCCGACAGGGCCAGCAGGCCTATACTTATTTTTTTCATTTTGATGATAACTTTGATTGAATCCACCAAATATAACGAATATTTTTGGGCAGAAAAGATAAGGAACAGCACGAAGGGTTCAGATTTTGCTCATGCCTTTGCAGTCTTGAAAATATACAAACATTTATCTCACAGATGGCCAGGAAAACATTCATCCGCTTTACCGATAAAGGAATATACTGTCTGCCGGGCAAATTTTACCTTGATCCATGGAAACCCGTAGACCTGGCAATAATTTCGCACGGTCATGGCGACCACGCCAGATGGGGAATGAAGAAATACCTTTGCCATGATTTCAGTAAACCTATATTGAAACACCGCATCGGGCCGGACATTGAGATCCAAAGCCTTGGATATGGCGAAGAGATTAATATCAATGGCGTGAAAGTCTCCTTCCACCCTGCCGGACATATCGTAGGTTCCGCACAGATCAGGATGGAATATAAAGGTTATGTAATTGTTTTTTCAGGCGATTACAAAACCGATGACGATGGTCTGTCTACACCTTTTGAACTTGTGAAATGTAACGAATTCATTACCGAAAGTACATTTGGATTACCCATCTATAACTGGTTGCAACCTGCAGATTATGCAGACCTTATGCAAACGTGGGTAGACCAAAACAAACTGAATGGGAAAACTTCAGTATTTATCGGCTATTCTTTGGGTAAAGCCCAGCGGATTATGAAATCTGTAGAAGGCAGTGGCAAAATCTTTGTCCACCAGTCTATCGCCAAGCTTAATGAAGCCATGGAATCGGTTAATATTGAGCTGCCTGATTATGAAACCCTTGATTTCTTGGAAGGAGCCAGGGCAACCAAAGGTGAAATCGTAATCTTACCACCAGCCCTGCTGGACTCCAATGTTATCAAAAAAATACCGGACCGGGCTACTGCCATATGTTCCGGGTGGATGCAGGTACGCGGATCCAGAAGGTGGCGCTCTGCGGATGCCGGTTTTTCAATTTCCGATCATGCCGACTGGAATGGTTTGCTGAAGACTGTAAAAGCCACAGAAGCTGAAAAGGTGTACGTAACGCACGGGCAAACAGCCGTTTTCTCCAAGTACCTGCGGGAACTGGGAATTGATGCCGTGGAACTGCAGACTATTTTTGGCGATGAGGAACTGGAGGAAAAGGAACTGCTCACCCAAGAAGAGAGTCAATGAAAGATTTTGCCCAACTTATACATGCCCTGGAAAGCACCAATAAGACCAATGCAAAGATCGATGCAATGGTGCATTATCTGCAAACCGCCGACTCCAGCGACAGGCTGTGGTTCCTGGCACTTTTCACCGGCAAAAGACCCAGACGGCCCGTAAATACTAATCTGTTACGGCAATGGGCCTTGGAATTAACACAGCTTCCGGAATGGCTCTTTGTGGAAGCTTACTCTTCTGTGGGTGATTTAGGTGAAACGCTTTCACTCATCCTTCCCAATCCCGCCGAGACCATTGAAAAATCGCTCACGCAGTGGATGGTGGAACTTATCGCGCTGAAAGATTTTACAGAGGAAGAAAAAAAAGCCTATGTCATTGAGTCCTGGAACGGTCTGAACCATCTTGAGCGTTTTATTTTTAACAAATTGATTGGCGGAAGTTTTCGTATTGGAGTCTCAAAAAAACTGCTAATCAACGCTTTGGCTAAATATTCCGGTATTGAAGCAAATACCCTGATGCACAGCATTATGGGAAAATGGAATATCGATGAAGTGGATTTTGAAAACCTGATTCAGGGAACAGATATCAACCCGGACGAATCCAAACCCTATCCTTTCTGCCTGGCGTATCCACTGGAAAAAGAAGTTCAAGACCTGGGCGAACGCGAAAGATGGCAGGCAGAATATAAGTGGGACGGTATCCGCGGCCAGTTCATTAAACGGAACGATGAAATATTTATATGGTCCCGCGGCGAAGAACTGGTTACCGATCAATTTCCGGAAATAGTTTCCGCAATGCAGGATATGTCCGGCAACTTTGTTATTGACGGAGAAATTCTGGTTGTGAAGGATGGCAAAGTACTTAACTTCAACGAACTTCAGAAAAGACTGAACCGTAAAACCATATCAAAAAAAATGCTGGAAGAACTTCCCGTGCAGATATTTGTTTATGATATACTGGAACTGGATTATGAAGACCTCCGTGAAAAACCTCTGGCAGACCGGCGCGTCCTGCTGGAAGGGCTTATTATGAATAGCCCCACCGCCAATATTCATCTTTCTGAAGTTTTAGAAGCGGCAAGTTGGGAGGAACTCGCCGATATCCGTGAAAAATCACGGGACAACAACTCGGAAGGTTTGATGCTGAAGGAGAAAGAATCGCAATACCACGCAGGCCGAAAAAAAGGCGACTGGTGGAAGTGGAAAGTGAGCCCCCTCACCATTGATGCCGTCCTGATCTATGCGCAGAAAGGTTCGGGGCGACGGAGCAGTTATTATACTGATTATACATTCGGTGTGAAGAGCGGCGATTCTATTGTGACGATTGCGAAAGCCTATTCTGGGCTTACAGATAAGGAAATTATGGAGGTTTCCAAGTTCGTGAATAAGAACGCTGTTGAAAAATTTGGACCTGTGCGGACGGTGAAGGCCGAACTTGTCTTTGAAATCGCCTTTGAGGGCATCGGATTAAGTAACAGGCATAAAAGTGGTGTGGCACTCAGGTTCCCGAGGATTGTCCGCTGGCGCCGTGATAAAACGGTAGATGAGATTGATGATATTGATGAAATAAAGAAACTGATTCAATAATTCCGGCCGGCAATTCAGATAACAGATGACAGAAAAATTCAGAAACAGCAACGGATACCGGGTAATCCACAGGTGGATGGAATCCCGGAACATAGAACCGTTTACCTTTCAGGCAGAAACCTGGTACAGGTACTCGCTTAAATATTCCGGTATGGTGGTCGCGCCTACCGGTTTTGGCAAAACATTTTCTGCATTCCTGGCTGTAGTCATCGACTTCATGAATCATCCGGACCAATACAAATCCGGGATGAAACTGCTATGGATCACACCGTTACGCGCGCTGGCGAAAGATATTGCCAAAGCGATGAGTGAGGCGCTCGAGGATATTGGTCTGGATTGGGAAGTGGATGTGCGCAATGGCGACACGCCTAAAGACGTACGCGCCCGGCAGACAAAGAAAATGCCTGATGTACTGATAATCACGCCGGAAAGCCTTCATCTCCTTTTAGCTCAGAAAAATCATCCCAACTTTTTCAAAAACCTGAACTGCGTAGTCATAGACGAATGGCATGAGTTGCTGAGCTCCAAACGTGGCGTCATGACCGAGCTGGCCCTAAGCCGAATCACAGGTTACAGCCCAAAACTCAGGATTTGGGGAATTACGGCCACCATCGGGAATCTTGATCAGGCGATGGAAGTACTTATTCCCTACGATCTGAAAAAAACCAAAGTGGTAGCCCGTGAAAAAAAGAAAATTGAAATTCATTCTGTTTTTCCCGATGATGTGGAGGTACTTCCCTGGGCAGGGCATCTGGGTACCAAACTTGTGGATAAGATCATCCCGATAATCATGGCCAGCAAAACAACACTGATCTTCACCAATACGCGAAGTCAGGCAGAAATGTGGTATCAGGTTTTGCTGTCCGCAAATCCGGAGTTTGCAGGGCAGTTGGCCATCCATCACAGTTCGGTGGACCGCGACATTAGGATATGGATTGAAGAGAACCTCTCATCCGGTTATCTGAAGGCAGCCATATCAACCTCCTCGCTGGATTTAGGCGTCGATTTCAAGCCGGTGGACACCGTGATCCAGATAGGCTCCAGTAAAGGGATTGCGCGGTTTCTTCAGCGGGCCGGCCGAAGTGGGCACTCCCCTTTTGAGACTTCCAAAATCTATTTCGTCCCTACACATTCGCTGGAACTGATTGAGGTAGCGGCACTCAAGGAAGCGGTAAAGCAGAAACAGGTGGAGCCGCGCGAGCCACTGGTGCTCTGTTATGATGTCCTGATTCAGTATGTAATGACTTTAGCGGTGGGCAGCGGTTTTGAGGAAGAGGAAACCTACCGCCAGATCTCTCAGACCCACGCTTTCCGCGAATTCACTCCCGAAGACTGGTCCTGGCTTCTGTCCTTCATTACCGTGGGCGGCAAACTTAAAAACTATGAGGAATACCATAAGGTCGTCATTCAGCACGGACTGTATAAGGTGACTTCCAGAAGGATCGCCATGCTTCACCGGATAAACATTGGTGCCATTGTGAGCGATTCCATGATGAAGGTGAAGTTCTTCGGAGGCGGTTATATCGGGATGATTGAAGAATATTTCATCTCAAAACTTAACAAAAATGATAAATTCGTGTTGGCTGGCCGTGTTCTGGAAGTTTCGCACATCAAAGAAATGACGGTGTACGTTAAAAACTCATCCGGCAAAGCAATCGTGCCAAGTTATTTAGGCGGCAGGTTGCCATTATCCTCTAATTTAAGTGGATTCCTGCGGGAAAAACTGTCCGAATCGCTGAATGCCAAATCATCTGAAAAGGAACTTACCTTCCTGCACCCGCTTTTGGTGAGTCAGCAGGAAAATTCGCACATACCCAATGAACATGAATTTCTGGTTGAAAAGATAAAGACCCCTGAAGGATTTCACCTGTTTATGTATCCTTTTGAAGGTAGGCTGATGCATGAGATCATGAGTGCCCTCGTAGCCTACAGGATTTCAAAAATTTCCCCAATCTCATTTTCGATGGCAATGAATGATTATGGATTTGAACTTTTTTCCAAGCTTGAAATCCCGGTAGATGAGGACAATATTAATGACATTTTAAGCAAAGAAAATCTTATTCAGGACGTGCTGAGTTCGGTAAATTCTACAGAGATGGCCAGACGGAAATTCCGCGACATCGCAGTGATTTCCGGCATGGTGGTCCGCAATTATCCGGGTCAGCAAAAGAACAATAAGAACCTTCAGGCATCAGCCGGTCTGATCTTCAACGTACTGGAAGATTACGACCCTCAAAACCTTCTCCTGAAGCAGGCTTATGCCGAGGTCTTTTTCCAGCAGATTGATGAAGCACGCCTGGCCACGGCATTTAACCGGATCCATGACAGCCAGATCATCCTAAAGGAGTCAAATGGCTTTACGCCACTCAGTTTTCCCATAAAAGTGGACAGTTTGCGCCAAAGTTTAAGCAGTGAGGACCTGTCGGCAAGAATTTTGAGGCTTAAGGCGGAAGCCATGAAAAAACGGATGAGGAAATGAAGCTGGAATCGCTCACAAAGAAAATTCACAGTCAGACACTGATATTTACCAATCAAAGGGCGCTCTATTGGGCAGAGCGGCAGGCATTGATCATCAGTGACCTCCATATTGGCAAAACCGCTTATTTCCGCAAAAACGGTATTGCCGTTCCTTCCGGCATCCTTACTGATGACCTCACCCGTTTGGCCGCTTTGCTGATTCACTATTCTGCCAAGGAGCTTATTATTGTCGGTGATTTCCTGCATGTGGGACGCAATGCCGACTTCCGTATTTTTGAAGCCTGGCTGCAGGAATTTTCGCACCTTAAAATATTAATAATCAAAGGGAACCACGATCAGATCAAAGCCGAATTCATGTCGGTGCTGCCCGCCGAAATCCATGAAGACCACCTGATTCTGGAACCTTTTAACTTTATTCATGTTCCGGATGAGAACGGGGATTATTTCACTGTTTCCGGGCACATTCATCCCGGCGTTACGGTTAAACTGGAGAGAAATAAATACATAAGCCTTCCCTGTTTCCGGTACACCGACAGGCAGTTGGTGCTGCCGGCCTTCAGCAAATTTACCGGCCTGGATACAAAAACCTGTGGCGACTTCCAGTGCATCCCATTCAATGAGGATTTTATATTTGAAATGTAAATATTTCAAAATTTCCCGGGTCATTTGCAATATTCCCATACGACGCCGGCATTAGACATATTGGGAATATTAATTGTTGAGCAAGCATCAACCAAATCATTTTAACAATAAAAATCAAGATTATGTCTGATGCTATTTCACCAAAAGAGAATTTATCTAACGAGGAAGCAATTAAAAAATTAAAGGAACTGGCGGAAGGAGCCGGAAACTGCTTTTTTACAACTAAGATTAACGAAGCCATGCCCCACACCCGTCCGATGGCTTTGCAGGAAGTGTGCGACCAGGGGAATCTATGGTTCATTAGCTCCTCGGAGAGCCATAAAAACGAAGAAATTTCGGATGATGCCAGGGTACAGCTGTATTTTCAGAATAACAGCAGCTATGAATACCTGTATGTACTTGGTACAGCATCCATCCATAAAGATAAGGAACTGATTGACAAATACTGGACAGAATTTGCAAATGCCTGGTTCGACGGCAAGGATGATCCGCGCGTCACCATAATCAAGGTAAAGCCTGTAGATTCATATTACTACGAGACAAAGGACAACAAGGTCGTTGCTATGGCAAAAATGCTTTTTGTAGCTGCTACAGGTGCCAAAATGGAAGACGGCGGTGTGGAAGGTAAACTTGAAATTTAAGCAAAGTTATGACCGCAAAGAAAATATTGATTCCCGTTTCAATAAGTCTGTTGGGTCTGCTTTTACTGAACTCCTGCAAAGCGAAAATTCCTGCCGGGGCCGAAGCTGTAAAAGGTTTCGACAAAGAGCGTTATTTAGGGAAATGGTATGAAATTGCCAGACTCGACTTCATCTGGGAGAAAAACCTCAATAATGTCACTGCAGAATACGGAACAAAGGACAATGGCAACATCAGTGTGCTGAACCGCGGTTACGATTACACAAAGAATAAGTGGAAAGAATCTAAGGGCGAAGCAAAGCCGGTAGATGATCCAACAACAGGAAGTCTGAAAGTAGCCTTTTTCAAACCGTTTTGGGCAGGCTATAATGTAATTGACCTGCATGACTACAGGTATGCTCTTGTTGCAGGCGACAGTCTGGACAACCTTTGGATCCTTTCGCGGGAAAAGACCATCCCCGAAGATATAAAACAAAGATTTCTGGCCAAAGCAAGAAGTATAGGTTATAAAACCGACGATCTTGTTTGGGTGGAACATGATTAATAAATTGAATTTATTTGATAAAGCGGTGTGCAGTCTACATAGATTGCGCCCGCTTTTTTTATTCCGATGTTGGGCTGACTGTTTAAGATGATCACCTTTTGTTGGGTCAATTAACTTACTTTTGCACTCAAAAGGTGCCTCTCTTTAGCTATCAACTTCAACCTAAATAAATGAGTATCCTACCCAAGATTATGATAAGTATACTGGTCATCTTTTGCGCACTTACCACTGCGGCTGTCATCATCATCAATCAGCCGAAATTTGGTAAATCTCCTTCCGGAGCACGTTTGGAGCGCATCCAGAAGTCACCGCATTATAAAAACGGCAGATTCGATAATCTGAACAAAACCCCGCAGCTGGCTGAAGACACTTCTATGCCGGAGGTCATGTTCCGCTTCCTTTTCGGAAAGAAAGACCAATTGAAACCAACCAAGGCATTTCAATTGACCAAAACCGAACTGAAATCACTAAAGCCCGATGAAAATGTCTTTATCTGGATGGGACACTCGTCCTATTATATGCAGATTGACGGCCTGAAAATCCTGGTAGACCCGGTGCTGAGCGGCAACGCTTCACCATTCACTTTTACGACCAAAGCCTTTGAAGGAAGTGACCTGTACACCCCAGAAGATATTCCAGCACTGGACCTTCTCATCATAACACACGACCACTGGGATCACCTGGACTACACCACAGTTAATGAACTGCAGCACAAAACGCGGCGAGTGGTTACCGGTCTGGGTACGGGCGAACATCTGGAATATTGGGGCTACAATTCAAAAATCATAACGGAACTGGATTGGTTTGAGAATTCTGATCTGGGCAATGGCTTCAGCATACATTGCGAGCCCGCACGTCATTTTTCAGGCCGGGGGCTCAAGCGCGACCAGGCTATCTGGGCAAGCTTTGTGCTTGAATCACCTACGCAGAGAATCTATATCGGCGGCGACAGTGGTTACGACGATCATTATAAAAAAATCGGCGACAAATACGGCAGTTTTGACCTCGCCATTCTTGAGAACGGCCAATACAACAGGGACTGGCGCTATATTCATTTCCTTCCGGGGGAGAATATAAAGGCTATGAAAGAACTGAATGCAAAACGCATGATTCCGGTGCACAATTCAAAATTCGCACTGGCTGTACATTCCTGGGACGAGCCCCTGAGAAAGATCACGGAGCTGAACACTGAAAATCTCAAGATCATCACCCCGGCAATTGGGCAGAAAGTTCCGTGGCAGGACGACTCCAAAATCTATAAAAAGTGGTGGGAAGACTATGACAGTGAATTGGAATGATTTTTTCTGCACGATGAAGGGCCGGTGCCTCAGTACCAGGCGTTGTCGGCCAAACAGCTTGTAAACATTTGCTCATGAAAAGAACATTACAGATTGCCAATGGCGTGGCTTTAGTCGCCACGATCATCTTCAACTACCTGAGCAATACCGGAATCTTTGACGGGAAAACGATAGGCGATGTTTCGGATCAGTACCACACCTCTATCACACCGGCCGGCTACGCTTTCTCCATTTGGGGCCTTATCTATCTCCTTCTTTTTGTATTCGTCATCTATACAGGACGAAGCTTGTTCCGGTCTGATAAAAATGAAGCCGATAAACTTGTGGAGCGAATTGGATGGTGGTTTGTAGTTTCATGTATCGCAAACTGTGCCTGGATTGTGGTCTGGCTGAACGGTTGGAGTGGGCTGTCCGTTTTGCTGCTGGTCATTGCCATGATTTCGCTGACCAAAATTCTGCTTGAAACCAAAAAATTTGCAGATACGCCGGCAAAAAGATGGATGGTAGATGTACCATTCCAAATATATGCGGGCTGGATGAGCGTTGCGCTCATGGTGGCCACGGCTGCCTGGCTGGGCAAGATCGGTTGGGACGGTTGGGGAATTTCAGGCGAAATATGGACGGTAATCCTCATCGCAGTTGCAACGGTTATTCATTTGCTGATGACCTGGCGCCAGGACTCACCCATATTTGCACTTGTGGGAACCTGGGCCTTTGTAGCAACAGCACAAGTTAACACTGATACTTCATCAACGATATACATTTTTGCCCTGATCTGTGCAGCGGTTCTATTTGGAAGCAGTCTTCTTAATATCATCCGCAGAAAATCAGTTTAATGCCCTCCAAACAGATTATTAAACAGATATTTGCCTGTAATTTCTAAAAAAGCTCCGATGAACATCAAAATACTTCTGCTTTCAATATTTTCTTTCTTGTCGGTTTTCGTGAAAGCTCAGGACCTGACTACTCTAAAGCCCTTGGATGCAGATCTCAGCACAGTTGCTTACCCTTTTCCGGTTCATTTTAAAGAACTGAAAAACCAGGGACAGCATTTTAAGATGGCCTATATGGACGCAAAGCCTGCAAATTCCAATGGTAAGACTGTCCTACTTCTGCACGGAAAAAATTTTAACGGTTACTATTTCGAAGAAACTGCCAGAGCCCTGAATGAAGCAGGTTACCGTGTGATTATGCCGGACCAGATCGGATTTGGGAAATCCTCAAAACCAAAACAGTTCCAGTTCAGCTTTCAGCAACTTGCTGAAAATACAAAAGGCATTATGGATGAACTAAAAATCACCCGTTTTGCAGTTTTGGGGCATTCCATGGGAGGCATGCTGGCCACGAAAATGGCGGTGATGTATCCTGAAAATGTAGAAAAACTCATCCTGGCCAATCCTATCGGTCTGGAAGATTACCGTAAATTTTCACCATATCAGAATATCGACAAACTCTACGCTTCCGAACTCAAAAACACCTACAAAAGTTACCGCGACTATCAGCTGAAGTTTTATTACGACGGAAAATGGAAGCCTGAGTACGATAAATGGCTGAATTTGCTTGCCGGCTGGACCATCCATCCTGATTTTCCGGTAACAGCATGGAGTGCGGCATTAACAACCGACATGATCTACACGCAACCTGTTGTCGGTGATTTCGAAAAAATCACTTCTCCTACCCTTCTGATTATCGGTACACGGGACCGTACGGCCATCGGAAAGCCAAACGCACCTAAGGACCTGCAGCCTTTGATGGGCCTTTACCAGAATTTAGGCAAAGAAACACAGAAGAAAATCAAAGGATCAACACTTGTTGAGCTGGAGAATGTAGGACATTCGCCACACATTGAGGTTTTTGACCGGTTTATTGCTCCGCTCCTAAAATTCCTGCAGTAAATTAACTTGATCAGGATTAAAGGTGAGTAATTCACCCCTTAAGATCAAAGCACTTTCAAAATTATTGGTAAAGAGTCCGCCCGTACCCAGGCCCTGAGGCAAAGGATTATTCTTTGTAAAGGTGTATTGCGCGATAGCGTTCAGGCCGATATTACTTTCGAGCGCAGAGGTGATCCAATAACCGATTCCCAATTTTTCTGCAAGTTCAATCCATTCGTCGGAACCTGAAAATCCTCCGATAAGGGAAGGTTTCAGAATGATGTATTGGGGTATGACCGCCTTTAAGAGGGCTTCCTTATCTTCTTCATTCAGTACACCAATCAGCTCCTCATCGAGCGCGATGGGTGTAGGAGTACTTCGGCACAATAGGGCCATTTCCGAAACATTTCCGGCCTTGATGGGCTGCTCTATGGAGTGTATCTCCAACTCTGCAAGTTCCGCCAAAACTGTTTTGGCTTCTTCAAAAGAAAAGGCGCCGTTGGCATCGACCCTGATTTCCAGTTCGTTCTCCGGAAACGTGGATCTTAACTGTTTCAGGATTACTTTCTCAGTGGGCCAGTCCACACCGATTTTCAGCTTCAGACATTTAAAACCTTTCTCTAACTTGTCTGAAATCTGCTTTCGCATATGTTCTGCATTTCCCATCCAAATCAAGCCGTTAATTCTGATGGACGCGGAACCTTCTGTAAACCCGGACGGAAAGTAGATATTTCCGCGATATTTCAGATTGCGGATGGCCTGTTCGTAACCAAACCAGATTGATGGAAAAGCCAGGAGTTCAGCTTTCAGGAATTCTTCACTTTCGTTGATGTGTTCACAAAGCCATTTAAGTTTCTCTTCATAACCGGACACATCATCATAGCTCAGACCCCGAAAAATACCGCATTCTCCTACACCTGTCCGGCCGGCTTCGGATATTTTCAGAATATAGGTTTCCTTAGTTTTCAAAACCCCGCGAGAAGTACCGCCAGGTGTTTCAAATTCCAGGACATGTTTGAAATATTCAGCCTTTTTCATAAAATTCACCTTAAAAAGAAAGACGCGAAATATCGCGCCTTCCTGTATTTTTCAAATCTGCTTATTAATCTTTTACAACATCAATGCGCATAAATTCTTCTGCCTTTTCCACCATCTCGGTGTTACCGCAAAAGAAAGGCGTGCGTTGGTGAAGTTCTGTTGGCTCCAGCTCCATAATCCGGTTAAATCCGTCGGAAGCCTTACCACCAGCCTGCTCGGCAAGGAAAGCCATGGGGTTACATTCGTACAGCAAACGTAATTTTCCGTTGGGCGCATTGGCATAAGAAGGATAGATATAAATTCCGCCCTTTATCATATTCCGGTGGAAATCCGACACCAAAGATCCGATATACCGGGAAGTATATGGCCTGTCGCCCTCCATCATCTGGCAGTACTTCAGGTAATTCTTCACTCCCTGCGGAAACTTGGAATAATTCCCTTCGTTAATGGAGTAAATCTTACCTTTTTCAGGGAATCTCATATTAGGATGGGAAAGATAGTAAGTCCCTAAACTTGGATCGAGTGTAAATCCGTTTACACCGTTACCGGTGGTATAAACAATCATTGTAGATGAACCGTAAACCACATACCCTGCGGCTACCTGATCCACTCCCCGCTGCAGAAAATCTTCCAACTGAACAGGGGTTCCCGGTTCGGTTACCCGGCGGTAAATGGAGAAAATCGTACCTACTGAAACATTCACATCAATATTTGAGGAACCGTCCAGAGGATCGATCAGCACTACATATTTGCTTAAGTGACCGTTAGGACCGCATTTAATATCAATAAAATCATCATTTTCCTCTGATGCAATACCGCAAACCACCTCACGCTGAGACAATGCGGTAATGAAGATTTCGTTTGCCAGTACATCCAGTTTCTGCTGCTGCTCGCCCTGTACATTAGTCATACCTACGTGACCTACGATATCGGCGATACCGGCCTTGTTTACATCGCGGTTCACGACCTTTGAAGCCAGCCGGATGGCACTTAAGAGGCGGGAAAATTCACCGGTGGAATACTGGAAGTCGTCCTGTTTATCAATTATAAATTCACCTAGGGTCTGTAATGCGTTTTCTGACATTTGTGGGTTTTTGATTTTGCACAAATTTCGGAAATTTCTTTGAATATTACAGGCTAATTCAGCAAAATGATTCAGGCCGGCAGCCGGCAGCAAACCCTGTGTGGCGGCGTTTTCATTTATCAGCCAAAATCACTAATTTTGAAAATTATTCCCATCGTCGTACTGCACCGCGGTACATTAATTTTTCAACTGATTACCAATACGTTAAATGAAGGTATTTAAATTTGGAGGCGCATCTGTGAAGGATGCAGAAGGAGTAAGGAATGTAGCCACTGTGCTGCAGCGCCAGCATGCGCATCCGTGCCTTTTGGTCGTATCGGCCATGGGCAAAACGACAAATGCCCTGGAAGAAGTCATCAAACTCTACTTTGAAAAAGGCGATTACATTTCGGCGGTGGAAAGGATCAGAAACAGTCATATCCAAACGGCTGGTGAACTTTTTACGCAGGATGCACCCATTATGCGTGAACTGCAGGAAATCATAGATGATTTACTGGATTTCCTCAGGAAGAACAAATCGCCCAATTACAGCTATGTGTACGATCAGACCGTAAGTACAGGTGAGTTGCTTTCTTCCCGGATTTTAAGCGAATATTTGAACTCTGCCAGCTATTCCAACCAATGGCTGGACGCGCGGGACTATATCAAGACGGACGAAAATTACCGCGAAGGCAATGTTCAGTGGCAAATGACTCTCGGCAATATCGGTAACCTGGATCGGAGCCTCAGCTATGTCACCCAGGGTTTCATAGGCTCGGATCCCAATAATTTCACTACCACGCTGGGCCGCGAAGGATCGGATTACAGTGCGGCTGTTTTTGCCTATGGCCTGGATGCAGAATCGCTGACAATCTGGAAAGATGTGCCCGGTGTGATGACAGGCGACCCGCGTAAATTTTCAGACGTTCAGCTGCTGGACAGCATCTCTTACGAAGACGCCATTGAAATGGCCTATTTCGGGGCCTCGGTAATCCACCCGAAAACCCTGCAGCCGCTTCAGAAGAAAAACATACCTTTTTATGTTAAGTCATTCCTGGATCCGGACCAGCCCGGCACCCGGGTAAGCGCCCTGGGCAGCAGCAGCAACCTGCCGTCCTATATCCTGAAAGAAAAACAGTATCTGGCGCATATCGCCACGCGTGATTTTTCCTTCATTGCTGAAGAACACATCAGCCAGATCTTCAATCTTCTAGCCAAATACCAAATAAAAGTGTCTCTGATGCAGAATACAGCCATTTCACTGGCCCTTTGCCTTGAGGATAAATATGGCCACCTTGAGGATTTCAATAGAGATCTGAACGCCGGATTCACAACGGAAATGACGGCAGGAGTGTCACTTTTTACCGTACGCAATGCAGGACCTGAGGACATCAACAGGTATTGCGCAGACAAGGAAATTCTGCTGGAACAGATTTCACACAATACCGTGCAGATGGTGATCCGATAACTAATTCCCCTTCAAAAAAATGAGCTTAATTTCCAAACAGGATCTGATAAATGCATCTGGCATGAGCAGGCTGGGTTTCATTAAAAATCCACTCTCCGCCGCCATTATGCGCCTTACCAATATTGACAGGGTAAATAATCTTTATGATAAGGTAAAGGACAAAGAAGGCAAGGAATTCTTTGACGCTTTTGTACGCGAACGCTACCTTAAATACATTGTATTTGCCGAAGATTTGGCAAAAATTCCCAGAACCGGACCTTTTATTCTGGTTGCCAATCACCCGCTGGGCGCCATAGACGGGATCCTGATGACCAAAATACTGTCGGAGATCCGGCCGGATTTTAAGATCATGGGGAATTTTTTACTTTCGCGTATCAAACCAATGGAACCTTACGTCATTTCCGTAAATCCGTTTGAGAACCGCAAAGAACTCCACAGCAGTTCCGGGGGCATGCGCGAAACACTGCGTCACCTGGCTGAAGGAGGCTGCGTAGGCATCTTTCCCGCCGGTGAGGTTTCGAACAGAAACAATGCCTTCAATGAAATAATGGACAAAGAATGGCAAAAACCTGCCATTAAACTTATACGCAAAGCAAAGGTGCCTGTAGTACCTATGTACTTCCACGCCAAGAACAGCAAAGCATTTTACAGGCTCGCAAAACTGCATCCTAATCTGCAGACCATGCTGCTGCCGTCGGAAATGATGCATCACCGTGAAAAACCCATCCGCATGCGCATTGGAAAGCCTATTTCTGTGAAGGTGATTGACGAGCAGGAAGATGCGGATGAACTGGGCGAATTCCTTAAACGCAAGGTTTATATGCTCAAATCCTATTATGAGCGCCGGAAATCCCTGCCCGATATCCTGAAACTGCCCAATCTGAACATTAAGTTTCCGCTGTTGCTGAAGGAGGAAAACATTATCCAGAATATCATTGATGAAACCCCCACGGAAGATATCGTAAAGGAGATCGCCACCCTCCGGGCCAACGATAAGATGTTTTTCAGCAACGGAAACTATGAAGTCTATTTTGCGGCTTACGACGAAATCCCGTCCATTATGCGGGAGATCGGACGCCAGCGTGAACTTACCTTCCGAGCTATTGGCGAGGGCTGTAACCTGCCTTATGACCTGGACGAATTCGACCAGCATTATTACCACCTTTTCCTGTGGGACAGTGAGGCGAAGAAAATCGCCGGAGCCTACCGCATGGGTCTGGGTCGCGAAATTATGAAGAAACACGGCGTGGGCGGCTTCTACACCAATTCCCTTTTCGAATTTGACCAGGAAATCCATCCTTTCTTCCGGAAGGTGATAGAAATGGGACGCGCTTATATCCTGCAGGAGTATCAGATGAAGCCCCTACCCCTTTTCCTGCTTTGGCGCGGCATTGTGCACGTATGTCTGCGAAATCCGGACCATAAATTCCTGATGGGCGGTGTAAGCATCTCCGATAAATTCTCGGATTTCTCCAAATCACTGATCATCGAGTTTATGCGCTCCAATTATTACGATTCGGCAGTGGCGCAATACATTCATCCCAAACATGAGTTCAAGATCAAGCTCAGGGACCGCGACAAGCACCTTTTTCTGGATGAAGTAGAATCGGACCTGAACAAGCTGGACAAGATTATTGATGACCTGGAGCCGGAGCTCAGGCTGCCGGTACTGATTAAGAAATATATTAAGCAAAATGCCAAGGTGGTGGCCTTCAATGTGGACCCCAACTTCAATGATGCCATAGACGGGCTGATGTATATCCGTATAAGCGACCTGCCGGAAAGCACCATAAAGCCGGTTCTGGAGGAGATGAGTGAAGAAATGCGCAAGGAACAGGAAAATAATAAATCTGAAAATCAGGCAGTTTAGAAAAAACATGATAAAAAGCGCGAAAATACTTGCGCCGCATGGAAAAAGATTCTATTTTTGCAGCACTTAAAACAACAGAAGTTAACGGTTTCTTAGCTCAGTTGGTAGAGCAACGGATTGAAAATCCGTGTGTCCCTGGTTCGATCCCTGGAGAAACCACAAACCACTTACAACATGTAGGTGGTTTTTTTATGTTGATATATCTGCGCGCGGAATATAAAAAATTTGGAAAACCAACAATTGAGATTGTTTTTAAGTTAAATAGCAGCGAAGGCAATAAATTGGATCAGGAACAAAACCTGGGGGATTAGGCAAAAAGTGTGGTAAGTCTGTAGAGGAAGAAGGACCTGTCTTTTACGCCGCGTAACTGGATTCTGAAGTTTTTGATTTTTGCATTGAAGGATTCGGCAGAAGCATTTGTGGAGCAGTTGGTAAAATAGTTCAGGATATCATTATAATGTTATAATGCGTGGTGATGGTTCGAACAACGGTGCTGAACGCTTTATTTCCGAACTCCTCTACGTCTTTAAACCAGTGGGCAAGCTTGAGCATGGCTACGGATTTGATTATTTTCTGATTATAGATCTTTCGCAGCTCATCGGTTAACCGATACGCTTGTTGTAAATCCGGATATTTCCCGAACAAGATTTTTGCCCTTTCCTTCTGGCTCTGTGTCCAGTTTTCGCGGCTTTTATAGAGTAAGTATCGGCTCCGGGCTAGCAGCTGCTTCAAAGAATCTCCATTTTCAAAGACTTCAAATTCAGGTTTTTCTCCTTTCTTTTTGGCTTCCGCAATGATTTCATTTTCCTTGTCGATGGCCTTCCAACGGTGCTTTATCCTGATCTCCTGCAGGGCTTCCAAGGCTAGTTTTTGCACATGAAACCGGTCCACGGTCTGTGCGGCATTGTAGAAACAGTTCCTGGCTATAAGCTTCATGGAGCCGGACATATCCAAAGCGATTTCCTTCACCTGCTTTCGAAGTTTCTGCGGGATTTTTCTAAAATGTGCTACCACATCCTCACTCCTGGTTCCCTTTACCACAGCCACAATGGAGCCTTTTCTGCCCCTTGCTTTCTTGGAGGTGAGCACCGTGTACAGTTCTCCGTCAGAAAGGGCCACTTCATCCAGGGACAGTTCCTCGGAAATGTTTTCGGGAAAAACCAGCCAGTCTTCTGCATGAGGTTTCTGCCCCCAGGTTTTGAACCCGCTTAGATGGTTTTTATATTGTCTTTGAAACTTCTTGCCGTTCACGCCATACAGCTGGCCAATCACCTTGCAGTTGAGCTCGTTAGTATCGGCTGATTTTTTTTAAGAACTCCGCAAAATCCTGTGTCATGCGAGTTCCTTTAGCCACCAGCTCCCAGTTCCGCTGGAGTGTTTCGTTGGTTTTCACATCCAACCATCTGCGTCTTTTTATATGAAGTTTAACTGATTTACCACGAATGGGAAAATCATCCACAGTAATTTCAGGAAGAAATCCCTTGGAGTTTAACAGCCTGTCTGAGAGCTCTACAGGCGGATTAGACTTTTCTTCAAAAGATATGTGAGGTACGCCGTCTATTTCCTGTGTCTTTGTAATATCAAAATACTCCACCAAAAATTCCGGCAGTAATAACTTTAAAATCTCGTAGCTGTTTAACATCCCACAAAATTAAAACTTAATAATATTTCCCCCACCTTTTGGGATTAATCCAATAAATCCCTTGGAGTCTTTCCAGGAAACGTTCAATTAATTTATAATCCATAATAAAAACATTCGCATATCCAAAAATAATAAAATTTTATATCTTGATTATTAACAATTTACTTAATTATCGTGTTATAAATTACGCAAATACATATAAGTAGTTTATATCCAATGCGTATATTTGGACGTTAGCAGAAATCCATAAACAATACTATGTTAAATCTACTTTTAGCCGAAACGGAGCGAAAAATGAACGCTCTAGAAAATGCAAAACACAAATTATTACTTCCAAAAATTTTTGAATTAGAAACTGTTGAAGAAGAAGTTTTTACATTAACTGAAAATGTAGATGAACTTATGGGAAGATTAGAAAAAATATCGAAAATTGAAGTTTATAAAGATTTGTTATGTAAACAATTGACTGAATATATAACAATATTAGATAAAGAACCGAATATTCCATTTTCGAAAAGTCAAGGATATATTGGAAATCATCATTTTTATGTTAAACCTTTAATTGATATAAAAACAATTCTTTTTAATGATTTAAGAGGACTATTCGGAGTTAGTATTTATTCCTCTCTTAATGAAAATGACCAAGTAAATGATCGAGAAAAATTTAGAAATTTTATTCTTGAAAAAAGAAAACAAATAAACGAATCAAAAAATATGTATGATTTGTTTGAAATTTGTCATAACTACATTAAAGAAATAAAAAAGGACTTCTGCTAATAACTAAGCTTTTGTCTTGTCCGCAGGACACGAGATGAAAGCCCGTTGAACGTAAGCTTCGGGAACTTTTCAGCCGGATTTCAGCAGTCTATGGAGTTGTCGTTTTTAGAATTCAGATCAGCAAAACAGTTTTTTTTAGAAGGACAGCTTTTTTTGTGGCTTCTTAAACCGAACGCTTATCAGCACTACCGTAACAACTGTGTCCGGAAAGGATAAAGAAAAATAGCCGCAGTGAAAAGAACACAGAAACAAATCGCTAAATTTGGTCTGACTGACAAAGATATTGACATCGCATTTTGGTGATTATCAGTATGCTAATTTAACGTTAGTCAGAATAAAAAAAAATTAATGTCACTATGCCTAAAATCAGTTTAGTATACATGATTCCATTAATTACACTTATATCATGTTTTGAAAAATTCCAACTACCAGTAGGTTTATATATTTCAGAGGAGAGAGGATACAATGTGATTGACAGTATTGAGGAAAGTTATACTTCCGCTATAAGATATGAATTAAAACCATTTAAAACATTAAATAATATATACCTTCGTAATACATACAGGATCAATGAATTTGAAAACAATGTTTTTAAGATTTATGAAGGCTCACCATATTTTGACATTTCAGGCTTTTTGTTAAAGGATAACAAGCTTTTATCTATTATTTTCTATTGTGAAAAAAGAACTGATATAGACGTTATAGAAGAGCAATTTTATTTTAAGGATGGCACACTTGCACCTCCACATATCAACGATATTGAATCAAAAATTAAGATTAAAAAAGTCCTTAATAAAAAAAATTATCAAAACGACAAAAGTGATACAATTGATGAAACTTTCATGAATTTGAAAATTGCGCTTCATAAAAAATATGGTCGGTTTAATTACTATCATAAAGGAGATGTTATTATCGAGGATAATAATAATTATAGTATTTCGTATATATGGTATATTGATGGCGTGAAAATCACACTGTCAAGGTCAAGTGGTGAAACATCTGAAACAGTGATGTATCCAAGTTATTTTGATGCTGATAGCACCCTTATCGCAACAATTAATGAATACAACAATATTTATGTTAAAAGCAAAGCAAAATGGATAAAATTAGAATATGAAGATATTGTTAAAACAAAGCTTTTAGAGAAACATGAAGAAATGAAAAATATTAAAGATATGGAAATCCAAGAAAAGAAAAAAGAGGACTTAATTCAAAGGAGTGATTCTATTAGAAATAAAAAGGTTGATAATATTCACAAATCATTATAAAAAAACCTCTGCTAATACCTAAGCTTTCGTTTGGTCTGCAAGACAAGAAAGGAAGAACAAATACGTACCTGGAGCTGGCGCGAAAAACGGGCTGTAATCATCTGGAACACGCTGATAAAAAGGCAGAGCTACCATCCACCTTCACAATACCTTTTTCTGGATGAGAAAAGAAAAATTGCCGCAGTTAAATAAATACAAATACAAATTGTAATCTTCCCGCTCCCAGGCACGCTCAAAAATAAAGTGTTTTATTGATAATTTACTGTTGTTTACGGAATTTTGTTGACTGGAGGAGATAATTAATTGGCGGAGCCAAAATCCTGAGCATTGTCCAACAAGATTTTTCCATATTTCATCAGGAAGCGTGGGTGAAAAAGGGTTTCTTCACCGGAAGCGCCATAACAAAAAATGCCCCGCAAAAAGCAGGGCATTGGTAATTAAGGATATGATATTATGGCTTTGAAATCAGCTTACCACCCTGCTGCTTACCGTTCTTACCGGTAAGTTGGTAAAAGTAAACACCAGCCGGAAGACTTACAGGCAGTGCAGTTGTCATGCGTGACAGACGCACATCCATTACCATTGAACCAGCCGCGTTATACAGCTTAAGGTTGGATCCGTTATCCACCCCTTCCAGAGTTACATTTAAAACCGAGTTGAAGGGATTAGGATACAGCTTAGCGTTCAGGCTAACAGCGTTAGCAGAACTTGTTGCCAGGACACCACATCCCGCCGTCATTTGAACATCAACTGCGGCAGTAGTTACAGCACCGCTGGTGGTAAGCACACGACCATCTACTGCTACGCCTGTGGCAAGGTTTACTGCGCCATTGTTCCCAATGACTGTTCCCTTGAACTCTGCATAATCACTTAGATCTGTAGCTCCGTCTACTTTCCAGAAAACATTTTTCGCCTGTGCACCGTTCTGTAAAATAACTTTAGCGTAAGTGCTCGTAGATAAAGCTCCGTTAATTTTGATTACAAATACAGCATCAGCATTTCCCTGTGCATTCAGGTACACATTTCCTGTAAGTACCGTTGCACCGTTCAGTTGGTAGGTATGCGGCGTAAGTACCAGACCCTGACCAAATACGGCTGGGTAAAGAAGTTCAATATCGGTAGGAAGTATGTTCAGGTAAGTGTACACCAGACTAAGGTCTGCTGCAGCTTGTGCAGTAGAGCTATCCAGACTCGGATGTATTGTACCGTTCACATTACCAGCCTGAAAACCTGTAGTTAGCCCTACATTGGTACCCACATCACCGGTAAGAGTTGAAACTCCTGCATTGGCAACCCCTCCGTTTCCGGAAAACACAGCATAACAGGCAACGCTGTTTAACTGCGGTGGCAGTGGCCCCGTAAGTGTTTGAGAACCACATCCCAGAGGTTTAGCAATAGTAACGCCTGATACTGAAACAGCACCGGTAGTGGATAGCGCACGGCCCTCCAGCGTTACACCCGTATTAAGGACGATAGCTGCGTTGTTGGCAACGATTGTTCCCCTCATCGCCGTATTTGTCGCAAGGTCCACAAGCCCTTCCACTTTCCAGAAGACATTGCAGGCAAGAGCACCATTATTAAGCACCACCTGAGCGGCAGCACCCGAAGAGAGAGATCCCTGAATCTTAAATATGAAGACAGAGTTAGCGTTTCCTCCACCATCAAGAGTCAGCATTCCATTGATCGTAGCACTTTGCCCAATGGAGTAGATTCCGGCAGTAAGCGTCTGTCCATTCCCAAGTAATGCAGCCGGAAACTGAGTAGGAACAGCAGAATTCAGCTGGTTGTAAGCGATGGTAAGTGACGCCGCGGCGGCGGCGGTTGCCAGATCACCATTATGCATCACTCCATCCACATTTCCGAAACCGGTAAGTCCGCCATTATTGGTGCCCACATCTCCCGTAATAATAGATAAGCCTGTATTCGTTACCGCTCCTGTGGTTGAAAACACGGCAAAATTCGAAACTGCTCCAAGTACTGGTGCCTGGGCGCTAGCCTGGTAACCGAACATCGAGGCAACCGTAACTGCCAAAAGTAATAATTTATTCATTTTTTTATTTTTAGCCCGATATGAATCTACCGAATAGGCAAAGGTAAACTATAATGATGCCAGATATTAGTATTTTAATAAAAAATATATTTATTTTTTAAGCACTTTTCATTCATATGAAATCATTAACATTTTTCTTTTATTATAAAGCCACTTTTTTTAAATAATATTCAAAACTAAAAAACGTCTTTAAAACACTAAGTAATTAGGAATGTTAAGAGTTAAAGTACACATCTGCCAGAGTTGGAACTTCCTTTTAAAATGAACTGCATCAGTTTCAGCAAACAAAAAATCTTAAGCGTGTATTAAATGTGCTGCAACTTAAATAATCCTGCATAAAAAGACAGGCAGGGGACTGTAAATTTTATCCCTGCCGGTATATAAGTTGAGATTCACTTACATGGCTGTACAAAAAATATTAATTATCTTCGCTTTCCCAACCTTTATATCAGAGAATGAAAAATATATTTGCAGCTCTTGCGCTGCTCCTGTCCCTCAGTTTTGCCGCACAGGACGGCATACAGTTCCGGAAAAACACCTTCAGTGAAATGCTGGCGCAGGCCAAAAAAGAAAACAAACTTATTTTTATCGATGCCATGGCAGTATGGTGCGGTCCCTGCAAACTCATGGATAAAAATGTCTTCAGCCAGAAATCGGTGGGCGATTTCTACAACGCCAATTTCATTAACGGAAAATTTGATATGGAAAAAGGCGAAGGCCTGGAGCTGGCAGCCCGTTATGGTGTACGCTCCTACCCCACTTTTCTCTTCATCAATGGTGACGGTCAGCTGGTGTCGCGAAACATGGGTTATATGCCCGAATCTACATTTGTGGAGTTAGGTAAAGAGGCCCATGCAGCCGTAAAAAATATGGGTTCCATGAAAGCCCGTTTTGAAAAAGGCGAAAAAGACCCGCAATTCCTCATCAACATCATCAAGCTGCATGCAGAGACCGATTACGAGTTTGCAAAGCAGGCGTCGGAGAGGTATTTTAAAAACAAGAAGACTCCGGAATTTACCAAAGAGGAGATTGGATACCTGATGTTCGCCATCAAAAGCGTAGATGATGCCAATTACAGTGTTTTTAAGAAAAACCAAAGTGCATTACTGCAACATTTTCCGGCACAGACCTTTGAGCAGTTCGATAATCAGCTGAAAATCCAGAAATCCTGGGAAACCTCAGTTGACATGAAAGCCAAAACCGTGAACACAACGCAGTTTTTAAAGGAAACTGAACCCCTGGTTGGAAAGGAAGCTGCCGAGAGGGAACTGAACCGCCGTAAGCTGGACTTTTACGAGCAGGCCGACAATTTCCCGGCCTATCAGGCAGTTGCCCTGGCCTACTTCCAAAGCAATCTAAAGGCAGATCCTACGGAGCAACTGAAGGCGGCCTGGATCTTCTCTGAAAAAGCCACTGACCCCGCCGCGCTGAAAGCTGCCCAGCAATGGGCCGAACGTTCGGTGCAGATGCGTGAAACTCCCGAAAACAGCTATATCCTGGCTAAACTTTACCAGAAATCCGGCAAGAAAGCGGAAGCCAAAATGTATGCTGAAGCCGCTGTAAGGCTGGCAAAACAGAAAGGCGCCGACAGCAGCGCGGCCGAAAAATTATTAACCGAACTAAAATAAACCGTTTGAAGAGAATCTATTTTGCCCTCCTATGTTTTGCAGTAACATTTGTTTCTGCACAGGATACCGAGGATTCCAATTCACTGTACGTAAAAGGAAACGCCGTGCTACTTCCTTTAGGTGTGGTTAACCTGGGTGCGGAGTATCAGCTGAATGAAAAGTTTACGGTTCAGGCGGATGCTTTTATTTCTCCATGGAAATCCTTTTCAGGTCACCAGGCCCAGCTTTACATGTTAGGTATGGACGGCAGATATTATTTTGACCGTGCTTTCCGGCATTGGTACGTAGGCTTGAACATCAGCGCGCTCAGGTTTATTGCTCAGAAATGGAACCATTGGGGCGACGGTCCATATCAGCTCACCCCCAACTCACCAGTTTATAATAAATCTGAACTGTATCAGGACGGTTATGCTGTCTTAATTGGTGCGGTTGCAGGTTACCAGTTTCAGCTGTCTGAAAAATGGAATATAGATCTCTTTGTAGCCGGCGGAAATGCGCAAAGCCGGTACAAGGGATACCACGAAAACCTTGGGATTCGGTATGATGAGTTGACGGGCTGGAACCGCAGCGGCGAATGGCTGCCTTACCGCGGCGGTGTGATGCTCTCTTATAAAATTAAATAATGAATATTAAAAGTTACAGATTTCTGATCGTTGCTGCGATAACCTTCCTCATCCTATTTCTGATGAATTATATAGGTAATCCCGAAGGTGACAGGCTGCAGCGCGCATTGATGACGGCTGTAGCAGGCGTGGCAGGACTTACGATAGGTATGTGGTTTGTGTACCGCAACCGCAACGAAGGCGACAGGCCGCCGCATGATTTCGATTAGTTAGGGACTGCAGTTAGCGCGCTGGCAAATCGTACGTTTTGCCCGTCTTTTGGCTTACAGCCCGAATGACCTTTACACCGGCAAACAATCCGTCGCGCTTTTTCAGTGAGGTGCAGAGATCCATGGGCTGCACCGCCATCTGATCCAGTGCCACTACCTCGTCGCCTACCGAAGCCGTTTTTAGGAGTGGTCCCCAAAGTGAAGCGATTTTCAGCTTTTTACCGTCAGCTACGGTAGCTATATTTCTCTTTTCGGCATGCATCTGCTGGGGAGTAGCCAGCAAATGGACTTCTTTTCTGTCAAAATCAAAAATAGGGTTCAATTTTTCCATGATCTCATTCCCTATCTTACTGTCATTGTCTTTGGAGATGAAAACATAATCGTCATGACGGGAAAGCCCGGCAAAGGTCATCGGATTCTTCAGCCGTACGCGCATCAGGTTCTGATCATCATTCTTTCCAAACAAAGAATATGCAACAGTACCGCGTCCGGTCTCAGTTTCTGCAATCGCATCCTTCTTCTGCAGCTTCTTACGGTCTGCTTCAGCAAGATAGACGGCACCCGAGAAGCCACTGTCCAGAAGATAATTCACCCCTACCGAACCTGAGCCCTTGTGGTTAAAGTTGACAAAAGGAAGCAGCTGCCTGCTCTTGCTGTTCATAGGGAACAGTGTGTGCCTGCTGAAGTCCAGTTTGCTGCGGTCATTGGTTACGACAATGCGCTGCCTGCCAAAATCAATCTGTAGAGCCGACCTGGCAAATGAATTAGGTCCGATAATACCTTTAACGCCGAAACATTTGGTAAGGATATTTTCTTCCGGATAATGGATGAAAGTCAAACCGTCAAAATCCAGACTGCCAATCCTGAACTGCTGACCGGTGATCATTCCCGCCTTAGCCTGGTTATTATTGGAGTCGAGAAGTTTGATGGAGGTGCCCGATGGGCTGGCGCTGCTTTCGCCAAAAAGCACATTTGCAGCTCCTGTATCAAACAGGAATCTTTCTGTGTTGCCCCTGTAAAGCACCTCAATAATAATAAAGCGGTTCTCATAGACAAAAGGAATTTCCTCATAGTAATGTTCCGCCGTAATTCTGCCGGAATTAAGTGAGGTTTGTGCACTTAGCGCAAACCATTGTAAAAAGACAAAAGAAAGGACAATAAAACGGCGCATAAACGGGAATTTTAATTGGGATAAAGAATATATCGGGTCCTGATTTTCTCAAATTCTGTCAGGCCCTCTTTCCAGCTTGCCCTGATTTCTTCTTCAGATTTTCCGGCAATAATCTGTTTCCGCAGTTCGTCTGTTCCGGCAAGCTTGTCAAAAAACAGATTTTTGAGGAAAAAATCCTGCTGCGTATTCCTGTATTCTTTGTGCGCCTTCAGCAGCCACGACAGATTGATCCGCCTTAAATCTTCTGCATTTCCTGATAAATCCTCACCGTAACAAAGCTTACCGTTCAGGAAAGGATCTTTGGCACCTTCAGTTGGCCGGGGCGTGAACTGATAAGGTAAATTTTTGGTCCAGGGCGAGCCATAGATTTGAAACGGCAATGCAGTACCACGACCCACGGAAACCTGGGTACCTTCAAAAAAACAGAGACTGGGATATAGATTCACTGATTTATCATTGGGCAGGTTTGGCGAAGGTTTCTCCATCATACCGTAACGCTGGTACTTATGATACCCCTGCATAGGAATAACGGTGTATTTGGCCTGAACTCCGTTTTTCAGCCATTTTTCACTGTTTACCATATTTCCGTACTCACCCATGGTAAGTCCATATACCACCGGAACCTTATGCATTCCCACAAAACTCGTGAATTTTTCCTTCAGCACCGGACCGTCGGTATAACCGTCGTGCGGGTTGGGCCTGTCCAGAACGATTACTTCCACATTGTTTTCGGCACCGGCTTCCATAACGTAGGTAAGTGTGGAGATATACGTATAGAAGCGCACTCCCACATCCTGGATGTCAAAAAGGATAACGTCCAGACCTTTCATCTGCTCGGGTGTAGGTTTTTTATTGTTACCGTACAGTGAAACGATCCGAATGCCGGTTCGGGCATCCACACCGCTTTTTACATGCTCGCCGGCGTCTGCTGTCCCGCGGAAGCCGTGTTCCGGCGCAAAGATGGACTTGATATTCACATCGTTCTTTACCAGGAAATCCACCAGGTGTGTACGGTCCTTCAGCAGACCAGTTTGGTTGGTTACGATACCTACATTTTTACTTTTCAGAAGTGGAAGATAAAGCTGAGGCCTGTCGGCAGCGGCCAGAAAACAGTCTGTCTTTTGGGCACTTATGGGGTTTATTGCTAAAAATATTAGGCAAATAAGAACTAAATCTCTAATTTTGGCAGCTAAAATCATCTGCTTGAAGTTTCCGTTATATTTTTCCAAAAAAATAGCTTTTTCCAAAGATAACAAAAATAATCTCTCACGGATTATCATCTTTATCGGCAGGCTTTCTGTAGCGTTGGGAATCATAGTTTCGCTGCTCACAGTGTCAGTCGGATTCGGCTCCAAGGAAGCCATCAAACTGCGGATGGCCGACTTCAGCGGACATATCAACATAAAATCCAAACGTTCCAATTCTTCCTACGATTCCTCAGTTTTGGACAAAAATGGTCTTGACCTCAGGAAAATAAGGTCCAATCCCGATGTGGCTGCCGCACAGAACTATGTAAGCGCAAGCGGCATCCTCCGGAATGAGCATAACTTCGCCGGCGTGGTGATGAAGGGTATAGGAAAGGATTTTGACCACAACCGCTTCAGAAAATTCATCATTAGCGGCACCACGCCACAGGTTACCGAAGATGGCTATAACAACGGTGTGGTGATTTCTGAGAAGATTGCCAATGACCTGCATTTAGGACTGAAAGACAGCATAGTTGCTATATTTTCCAAACAGAACCAACAGCCGCTGTACAGGAATTTTGAGGTGGTGGGAATTTACAAGACCGACATCAAGATGATTGATGACCAGTTTATCCTGGGCGACATCAATCATGCGCGCAAAATCCTGGATATGGAAAAGGATGATGTGGGCGGCATTGATATTTTCCTGAAAGATGTTGATGACATTGATATTGCAGCCCCCGAAATTGAACGCAGTGTGGGCCTGAAGAACTATACCGAGAAAGCCACCGAAAAATATCCGCAGATCGTAGACTGGATCAATATCTTCGACAATAATATCGCTGTCATCATAGTCATAATGCTTATTGTGGTGATTATTAACATAGTTATGGTCTTGCTGATTCTGATCATTGAGCGTACCAACTCCATAGGTTTGCTTAAGACGCTGGGCGCCAGCAACGCTCAGATCCGGATGCTCTTTATTTACTACACCTTACTGATCATGGTACCGGGACTGGTGTTTGGAAATCTGATCGGTCTGGTTCTGCTGGGTCTTCAGAAAGTTTTCGGAGTTATAGAACTTAATCCGGAGAACTATTATATCAGTACGGTTCCGGTAGACCTTAATCCGCTGATCCCATTGGTTATTTCGGCAGGAATCCTTTTGGTTTCGGCATTTGCTATGATCTTCCCCAGCTATCTGATCTCTAAGATATCGCCGGCCAGATCCATTAAATACACATAAAAAAAAGTTCAGATATGAAATTTGTAAATAATATATTAGAAACCATTGGAAATACCCCTCTGGTAAAACTCAATAAAGTTTTGGGCGAAGATTTCCCGGCTTTGGTATTGGCGAAAGTGGAAACCTTTAACCCCGGAAATTCCGTCAAGGACCGTATGGCCGTAAAGATGATTGAGGATGCGGAAAAAGACGGCCGTCTGAAACCCGGCGGAACCATCGTGGAAGGAACTTCCGGAAACACAGGTATGGGACTGGCCCTGGCCGCCATTGTGAAAGGTTATAAATGTATTTTCGTGACCAACGACAAACAGTCGAAAGAAAAGTGCGACATCCTTCGCGCCGTAGGTGCAGAGGTGATTGTTTGCCCAACTGACGTGTCGCCGGACGATCCACGCTCCTACTACTCCGTTTCCAAAAGTTTGGCTGAGCAGACCGAAAATGGCTGGTATGTGAACCAATATGACAACCTTTCCAACCGCGAAACCCATTACGAGCAAACAGCACCGGAAATCTGGGAACAGACCGAAGGTAAACTGACGCATTTTGTGGCTGGCGCCGGAACTGGTGGTACCGTTACGGGCTGCGGACGATTTTTCAAGGAGCGCAACCCCAATATCCACATTACAGGGATTGATACCTACGGCTCCATCCTGAAGGAAATTCACGAAACCGGTGAAATCCATCCGGAAAACGCCTATGCCTATATTACTGAAGGTATTGGTGAAGATATTCTGCCGGAAAATTACGACATGAGCGTCATCGACCATTTTGAAAAGGTAACAGACAAGGACGGCGCCATCTACGCGCGGAAACTTGCTAAAGAAGAGGGTATTTTCTGCGGCTATTCTGCCGGAAGCGCCATCGCTGCACTGAAGCAGATGCAGGATAAGTTCACGAAAGACGACATCATTGTAGTGCTCCTGCACGATCACGGCTCCCGTTATGTAGGCAAGATCTATAACGACGACTGGATGAAACAGATGGGCTGGCTGGATTAATTTTTGCAGAAAGTAAGATTTCAAAATAAACCCCTTTGGCTTTTGCTGAAGGGGTTTTTTAATTTTATGGGGCGGGTAAATTAGCTGAAATATTCAGACAGTTTGAGGCTATTCTTCTCCATTTCCGATAATAACACTGCGACTTTGCCGGTAGAAAAGGTTTCTTCTTTCTGCCTGCAGCATTTCAATCTGCTCCAGCAAATGGCTGATGACTTCCAGGCCGGGAAGGTTAACCTCCAGGTCATAATGCCAGTTTACAAAGCGTTCAAACGCAGGTAAATCGTCATAATAAAGGTATTTCACCTCATCTTCGGTTTCCGTTTTCAAAAGTCCGGATTCTTCAAGCTCATCAAAAAAGGTAATTTCTATATTGTAGAGCGTCACAAGCTCCTCACGTGATATTCTCTGGCTCATTTCCTAAGTTTTTGAAGTTCTGCAAACAGTTCTTTTTCCCGCGCCGTCAGATGTTTCGGCAGCTCAACATTGTAAGTGACATACAGGTCGCCATACTGACCTTCTTTTTTGTAGACCGGAAATCCTTTACCTTTCAGCCGGGCTTTTGTACCGTTCTGGGTTTCGGGCTTAACCTTCAGGTTTACTTCACCGTCCAGGGTTTTCACCTTTACATCGCCTCCTAACATCGCTGTGTAAAGATCCACTTTCACCTCAGCACTCAGGTCATCACCGTTCCGTGTGAAGTGCGGGTCGTCGGCAATGGAGAAAGTGATGTAGAGGTCGCCGTTCGGTCCACCATTATACCCCGGGCTTCCGTGTCCGGCCAGCTTAATCTTCTGTCCGTCATGAACCCCGGCCGGAATGGTGATCCGGACTTTCTTGCCGTTAATGTCAAATGTTTGTTGGTGCGTTCGCGCCGCATCCCTTAAATGAAGCTGCAGTTCTGCCGAAATATCCTGACCTCTGAATTTCCCGGAGGCAGAGCCGCGTGCATTTCGGAAGCCTCCTCCCCCGCTGCCAAACATGCTCTGGAAGAAATCTGAAAAATCTTCGCCATCGCCAAAATCGGCACCTGAAAATCCGCCGAAATCACCAGCGCCCTGCGTCTGCCTTTGCTGCCGCTGCTGTTGCTGTGCTCTTTCGTACTCTTCGCCATGCTGCCAGTGTTCGCCGTATTTATCATATTTGGAACGGTTCTCGGCATTGCTCAGGACTTCATTGGCCTCATTGATCTCCTTGAATTTTCTCTCGGCTTCTTTATCGCCCGGATTCACATCGGGATGATACTTGCGGGCCAGTTTTCGGTAGGCCTTCTTTACCTCCTCGGGCGTAGCTGTTTTGGCTATACCAAGTATTTTGTAGTAATCTATATATGCCATTTCTCATCGCGCTTTCCTCAAAATTAAAGAATTTGAAACATATTTTCCGTTAACTTTGAAAAAAAGTCTTTATGAATTCAGTGCTGAAAAACTATTCGGGCATTCTGCTCTTACTCGCAGGGATAATTGCCGGCAGCCTTTTGGGCATATTCTGGCCCGAAGCAGTTGAATATCTTAAGCCACTGGGCGATATTTTCCTGAACCTGCTATTTGTAAGTGTGGTGCCTCTTGTTTTTTTCGCAGTGGCCAACTCCATTGCGTCACTGGAGCAGCAGTCACGCTTTGGAAGAATCCTATTCAGCATGGCCGGCACTTTTCTTTTTACCATCCTTATCGCGGCTATTTTTACAGTTGCAGTGGTTTACTTTTTCCCCACCGAAGCGCTGCCTTCAACCGGCGAAGCGCTGCCTAAAGCTGACTCAGACGACAGCTGGAGCGACCGTTTGGTGCGCTTTTTCTCTGTGGGCGAATTTACAGAACTCTTTTCCAGGAGAAATATGCTCGCGCTGCTCATCTTTGCGGTTCTTACCGGCATGGCGGCACGCAAAAGTGGTGCGGCAGGTCAGCCGTTCAGTCTCTTTCTGGCTTCAGGTTACGAGGTGATGAAAGAACTTTTATTGATGGTGATGAAGGCTGCGCCCATCGGCTTGGGAGCCTATTTCGCTTATCAGGTAGCCACAGTAGGCCCGCAGCTGTTCGGGTTCTATGCCAAGCCACTAGGTCTTTATTATGCTGCCGGTACGGTATACTTCATTGTCTTCTTCTCACTCTATGCTTTTATGGCCAAGGGTACTGACGGTATCCGGAAATTCTGGAAGAACAATATTTATCCGGGTCTTACCGCGATTTCCACCTGCAGCAGTTTTGCAACGATGCCGGCTAATCTGCAGGCCGCATCAAGGATAGGCGTACCTTCTACCATAGCGAATATCGTGATCCCACTGGGCAGCACCCTGCACAAAGACGGTTCGTCCATGTCGTCCATCATCAAGATTTATGTGGCTTTCCTGATTATCGGGGAAGATTTTTTTGACCCCATTAACCTGCTTTTAGCTTTGGGAATCACTGTCTTTGTAAGCATTGTAGCCGGAGGGATACCCAATGGAGGATATGTAGGCGAGATGCTGATGATTTCGGTTTACCAGCTGCCGGTAGAAGCCATTCCCGCTGTTATGATTTTGGGCACTTTGGTTGATCCTTTGGCTACGCTGTTAAATTCAACCGGCGATACGGTGGCCTCCATGCTGGTAACCCGAATTTCAGGTGAGAAATTTTCTGAAGGTCAGGAATTACTTCTTTAACCTGAAACGGATTATGGAATAATTTTTGGGTGTCGGTGCGGAACCGTAAATTGAACCTTATTACACAAAAATATTTTTTATGCAGATAGACATTAGACCACTGGCAATTGAAGACTATGACGAGCTTCGAGAAACCATGCAGAAAGCTTATCCAACCATGTCCGAAAGTATCTGGTCCAAAAAGAGCATACAGAAGTTGCTGCGCATCTTCCCGGACGGCCAGATCTGCATCACCGTAGACGGTAAAATAGCGGCAGTATCCCTGGCGCTGATCGTACAGTATAAAATGTTCGGCGACGATCATACTTATAAAGAAATTACAGGCAACTATACATTCAACACCCACTCGGATACGGGTGATGTGCTATACGGAATTGAAGTCTTTGTAGATCCTGAATACCGTAAACTCAGGCTTGCACGCCGTTTATATGATGCACGCAAGGAGCTCTGTGAAACCCGGAACCTGAAATCCATTATGGTGGGCGGAAGAATCCCGAACTACCACCTGCACAGTGCCGAACTTTCGCCGCGTGAGTACATTCAGAAAGTTCGGAATAAGGAAATCTATGATCCTGTACTGAGTTTTCAGCTGGCCAATAACTTTCTGCCCGTACGGATTCTGAAAAACTACCTGCCGGAAGACCTCCATTCCAAGGAAAATGCCGTGCTGCTGCAGTGGAACAATATCTATTACAGCAACAAGCCCAATACCATGCAGGATTCCGTTATCCGTCTGGGCCTTGTTCAGTGGCAGATGAGGCATTTCAAGACCATTGATGCCTTCTACGAGCAGATCGAATTCTTTGTGAATGTGATGGCCGATTACAAGTCCGATTTCATAATGTTTCCTGAACTCTTTAACACACCTCTTCTGGCACCGTTCAACCACCTGTCGGAAAGGGAAAGTATGCTTAAACTGGCGGAACTTACTGAGGAAATCAAGAACAAGATCTCGGAGCTGGCCATTGGCTACAACATCAACATCATCGCGGGCTCCATGCCTATTGTGGAGAATGATGACCTATACAATGTCAGCTATCTCCTGCACCGGGACGGTAAGATAGACGAGCACCGGAAAATCCACATTACACCTAATGAAAAGAAATTTTACGGGATGAAAGGGGGTAATGAGATCAAGGTGATAGACACCGACTGCGGAAAGGTAGGTCTGGTCATTTGCTATGACGTGGAATTCCCGGAGCTGCCCCGAATCCTGGCCGATCAGGGAATGAAAATTCTTTTCGTACCCTATCTTACAGACACTCAAAATGCGTATACAAGGGTGAGGCACTGTGCCGCAGCCAGAGCCATTGAAAATGAATGCTACGTGGCTATAGCGGGTTGTGTAGGCAACCTGCCGGGGGTAAACAATATGGACATACAGTTTGGTCAGGCGGCCGTCTTTACGCCTTCCGACTTTGCTTTTCCGTCCAATGCCATTAAGGGAGAAGCCACTCCGAATACAGAAACCACTCTGATCGTAGATGTAGACCTGAATTTATTGAAGGAACTTCACCACTATGGCGCCGTACGGACCATGAGCGACCGACGAACCGATCTTTATGACACGGTGAATCTAAAGGGTGAGACGGAATAACTGAAAGAACCGGTGTATTTCGGCTTCTGCCTGTTTTTCGGCATGAGCGGCAGCTAAAACTTTGTATCCATCTTCCAGGAATACAAGTCCAATTAAGAATGAGGCGAATTATTGTTACTCCCGATTTAACTGGATTATTCTTATGAATTATAAAAAAAGGCTGTCTCACCAGTGGTGAAACAGCCATTTTATCATTTCGGAACGATCTCAACGGTAGGGATTTCTGCCGAATTTCATACGAACAAGTGAGCGTCCTGTACGGATAAGGACCTTTATTTATACGCCTCAATCGCTTTGTTGATCAGATCCACCTGCTGATTGATGGTTGGGCTTGCCGGATTGGCTTTCAGCACGCCCATCTTTTTTTGGAGCCCGTCCTTCAGCATTTGGCTGATCATCATTTTCGCCTGTGGATTCTGGCCGATCTGCCCCTTGGCCTGCATCAGTATTTTAGTCAGGTTTTCGGTAGCTTTCAGATTGTCGGAGGTCATGATCCAGTTGAATCCTTCCTCCGCGCTGGTGCCCAACTCCGGATTCTGGAATTTGATGAAAGGATAAAATGCAACTGTAGACGCAATGGCGTGCATCTGCTTTTCTATCTTATTCTTTACGATCAGTGGCAGAAGCTCAGTCATCAAGTCTTCGCCAGCGCTTTCCAGGTCAATCTTGTCGGCCAGGGCAGCTACACGCGAGGGATCGATTCCGGCAATGGCGGCCAGTGAACTGGCTTTTACTGAGTTAGATACTGCACTGATTCCTTTTTCAAATACCGGCAGGTACTTCTTATTCTTCGTCTTGGCCAAAGCTGAAATCGCTGAAGCCTGTACCAGCGTCTTCGGATCGTTGGAGGCCAGTTTCTCAACCTCAGCCAGCGCAGCTTTACTGTGATCGGCTTTAGACAGATCCAGACCGGCCAGTGCGCGCATCCGGATTCGGAAATTAGGATCTTTAAGTGCCGCAGTTAAGGTTTTTAAGGATGCTGCCTGAGCGGAATTCTCTGCAGCATTATCAACGGCTTTATAACGGCTTAAAAACTCCTTGGAGCCGGAGTACTGCATGAAATACTGCTCCGGAGTTTTATTCTCTGTAATTTCTGCCAGTAATACGCCGTCTGCATTCAGATTGATTAAATCCGGATTCTTTGCTACAGGGAAACTAAAGATGTTTCGTGATTTGGCATCCACCCATATATTCCGGCGTGTGGGCTTCCCGTTTTCGTAAACATCAACCGCCAGCGGAAATTCGAAAGCATCACCTGCCTGGTTCTGGCTTAAAGTTACCGTTACCTGCTTTTTTACAGGCTCATACGTGGTTGTGTAAGACAGTTTGGGATGTCCGCTTCCATAAAACCACTGATTGAAAAACCAGTTCAGGTCCTTACCTGAAACCTTCTCCAGCGAAAGTCTTACCTGTGAGGCTTCGCCGGTACCGTATTCATTGGTTTTCAGATAATCATTAAGCCCAGCGTAAAAAGCATCATCACCCAGATAATTCCTGAGCATATGAAGGATGGAACCGCCTTTATTGTAGGAAACTCCATCGAACATATCTTCTTTGGAGTGATAATTAAACCTGACAAGGTCTTTGGTAATGTTTGCCGGATCTGCATAATATCCCTGGACCGCCTTCATGAGTGTATAATCGGCGTAATCCTTCCCGTACTTATGCTCATTCCAGAGGTATTCCGAGTAATTGGCAAAAGATTCATTCACGGTAAGGTTACTCCAGCTTTCGGTGGTCACAATGTTTCCAAACCAATGATGGAATGCCTCATGGGCAATCACATCTTCCCAGCGGTTTTCATCAATCAGGTCACCAGGCTTTTGCTGCGCTGCTTCCTGGTGCAGCACGGCCGTGGTGTTTTCCATGGCTCCGGATACATAATCGCGGGCAGTGATCTGTGCATATTTCGACCACGGATAGTCATATTTAAGCTTAGTGGAGAAGAATTCCAGCATTTCCGGTGTATTGCCAAAAATCTGCTTTGCATAAGGCTCATATTCCTTTTCTACATAATAGTCAACAGCAATATTTCTCCATTTGTCCTTAACAACGGCATAATCCCCTACACCCATAAAAAACAGGTAGGGCGCGTGCTTTTTGTCCTGTACCCAGTGGTCGGTACGCATTCCTTTGCCGTCCTTAACGGAAGATTTCATCAGACCGTTGGACAAAGTCACATACTTATCAGGAACCGTCATATAGATTTCCTGAGTGGTTTTCTGGTTAGGTTTATCAACGGTTGGGAACCACGCGGAGCTGGCCTCGGTTTCGCCCTGAGTCCAGATCTGAACCGGTTTATCGGGGTCTGTGCCCTGAGCATTTACAAAATAAAGCCCTTTGGCATCGGTAATCGCAGCGCTTCCGGTTTGGGTAACTTCGTTTGGTCGGGCGGTATATTTTATGTAAACAGTATATTCCTGGGTTCTGTTATAGCTTTTGTCCAGGTTGATCTTCAGCATGTCATTGCTGTAGGTATATTTAAGCGGAGATCTAGCACCGTTTTTTTCCAGAGCAACTTCATGTATAAGCATGGCCTTGGCATCCAGGACCAGGGAATCAGATGCATAAAAATATGGAGATGCCGTAATCCAGGCCTCGCCGTTCATCTGCTCTTTCGCGTAATCAAAGTTTACACGCAGTTTGGTGTGCTTAAGTTCTGTAGATTTGGTATGGGTGGCGCGGTAGATTTCATTTCTGCCGGAAGTTTCGGTTTGCGCACTCAGTTGTCCCGTCAAAAGGATGCCGAGCAGCGAAACCGCTACAATTAATTTCTTCATATAAAATAAATGGGTTGGATTATTTTGATTTAGGTTGACTGAGGAGGTCAAAAATATCATTCACAATATTCTCATACTCCCCTTTCTTCAGTTGCTCCTTGCTTTTGTTAAATGCTTTCTTCAGCTCGCTCTCAGGATTTTCCTCATCAACCATTTCCACAGTAGCGACACCTTTGATGTTGAGCAGGATTTCCTGAAGTTTTTCTGCGTCGTAATTTTCGTCAGGAACAATTTTCAGGTACTTCATTTCTTATCTTTTGTAAAAGGGATTTTCATTCCGGACTGCAGCAGGATCATCTCATTTTTGGCAACATCGAACTGTAGCTCGATACCGGCAGATTCAAACGTAAAAACAGTTGCACTTTGGGCTTCCAAAGGAAATTCGCCCTGACCGGTGGCTTGGGCAAACAGTTTGCCTTCTTTGGTCCGTACGTCGATTTTCAGCGGGATTTGGGTTGATGAATAGGTACCTGTAAGTTTATTCAGGTCATCGGTTTTTACAGCAACTGATTTAAATGTGGGGATGTCAAAATCTTTTCCGGTGGCTGCACTTAATGCGGCAATGGCGATCCTGTTATTGTCGAAAGCGCTGCCATTGGACAGCATGACATAGGTCGTCTTGTTATCCGGAAAATAAAACATGGCTGATCTGAAACCATCGATACCTCCTGTATGACCGAAGCCCGTGAGGTCGTCGAATGGCACAGAAAAAAGTCCATACCCGTAATCATCACTTAATTTCATCATTTTTCCTAGGGCTGCCGCCGAAACCACTTTTCCACTGAAAAGCGCGTTTGCAAAATTCAGCAGGTCACCGGTTGTGGATACAACGGCACCGGCACCTGAGGGCACAGACATGTCCGTTTCGGCATCCTTTAGGAAATTGCCCGTGAACACGTAAGAATAAGCTTCTCTGTTGGCGGGATCAATAGCTTTACCTACATAGGTATTATTAAGACCGAGTGGCTTTGTGATTTTCTCTTCAAGGAGTTTAGCATAACTTTTTCCGTAAGCGGTTTCAAGGATATAACTCAGCAGGATATAGTTGGAATTACTGTAACTCATTTTGGTAGCCGGATCGAAGTCACTTCCTGCTTTCGCAATCTTTTCGACCATTTCTTGATGGCTAATGGGCTGTCTATACCACAACCCATAAGTAGGCGATGCAGTCACGTCCTTGATTCCGCTGCGGTGGTTCAGCAGATGTTCCAGCGTGATTTTATCGGCATTCTTTATTTGAGGGTAAAATTTGGACAGTTTGTCGTCCAGTTTCAGTTTATTCTCCTCCACCGCCTTCATCACCAGTGCAGCGGTAAAGGTTTTGCTGATGGAACCGATCCTGAATTTGGTATCGGGCGTATTTTTTATCTTATTTTCTACATCCGCATAGCCGAAGGCGTTACTGTAAACAGTCCTGCCGTTTTCCACTACCGCAACCGTTCCCATAAATTTCCGGTTCTGGTCCAGCGCCTGCATAAAGCTGTTCATTTTTTGGGTATTGAAACTCTGTGCAAATACCGCAGAAAAAGCAAACACAGCAGAAAGTGTGACAATTTTATTCATAGTTGGAGGTTTGATGTAGAATATTAGTCTGAAAGATCAGCTTTAAGTTACATACAGAGTAATCCTCACCCACCAACAATCAAAAAATACTGTTCAAACTGCTTCCCCTCAAAATACTCTTAACTGCTAAACATTGAACAAATTTATCCCATCACTCCGAATTTACGTCGGTGGATATCTTTATCTGTGTTTAAATTGCCACCGGCGCCTTAATTCCCGGGTAAGGATCGTAGTTTTCCAGCGTGAAATCCTCAAAACTGAACCCGAAGATGTCCCTGATATCAGGATTAAGCTTCATCACCGGCAGAGCACGAGGCGTTCTGGAAAGCTGCTTATTAACCTGCTCAAAATGGTTGTTGTAGATGTGGACATCGCCGAAAGTGTGTACATATTCCCCCACTTCCAGTCCGCAGACCTGTGCCACCATCATTTGCAGTAAGGCGTAGCTGGCGATATTGAAGGGAACACCAAGAAACACATCGGCACTGCGCTGATAAAGCTGCAGTGACAGTTTACCGTCGGCCACATAGAACTGGAAAAGGGCGTGGCAGGGTGCCAGTGCCATATTTGGGATTTCGGAAACATTCCAGGCCGAGACGATCAGCCTGCGTGAGTCCGGGTTTTTCTTTATCTGGTCAATGACTTCACTGATCTGGTCCACCACTTTACCGTCGGCACCCGTCCAGCTCAGCCACTGCGCACCGTACACGGGGCCCAGGTCGCCATTTTCGTCCGCCCACTCGTTCCAGATGGTGACACCGTTGTCCGTGAGGTATTTAATATTGGTTTCGCCTTTCAGGAACCACAGCAATTCGTAGATAATCGATTTCAGATGCACCTTTTTGGTCGTCACCAGGGGGAAGCCTTTGCTAAGGTCATAACGGAGCTGGTAGCCAAAAACACTTCGCGTACCTGTACCTGTACGGTCGGTTTTGTCGGTTCCGTGGTCAATGATATGCTGAAGAAGGTCAAGATAGTTTTGCATGGGGCTGAAGGTTGTTTTCCTGAAGAAAAAGGTGCAAATTACGGAAATTTAATGGATGGCAACAAGAGTTTGAAGGCGGTTATTGATGCTGAAAGTGCCGCCCGGCCTGCAAGCCTGCATGGCTTTTATCAGAGGGGCTTCCGGTGAAACGGTCATTATCTTTTTCCCATTTAGCTCCAGATGACCCACAGGCGCCGAAACATAAAACAGTCCCGTACCTGTTTCCACAAGCGCACCCAGTTCCGGCAATTTACTGGGCGCACTGCTAAGCCTTGCCAGTGCATCCATCTGGTTCTGAACCTCGCTGAGCTGTCGCTGCAGGTTACGGATTTCCTGGGCCACCATTTCGCGGCTGGTCTCGTACTTATCGCCCATGGAACTTTTGGTCTCCGAATTGGCTTCGCGGGTTTGACGGATAAGTTCATTAAGGGTCGCGGCTTTCGCTGCCAGGCGGTCTTTAACAGCTTTCACGAGTTCTGTTTTATCCATCATTTTGGAAAGGAATTCTTTAGTTGGGCAATTTAAGGATTTTTAAAGTGCCGGGGAAGGTTGCCGGGCATAATAAGCATTTCCCTAATGCAGTTAATTTGTATATATTTGAATGAAAAGTATGACGTTTGTGATACCTATCCCTACAAGATTGTGTAGATAGGTATCACGTTATGATACATATATAGAAGTTAGCTGTAAGTCTTCCCAATATCCCGCAAATGAATGAAAGCAAATCAGCCAAAGAGAATATAAAACTAATTTCTATTGCACTAATATCGAGTTTTATCCTTCTTTATTTTGCTGGAAAATTTTATTTTGATAAACTTCCAAATAAAGAAAATGTAACTAAATTAAAAGGAACTTTAAAAAATGAAATTAAAACAAAAAAAGGACGAAGAGGAAATAGAACATTAATAATAAAACTGAAAGAATATCCTACTATTGAATTTACAATTGGAAGCGTTTCTTTACGTCAAACTTTCGAACAAAAATTATTAGAAGAAAATATATCTGGAGATTCTCTTACTGTCTTTGTTAAAAATAAAACATATAACACAAAAATTTTAAAAATTGAAAAAATTCCATTTCCTGAAAACTATCTTCATCCTGAAAGTGTAAATGTTGTAGAAGTAAAAAATAAAAATTTCACATATTTATCTTTAGATGATTATAATAAAGAACATAAAATCAACAATTATTTGGCTACTGGTTTCTTTGGATTATTTGGTTTATTTATGTTTTTCTTAGGAATTAAAGGAATAATGTATCATATAAAAAACTTCAAATAAAGACCTACAGGTAACAAGGGTTTTGCAATAGTGGGGCGAAACTGCAAAGTTCAACGGCAGTTCTTCGGTTCACCTTTTGTGCAAAATTCAACTTTTATTCTTCGATTAAAGTTCGGTGCTAAAAGTCCCGCCCATCGCCAATACGCGGCCCGTTATGCACAATTGTGTAAAAGACATAATCAATGAAAATAAAAAGAATACATATTAAAAGATTCAGGTCTATTTTAGACTTAGAACTTGAATTAAATACTGACAATAACTTTTCTACTATTTGTGGAGCAAATAACTCTGGTAAAACAAATGTTTTAAAGGCATTAAATATTTTTTTTAATCCAAGTGAATATATTTTGAAAGAGGATGTTCCTAATCATAAACTTGGTTCAAGAGGTGGAGCAACCTATCCTGAAATTATTTTAACATTTGTTAAAAATGACAACGAATATATTATTAAAAGGGAGTTTGGTGTTGAAGGTGTTGAAAATGAACAAATAGAAAAAATTACAATTAATGACGGAAAGCAAGAAAAGATTACTCAGGATTCAAAAGAGATACCAAAAATTTTAAATCAAATAGCATTTTTCTTCATACCTGCCATTAATATTTCATTTCCTAAACTCATAAATAATCTTATTGACGACGTCTATGAATTGGAATACGAAAAAACTAGATTTAGTGGGTTAAAAAAAGAACTTAAAGAATCATTCGACAATTATACCAGTGGCTTAATTGAAATATTAAATAAACTGGCAACAGAAATAAATCCAATATTTAAAGAATTTAATGAAAATTGGAGTGTTAGCTTCGAGAACACTGCAGATGTCAAAAAATTTAAAGACTTAATTTCAGAAGATGTGGAATTTTATCTAAATGATATGTCTAATAGAAATATTCAAGGAAAAGGCTCTGGTCTTCAACGACTAGGTTATATTCTTTTGCATAGTAAAATGATCTCTAAGTTGAAGAAAAAAAGTGTAGTACTTTGTATAGATGAGCCAGATGTATATTTACATCAGGGGTTGCAAAAAAAATTACATTCCCATTTACTTGACATTGCAAAAAGTAACCAAGTTTTGATCACTTCGCATTCTCAAACATTTATTGATTGCTACAAACTTGATAATGTCTTTTTGTTAGATTTAGAAATTGGAGAAGAAATATTTTATCAAAGAACTAAAGCTAAATATCATCCTTTAAATACGTGCTTGATTGACTTAAAAGAAGATAATGGCTTGAAAAAAATTAGAGAATATTTAGGAATAACAGATGATGATTTTGAACTACTTGACAATTATAATATTATTGTTGAAGGTGAATCAGATAAGAAGTATATAACTGAAATTGGTAATTATTTCGGCCTTAATATTCCAAATATCATACATTCAGGTGGTGCAAGTAAAATTGACAAATATCTCGAATTCTACAACAATTTTTACAAGGATAGAGAATTCAAGCCTAAGATTAGGGTAATATTTGATAACGATGAGGAAGGAAGAAAAGAATACAGTAGAGTTCAAGGGAAATTACACTCTCTAAAAAACATTAAAGTTAACGCTGAATTTATTCCAAATTGCTTTGGAGAGCTTCCGATAATTGAAGATGTAAAGGCAAGTAAAGTCAAAAGTAATTATGAAATTGAGGATTTTGTTTATCCTGAATTAATTCATTATTTATCGACGGAATTAATGAAAAAAATTAAACTTTCAACTTTTAAGTTTAATAGGCTAGAGCAAAAAGTAAAGGCAGCAGCTTTTAAAGAAAAAGGAATCCTGTACAATATTGATTTATTGAAAAATGAAAATAATCTAGAAGAAGGAGTGAAAATTGATTTTTCTGGTGAACAAGCAAAAAATGGAATGGTAGGCTTATTCAAAATAAAAGGGACAAAAAAAATGAGTGAATTAATTACTGAAGCAGACAAAAAATATCCTGAAGTCAAAAAGTTTATCGAAAAAATCTGCAAACCGAATTAACAATAGTGCGTAACATACGCTTAGATCCATTTTTCTGCCGCAGGCGCAACACAGAAAAACGGCGCCAAGCGGCAAACCGTTGTACGACATTTTATCCAAACTACGTCTATGAAAACCAATTTTCTAACTTTCTTAAGTATAATAACTTTTTCAATTTGCTTTTCTCAAAATGCAGATTTTGAACTTTATAAAATTGCTTTTACAATAAAAATAATTTTAAGTTTTTGACATTATTTGGAGATAAAATTCCAAAGAAATTTCAAATTGGAAATCAAACAATTTCTTGGTACGAAGACACATTTTACATAAAAGGCTTGAATATTAATGATGAAAAAATGATGAATCAGATTAAAAATGATGAGCACAATTCATATTTTTCAAAATATTTATTCTCAAACCTCGAATTGAATTCTTTATTAAATGATAAGGAGAAAGAAAATTTAAGTATCGAAAGCCTTTCTCAAAAAAAATCAAAAATTAATTTAAAAGGGGAAAATTTCTTTACTGTAGAAAAACTGAATAAGAAAAATCAGTTCTTTTTTTATGTTACAAAACCTGTTTATACAAGTGATAATAATTTTGCATTTATTTATATTGATGCAAACAAAGAGCAATATTTTGAAAATGAAATACCAGAAGAATATTATGGTTATGTTTTAGTCGTTTTCAAAAAAATTAATAACGAATGGAAACAAATTGCCATAAAAGACTGGATAATTCTTTAAAAAAATCGTCGTAAAACATAGAATTGGCAAAAGACGGGGTTAAAGGAATTCTTTGAGCATTCAGTTAAGAACATCCGCAGTTTTTCTTCCGACTTTCAGTTTGCATTAGCCCGCACTTCGCCAAGCCGTTTCCCGTGGGAAAAAATGGCCCTTTGGTACGATTTTTCCCAAAGACCGCCCGGCTCCGCCACCAGTCTGGAAACCATCTTTGCATTCTTACGACGTTTTGCCAAAAGCAGCCTTTGACGCATCGAAAGGATTCGAGAATAAATTCTGTTATTACTAAAGCAGCCCCTAGTTATATAATATGAACAAACCTTCCCTCATACTAGCTTTTGTTTTATTCTTGGCTTCCCTTTTGGCGCTGCTGGACTGGATGATCTTTTGGGAGATCAATTATCAGGGTGATTTTCCGGAACTGAGGGACGCCTATATCAACCACTTCCCCAATCTCCTGCAACCCTTTTTCAACTCAAAATTTTCGGCGTTCTTCTTTATACTTGCTTCCTCAGCGGCCGGCTGGATTTTCCTGATGCAGCAACAGTTGATCTACAAACTTTTGGCAGTAAGTTCTATTCTGCTTGCTTTTTGGAATTTGTTTACGTTGATGTGAAGCTGACCATCTGCTTTCTTTACCTCTTTATTTTACTGTAAGCAAATCAAACAGCGCATATTCGTAAATTTGAACCTACAAAACTTCAGAATAATCATAAATGAGAAAACAGTTGTTACAAACAGACTTCTCCAGATCGACGATATTGCTACGGTTAATGGTGGGCGCCGTTTTCCTGTCCGAAGGTCTGCAGAAATTCCTGTTTCCTGAAGTGCGCGGTGCCGGCAGGTTTGAAAAAATCGGTTTCCCGCAGCCGGAATTCATGGGAAATCTGGTCGGCGGTCTGGAAATCATTTGCGGCGTTTTAATTCTGCTCGGGTTGCTTACAGGACTCGCTGGCGTTCCGCTGATAATCATTATGGTGGTCGCCCTAACCACCACAAAAATGGAAATCCTGACTGAAAAAGGTTTTTGGGAGATGGCGCATGCCGCCAGAACGGACTGGGCTATGCTGTTGGGCAGTATTTTTTTACTGATGAAAGGCGGTGGCCGCTGGTCCCTGGATAATTTGATAAATGCGGGATGGACAAAAAAAACACACTGAGAGAAATTGCCGCGGTCTTCCTGAAGCTTGGTATTATCGGCTTTGGCGGGCCGGCGGCGCACATCGCGATGATGCGGGAGGAAGTAGTTCTGAAAAGAAAATGGTTCACCGAAGCCCACTTCCTGGACCTCGTAGGTGCCACCAATCTGATTCCGGGCCCTAACAGTACCGAGCTGGCCATTCATATCGGCCACGAAAAAGGGGGCTGGAAAGGCTTGCTCACCGCCGGAATCTGCTTTATCCTGCCTGCTGTGCTGGTTACCGGAATCTTTGCCTGGCTGTACAGACAGTACGGACAGCTTCCGGAAGTTCAGCCGTTTATCTACGGAGTAAAACCTGCTATAATCGCCATTATCCTCGGTGCTGTTTTTCCCCTGGCCCGTACGTCACTGAAATCTGTACCGCTCATCGTCATTAGCTTGGTAGTCCTTACAGGCGCGCTGGCAGGCATAAGCGAAATCTATCTGATGTTTGGCGCCGGCATTTCGGCTCTTATACTGGCCTGGCTGCAGAACGCCGGTAAAAGGGGCTTTCAGAGTCTGATCCCTTTAACCTTATTGACGGTGCCGGTGCCCACGTTTTTTTCTGCTGCCAATACCGGTCTGTTCTGGATTTTCCTGAAGATTGGCGCTGTACTTTACGGCAGTGGTTATGTACTTTTTGCTTTTCTGGACACTGAGCTGGTAGCTACCGGACTACTCAGCCGCCAGCAGCTCATTGATGCCATTGCTGTTGGCCAGTTTACTCCGGGACCCGTCTTTTCTTCGGTTACCTTTATCGGCTATCAGATCAATGGAATCAGTGGTGCCATCATTTCTACCCTGGCCATTTTCCTGCCTTCTTTTGTATTTGTGGCACTCATTGGTCCTGTTATTAAATTTTTGCGCGGCTCCAAGCTCTTCCCGGCATTCCTGGATGCAGTAAACGTAGCCTCTGTAGCACTGATTGCAGCCATCTGTATAGATATGGCAGCGGAATCCCTTACCGAATGGCGCACCATTCTGATTGCCATAGTTAGCATTCTTGTTGCTTTTGGTTACCGAAAACTGAACAGTGCGTTTGTTGTACTGGGAGGTTCCCTATTGGGATATCTGCTCACACTTATTTGAAAGTTGAATGTAATTTCATAAAGTAAACCAAACAGCCTGAGCGGAATTATCATTATATTTATGAACCGACAGCTGAGATGATGGTGCTCTTTTTTGCTGAAACTGAAATCATTTAATCAAACGATCCTATGTCGACAGGCAAAACACATCTGAACGAAGAAGTCACTGCATTCCTTGACCAACTGCATCACCCTTCAAGAGCGGGTATTGATCGGTTACGGAATATCATTCTGTCTGCAGATGAAACACTCACCGAGAATATAAAGTGGAACGGGCCCAATTACAGTGTGGGTGGTGAAGACAGGATTACAATGAAAACACATCCGGTTTCCAGGCGCATTCTGCTCATCTTCCACCGCGGAGCAAAAAAGATGGAGCAGCTTCCAGATCGACTTATTAAACATAACAGTAAATTACTGGAGTGGAAGGAGAATGACCGGGCCATAATCACCTTTAAGACACTGCAGGAAATAGAAGACCACCGGCAAGAATTGTCGGAAATCGTCTCAGACTGGCTTGCTGCCGCAAAATAAAAGAGCATTTCAAATTCAGTTAGTAAGCACATCTTTCGCAGAATAATATCAGAAAAATCTGCGCGATCAGCGGGAGAATAAAAGCTTTAAGAAATCCGAGCTTGATTATGGCACGAGCAGTAACTAAATTCATACAGATAAAAATCTGCGCAATAGGCGGGATAGCGAAGAATGAGGAGGAAAACTTGGAGGATCACGCTAAAGGGTGGTGAGTCTGTACTGGACCAATGAGCTGTCTTTACGCCGCCTAACTGCATTCTGAAGTTTAAATACCATTTTATCTGAAAAAAAGGGTTGTTTTCCTTTTAATACAGATGTACCAATAATTTACATTTGATAAGTAAGAACCGAATGGAACTTCTGGCAGAAATACTCCTTTTCAAACATTAGCCTTTTGAACGTCGTGCCTTTTATCTATATAGTGTTGTTATCTTTAATTATCAAACATAAAAATTACCGGTTGTTATGAAAAAGTTAATACCCCTCTTAATATTATTGCTCTGCGGTATCGTACAGTCGCAGAACCGGTTTAAATATGTGCTTCATTTTAAAATTGATTCCACCGACCGGAATATGG